>NZ_CYUD01000001.1 GCF_001458295.1 Ruegeria denitrificans
GCTTACCTCCCAACTCAACATGGAGATCGTAAAGGGGGGTGCGTTTCGGTTCGGTCATAGTTTCAGCCTTTCAATCAACGGGATTGGTCACGAACGACCATGACAGTGCAATGCGCGTTGCGCACGACACGGGCCAGGTTCGGGCCAATCTCATAGTTCGGGAAATCGCCCTTGGTCGACCCCATGACGATCAGATCAAAGCCGTCCTTGTAGGCAAGCTTCAGGATTTCGCGGTAGACGCTGCCTTCTTCGACATGCACCGGCACATCAGAGGCATTGCCATGATCCAGAATAGCCTGAACCGCATTGCGCACGTGGTCTTTGGCGCCTGCGCCATAGTTGGCGGGCAAGTTCGGCAGTTGGACGATCTCGGGGATTACGGCGACCGCATGCAGTTCGGCACCATAGAATTTTGCCTGTTCCAAAGCGACGGGCAAGGCCAGTTTCCACGAGCGGTCGTCGGTGTGATCAATAGGCAGCAGGATTTTCGTGGCCATCACGTCTCTCCTCGAGATAGGGAATTTTGTTTCAAAGGCGGGGGGCCGGGTTGGCCCCCCGTTTTCGTCAGGGCCGGAATTATTCGGCTGGTGAGCCGCCCGGTTCTTCGGATTTGCCGCCAGAGGCAAAGAACTCTTTCGTCAGTTTGAAGACGATCGGGCTCAGCAATGCCAGGGCAATCAGGTTCGGAATGGCCATCATAGCGTTCAGCGTATCCGCCAGCAGCCAGACAAAGCCCAGATCTGCGGTTGCACCGAAGTAGATAGCAACGATCCACAGCACCCGGTACGGAAGCAGGGATTTGACGCCCAGCAGGAACTCGACGCATTTCTCGCCGTAGAACGACCAGCCCAGGATGGTGGTGAAGGCAAAGATCGACAGAGCAATTGCGATCAGGTGACCGCCGCCCGGCAAAGAGGTTGCAAAGGCCAGCGAGGTCAAAGCCGCACCCGATTCACCGGAGGTCCATGCACCTGTCGAGATGATCGCCAGACCGGTGATCGAGCAGACGATGATGGTGTCGATGAACGTACCCAGCATCGCGATCAGGCCCTGGTTTACCGGACCTTTGGTCTCGGCTGCCGCGTGAGCGATGGGAGCCGAACCCAGACCAGCTTCGTTCGAGAACACACCACGAGCCACACCAAAGCGGATGGCGGCCCAAACGGCTGCACCTGCAAAGCCACCTTCGGCAGCTGATGGGGTGAAAGCATAGGTGAAGACCAGCGACAGAGCGTTGCCGATTTCGCCGATGTTGATGATCAGAACCAGCAGGCCAGCAATGATGTAGGCGATTGCCATGGCCGGAACCAGCTTACCGGCAACTGCACCAATGCGTGTGATGCCACCCAAGATAACGGCTGCGGTCAGGACCATCAGAACAACGCCGGTGACCGAAGTGTTCACACCGAAGTTTGCTTCCAGAACCTGTGCCACACCGTTGGCCTGTACACCGTTGCCGATGCCAAAGGCCGCGATTGCGCCGAACAGGGCGAATGCCACGCCCAGCCACGCCCATTTTGCGCCAAGGCCGTTCTTGATGTAGTACATCGGGCCGCCGACAAAGTTGCCCAGCTCGTCCTTTTCACGGTATTTCACCGCGCAGACGGCTTCGGCGTATTTGGTGGCCATGCCCACCAGGGCGGTCATCCACATCCAGAACAAGGCGCCCGGACCGCCCAGGAAGACAGCAGTGGCCACACCGGCGATGTTACCCGTGCCGATGGTCGCTGACAGCGAGGTCATCAGCGCGTTGAACGGACTGATCTGACCGTCTCCCTGACCTTCGCGACCTGCAAACAACAGTTTGAAGCCGGTGCCAATGCGCAGGATCGGCATGAATTTCAGCCCAACCTGCAAAAAGAAGCCAACGCCAAGAATGAGGACCAACATCAGCGGCCCCCATACGACGCCATTTATGGCCCCTACGATTGAATTTAACGCTTCCATGGTTTCCCTCCCAATAGCGTTAGGTTTATGCCCCGTTAGCAATAGCCCGCTGACGGGCTTGCTTGAGGGCGGCAAAGTCTTCGTCCGCGTGGAACGAGGAACGGGTCAACGGAGTGGCTGACACGTGCAGGAAGCCCTTGGAGCGCGCGATCTGCTCCAGTTGGGCGAATTCGTCAGGTGACCAGAAACGATCAATCGGGTGGTGCTTTGGCGTGGGCTGCAAATATTGACCCACTGTCAGAAAATCGACATTCGCCGCGCGCAGATCGTCCATGACCTGCCGTACGTCATTCAAACTTTCCCCTAAACCTACCATAAGTCCGGATTTCGTAAAGATATTTTGGTTTGCACGCTTGGCATCGTCCAGCAGCCGCAGCGAGGCATAGTAGCGCGCGCCGGGGCGAACGGACGGGTACAGGTGCGGAACGGTTTCCAGATTGTGGTTGAAAACGTCGGGGGCGGCGTCGAACACAACATCTGCCGCGTCGCCTTTGCCCAGGAAATCGGGGGTCAGAACTTCGACCGTTGTGCCGGGGTTCTGATGGCGCACGGCACGGATGGTCTGAGCGATATGTTCGGCCCCGCCATCGGCCAGATCGTCCCGGTCAACGGATGTGATCACCACATGGCGTAGACCCAGCTTTTTCACCGCGACAGCCACGCGGCCCGGTTCAAATGCGTCCAGTGCATCGGGTCGGCCGGTGGCCACGTTGCAGAAGGAACAGCCGCGGGTGCAGATCTCGCCCATGATCATCATGGTGGCGTGACGCTTGGACCAGCACTCGCCGATATTGGGGCAGGCGGCCTCTTCGCAGACGGTTGCCAGATTGTGGTCGCGCATCAGGCGGCGGGTTTCGTAATATTCGGCGCTGTCGCCCTTTTTCTTGCGAATCCACTTAGGCTTACGCGGGATGACACTGTCTGCCTTCTTGGCCTTTTCAGGGTGGCGGGGGCGAAGCTGGATGGTCATCTGGCAGGTCCCTCTTAGGCGTGGATTGCGCGGCCCATGGCGTCAAGGCAGGCTTCTTTGACCGCCTCGCCCATGGCAGGGTGTGCATGGCAAGTTGCGGCAACCTCGGCGATGGTGGCGCCTTTGGTCATGGCCAGAACCAGCTCGGCAATCAAATCGCCGCCATGGGCGCCACAGATGTGGGCACCCAAGATTTTGCCGCTTGGATCCGCCAGAACCTTGACTGCGCCGTCGGTTTCACCGGTCGATCGGGCGCGTGAGTTGGCCATGAAGGCGAACTTGCCAACCGAATATTCGGTACCTGCCTCTTTCAGCGCTTCTTCGGTCAGGCCGACCGAGGCGACCTCGGGGTCAGTATACACGACGCCCGGCACGGTGTTGTAATCGACATGGCCAGCTTGACCTGCCAGTGTTTCCACACAGGCGACTCCGTCCTCTTCGGCTTTGTGCGCCAGCATCGGACCGGGCACGCAGTCGCCGATGGCGTAGATGCCGGGAACCGAGGTCTGGAACGTCCCGTCCACCTCGATAAAGCCTCGCTGGCTTACAGCAACGCCAAGCTCTTCCAAACCCAGCCCACGGGTGACAGGGCGGCGGCCAACGGCGATCAGGACCTTATCGGCCTCGATCACTTCTTCCTTGTCTTTGCCAACGCGATCAACGGTCAGCAACAGACTAGCGTCGGTCTTTTCGACTGATTTCAGCGCGCGACCCAGTTGGAATTTCAACCCACGCTTGGAAAGCGCCCGTTGCGCCAGCTTGGCGATTTCGCCATCAATGCCGGGCAGAACGCGGTCCAGATACTCGACCACGGTGACTTTTGCGCCCAAACGGGCCCAAACCTGACCCAGCTCAAGCCCGATCACCCCTGCGCCGATCACCACCAGATGCTCAGGTACATTCTCCAATGCGATTGCACCGGTCGAGCTTAGGATATCCTGCTCGTCGATCTCGATCCCAGGCAGAGAAGTCGGTTCCGAACCGGTGGCGATCAGAATGTTTTTCGCCTGATAGACATCGTCGCCCACCTTGACCTGACCGGCCGAGGGAATGCTGGCCCAACCTTCAATATGGTCGACCTCGTTTTTCTTGAACAGAAACGCGATACCTTTGGTTAGGTCGCCTACGATCTTGTCCTTGCGCCCCATCATCGCGGGCACGTCGATGCTGGCCCCCTCGACCGCAATACCGTGGGAGGAGAGATGTGCAAGTTCGGCATACTTGGCCGAGGAGGTCAGCAACGCTTTGGAGGGGATGCACCCCACGTTCAGACAGGTGCCGCCAAGTGCCCCGCGCCCTTCGACGCAAGCCACTTTCAGTCCCAGCTGAGCCGCGCGGATTGCAGCGACATAGCCGCCCGGTCCGCCCCCGATGACAATCAGATCGTAGGTCATGGCGTATTCTTTCAGTAAATCGGATGGCTTGCGCACAGGGCGTGCACTTTTTCGCGGGTTGCCTGTTCGACGGCTTCGTCCCCATCCGGGTTCTGCGCCAGCGCGTCCAGCACGTCACCGATCAGATGGCCGATCTGCTTAAATTCTTCGGGACCAAATCCCCGACTGCAACCGGCCGCCGTGCCCAGACGGATGCCGCTGGTAACGGTTGGTTTTTCGGGGTCACCGGGCACGCTGTTCTTGTTGCAAGTGAAGCCCGCACGCTCTAGTGCGGCTTCGGCATCCTTGCCCTTCACACCGATGGGGCGCAGGTCGACCAGCATAAGGTGGTTTTCCGTACCACCGGAAACGATGTCACAGCCGCGCGCCATCATCACGTTGGCCAGGGCCGAGGCGCTGTCGACAACGCGCTGCATGTACTCTTTGAATTCAGGTTTCAGCGCCTCGCCAAAGGCGACGGCCTTACCTGCGATCACGTGCATCAACGGGCCGCCCTGCAAGCCAGGGAACACGGCTGAATTGATCTTTTTTGCCAGCGCTTCGTCATTGGTCAGAATGACTCCACCGCGCGGACCGCGCAGGGTTTTGTGCGTGGTCGATGTCACGACATGTGCGTGACCAATGGGCGAGGGGTGCAGGCCGGTTGCAACCAGACCTGCGATATGGGCCATGTCGGCCAGCAGCCATGCGCCAACCTCATCGGCAATTTTGCGGAAGCGGGCAAAGTCAATCTTTTGTGAATAGGCCGACGCGCCAGCAATGATCAGCTGGGGCTTTTCGGCCTTGGCCAGCGCTTCGACTTGATCATAGTCGATCAGCCCGGCATCGGTCAGGCCATATTGGATCGGACGGAACCATTTGCCGGATTGTGCCGGTTTCGCGCCGTGGGTCAGGTGGCCGCCCGCATCCAGCGACATGCCCAGAATGGTGTCACCGGGGCTGAGAAGCGCTAGTTTAACTGCTCCGTTGGCCTGTGCACCCGAATGCGGCTGCACGTTTGCATATTCGCAGCCGAACAACTGCTTCAACCGGTCGATGGCTTCCTGCTCAACCTCATCCACATATTCACAGCCGCCATAATAGCGGCGGCCGGGATACCCTTCGGCGTACTTGTTGGTCAGCACCGAGCCCTGGGCGTCAATTACAGCCTGAGAGACGATGTTTTCAGATGCGATCAGCTCGATCTGTTCGGCCTGACGTGCGCCCTCGCGTGCAATCGATGCAGCAATGGTCGGATCGGCCTGTGTAAGCGACGTTTTGAACATGGTCATCTCCTCTGATTTCGAATCTCCGGTCCGAAACTAAGTTTCCTATAGTGGAATTGATCCCCTTATGGCAACATAAATCTCTTATTCGTGAAGTTGCGTGCAACTAGGGGAATATGTAATCTTGAAAAAACAGGGAGATTTTCATGGGCGAAGACCAAAGAAACGAGGGTGCAACACCCGAAGAACTGGATGAAGGAGCGGCCTTGGGGCGTTCCATCCGCGATGCGCGTCGGGAAAAAGGCTGGACTTTGGAAGAGGCCGGGCGCGCGGCAGGCATCGGTCGTTCGACCCTGTCAAAGATCGAAAACAACCAGACCAAACCCAGTTTTGAGATCGTTCGACGGTTGACACAGGCGCTGGACCTGAAACCCCCGCAACTTTTTCTTCAGTCGGGTCAGTCAGGCATAAATGGTCGGCGGGACTATACCGCCAAAGGGCAGGGCGAGTTTCGGGAAACCGCCACTTATCTGCACGAGTTGCTGTGTTCGGATCTGACAAGCAAACGCATGCTGCCCTATGTCGCCACGATCCGGGCGCGTGATATCTCCGAGTTCGACCCCTGGATTCGTCATTCAGGTGAAGAATTCATGTACGTGCTGAGCGGTGAGCTGATCTTTATCTCGGAACACTATCGCCCCTTGCCGATGAAGTCGGGTGATTCACTTTATTATGACAGCAGTATGGGTCATGGATGTGTGTCGACCAGCGAAGAAGATGCTCAGGTCCTTTGGGTGTCGCTGGAATAAGTTACGCCCACGGGTCGGTTTGCACCCCTTCTGTTCCTCTTACGGAGCGTGATGGCTTGGAAGGTTCTACGAAACCTATTCAATCAAGAGACCACGGGAACTTTTCTAAAGAAATATTGCGGGCTTGATTGCGTTTGTTGTCCAGAATGCGATTTTGAATGTGGAAGCTATCGCGACGATGGTATCGACGGCCAGCTGGTGATCGCTCAACCATGCTGCACAAACCGCGTCGGTTCAGCGACAACGGGTCCAGCGACATTTTCGGAGAATTGGCCGGAAGACATGAAAATGAATCATATGCCTGGCGGGCCATACCATCCGCGAAGTTCGGACTGCGCTCGAAGCCGTCGATTGTCGTGATCGGCACCTAGGCAGCTTCAGTGCGGACGGAGGTCGGTCTATGTAGGCGGGATCGACAGAAATGCGTGAAAAGCAGATTTAATCGGTGCACGAGCAATGACCGCTTTCGCTGACTTTTGGTTAAGGCACAAAACTCAAATTGACATGAGCCACTTCTTGAAAATTCTCACCGTGATCCGCTCTTGATCGCCTGGGCGGCAGACAAAGTATAACCCACGATTCAATGGAACACTGCTTTGGTCGAGACGGATCAGCCGACCAAGTTCTATGTCCCTCTCTGCCAAGAGATGTCTCGCCAGTGCCACGCCTTGCCCGTCAATCGCGGCCTCCAATAGGACAGCACTATCGACGTACTTGATGCTCTGCGCGTTGATCCGACCAGCGCTCAGCCCAACTTGCATTGCCCAGTTTTCCCATCCGACGTTGAAGGCGTCGTGCAAAAGCGGCAGATCAGCGATGTCTTCGGCGCGCATTGGCAGGCTTATTTTCTCAACAAGGGACGGCGCTGCTACGACAATCAACGCCTCATTTCTTATTTGCTCATGATACAATCCGTCCCAACCGGGTTCACCGAACCGCAGGGCTACATCGACCTCGGATGTATCGAAATCTGCAAAAGCATCATTTGTGTCCAGTAGTAATGCTATGCCCGGATGCTCTTGCTGAAACGAACTTAGCAACGGGACAAGCCATTTGAGCGCCAGCGACGTGGACAAAGACACGGTAATCGACTGACGGTGATGTAGTCGCTTCACCTCCTTTACGCCCAATTGCAACGCAGAAAATGCGCCGCGCGTTGATTGATGCAGACGCTCTCCTGCTTTGGTCAGTTCAATGCCATTGGGGCGGCGATGAAAGAGCGTCACGCCGAGATGCAGTTCCAGCAACTTGATTTGCCGACTGATCGCCCCGTGGGTGACATTCAGAACGTCTGCGGCCTTCGTCAGGCTGGAGTGAGTTGCGGTTTCGTCAAAGGCCTGAAGGGCACGAAGGTGTCTGAGGTTTTCTGCCATGTGAGAAAACCTAACAGCCATGCTTCAAAAACTCGATAGGTCCGTGTCATTGCATAAAGTTACACTGACTGCAGTTCAATAATTCTCACACACTTTGCGGAAGGAAAGGGGATATCATGCCCGATATCAAAGTCGCGCTGATGACAGGTACAGGACAGGGCATTGGCCGGGGCTGCGCCATTGAAATGGCAAAGGCAGGCTACAAGGTCTCGCTAATGTCCCCATCCAACCGGTCAGTCGAACTGGCAGAGGAACTTGGGGGCATTGGCCGCCGGGGCTCTGTGTTGGATGTCGATGATTTGCAAGCGATGATCGACGACACCATGAGCAAGTATGGACGGATTGATGTCATCGTCAGCAACATGGGTCACGGTGGAACGGTGCCAGAAGCCATCAAGACCGTGGGTTTCGATCCTGATTTTGACGGGCCGCTTTTGGAACTCAGCGACGCATTGTGGCACGAAAGTCTGGACATGTACGTTCTGAATGTTGTGAAGATTGCCCGTATCGTCACGCCTATTTTAATCGAACAGGGCGGGGGGGCTTTCGTAAACATCTCGTCCATGAACACAATCGAGCCGCGCGCGCCGTACCCCATGAGCATGTTGCGCGGTGCTCTGCACAGTTTTTCAAAGCTTTATGGGGATCGTTATGCGCGACACAACATTCGCATGAACAACCTGCTTCCTGGGTTTTGCGAGAACGTGAATCTGTCGGAATTTGCCCGCCGATCCATTCCTGCGCAGCGGCCTGCAACATTTGAGGAAATTGGACAAGCTTGCGTATTTCTCGCCAGTGACGGTGCCCGGTATATTAATGGCCAGAGCATCTTATCTGACGGCGGGATGAACCGCGCGGTGCGCTAGCAAAAAAAGGCGATGAAAAATGATTGTAACGGCACTCAACGATATACTTGATACAGATCGGGACGTTTCCGGTCCGGGTTGGAACAGCAGAAGATTGTTACTGGCTTCTGATGGAATGGGGTTTTCGCTGACGGATACGATCATCAAAAAGGGTGCCTTGCTTGAGCTTGAATACACCCATCATTTAGAGGCGTGCTATTGTATCCAGGGGAAGGGTCAGATCAGGAAGGCTGACACCGAAACCTGGCATTTCCTTGAGCCATTTACTCTCTATGCATTGGATCAACATGACCGGCATTTGGTGCGAGCTACAGATGTCGACTTGAGGCTTGTCTGCGTCTTCACCCCGCCGCTCAGCGGGCGTGAAGTGCACCGCGATGATGGAAGCTATGCTCCAAATGTATCCTGACGAGGACGACAATTGAGCAAAGCTGCCATTCATGCAAAGTGCAGATTCGTTTGCATAGGGCTCTTTGCCGACCTCGGCGGTGGCGCAGCATCAGTCCAGCGCCGAAAGAGGGATCTTCAGGGGTGGCCCTAACGTGCCGAGTTCTCCAGATCACCGAATATCACTGGGAAGTACTGAGTTGCCGTGCGCCACAACGAACCGGCGGTCGCCTTTATCTCATCAGGATACTCGATTGCCGATTTCAAGGCTTTGCAATCCGCTTCGCGATTGCGAAACAACTTTGTCGCGGCCTGCTCAGGTGATTCCAATAACTTGGAAAAGCGAGCAGATATCTATTATATCATTGTTTAATATCAAAAATTTCCATTAAGTGCAGAGCGGCTAGTGGCGCAGTGAATATTTTTGATTTCTAAATATACAATTTCCCCCTCATTCTTCACTGCTATGTTGGCGTTATCGCTTTGAGATTGACGCTTGTTCTCACCGGTTAGCCGACACCCAGCACATTCTGCGAAGCATTTCGCGTTGCCGACCCAATTGGCCCGGCAGCCCAGGAACATACACCGGAGGAAATATGTTCCTTTTGCAGAACATTAGTCGCTGGTGCTGGCAGCAAGGGGCTTTTGGTGCGGTTTGGATGTACAATCCCAGTTCACCGAATGACTGTTGAGAGCCCACTTTGACCGATGCTACGCCTTTTCGGAATGGGCACTATCGCACGGATTACTAACTTTGCTTTCAACCCGCGGCCAAACCAGAACTAAACGGCATTTCGATCTGATTTGCTTACTGCTTCAAGGAACGCATCCACTCTTTCTTTTGCTGTGGCCCACGATGTGACCAGCCGCGTGACCGAGGTGTCAGCATCATACGGTTCCCAAATGTAAAAATCGAACTGCTCTTTCAATTGGGCAATCAGATCATTGGGAAGGATCGGGAACAACTGGTTGGTTTCAGTCTTAGCGACAAACTCGAACCCGGCTTTGGCGATCCCGTCTGACAACCGCTCCGCCATCGTGTTAGCGTGACGCGCGAGGTCGAAATACAGCCCGTCGCCGAACAATTCTCGGAATTGAAGGCCCAGAACGCGACCCTTTGCCAGCAATGCACCACGCTGCTTGATGTGAAAGGCGAAATCCTCGCGCAGATTTGGATTGGGAATGACGATGGCTTCCCCCAGCAATGCACCAACTTTGGTCCCTCCGACCCAGAAGATGTCGGTCAGTTCGGCAATGTCGTTGAGTGTCAGATCATTCTTGTTGGCAGACAGGGCTGCCCCCAATCGCGCCCCGTCAAGCAGCAACAGCAATCCTCGTTCCCGGCACAGGGTCGAAATTGCCTCAAGTTCTGCCTTTGTGTAGAGCGTTCCCACTTCGGTGGCATTTGAAATGTAGACAAGACGCGGTTTGGCCATATGTGGGAAGTGCGCGTTTGCGTCAAGCGCCGCATGGATGCTGTCAGGGGTAAGTTTGCCCTCGACGGGTGGAACCGTAATGATCTTGTGGCCGGTCGCCTCAATCGCACCAGTTTCGCGCACGACGATGTGCCCGGATGCGGGTGCAATCACAGCCTCATGCGATCTGAGCGCACTGGAGATGGCAAGGATATTGGCAAGGGTTCCGCTGGCCAAACCGATAGCTGATCGCAATTAAAGCAGCGGCTGAACCAAAGGTTCCCAACGTGATAGTTTGTATACTTTTCATTTTTCTCAAAAAACGGAGCGCCGCTTGCCCAACGCTCAACTAAACTTCGCATATCATCGCGTACTTCGTCCTTAAACTGGTCAAAGTCGAAGTTGTCCGCTCGTTCGCGCGTCCAAATTTGAGGTGTCGCGTCTTTGTCCATTGGATGCGCGTAGGCAGAGCGCCAAAACTGTTAGGCCAGCGCGCCGCAATGTGGGCAGTTGAACGCAGTTTCTTCAGCCGACGGTGGAACGTATTTCATCTTGCCTCAAACAAAAAAGGACTACCCAATTATTTCAAAGCCTTAGTAAAAGCGCTGGGTGCAGGCAACTTCAAAATGTTGCGGGAAAATTGTGGCTGGGGTGGTAGGAATCCTTGCCGTTCGATGATTGTTATAGGCTTTTCCAACCGGCGGCCGAAACTGGGGCGGTTTCGGGGGCATTCGCTAAGCTCTGCGACGGGCATTTCTAACCGCTAGGGGACCGCCCTCTGGCGCTGAGACGACCGCTGGTGACTGGTTCCGGGTGCTGACGGGTGGTCGCTGGTGCTGGCGGTTGGGGGGCTGGGGCTGCGGGCGTTCAGGCCTAGCGCTGCGAAGAACTGCTGAGAGGCCAATGCGGCCGTAGTTTCGAAAGAATACGTCGCTTTTTAAAACAGTATAGCGTAAGGGCTAAGGATTTTCCCTACTTCAACAGGCCATAAGCTCGCATCATAGTTAGTGCTGCGAGTGGATTGACCAACTGGTAGGTGCCGACAGTCGGGCATTTGGTCCAGAACGCAACGTGGAAATTTCGACCGAAACTAGGTAATATCTCGGCGGGAGGCAGCTCGTGACCCGTCGACTTGCAGCCATTTTGTTTTATGATGTGGTCGGTTTCAGCCGGGCCATGGGAAAGAATGAGGCCTCAACACTCGACGCTCTGAAGAAAAACCATGACAAAATCATCGCCCCTTTTGCCAGAAGCCGAGGTGGCCGCATGATTAAGGCAATGGGCGATGGCGGTTTTATGGAGTTTTCCAGTGCGGTTGATGCTGTCCGCTTCTCCGTATCCATGCAGTATGCCGTTTCAAAGGCCAACCAAAAGCTGCCAGAGCAGCAAAGACTAATTTATCGTATAGGTATCAACATCGGCGACGTCGTGGCCGACGGCAGTGATATTTTCGGAGATGGTGTGAATATCGCCTCCCGCCTAGAAGGTTTAGCTCAACCAGGTGGTATTTGCGTTCATCAAAGCGTACGGGACCAGATTGGCGGCAATCTGGACATTGATTTTTCTGACTTGGGAGAAAAGAAGCTCAAGAATATCGACCATCCGGTTCATGCTTTCAGTATCGTAATGAATCAAAAAGCCGGAGCGGTTGCAAAGAAACCGGCTCGGGATGCAGCCGGAGAACGACGCATATCGATTGCCGGACGACTTGCCGTCGGAGCCGTCGCATGCCTGCTGGTCATCATTGCAGCCTTCTGGTGGAAACCTTGGGTGCATGACGTTACCCCTGCATCAGTTGAACGCATGGCCTTTCCGTTGCCGGATAAACCCTCTTTGGCGGTGCTGCCGTTCACGGACATGTCCAAAAATCAAGGGCAGGAGCATTTTGCCGACGGAATGACTGAAGATCTGATAACAGACCTGTCAAGGATATCGGGGCTTTTCATCGTCGCTCGGAATTCCACCTTCGTCTACAAGGGCCGGTCGGTGAACATCGCACGCGTCGCCGAAGATCTGGGAGTGAGATTTGTACTGGAGGGCAGCGTCCGCCGCATTGACGATCAGGTGCGGGTCAACGCCCAACTTATAGACGCAACAACCGGTGGGCATGTCTGGGCAGATCGGTTTGACGGAGACACAAGAGACATATTCGCGGCCCAGGACGAGTTCATCCGCAAGATCGCCAAAGCAATGGCCGTTAACCTAACCGAAGAGGAAATGCAGGAGATCGCGCTGGGGCAGACCACTGACCTTTCGGCCAGAGAGGTGTTCCAAGATGGCTGGGAGAGCTATCTCCGCTATTCGGCCAACGACAATGCCAAGGCTGTGGATCGGTTCAAGAAGGCCCTGGAGATCGATCCGGAATATGGCCGCGCCCATGCCGCTCTGAGCCTGGCGTATCTGCGGGGATGTCAGCAAAGATGGAACGAAGCTTTGGGTATGTCCGCCGGCGAAGCAAATATCAAAGCTCAGTCGGCACTTGCAGAAACCAGATCCAGACCATCCTCGCTTGCCAATGTCGCCGCCTCCAGGGTCCATCTCTACAATGAACGCTACGATATCGCCCAGGTTGAAGCGACAAAGGCAATCGCCAGGGACCCGAATGATCCGGAAGGCTATGTGGCAATGGCCTGGGCTATGATCACCACCAACCAACCCGAGGCGGGACTGGACCTGATGGACCGCGCCATTCGCCAAAACCCGGCCTATCCGAATTACTACATTTTGGCCCTCGCGATGGCGTACTATACGCTGGGCGATCTGGAGAAGACCGCTGATATTCTGACCAATGCCTTGGAACAGGACCCGAAGGCGAGCGAATTGGCAGCGGTCGCAGCCTCTGTTTATGCTCAGTTGGGTCGTCAGGAAGAAGCACATGCCGCCATGAAAAGCTGGATGCCGGGTGCAAGTTCAGAAGAATTGAGCGCGGCTCCCTATATGTATCATTTTCCGTATAACTGGCGGCAAGGGCCTGAAACTGTTGATAAAATAGTGGATGGATTGCACTTGGCAGCCTTGCCTCCCGGTGATCCGCTTGGCTCGCTCGTCCGAGACCTCAAAGCCGGAGACAAGGCAAGCCGCATTAAAGCAGCGCGTATGTTGGGAAAATTTGGACCGCGTGCATCCAGCGCAGTTCCTGCCTTGATCGAAGCCCTACAAGATGAGGTGATGGCCGTCCGCAAGGAAGTCGTTATTTCCTTGGGAAAAATTGGGCCTGATGCAGAGGCCGCCGTGCCATACTTGTCGTCCATGACGGAACAACGGATTGTCGGTCGCCGGGCAATCAAAGCGCTTGTACAGATTACTGGAGAGTAAGTGTCATTGGCATCAACTCGCTAATTTGTCCGCAGGACTCGCTTGAAAGGCGCTGAGTTTAGCAAATACGGCGATCGGCGGCTTTGTTGCGTCTAGCGGAAACTCGTCCAGACTGTTTGAATATCCGCTCCCCTAGAAACCGAAAAACAAAGGGCCTTCCTGCATCTAAATAAAGAAGCAACTGCAGGAGTTTGATCCATGAAGTACCTGTCTGCCCTCGGCGTTCTCGTCGGGGTTTTCTATTGCACCCACCGCCCAAGTGCCTGTCGTTGTTCCATGATCCGATGAACTGGCTGGGGTGGTGGGACTATTTGTCAACATATTGAAAAATAACAAAATAAAGGAAATTGGGTCAATGGGAAGTGTTCGGAAATTGGTTTGTGTCCAGTATTGTGCCTCACTTTTCTGCTTTTGACTTCTTGGACGTTAGGGAACTCGCCTGTCATACGACTTGCGTGGGATTGGGCGGAAAGTGTGAATTCGCTGCTTTGCGGTGAAGATTTCGGGCATTCCTAAAAGCGGACATCGGAAAACTCTAATAAGGACGTTCTTGTTGAAGAAGAACAGTATTCCGGGGAAGTGCACTACGCTGTGAAATGGGCAAACGAAATGGGCGGGACTGACAGTAACCTGTGTCTCTGTTTGCAATGCTATTGCACAGTCTCCGAAGTTGGTTTGGAATCCGAAGCAACAAATGCAGTGCAACACATAAACGGGTTCAAACCGCGAAATGCTTGCGCGGGCTACGACAGTATCGCCGTTGTTGATTGAAAATAGCGCGAAGCCCGCCTGTGATCGGGCTTGCCCAAGAGACGACCCGGGACTCCAAAAAGCCATCCGAAGGTCTGGCCGCGTCAGGGGTTAAACGATCAACTTGTCCGTTGCTTGTAATAGGTGTCCTTATGGACAATCAGCCCATCACGGTAGGTCAGGATGTCGACGCTCAGAAACTCTTCTTTCGAGCCATCCTTATGCGCCGCGGTGCGGCGGTATTCGCAGTAGGCTTTGTTGCCTGAGATCGCGCAGTCCAGGGTTTCCCAATGTACGTTTTCGACTTTTTCGAACAGCGCAGAAAAAGCACCGCGGATCGTTTCGGCGCCTTCAAGACGCACGCCATGTTCGTCCGGGCCGACGGCGTGGTCAAAGGTGGCGTCGTCTGCGAAGTTCTTCATCACTGCATCGATGTCGTTGGCGTTAAACGCGTCGCCGACGGCGTCGACGAGGGCTCGGGTCAAAGCGGTCATGATTGCGGTCCTTTTCCATGAAGCATATCGCAAGTGTGTTTGAAGAACGGGCTTGCCGGGTCGACAAGCACGTTCAATTCGTCAAAGTGATCGACGTCCGGGACGATGTAGAGGCCGACCTTGCGGTCTGCGGTCCCAAATTTTTCGACATACATCCGAGCTTGCCGGTGGAATTCGTCGGTTTCCGAACCACCGACGACGACCAGCTGCGGCGCATTCGTGATCGGCGGGTGGTTGGTCATCGGGCTTTCCGCTTCGGCCACTTCCGGGGTCATCCGGATACCGGCATTGAGTGCTTCTGTCAGACGCACCGGTTCAAGGTAACTGAGCGGAGAAACCGGGATGCCGGATTTGATCAGGTCCGCAGGAAGATCGTCGCCAAAAGCAAGCCAGTTGGTCGCCATCATCATCTGGGTGATATGACCTCCAGCCGAGTGGCCCATCACAGTGATACGGTGTGGAGAAATGCCCAAGTCGCGCGCATTGCGCCAAATATAAGCAATCGCTTCGCGGATTTCTTCAGAAATACGAGTGATGGTCACCGATGGGCAAAGGTCATAGCCAAGCACAACTACATTGATCCCCGCCGCGATAAAGGGCGGTGCAATGAAGCTGTAGATCGACTTGTCGCCGCGCTGCCAATACCCGCCGTGCACATACACCAACGTCGGTGCGGTCGCATCCGGACAGCGGAAGACATCCAGCTTTTGCTTCTCACCTTCGCCATAGCGGATATCGAGGCTGCAATCGCTTGTGGCACGCGTGGCCTCGCTGTCGCGGCTCCAGGCGGGAACGACGGTGACTTCATAATCCGGTCGTCCGGCCCGCAGATTGTATTGCGCGTCGAATTCTTCGGGGCTGAAACGGGTGTGGTAGGTCAGATGATCACTCATGACGAAACCTCGGGATTGGGGGCCGCGAAGAAAGCACCGCGGCAAAAGACAAGTGGCGGAACCGGTGCGTGGGCGTAACTGATGACGCGGCCCAGAAGGATCTCATGATCGCCTGCGTCGACCCTGCTATGCGCCGCGCATTCCAAGTGCGCCGAGGCACAGGGGATCAACGGGGTCGCGGTTCCGGGAGTCCATTCGGTGTTGGTGAACCGGTTTTCGACATCACTGGCGAAGTGCATCGCAAGGTCTTTCTGTTCGGCCGACAGGATGTTGACCGCGAAATGATCCGATTGCGACAGCGTCGGAAAGACCCGGCCTGACTTTGCGACACAGACCGAGATCACCGGCGGCTGCAGTGAGACCGAAGTGAATGAATTGGCGGTCAAACCCCATGGTTCACCGTCCGCGTCATAGGTGGCGACGATGGTTACCCCCGTCGGAAAAGCGCCAAGGGCGCGGCGATAGTCCCGGACTTCCACTATAGCACCCCTTCGCTGGCACAGGCTTTTTCCAGCGCAGACCATTCATCAGGGTTTGTCCCAAAGTGACGCATGACGTGATCGCGGTAGGCAGGACGTTCCGCCAGTCGCTGGTACCAGGCTTCGACATTCGGCAGCGGCGGGCGGTCGACCTCGACGTTGAAATAGCGGTAGGCCACGCACCCCAAAGGAATATCCGCCATGGTAAAGCTGTCGCCGCAGACATAGGCCTTATCCGCCAGATGCTGATCCAGAAGGGTCAGGGCCTCGTGCGCTTCGTCGCGCAGCTTGGCGATCTTTTCCGGGTCGCGCTGATCAGGTTGAGTGCGCACGGTTGCAAAGAATAGGTAGATGACTGGCCCAAAGGCGCGGCTGGCCGACCACTCCATCCACTGATCTGCAATCGCGCGGGTCTGAATGTTGGACGGGCTGAGCGTTCCTGCGCCGTACCGGTCACAGAGATAGCGCACGATGGTGAGGCTTTCCCAAAGCGCAAAGTCTCCATCCCGGATCGCCGGGATCATCCTGTTGGGATTGATCTGCGCATAAGCTTCGGTGTCGAGCTTGCCAAAGCTCCCCCCGGCCAGTTGCAGCGTGTAGTCCAGCCCCAGCTCATTCGCTGCCCAGATCACCGGAATGACGTTCGACGAATAGGGACGCCCCCATATCTCAAGCATGTTCCAGCATCCTTTTCTGGGCGATGGACTGCGTGCCGAATTTCGGAACAACATGCTCGAACAGACGATGCCAGCTGGCGAGGATCTTTTCGTAAGGCACACCGGTATATTGCTGCATAAGCATGAGGTGATCGAGGCCGATGGTTTCCTGCCGTTCCGCAAACCGATCCGCAACATATTCGGCGTCGCCCACCACGATGATCCCGCGTTTGTTGAGGAAATCGAACCAGTCCATTTCTTCATCCTCGGGCGTCATCTCTTCGCCCACGTCCAGATAGCCGTGCTTGGTCCATTCCCCCTTCGGGCGAGACCCGCCAAGGAATTCGTAATAGGCGTTGATCGGGCTGCGAATGGTGTTCACCGCTTCTTCCATGCTTTCACCAACATAAAAAGCCGTGCAGACACCGACACCTTCGCCAAGCTTCACCTCGCGCCCTTCGCGTTGCGACAAGGCCTGGCGATAGGGCTCCCAACAAGCCAGCGTCGCCTTGGGGCCAGCCGCCATCGAGATCACGCCCCAACCGCGCTCTCCGGCCAACTTAAATGTGGGTGGGGCATTCGACATCAGCCAGACCGGCGGATGAGGGTTGGAATAGGGACGTGGATGCACATACATCGCTTTGTATTCGCCATCTTCGCCGTGATAACGGGGATCCAGCGGATCAAAGAACCGGTTAGTCTCTTTCCATCCGGGGACCGGGAACTGATAGAATTCACCGTGATGGGTGAAGGCTTCATTGGTCCAGGCTTTCAGGATGATCTCAAGGCTCTCCTGATACAGCCGCATGACCTTGGCATTGTCGCGCCGGTCCGCATCCGCCTTGAACTGGATGGTCGAGCGTTCATTGATGCCCTTGGCCACGCCGAAATCAAACCGGCCCTGCGTCATGTTATCAAGCATCGCGGCATCTTCGGCCACCCGCAAGGGGTGCCAATCGGGCAGGATGATCGGCGCCGTGCCTACCCGCAGTTTCTTGCAATGCGCGGCCACATGGGTGCCCATCTGGATCGGGTTGGGCGGTGCATTCATATATCCGTTATGGGCAAAGTGGTGCTCGGTGAACCATGCGGTCGTGAAGCCCGCCTCTTCGGCCAGCGAACACTGTTCGAGGATCATTTCCAGCGTGCGCGCCCAGGGAATCGTCTCACCAGGGCTAAAATTGGCAATCAAATCAAAGCGCATAACTTTCTCCCGGCCGGTAGAAGATCAGTTGATTTATCATCTCATTTTCAACTAAGTTGATTTGCGCTCGAAAAGTCAACTAAAATCATTTATTCTGAAGTCATGAAAAATGACGTGTCCCAGACCCACGCCCAAAGGCTCGGAAGTGAAATTCGCGAAGTGCGCAAAGCGCGTGGGCTGACCCTACAATACCTGTCCGAGGCGGTGTCATGTTCCAAAGCCTATCTCAGCCGGATTGAGCTTGGGACCGCTAAGGTGTCGGACGACCTGCTTGGCGAAATCAGCGATGCGCTTGCGGTTGACCCGGGCTGGTTCTTTCCCAAGCAGGCAGGCGAAGGCCCGCTGGAACGCAAGCACGTCGTGCGACGTGAAAATCGCAGGGCGTTGTCGGCGATGTATACGCGGTCAACGGATGAATTGGGCTTTGAGGACGAATTACTGTCCAGCACGTTGTCCGGCCAGTGTTATTTGATCCTGTCACGATTCCGTCCCGGCGCAGGACAACCGCCCGAGCCACTGGAAGGGTATTCCTTTGAAGGTGAGCAACACGCCATCGTCCTTAGCGGCGAAGTTGAGCTACGTCTCGGGAGCGAGGTCATTTCATTGCGTGAAGGAGACAGCTTTTCCTATCCATCCATGATCGCCCACCGCTTTCGCAACAAGACCGTAAAAGAGGCAACAATGGTCTGGGCGATGTCGCCGATACGTATTACGTGGTAACTGTTGGTCTGCTATTGCAAGTGCACGAAGTACTTTTCTGTGTGGTGCGCTGAAACGACTCGTTATTTGCGCTTCAGCGGGGATCTCATGCATTTTCCCGTCTTCAAGAGCGTCCCCGTCGTCCAGTAGTATTTGGGGAGTGAGGCGCCCGTACGGAAAACCAGGGACACGATGGTTCATGGATTGTAGATGCACCTTCTGAGAGCGATGTGGACCAACTGGTGCAAGACAACCCATTTGAGCCGGTTGGCCTAAGGAAGTCGTTTTCGATCATCAAAATGCAACAGGTTTAGGCGGACGGCTTGAAGCTGACCCATTTAGACAGAAGTATAGGCATGCATGAAAATGCGCCATTGCTGACGGGATTTTTTCAAGTGATGTCGTCTCAAGAACCGGACCCTTTTTCAGAGGTGTCGGCAGGCTCATCCAGGTCCAACACCGCTGGGTCAATCATGCGGTTTTTTGCGCTCACTTTGACGGAGTTTCGCATGGCTTCACTTCGCCGGAGCAACCGCCGGAAACGCGTTTCGTCGAGTTCAAGCAATGTCGAAGGTGCCAACGCCCGAACATTTACGCGACGGGGCCGCTTTAATAGCATGGCCAATTGCCCAAACATTTCACCACGACCTAACCGCGTAGTATGTCTGCCGAGTTCCACCTCGACTGCCCCGGAAGCAATGAAGAATACGCTCCGGGCGAGTTCGTCTTGGGCAATGATGGTGTCACCCGCGTTGGCATAACGGGTGCGCAGCGCTCTGCTGAGTTTCCTGAGCGAAGCTTTGTCGAGATCAGAGAACAGCGGGAACTGCCGGACCAGATCTCGTCCTTTAAGGGCTATGTCCAGTACCGGACGCCCTTCAGTTAAAGCACGTCGGGCCGCCACTTCCTGCATCAAAACCGAATAGAGTTCTTCGCCCACCAGGCCGTCTTCGCGCATGACGGCGTATTCACGCTCTTCCAGTCGCAGCGCCGTCCGTCGGATGAACCGTCGCTCAAACTTTTCGGCGTAACCGGGATACTGTAGCCGCAAACCATCAAGCGCTGCCTCAACCGCCTCGGATCGACGCGCCAACAGATCATCAAGCAATTCGGCAACTCGGCGGCCGTGAATCCGGCGTATGCGGCCACGGACGAATCCGTCAAGATCTCGAAGGATCAGGCGTTGCATGAGCAATCTTTCAAATCGATCCGTTGTAATACGCGTGAGTGGGAGCGAGATTCGAAGACGATTGTGCAAAAACACGGCGACCCGAAATGACTTGCCGTAAACGACGGACCGATTTGCCGCGCGCTGATAGCCGATCCGACCTCCGGTTCGCGCACCTTCAATGAGCCGATCAGCATCCGACAGAATTTTCTCACTCAGAACCGATGACATGGTGCGCTCTCGCATTCGGGCCAACACGGAATCCCGCTCTGCACCGGCCAGCGCAATAAGGCCCAACGTGATCCGGTCACGATCAAGGATCTGCGCGCTGTCTTCGGCGGCCTTCACAGCCTCGTCGAGGCGTTCGCTAAACTGTTTGGCTTCGTTTCTGACGATATCGTGGGTCAAATCGTAGTTTTCTGCGGTGCGGGACATGTCCTCGCGAACCGATTGCAAGGCGACTGCGATCACTTGGCGTGATAGTGCCGTATCAAGCGGAGAGAGCTTGTCGAGCCCCAGTTTTGTGATCACCGAGCGCAGGGTTGTTCCCTGAACAATCAGTGTAAACAGCGTAAGGCCTGTGGCCAGGATGCCGACCAGACGCTTGGTCTCGAGCGGGATATGCGTGCTTTCCGTGACGGCCAGCGCCAGCGCCAGGGTCACTGCACCCCGCAGCCCACCCCACAGCATCGCGGTGCGATACGGGCGTTCAACAGCTGGAGACAGACCAATTGTCGTGAGCAATGGCAACAACCCGAACAGAACCGCTGCCCGCGCGAGTGTTGCGGCAAGAACCACCACAGCCAACAGGCCAAAGTCAGACGGCTGCGCGCCTTCTAACATTCTCGGTATAAGCAACGCTGCGAGAATAAAGATCAGCGCTCCTGCCCAATGAGCCAGAAGATCCCATACTTCTTGCAGGTTTGTCCAAGCGACCGGGGACAATCGACCGGGGCCCGTAAGGTTGAGAGTAAGGCCAGTCGCCACAACGGCGATGACACCAGAAGCGCCGACGCTTTGTTCTGCAACGATATAAGCAAGATAGGGTAGCGCAACTGAAATAGAAATCTGCGCCATTTCCCAGCGGCCTACAAAAGCCATCAGCCAAACGGCCACGCGCGCTGTAAGCCAACCGGTGAGTGCTCCGCCTACGATCAACAGCGGAAATTGCCCCACGGCTTCACTTAGTAAGGGATCGGGTCTTCCGAGCATGACAAAGCTCATGAATAGCCCGAAAAGAGCAATCGCAGCAGCATCGTTAAGAAGGCTTTCGCCCTCAATAATTCGTGACAGCCTGCGCGGTGCAGAAATCGATCGAAATATGCTGACAACCGCCGAAGGATCAGTTGTCGACACAATTGCCCCGATCAAGAGACACGCGGCCAGCGGTAACGGGCTTACCCAACTGAGTGCATAGCCAATGGAAAGTGTTGCCACAATCACTGCGACAATGGCCATCATCAGGATGGGCATCCAGTCGTCCAGCATCCTGCGAAGGTTCATGCCGAGTGTCGCCTGAAAGAGCAGCGTAGGCAGGAAAACGTAGAGGAATACGTCAGATCGTATTGGCAGATCAATGATCGCCTGCGCTCCCGGATTCAGCGCATCCGTCAGGTCAGTGTCGAGAAAGAAAACTGCTCCAAGCCCAATCGCCATCCCCAGGACGGCGAGAATAACGCTGAAGGGCAAGCGCAACCGCGCAGCCAGTGGCTCCGCCACGCCGATAACAACAAAAAGAGAAGTGATGATGGTCGTAATGACGACAATATCCATCAGTACGTCTTACTTGAGAACACGTGGTAATGGAATCCACTCCTCAAGCCAGGTCGACCAAAAGGGATCATTGTGTGAACTTGCACTCTTCCAGACTGTGCAACGGCAGCGAATGGCGGTAATGCAGGCTGCAACCGCAGCATCGCGCCCTGCTGATGGATGTCTGGATTGGGCCGGCCCCAATGCTTGGCTTTGCCGAGCGTCGCTGGAGCCAGAATGCGCTATTCCTTCAGAATGCGTTCATCTATCATTCGGAAATGCGCAGTTCCAAACTCATCCACACAGTGAGTGCCCATGCCGCAGGCGAAATTGGAGAGGTCATCGTCGCGGGAGTCGCGCCGCCGAAAGGAGCAACCCTCTGGGAGCAGTGCGCTTGGATTGCAGAGAATGACAGCTTGCGTCGGTTTATGCTGAACGAACCACGAGGGGGCGTGTTCAAACACGTTAACTTACTTGTTCCGCCGAAAGACCCGTCAGCCGATGCGGCGTTTATCATCATGGAGCCAGAAGACACGCACCGATGTCTGGGTCCAATGCGATGTGCGTGGCGACGGTTTTGCTGGAAACGGGCATTTTACCGATGCAAAGCCCCGAAACGCGGCTGGTGCTGGAGGCGCCCGGTGGTCTTGTTCAAATTCGCGCGGAATGCTTGGACGGGAAAGTTGCACGGGTCGCAATTGCCAATCTCCCAAGTTTCGTTGATCGTTTGGGCGTGCGGCTGTCAGTGCCCGGTCTGGGAGACATTTCGGTCGATACGGCCTTTGGTGGTGATAGCTTTGTGCTGGTGGATGCCGACGCTTTGGGAATCTCGCCTGTACCCGAGAATGCCCGCCGGTTGGCGCAACTTGGCATTCAAATTACTGATGCCGTGAACGAACAGTTGGGCTTTCATCACCCCAACTTACCGGATTGGAAGCATATCTCGTTTTGTGAGTTTACCTGGCCGGTCCAGCAGGGGCCGGTTGCTGAAAACACGGTCGTGATCAAACCAGCAAAGCTGGACCGGTCCCCCTGCGGCACCGGAACCTGTGCGCGCATAGCAGTGCTTCACGCCCGTGGAGAGTTGGGGCTTTGCGAGACCCTTATTTCTCGCTCTTTGATCGGATCAGAGTTTGAAGGAAAGATTCTGCAGGAAGTCATGGTCGGTGAGCGCCGCGCAATTTTGCCGGAGATTTCTGGACAGGCGTGGATCACGGGAACCCATCAGTGGATGCTTGACCCTTCGGACCCGTGGCCAGAAGGCTATCGGTTGAGCGATACCTGGCCCGGGGCCGCCAACTGAGTTCTGCCACGCGGTCCGCTCCCCAAGCCAAGTAGTAGCTGGGCAATTTAAGCCTGAGCTGGCCGGTGTGTTACACCGATCTGCGTGATCAAAAGCGCGGCACCGATCAGGGAAAAGCCCTTGAGAATATGTGCCTGCTGAAGCGCCCAAATGACTGGGTCAATCTGTGTCGCCAACTCGTAGCCATGAACCACCAACGTCACCGGCAGAAGAAACGCGATCAGCAGCCATCCACCCAATCGAGGACGCCAATTGAAGAGGATCATCGCGGCACCCACAAGCTCAACAACCCCGGAAAACAAGGTCAAGGCGACCGGGAATGGCACGGCATTGGGCATCAAAGAGACGTAGTAGGGAATGCTGGTGAAGTGAGTCACGCCGGACAAGAAGAACAGCGAGGTGAACAGGAACCGCGCGGCAAGCGTGAGTACCGGGTGGTTCGGGAGACGTGTTTCTGCAAGCATGGGGTTATGTGACTAATTGGAAGAGGCTGCTTCGACGGCGCTCAGGATCACCTCGGCGACGGCTTCAGGTTGGGACAACATCGCGACATGGCTGGACGCCAACGTGGTAATCTCGGCACCCATCTTCTGTGCGAAGTAGCTTTGCACTTTGGGAGAGATAATCTGGTCGTCTTCCGCAATCACATAGCTTGAGGGCTTCATGGACCACGCAGCCACGGTCGGTGCATCGTAGTTGGTGTTGTATTTCAGCGGCCCTTGGGTAACGGCCATCAAGGCGGCTTCTTCGGCGGGTAGGTCGGGCGCAAAGTAGGTCGAAATCCCGTCGGCGGTTACCCGGATCTGGTGCGCGCGGCCCGCGCGCTACGTCAGAAATTCAAGCCTAGGCTGATCGTTGTCGAGAAAGCCGGCGTCGGCTTTGCGCTCGGGACCGATCTGCTGCGGGACGGTTTGCGAGACGTTCAGGGACTGGACGTCAAGGGCGACAAAGTAGAGCGCATGTCAGTTCAATGCGCAAAGATTGAGGCTGGATTCGTCCGCCTTCCGAAATCGTTGCCTTGGCTTGAAACTTATCTAAAGGAGATGGGTGAGTTCCCACAAGGCCGCTACGATGATCAGGTCGACAGTACGTCTCAAATACTCAGGACGCTGGACATGCGGCCGTGGCAGATAAGAGGTTTGTCGCGGTACAAGTAAACCGAAATGAGGTAGTCGCGCGATTGATCGCGCCGTAACGTAGTGGTGCCCTGGAGCTAACAGATATCAAGGGCGATCTCGCAGCATTGTGTCGAGGAACAGCTGCTGGACGCACGAGCCGAACCGCAATCACAGAGTTCAAGGCAGTGGGGACTTCTCTTTAGGATCTGGCAACCGCATCTTTGATATACGGTAAGCGATACTTATCGAAACAAACTAAACCCCAGCCGGGTTCTCCACATCCCTTCCCAAGGCAGCGAGGTCTGAGTATCGGTCACCGATCCGGTGGTGCGGGCGACCACGGGTCGATGCCCCCAGTGCCACAACAAGTTCATCCACATCCGGCGCGTCGTAGATCGAGAACTGCACCGTCAGGTAATGCGACCGCCGCCCGGTATCATGTTTGTCCATCAGCGGGATCTGAATTTGGGTGTTTGCGGGCCCTCGAGTGTTTGTGAAACCGAGGTAGCTTTTTGCACCCACTGCCTCACGATAAAAATTTCCGTATTGCAGGGTGTGAATAAGCGCGGAGGCATGTTCAATCTCACAACTTGTCCCGGCGATACAGGCTTTTCCGTAGGCTTCTATCGCATCGCCCGACCCCGCCAGAGCTATCAGCCTGTTGGTGAGCATCTCTCCCAGAACCGGCGCCATGCGCTGAATCTCTGCCGAAAGATCATCGACAAAACCACGTCCTGCCCAAGGGTTTCTGACCACCGCTGCCACGCCGATCATGCGCAACACGGGTTCCGAAGGTCGGCCTCCTTCTGTGTGAATATCCTCATCAAAGGTGACTACCTTGCGCAATTCGGGGATCATTTTAGTTCTCCTGTCAAACGTGATAACTGTGGTGCCCGGACGGTGTGTGTACGACGCCTTCGACTTCAGTTCCGTGGTAAAAACCAAATGTACCGTGGCTGTTTTCCTGTGCGTAACGGCGCAACATCGAATTTTCAGCCCCGTCGCGTACGCGTTCCAGCGGCAAGTCGCCGAGATCAAAGTACTGCATGCCGTCAGGGGCCTGCCCGTGAACGCTACCGTGGTAGATGATCCGCTGCGTACCGCTTTTGGATATTCGATAAACCGCATAAGGATGCGCCAGCTCTACAATCAAATCTCGGTTTGACAGATCGGTGATCAGCCCATCTGCAGAATTGTTATTTGCAGGAGCAACCGGCACTGTGATGTGCCCGCTTTTGTCGACGGCGAGTAGAACCTGATCTTCGTTGGCTAGTACCGCTCCGACGGTCACGCCACCTGCCGTAGCGGCCTCTGTCAGCGCACTGTTGAGCCCTAAATCGAAATAGGCACCGCGAAAGTAGCCCAGCGGATGTCCCTCGCGCGTCTCGAAATCCTCCACGCGGCCGATCAGGATCAGATGGTCGCCTGCATCGACCAATCGGTGTCGGGCACAGCTGAACCGGACGAGCGCGCCGTCGATCGTAGGCATGTTCCGCGCGTCAGGTTGCCAGGCTGCAATATCGAATTTTTTGGCTGATTGAGACGCGAAAAGGCCCGAGATTTCTTTTTGGTCGTCCGCCAGGACGTTGACCGAGAAATGATCCGCCTGCAGGAAGGTTTCAAAGGACAAGGCCTGCTTACCGACACAAACCAGGAGTAGAGGTGGGTCGAGAGAAACGGAGGTAAATGAGTTCGCCGTGAACCCGCGCGGGGTCCCGTCCGGCTGCCGGGTAGTGACCACTGTCACACCGGTGGCAAAGCGCCCGAAGGCGTCGCGCAGCGCCTTCCCGGCTAAGGTTTCCGTCGACTCCGGTGGGGTCAATCCTTCCAGAATGCTATTGTGCTCACCTAGCGCAGGAGGGGTCGTCAGTGCACCTCGGCGGTGCCGACCGAACCGCAACGGGTTTGCTGCCACGATCCAAGGTTCATGTCCCGCATCCGGATGCGGGACCTTCGCCAGCATGCCGCGGCTGGCTACATGAGGGTCGGCCGCGATGTCCGAGATAGTGTTCATCGGGCCGAACGGGACCTGGCCACCCAGTGTTGCCGTCAATTGCTCCTTAGTCCGTTGTCGGGTCCAATCGCTTACGATTTTGTTGACTTCGGAAGCATGGTTGGCCCGGGCCGCCCTTGTGGAGAAGCGGTCATCTTGTCCAAGTGACGGTTGCCCCATCAGCCGTGTCAAAAGCTGCCAAAACGCATCATCGACAATACCAAGCGCGATGTGGCCATCGGCTGCAGGGTAGAGGCCAAACGGGGAAAGGAATGGATGCCCGTTGCCTTCCGGTCCGGGCACCTCTCCTGTCACGTCATGCAAATACACCATTCTTTCGCAGAGCGAGATCATGGCATCATACATGGCCACATCCACAAACTGCCCTATGCCTGTCGCTTCGGCCTCGCGCAGGGCGGCCATGATACCGAAAGCCATCATCATGCCGGTGAATATGTCACCCACCCCAGGTCCGGTCTTGGTGGGTGTGTCAGCTTTCGGTCCGGTGACGGACATCAGACCGCCCATGGCCTGCGCAACCACATCGTACGAAGGCCAGTGGGCATAGGGGCTTTGGCCTGTGCGCGGGTCGCCAAAGCCACGGATCGCGGCATAGACGAGCCGGGGGTTGTCGGCAGCAAGGCTTTCATAAGATAGGCCAAGGCGCTCCATCACACCCGGGCGGAAATTCTCGACGATGACATCCGCCGTTGCCGCAAGTTCTCGAAAAGTCGCGCAGCCCTCGGGCGATTTCAGATCAAGCTGCACGCTTTTCTTGCCGCGGTTCAGACTTACAAAGTAGCCGGCCCAGGCATGATCCGGATCGTCTTGACGGAACGGTCCGTTGCCGCGGCTGGTGTCGCCATGCTTGCTTTCGATCTTGATCACCTCGGCCCCGTGATCCGCCAGATGCATTGTACAATAGGGACCTGAAAGCATCCGGCTCAAATCCAACACACGCAGGCCTTTGAGGATTTTGGTGCTCATGGCTTCAGATCCAGATTGTTGAGAAAGCTGCGGAGTAGCTTGTTCACTGCGTCCGGGTCTTCAGCAAGTGCCATATGCCGCAGTCCCGGGAGGATAAGTGCACTGCCCCCCGCAATCTCGCTTGCGATGGCAAAGGCCATGTCGGGCCCGTTGCCGAAATCCTCATCACCAGTAATCACCAGCGCAGGGCAAGAAATCGGCGGGCTTGGCGCAACAATTTCGTCGATACCATCGGCCAGCACGCGATAGATGGTGTGGTAAATTGCTTTGTCATTGGCTATGACCCAGTCACGAACCGTCTCCATCATACGAGGGTTGGACTGGCGGAACGCATCGGTGAACCACCGGTTCAGCGCAGCTTCGACCGTTGCCTTTGGTCCGTCCCGCCGTGCCTGTTCCACCCGTTTCAAGATTGCCTCTTGTGCGGCGTCGGTCCGTTTGTGAGGGGAATGAAGGATCACCAGAGCTGAAACCCGTTGCGGCACATCCTGAGCAAACCGACGCGCGATCATGCCACCCAACGAGAACCCTGCGATAACCGCGCTTTGGATGGCGCAGTGGTCCAGCAAGCTCTCTAGCTGGCGTGAAAACATTGAAAGGCTGGGGCGTTCGGGTGGCGGGGCACTTTGCCCATGACCATATAGATCATAGGTGAGAACGCGAAAGCGACCAGACAGTGCAGGGATCGTCCATTGCCAGCAATCCTGGTTCAGGCCCAGCCCATGGATCATTACCACAACAGGCGCACCTTCTTGTCCTGTCATTTTGAAATGGGTTCCGTCTGGTGTTATGCCCATCAGGATTGGTCCTTGAGGGGGCGATAGGCCACGACTTCGACCTCAACGCGGGCATCCACCAGAAGATCGCTGACCACAGCCGACCGGGTTGGAGGCTCAACTGGAAAATAGTCGGCGTAGACGGCGTTAAATCCAGGGAAATCGTTGCGCTCCCGCAGCCAGACCATGGCCTTGATGACATCGTCGCGGGTGCAGCCTGCCTCGGCCAGTGTCTTGGTGATGTCGTCCAAAACTGCGCGGGTCTGCTCTTCGACGGTGCCATCGGTCATAGGCACGCCGTCTCGCATAGGAATTTGCCCTGTCAGAAAAACGAAATCACCTGCCCGAATGGCGCGGGACAGCGACAGAACCCGTCCGCCAATTTCCAGTGGACCTCCGATAACCTGCTTTTTGCTACCCATTTCCAAGCCTCCCTTCGGAACAGCCTGCACCCATGATCGGATGCGAGACCCGGATTTTTCGACAGACTGCGTCGTATTTTCATAACCCTGAGGCGCGAAAGCAGACATGAATAGGGAGGCAACAATCAGGGGGGAGGCACGCCATGGCTGATGTCAAAAACTATCAGATGCTGATTGATGGCGACTGGGTCGACGCTGCGGATGGCGGTACTTTTGACAGCGTCAACCCAGCCAATGGTGAGGTCTGGAGCCGTGTACCAGAGGCAACCGAGGATGATATCAACCGCGCAGTCACCGCGGCGCACACTGCTTTTGTCGGCGGGCCGTGGGCGCGTATGACACCGACCGAGCGCGGCAAATGCCTGCGCAAGCTGGGCGATCTTCTGGCGGATCATTCCGAAGAGCTGGGACGAACTGAATCCATCGACACCGGCAAGATGCTCAAGGAAACGCGTTGGCAAGCCAAATACATTGCCGAGTTTTTCCAGTTTTTTGCTGGGTGTGCGGATAAGGTAAGCGGCGAGACACTGCCCATCGACAAACCTGACATGTTTGTCTTTACCAAGCGCGAGCCTCTGGGCGTGGTTGCTGCCGTGGTGCCCTGGAATTCGCAATTGTTCCTTGTAGCGGTCAAGATCGGCCCGGCATTGGCTGCCGGGAATACGGTTGTTCTGAAAGCATCCGAACATGCCAGCGCGGCCATGCTGGAGTTTGGGCGACTTGTCGAAATGGCCGGTATCCCGCCTGGTGTGGTCAACATCGTAACGGGTCATGGTGAGCCCTGTGGACGGGCTTTGACCGGGCATCCACTGGTGGCGCGCGTCTCTTTTACCGGTGGCCCAAATGCCGCGTGCCATGTGCTGGAAAACGTAAAACGCAACTTTGCCGAGGTCTCATTGGAACTGGGCGGCAAGTCGCCCTTCGTTGTTTTTGATGACGCCAATATCGAAAGTGCAGTCAATGCCTCGATTGCCGGTATCTTTGGCGCGACAGGGCAAAGCTGCGTCGCCGGATCGCGGCTCTACTTGCACGAGGACATCGCGGATGAGTTTCTCGACAGGATGGTGGCGCAGGCGCAGCAGATCCTCATTGGCGATCCACTGGCCGAGGAAACTCAGATGGGGCCGCTTTGCACCCCCGGACAGTTGGACCACATCCAACGCGAGGTTGCCTTCGCTCAGGAAGAGGGCGGCACAGTTCTGGTGGGGGGCAAGCAGCCGGAAGGCAAAGCAGGGCTATATTTCGAGCCAACCATCATCGACTGCCCACGGCAGGATCTGCGTATCGTCGATACAGAGCTTTTCGGCCCTGTACTTTGCGTCCAGCGTTTTAAGACCGAATCTGAGGTGCTGGAACTGGCCAACGATACCGAACATGGGCTGGCGGCGGGCATCTTTACCACCGACGGCGCGCGATCCTTGCGCATGGCAAATGCAGTGCGTGCCGGCATCGTCTGGGTGAACACCTACCGTGTTGTGTCGCCGATAGCGGAGTTTGGTGGCGTTAAAGGATCAGGCTATGGCCGCGAAAGCGGGTTCCAGGCGATCTACGATTACACCCGGCCCAAGACGGTCTGGATGAACACATCGGATGAGCCGATGGCGAACCCGTTTGTAATGCGCTGAGGGAGGTGAGCATGAAATTCCAACTTGCCGTAAACATGGAGCGGATCGACAACAGTCTTGATATGAAAGACGTCGCGCGCCACACATTGGAGATGGTGCAAATCGCCGAGGATGGCGGTTTCGATATCGTTTGGGCTGCTGAGCATCACGCGCTGGAAATGACGATTGCGCCCAACCCGTTCCAACTGCTGACTTGGTGGTCATCCGAGACCAGCCGGATCCGGCTTGGTACGGCGGTGGCGACCGCTGCGTACTGGCACCCGATTAACCTGGCCGGTGAAGCCGCGATGCTGGATCTTTTAAGCGGCGGTCGGTTGGAGTTTGGTATCGGGTCAGGTGCCTATCAGCGCGAGTTCGATCGCATGAAGCCGGGCCTCAAGCAATCTGATGCGTGGCGCTATATGCAAGAGATGCTGCCCACGGTGCGCGAGTTGTGGAAGGGCGATTATGCGCATGAAGGCGAATATTGGCAATTCCCGACATCAACCTCGGTGCCCAAACCATTGCAAGCCGAGGTTCCGGTTTGGGTCGCGGCGCGCTCGCCGATCACCTATGACTACGCCATGCGTGAACGCTGCCACGTGAATTGCTGGCCTTTCACCCGCCCGTTCGCTGAGGCCGAGCTGTACAAAAAGCAACTCGATGAGGCGATTGAAAAAGCGGATAATGGCTGGGTGCCACGTTTTGCGCTGATGCGCCATTCCAGCGTTTACGACAATGCGGCCGATGGCGAAAACGCGATGAAGGCGGTGCGACGATTGCTGAGCCAGTTCGAAAACCTCTATCGCAATTTGGGCGATGTCAAAGATGGTTTTCCTGCTTCCATTCCGTTGGATCAGTTGGAGGGCCGGGAACAGTATGATCCCTTGATGCTGGAAGAAAACCTAATGTTCGGTTCACCTGAGCGTGTGATTGGAAAGCTCAAGAAATATCAGGGGCTCGGTGTGAACGAGTTCATCTACTATGCCTCGATGGGGCTTGATCACGCGGCGCAGCAGCGATCCTTGCGCATGTTCTGCGACGAGGTCATGCCGGAATTCAAGGAGGACTGAAGCAATGGCAGAAGGGGTCAAAACACACCGTGACGGCCACGTTCTGGAAATCACACTAGAGCGGGGCAAAGTAAACGCCATCGACGTTCCCACCAGTCAGGCCTTGGCCGCGGCGTTTCAGGAGTTGCACGAGAACAAAGACTTGCGTTGCGCGATCCTGACCGGGGGAGGAGATCGGATTTTCTCGGCCGGTTGGGATTTGAAGGCCCTGAATGAGGGTGAGATGCAGCTCGACAACTGGTGGGAGAGTGATGACTACGGGTTCGGCGGGTTCACGGGTCTGACCGAGAATTGGGCGCTCAACAAGCCGGTTATCGCTGCCATCAACGGTCTGGCCATCGGCGGCGGGTTCGAAATGGCCATGGCCTGTGATCTGCTGATTGCGGCGGAACATGTGGAATTTGGCTTGCCTGAAATGCCTTTGGGCATCGTTCCGGATGCGGGGGCGCTACAACGCCTGCCTCGGAGAATACCACACAATATCGCGATGGAGATGTTTCTATTAGGCCGTCGCATGACTGCTACAGAGGCAGCGCATTACGGATTGGTCAACAAGGTGGTCCCAAAGGATCAATTGATGACAGCGGCCCGGGAATGGGCGGCCTCGATTGCCTGGTCAGCGCCTCTTGCGATGCAATCTGTCAAAGAAGTGCAGCGAGAGATCGAGTGCGTGCCGCTGGAACAGGCCTTTCACAAGATGCGAACCGATCCGATGCCGATCTACCGCAAGATGCTGAAATCTGACGACGCGGCAGAAGGTGTCGCGGCCTTTGTCGAAAAGCGTGAACCCAAATTCAAGGGTGAGTGATGTATCCTGACCCCTCCTCAATCACTCGCATCACCAGCATTGGAGCCGGCCCAATCGGCGGCGGCTGGGCAGCGCATTTTCTTGCGCGTGGCTATGATGTGACCGCCTATTTGCATGACGCAAGCGAATCCGATGCCTTTCACGCAATCTTACGCACTGCTTGGAAGAGCTTGACGGATTTGGGGCTTGCCGCCGGTGCGTCGCTTGACCGCTTGCGCATCGTTACAGATTTGGAGGCTGCGCTGGACGGCGCCGAATTTGTGCAGGAAAGCGCGCCCGAGCGTCTTGAGATCAAGCAGGCACTTTATCAACGACTCGGGCTCATTTTGCCAACAGACGTCGTGATTGGCTCTTCCACGTCCGGCTTGATGATGACCGACATCCAAGCGACTTGCGCGACCCCGGAACGCTGTGTGATCGGCCATCCCTTCAATCCACCCTATTTGTTACCGCTGGTCGAAATCGTGGGCGGCGAACAGACATCACCAGAGGCGGTGGCTTGGGCCGGGAAATTCTACGAAATCGCGGGCAAGGCCCCGTTGATGATGAAAAAAGAGATCCCCGGCTTTGTCGCGACCCGACTGCAAGAGGCGCTTTGGCGAGAGGCCCTGCATATGGTCGCCAATGGAGAGGCAACGCCGGAAGACATCGACATCGCACTCATGAACGGCCCGGCGCCTCGTATGGTCTCGCAGGGTCAGTGTATGGCTTTTCACGTGGCCTGTGGTGCCGGAGGCATGGCCACCAACCTGGATCAGTTCGGCCCGGCGCTGAAGTTGCCCTGGACCCGGTTGGAGGCACCTGAGCTGACGAAGGAATTGCGCGATCGCATGGTCGATGGCTGCAACGCTGTCTCCGGCGACCGAGATTTCGAGGACATGGCAGCCCAACGGGATCGCGAAATAGTTGCTGTGCTGAATGCCCTGCGTCAGTCTCGCGGGGGATGACCCTGCGCCGGGATGTTGTTCAAAATGGACAAGAAATCCGAAAGTGATCCGGGCCAGCTGGGTGCCGGCTCGCTTTTCGGCCATGCCTCACGGTATTCGGATGGGCGCCGGCCGAAGAATTTACCGAATGAATAGGCAAAATGTGACAGTGTATTGAACCCTGATGCGGTGGCAATCTCGCGTACACTGAGGTCGGTCGAAATCAACAGCAGGCGAGCATTCTGCAATCGGCGCAACAAGCCGAATTGCACGACGGTACAACCCACATTCTTCTTGAACTGACGTTCGAGCTGGCGTTGAGAAACACCCAGAACATCAGCGATTTGGGGCACTTTGAGCGGCTCTTCTATGTTTTCTTCGATCAGGGTCATCGCTTCTCGGATTAACGGCAGCATGGTTTCCGTGCTTCGACCCATGGTGCTGCGCTGGGGTGAGGCGGCGTCGCGAATGGGGTGATGCAGCATCTGGTCTGCAATCTCCCCCGAAAAGCCGCTGTCGCTGATGGATTCAATCAGCCTTAGCATCAGATCGACCCCGGCCAACCCGCCCGCGCACGTCATTACCTTGCCGTCAATAGTGAACAGACACTCGTGGACATCGACCCGATCAAAGGATTCCCGGAACCCGCTTAACCAGGACCAGTGAATAGTTGCAGGTTTGCCGTCCAACAAGCCTGCCCGCGCGACGATGTAGCTGCCCAATTCAACACCGCAAACAGTTTCGCCTGCGCGTGCGCGTTTTCGCAACCAGGAAAGTAAAGTGGTGTTTTCGTAGTACTCAGTGCCCCAACTGCCCAATACAAACACAAAATCCGCCGGAGTGAGGCTGCTGCAATCAGTGTCAACTGCGGTCGTCATGCCATTGCTGGCAACAATCTCAGGACCGTCGAACGAGACGATGTCCCAGGAAAACATCGGTTCTGGCGCCAGGTAATTTGCGATCCGCATGGTTTCGATCATGGTGATCAGCGTGGTCAGGTTGAAGCGCGGGACAACGACAAATACGGCATGCCGTTTAGCCCGAGCCATATGCGTTGTGATGTCGACATGCATTGGTTTTGCCTAGCAGACTTTGGTCAGATTTTTCGTCACTCTAACCCAATCTGTGGCGGATAATCGACATCTTTGTCTGTCAATCGCGCTTCAATCTATGTGTAAAGGGGGGCTCGGATATGACCTACGATGTTGTGCTGACCTGCGCGGTTACCGGAGCAGGAGATACGACCGGCAAGAGCCCGCACGTGCCGGTTACTCCGAAAGAAATCGCTGATGCGGCAATCGAAGCCGCCAGGGCAGGGGCCTCTGCTGCCCATGTGCATGCGCGTGATCCTGAAACGGGGCAGGGCTCGCGCGATCCGGCGCTCTTCAAGGAAATCGTGGATCGAATACGTGAAAGCGATACCGATGTGGTCATCAACGTTACGGCAGGTATGGGGGGCGATTGGATTTCAGATCCTTCAAACCCCGCCATGCCCGGTCCGGGCACCGACATGATCGGCCCAGAAGAACGGTTGGCCCATATCAAGGAATGCCTGCCTGAAATCTGCTCTCTCGATTGTGGCACGCTGAATTTTTCCGACACGGACATGATCTATATTTCCACGCCACCGACACTGCGCCGGATGGCGGCGCTGGTTCAGGAATGGGGCGTAAAGCCCGAGCTTGAGGTCTTCGATCTCGGCCATATCCGATTTGCCAAGGCAATGGTGGAGGAGGGGCTGATTGATGCGCCGCCAATGTTTCAGTTGTGCCTTGGGATTCCATGGGGGGCTGATCAAACGGTGGAAACCATGGCGGCCATGAAGGCGCAACTGCCCGTAGGCGCCAGCTGGGCCAGTTTTGGGATCGGGCGGGGGCAGATGCCGATGGCCGCTGCCGCTGTCGCGCTTGGGGGGAATGTGCGTGTCGGTCTTGAGGACAACATCTACCTTGACCGCGGGGTTCTGGCGACAAACGGCCAGCTTGTCACCCGCGCCCGAGAGATTATCGAACGGATGGGTGGGCGGATCCTGACACCGCAAGAGGCGCGCAACAAACTGAACCTGAGGGGGGCGGATGGCTGATCCAACCCAAACCGGTAGCTTGCAAATTCGCAATGTCTCCAAGTTTTTTGGTCAGTTCCGCGCTGTCAACGACATCTGCCTGGATATCCGAAACGGAGAGTTCCTGACGCTGTTAGGCCCGTCGGGATCGGGCAAAACCACCTTGTTGATGATGATCGCCGGGTTTCTCGACATATCGAAAGGTGAGATTGCGCTGGACGGTGCGTCCATCTCGGATGTGCCGGCCGAAAAGCGCAATTTCGGCATGGTGTTTCAAGGATATGCTCTGTTCCCCCATATGACTGTTCGCGACAACGTGGGTTATGCGCTAAGCGTGCGTAAACGCCCCGCCGACGAAATTCGGAACCGTGTCGACGAGATGCTGGAGCTGGTTCAGCTTCAGGAGTTTGCAGATCGCAAACCGGGGCAGTTGTCTGGTGGTCAGCAACAACGCGTGGCCCTTGCACGTGCCTTGTGCTTTGCGCCGCCTGTGCTGTTGCTGGACGAACCGCTGGGAGCGCTGGACAAAAAGCTGCGTGTCGAAGTGCAGGAGCAGCTCAAGGACATTCATCGCCGCGTTGGCACTACCTTCATCTATGTCACTCATGATCAGGAAGAGGCACTGTCGATGTCTGACCGCATTGTGATCATGCGCGACGGCGCGATCGAGCAGGTCGGAACGCCAAAAGAGCTGTACGAGCGCCCGATCAATCAGTTCACCGCCAGTTTCCTCGGGAAATCGAACTTTATTCATCAAAACGGAAAGGTCTTTGCCCTGCGCCCGGAAAAAATTGATCTGATGCCTGGCAACGAAAACGCCGAGGCCCGGATGAGGGGTGCCATTCGCAACATAACCTATTTTGGCTCGATGCAGAGGATCATCGTGGATACCGACGAAGGGGCCGAGATCGAGGTCGATATCGACGTCTGGCGCAACGCCTCTGATCTGGCAGAGGGGTTGCGTGTGGATTTGCTTTGGAAAGATTCAGCAGCAGTGGAGCTACAAACGGGCTAGGCACCCCAACACAAAACGCCCAGAGGCGTCACGACCGAAAGCCGGGTCAAATCCCGGATCAAATGGGAGGAAGAAAATGCACGATAAACAATTCAAAAAGGAAATGCTTGCCGAAAGTGCCCAGGCGTTCCGGGCTGGCCGTATGGACCGGCGCACGTTTCTGGCGCTTTGCGGTGCTTCGGGTGTTGCAATGAATGCGGTACTGGCAGGCGACGCCCAAGCGGCGGCAGACCATGTCGTGATGTGGAATTGGGGCGGCCAATCCGAAGAATGCCATGGCTCGGCCATCGGTGAGGCCTTTACCGCCAAAACCGGCAAAGGTTTGAAATTTGACACCTCTGGTCCGTTGGAAGGTAAGATCAAGGAAATGGTCGACAGTGGCAATGTGACTGCCGACGTGGCGGATGCGGACTTGTTCAACGCCGTGTCACTTGGACCAACCGGCCACCTGGAGCCGATTGACTATTCCGTGGTGTCCAAGGAGAAAACGCTGCCCGGCTATGCGTTGGAATATGGGGTGTCGATCATCCTCTACGGGTATGCCTTTGTGTATGACACCGAAGCCTACGGCGACAATCCACCGCAAAACTGGGCCGATTTCTTTGATACCGAGAAATTCCCCGGGACCCGAGCGCTCTACAAATGGGCAAATGGGTCGCTCGAGGCCGCATTGATGGCGGATGGAGTCGCTGGCAGCGATCTCTATCCGCTCGATATGGATCGGGCCCTGAACAAGATCCAGTCAATCAAGGATGACAGCCTCTATTGGGGCTCGGGATCGGAAGTTCACTCTATGGTGGTCAACAACGAGGTCTCGATGGCGATCATCTGGCAGAACCGGGGTCGCAACATCGAAAACGACACCGATGGTCAATACAAGCTGGTGAACAATCAGGCGATGGCGATGCCAGGGGCATATATCGTGCCCAAGGGCAACCCGGCGGGTGCCGCTGTCATGGAGTTCATCGCCACGGCGCAAGACATTCCGGCGCAGTTGGCACTGTTGGATTGCCTGGGCATGACACCATCGAACCCCGAAGCCTTTGGTCAGATTCCTGAAGACCAGCAACCTTATGCGATCACCTCGGCCATGAACATCGACAAGATCGTCTACAATGATCCGGAGTGGTGGGGCAAAAACGGCGGCGACGCGGTGAATGCCTTCCTCGAAGCGATTAGCTGACCACTCAACCTTCTGGTCGCCTGATCCGCAGTATCGGGCGGCCAAACCCCTCTCGAAAGCTTTGGATGCAAGCCTTAAACCGTCATATCCACCCAGGATGGCTGATCATCGCGCCCTTGATGCTGATGGTCGTCGCGCTCTATCTCGGGCCGATCTTGAATATCCTTTGGCTGAGCGTAACAGACCCTGAGCCCGGGTTCAGCAACTATGCCAAGCTGACGGAGGGTGATGCGTTGATCCGGATTGTCTGGACCACGGTTCGCATTTGCATCATCACAACGCTCTTCAGCGTCATATTCGGCTATTCCATCGCCTATGCGATGGTCCACTGCCACCAGCGCCAGAAGACCTATATGCTAACGCTGCTATTGGTGTCCTTCTGGATATCCATTCTCGTACGCACCTTCGCCTGGCTCATGCTGCTGGGACGCAAAGGATTGGTCAATGTCACGCTTGAGGACATCGGCCTGATTGCCGAACCCGTCGCCTTCATGCGCAATGAGTTGGGTGTTCTGATCGGAATGGTGCATTACATGATCCCCTATGCGGTGTTGCCACTGCTGGTCTCGATGCAATCCATTGATCAGAGGGTGATGGACGCTTCGCGCAACCTGGGGGCCAGCGGAAGCCAGACATTCTGGCGCGTCTACCTGCCGATGACCATGCCGGGGCTTGTGGCTTCGACCCTGTTGGTCTTCATCCTCAGCCTTGGGTTTTATGTGACCCCGGCGGTATTGGGCGGCGGCAAGGTGCTGATGGTGGCGGAATACATCTCGGTTCAGTTGCTGGTGACCTTGAAATGGGGCACGGCGGCGATGTTGGCGGCCATTATGCTGATTGGTGTTTTGGTGATGCTTTGGATCATGTCGCGGTTCATGAAACTGAGCACGGTGTTCGGGGGGGCAGCGCGATGAAGCCGGGCCTTTTCTCGTTTTTCAACCGCGTGGGAGCCTGGGTGCTGCTGTTGTTTCTGGTGACCCCGGCCCTGATTGCCATCCCTGTCTCACTTACGCCGAAACGCTTTTTGTCCATGCCACAGGGAGAGTATTCTCTGCGCCATTTCGAGAAGCTGTTCACCAGTGAGGAATGGCTTTCGAGCTTTTTCCAAAGTGGCGTAATTGCCGTTTCCTGTTCCGCGCTGGCTACGCTTTTGGGCACGCTATGTGCGATCGGGCTGTGGCGGGTTTCGTCGCGATATAGTGAATTGGTTCGCGCCTTTCTGCTGCTTCCATTGATCATACCGCAGATTATTTCCGCCATGGCGTTTTATCGGCTATGGATCCCTCTGGGTCTATTGGACAGCTACGCCGGTTTGATACTTGCACATACGATCCTGGCGGCCCCTATGGTGCTGATCACGGTCAGCGCGTCCTTGGCAACGTTTGATCCTAAGCTTGAACAAGCCTCCAAGAATCTCGGGGCCTCTAACTGGACCACCATGCGCCGGGTGATCCTGCCTTCGATCAGGCCGGGGGTTTTTGCCGGGGCGCTTTTTGCCTTTATCCTCAGCTGGGATGAAATCGTGGTGACCTTGTTCATCTCGAAATACAGCGTCTACACGCTGCCGCGCCGCATGTGGAACGGCATCCGTGAAAACACCGATCCGACAGTGGCTGCCGCTGCCGTGATCCTGATTGCCATCACCCTGATTGCCTTTGCCGTCTCTGCGGTACTGTCGCGGCGAAACGCACGGGCTCAGGCAGAATGAATGAGGCTGCCATGAATCTGGAAACCAGTCACGAAACAGACCTGCTGGTCAAAACGGTTCGCCGATTTGTCGAAACAGAGATGTATCCGCATGAAGAAAAGGTGGATCGCCTAGGCTATGTGCCCGAGGAGATCGGCCGCCAGATCGAGGCGAAGTCGCATGAATTGGGCCTCTTCGCCTGCAACCTGCCCGAAGAGGTCGGCGGCGGAGGGCTGGGATATGGGCCGATGTCGCTGATCGAGCGGGAATACGGCCGCACAAGCCATGCGCTACAAAGCTGGGCGGCACGCCCCACGGAATTGCTGATGGCCTGCGAAGGGGATCAGCGCGAGCGATACTTGTATCCTGCCGTGCGCGGTGAAAAGCGTGAGCTCTTTGCCCTGACAGAGCCTGACGCAGGTTCGGATGTCATGGGGATGAAAACCAATGCGATACGCGATGGGGACGACTGGATCCTGAATGGATCCAAGCACTTTATCTCCGGTCCCTGCATGCCGGATTTCGCGATTGTCTTTGCGGCAACTGGTACAGATGAAACACCACACGGCCCACGCAAACGGGTGACGGCTTTTCTGGTCGATGTGGGCCTTCCGGGGTTCGACTGCCGCGAAGGGACGCATTGCGTCAGCTATCGCGGTTACAAGACTTTTGAGTTGAGTTTCGACAATGTGCGCCTTGGTCCAGACCAGATCCTGGGCGAAGAGGGTCGCGGGCTCGAGCTGTCGGGAAAGTGGCTCGGCATGGGGCGCATCTGGGTCGGCACGACCTGCTGCGGAAAGGCCGAGCGCATCCTCGACCTGGCGACCGACTGGGCCGCAACGCGCAAGCAATTCGGCAAACCGATCGGTACGTTTCAGGCCACCGGCTTCCGTCTGGCAGACGGTGCAATGACTTTGCGCGCGGCCGATCTGATGGTGCAAGACGCCGTTGCGCGCGCCGAAGCGGGTGTCATGGGTGATGCAGATGCGGCAATGGTCAAGGTTTATTGCTCAGAGATGCTCAACAAGATTGCCGATGATGCCGTGCAGATATTTGGTGGTATGGGACTGATGGAGGAAATGCCGATCCAAAGGTTTTGGCGCGATAGCCGATTGGAGCGGATTTGGGACGGCACCAGCGAAATCCAGCGCCATATCATCACCAGGTCCATCCTGAGGCCTCTTGGCGCATGACACCGGCGCGGCGCGAAAACCTCGAGCGTCTTTTAAAGCCGCGCCATATCGCATTTATTGGCGGACGCGATGCGACTATTGCCGTGCGCGAAGCGCGTCGGCGTGGATTTCACGGGCAAATGTGGGCCGTTAATCCCAAACGCGCCGATCTGGATGGCGTGACCTGCGTTCCTCGCATCGCGAATCTGCCGGAACCACCTGATGCGGTCTATCTCGCCATCCCTGCCGCCGGGGTTACCGATGCCCTGAGAGAATTGGAGCAGATGGGTGCAGGTGGCGTCGTTTGTTTTTCCGCGGGTTTCAAGGAAACTGGCGACACACAATCAGAACGAGATCTGATCGAAGCCGCAGGGGATTTGGCTCTGATCGGTCCAAACTGTTATGGCATGATCAACTATATCGACAATGCCGCTCTTTGGTCATTTGAACATGGCGGCTGGTCGCCGGGATACGGTGCAGCGATCGTTACCCAGTCCGGTATGTTCTCATCTGACATCACAATGAGCGCGCGTTCGTTGCCAATGGCGTATATGGTTTCTGCCGGCAATCAGGCGGTCTTGGGGATTGAGGAATTCCTGGATACCTTTGCTGAAGACCCGGCTGTGCGCGCCATTGGATTGCACATCGAAGGGTTGCGCGATATTGCTGCTTTTGAACGCGCCGCGCTGAAAGCCCTGGATCAGGGGGTCCCGGTGGTTGCACTGAAGACCGGCAGTTCCTCCATCGGAGCGACGCTCACGTTCAGCCATACCGGGTCGCTTTCGGGTTCGAACGAGCTCTATCAGGCGCTGTTTGATCGAATTGGGGTGATCAGCGTCACCAGTCCCTCCCAATTTCTCGAATCGTTGAAGTATTTCTGCGTGGCGGGCCCTCCCAAGGGTGCGCGGATCGCTGGGTTTACCTGTTCAGGCGGTGGGGCGACGATGCTGGCCGATCATGCAGAAAAGATTGGGCTCAATTTTCCCACCATTGGGCCCGACGGCCAGAATACATTAACGAGCCTGCTTCCCGACATCGCCACGGTATCCAACCCACTGGACTATACGACCCCGATCTGGGGGCACGGCGAGAAGACATATCCAGTCTTTGCCACAGCGATTTCGGCACTTCATGCAGATCTAGCCGTTCTGGTGCAGGACTACCCGGCAGAAGGGTTGGACGCGTCTAAGATCTACTACCAGAACGATGCTGCAGCTTTCGCGCAGGCCGCTCAAGAACACTCTGTACCGGCCGCGATCTGCTCAACCTTGCCTGAAAATCTTGATCGTGGGACCCGCAGACATCTCATTGAACTGGGGGTTGCGCCTATGCAGGGTATTCACGAGACGTTGAATGCCATGCGTGATGCTATTTGGTGGTCCGAAACAAGGGCACGGACAAGGGTTGACCGGCTCGCCGCCTTGCGACCCGGTGCAACTATCCCAAACCCAATGGTATTGACCGAAGACAAAGGTAAATCCTGGCTCAGGCAAATGGCTGTTGCTGTGCCAAACGGACATGTCTGCAACGCGGCCGAGGCAGCTGGCGTTGCGCAAGATATCGGCTACCCGGTCGCGCTGAAAATGATGTCACCAAGCTTGCCTCACAAGACCGAAGCGGGCGCGGTCGCTTTGGGGATCAAGGATGCAGAGGGGCTGTCTTCGGCGATCAAGGCAATGACGGCAACGGTTGCGGCGTATGACCGCGCGGCGGTGACGGATCGCTTCCTGATCGAAGTCATGTCGCCCAAGCCACTTGCAGAGCTGATCGTCACGCTGCGTGCTGATCCGCAATTTGGTCCCAGTTTGGTCATCGGTAGCGGCGGTGTTTTGACCGAATTGGTCCGAGATGCGCGCACTGTGTTGTTGCCTGCCTCAAAAGACGAGATCGAGCGCGCATTGTGTTCGCTCCGTGTAGCTCGCTTGTTAGAGGGGTACCGGGGCAGTCGACAGGCGGACATTCCGCGAATTGCGGATGCGCTACACCGGTTGTGCACTGAATTCCTAAAGGCGCGCGGCGAGGTCGCAGAGATCGAGATCAACCCGATGTTTGTCTACCCAGATCACATCGTCGCCGTTGATGCCCTGATCCAGGTGCCCCGGTCATGAGCAGGCATAGAATCATACCCAATCCTGATCTGACTGTCGGAGACGACAACAAGCAGCGCTGGAACCAGCCGGAATTTCGCCGCCATGGGTTCCACAACGCACATCGGCTGTTCCGCCGTTGTCTCATGGTGCGGTCCAGAGAGGTTTTGGAACTGGAATCTGCAGAACAGAATCTTTGCGCCCGTGTGCCTGAACTGGCAGAGATGCTTGCCCATCCGGCATTCTCAGCGTTCTGTTGCTTGAAGGATGACCAGATCATCCTGGAAAAGGCCGCAAATGATTTTTCGGCCTTAGCGCCGCATTCTATACAGTCGGTGACGAAGCTACACATCCACATAATCATCGGGCGTTTGCTCGGGCAGGGGCATCTATCGCTGGACGCGCAGGTCTGTGACTATCTGCCGGATATGGGCAGCGGCTATGCCAAGGCAACAGTGCAATCGCTGCTCGACATGAGTGTCGATAACGACTTCACAGAAGATTATGCTGACCCGAAGGCCGATTGCTACGCCGAGGAAGTTGCACTGGGATGGCGGTTGCCTGACGCAGACGAAGCGGAAACCACACTCGCAGAGTTCGCCGCCTCGATCACCGGTTTCAGGGCAAACTCGGGGGTGCGACAAGCCGATTATAAATCCGCGAACACGGATGTCCTGACCCTGATAGCGGCCAAAGTTTCGCCCATTCCACTGGCTGAACAAATCGAAGAGATTGTTGATGCCTCAGGATACGAGGGCGCTTTTCACATCAGCCTCAGCAAGGACGGGTACCCTGCATTTTCCGGTGGCGGTTGCCTATGCGTGCGCGACCTCGCGCGGTTCGGGTTGCTATTGGCGCGGGAAGGCCGCGACCTGTACGGTCGAACTATGGCCAACACCAGTTTCCTGCAAGAAACTCTGATCCGCCACGCGCCAGCGATGACACCACCCAAGAATTGGCTCAAGTACTCAAACCAGATCATGACCGACGGTCGATTGATCGGTCATGCTGGCTATGGAGGGCAGTTCCTCATGGTGGATATGGTCAGCGGCACCAGCTGTGCATTCTTAAGTGTGCTTGAGAATGACTCGGGTTACGATGATGCCTATATGGGAGAACTGGCCACAACGCTTCGAGACGTCTGCTTTTCTGTCATTTGACGGGTTTGCAGTTGGCGAGCTAGGCTCAGGACACATTGATTTCTGCTTGGCCGCGTGATTCACGGTTCGAAAAACGAGCGGTGAACATGTCTGATCTTTTCTGGCTAACGGATGCGCAAATGGCACATCTTGAGCCCTTCTTCCCAAAGTCGCACGGCAAACCTCGCGTTGACGATAGGCGCGTGTTGAGCGGTATTATTTTCATCAATCGCAATGACCTACGGTGGCGCGACGCCCCAGCGGCATACGGGCCGCACAAGACGCTTTACAATCGTTGGCAGCGGTGGAGCGACAAGGGCATCTTCGCCGAGGTGATGATGGGATTCCTGCGCTGGAAGGTCAACTATAACCCCTTCAAAAGTTTGCGACACAGCCGGTGATGTTTATGGCGATGTCCAAGCCATTGCCCATTCGAATGCTCCGGCATCACTGGGAGGCGTTAGTCTCGATGTTCAGTTCGATCAGGAGCATAGCTTTCAATTGGGCGAGAACACGATCGAACTGACCTATCTTGGGCCCGGAGACGAAGAAGACATGATCGCAACGGTCGTGCGCCCCGAGAATGTTGTCTTTCTTGTCGATATCGCTGCACCCGAACGCATGTTCTACACCAGCCTGGGCGGCGACAATGTAGAGGGTTGGTATCAGCAGATACTCACCGCCGAAGCGCTGGATTTCGATATCTTCGTGCCGGGTCACGGCCGTGTGGGCAATCATGACGATCTGACAAACGTTAGGCTCTATATGGAAGAGCTGCGCGCAGATGTCTTGAAAGGGTTGCAAGCTGGGAAGTCACCGAACCAACTGGTTGAAGAGCTCACCTACCCGGACCGAAGCCACTGGCAGCAATACGATGCCTGGGGACCGAGCAATGTGCGCGGCATGGCTCAACATTTGACCAACAGCGGAACAGTAGAGCAATGAAAATCTTGCCGATTTTGAGTTTGTAGCACAGGGGCTTGCAGCCCATTGTGAAATCCCAGATACGCTCCAATTTTGCAAATACCGATACTGCGAATAGGAGCCAATATTGGATTGGAATTGGCCGTCGATGGAGCGCGATTCAGGCGATCCGCAATCTCCGACAACGCCTTTTAGGCTTGTCACCAGTTGACAGTCTAACGACGACCCTCCAAACTCAGCTGAGGGCAACAGCTTCCCATTCAACATCCTCCATGCAACACTCTGTTTTGATACAGAATTTGCACTTCGTTTTTGAATCAACCCCCACCTAATTTGTCGCTAAAGCAAATGCGCGATGCAGCCCTTCGGCCACATGTTCCACATCGTCCATTGACAGACACATAGGTGGCACCATGCGCAAGCAGGATTGATATGCGCCCGATTTCGAAAGAATGATTCCGCTTTCTCGCGTAGCCTCAAAGACAGCGGCTGTGGTTTGCGGGTCGGGTTTTTTGGTTTTGCGGTCCTTGACCATCTCGATGGCAAGCATCATCCCGCGTCCACGCACATCGCCGATGACCGGGTATTTGTCCTTCAGTTCATGGAGATGCTTCAGCAGCGCGGCGCCAACGTCGCGTGCGTTTTCACGCACCTTGTCTTCCTTGATTACCTGCAGAACAGCCCGCCCCGCAGCGCAGGAGGTTGGATTGGCGCCATAGGTGTGGAACATGAATTTCTCGGCCATTGGTGCAGCGATTTCCTTGCGCGCAACCACTGCACCCAGCGGAAAGCCGTTGCCTATCCCTTTGGCCATGACCACGATGTCGGGAATGACGCCATCAGCCTCGAACCCCCACATGTGATCGCCGGTGCGTCCGAACCCGGCCTGAACCTCGTCCGCGATCAGTAACCCGCCTTTGGCCCGGACGCGTTCTGCAGCACCGGTCATATAGCCCTTGGGCATTTCGACGATCCCGCCATAGCCCTGAACACTTTCGATGAAGATGCCAGCGACCTGTCCGGTCGTTGCCGAGTGGATCGTACGGTCGATCTCGTCCAGATAAGGTACGGCTCCAGCATTCTCACCGAAGATGCCACGATACTGATGCGGGTCAGGGACGAAAGCAACGTTGCCCGGCATTCCCGGATGGCGCCAGCCGCTGATGCCTGTTATCGACTGAGCAGCCGCCGTAGGGCCGTGATAGGCCGACCGTAGCGCCAGAAGGTCAAGGTTGCCGGTATAGCTGCGGGCCATGGTCATGGCGAGATCGACAGCCTCGGAGCCCGAATTGGTGAAATGCACCACCCATTCTATGTCGCCGTTCGGGTTCGGCATGGTAGCGGCCAGTTCTTCGGCAAAATGCGCGGGTACCGGATGGTAGAACATGGTGGTGCAATGGGTCAGTTCCTGTGCCTGCTCCATCGCGGCAGCGACGACCTTGTTGGCGATGATTATTGATGGCAGAACGTTCTCAGAAATTGCGGAGACAGAGGGCACTTCCAAACGACGAGTTCAGGATGTGGTCGATCTGGCCACGCTGGCGCCTGACGTCCTGGAGGCCATCGCTGCAGGCGAACAACCTGACGGTCTGACCACGGATTACCTGATCAAGTCCGGCTTCCCTGCTATCTGGTCAGATCAGCACGAACAGTTCGCTGCGCTCTGATCTGCAGACTCTCCCAAAGTTACCAAACTCGTACCGCCGGAATCGCGAACGGAGACTGCGGTCCGAAATCGACCATTGTTGCTCATAAACTCAGGTCTCAGCTGGAATAGCCGGATGATAACCTGCTGAAAACACGCGGTAATAGGTGGCCAAATATTCAGTGTGTGATTTTAGGGAAAATCATGGCTGGGGTGGTAGGAATCCTTGCCGACCGATGATTGTTATCGCCTTTTTAGCGAAGCCCGAGAAACTGGGGCGGTTTCGGGGGCATTTAGGGTCCGAACTTAGTGAGGGTCAGATAAGCTCTGCGTCGGGTGGAACGCTAGTGAGCACGGGGGCATTCTCAACCGCTGGAGAAGCCGCTTACTGGCGCTGACGACTGGCTGACGACCCGCTGATTGGTGGTGGGGGGGACGTACGGCTGGCACTGGGTGATGACGGCTTTGTGAGCCCTAAGCGGGTGGTTCTATGAGCCTGATTTTTTCAAGTCAGTTCTGCCCAAACCGATCCAGAATGGCCTTGCGCTCTTCCTGACTACCTTTTGCCAGAATGTCGATGAAGCCGTCTTCGTACCTCTCTCTCGGAAAGTTATCCCTAATATCAAACCAAGGTATTTGGCTTTCGATCCCATAGTGGCGCTTGGGCGCATAGTTCTCAGGATTATCAAGGCTCGCGATCGTTATGATGAGCCAATCGGACCATTCTTCGATGAGAGGGCGGTAGAGTAGATAGGTGCCGCAATCGCCGCAAAAGCCCCGCTCAACTATTGGGGATGATCTGAATACCTTTGGCTCTCCGTCTATAAAGTGCAGCGCATCTCGTGAAAGAAAAGCACCCGCAATTGCTGGCGCGCCGCTCGCCTTCTGACACGTCCTGCAATGGCAATAGTGCAGATCATATAACGGTCCGTCAGTCCGATAGCGGACATTGCCGCAAAGGCATCCGCCCGAAGCATTCTGGGGTTTTGTCATTGAGCATACCTCCCCTGTTTAGGGCAGTGGATGTCGCAGAACCTTTATGACATCATCGCCCCGGCGGACAAATCGTCGGTCCCGCCGCGTCATGATCTGTCCATCGAAAGGCGAAAGTATCTCCTGATTTTTTTCTCCTGGCTCTGACATGACCACCGCAAGTCGCTGTCCTTTTTTTACCCAATCACCCACATTAACGTCGTAAAGAAGTGCACCAGGCACCGGCGATGGGATTAGCTCAGCAGAATCAACGTCGCCCACAATCGGGTCATCGGGATCAATGTCAGGAAGTACATCGACAATGGTGCCGAGGTCGACAAGATACCTGTAAAGACCATCGGAATCTTGTTGGGCAAGATCAGGCGTTACATCCATCATTCCGCGCAATTCGATTGTTGCCGCGAAACGCGTATCTTCTACGCGGTTCTCTGCGGTCCATCGCCCCCCAACCGCCAGATCGAAAGAAATGGGGTCGTCACTGGCGTCGGTTAAGATGACCCTGGCCTGCATCGCGTGCGCGAGGCGGCGGCCTTCGCCAAGTTGATGCTCGGAAACGTAAAGATATACCGGCCCCTCGTCATCGCAGTGAAGGTCTAGAACGACGTCAGCGTTTACTGCGATTTCGATTAAGGTTGCTTTTAAGCGTTCCGCAGCAGGCCTGCCGGACAGTTCCTTAGCCATCTTGGTTGGGAAGGATCGGTTAAAGTTGATCCTCCCGTTGAGATCAAAGCGCCCAAGTGTTTCCCCGTGCACTCCCTGAGCTAGTCCAATTGGATTGGCGTGGGGAACTAATGTAACGTTTCCAGACAATCGCCCCTCACTCTCTGCCTTGACAAGACGCGGGATTAGACGATCGAGAGCGACCATCCCGGGCATCTCGTGAGCATGTAACGCCGCCTGAATGTAGACAGAAGGGGCGCTCCCTGAGCATTGGAAGTATAGGACGCGCAAAGAGAATTCTTGCCCAGAAGTATCCGAATGCAAGGTGATTTTTTTGATCTCCATGGGTCCGGAATATATCACAGTCTGCATTTGTTTTCGCAGGCAGTTTCGCGACCAAGAACCCAGGGGCGAACGGCAGTTCTGTTCGCAACTCGGTCATTCGCCCTAATTATGCCAACGTCGACTTCGGCAAAAAGAAAGCAAAGAATACGTCCCCCGGCAACCCGCTAAGGGCCGCCGAGGGTTGGTTGTCAGGGTGGTCTTCGGTTGACGACATAGTCGGCCAACCACTGCCAGTAGGCTTCAGCGTCCCGGAACCCCTGAGCGCGAGCAGCCAGATCTTCCGCAGCTTTACGGGTGCATCCGCCATCGTATTCGGCGATGGCAGCCCGCTCCTCAAACGCATCAATGTCCGGGAAACTCATACCGGAAAGTAGCCATTTTGGCTCTGACTGAGTTCGCCAACAAGGCAAGCGGTGGGCACTTTGCCGCGGAGATATCAAAAAACGGCAAACAAGACATAAATGCCGTGCAGAAGAGCAATGAGGCAATGTTTCATGTCACACCCTTTGAACCCTGCAATCGAAATGGCGATGAAAGCAGCTGATATGTCGGATGAGTTCAAGGACCTTCCGGGCGCGGGCAAGCCGCTGGGGTTTCTGTCCCGCCCTAAGGACGCGGTGATTGATCGATTGTTGAAAGAAAACCAAGCAAAACCGCTGGCGGTGGAGTTGAAGAAGAAGATTTCGGACCTTCGCGAGGCGCTCAAAGCCGAAACCGATGAAGCCGCCCGGAAAGCTCTAATGAAGGAAATCGCAGAGCAGCAACTTCGGCTGGATTTGGAACTAGAAGCACTTCGCAAATACGGCTGACCTGCCCTCTCTAGTTGACCCCTTCGGGGGCATTTCTGACCGCTAGATCGACCGTTCACTGCCGCTGAGACGACCGCTGACGAGACGTTCCGGGGGCTGAAGACTGGTCGCTGGTGCTGGCGGTTGGCGGGGCTGGGGCGGAGCGGACGCTCATTCCTAGTGCAGCGAATGACTGCTGAGAGCTCGAAGCAGACACTAATTTGCTTGACTATTTGCGTTTATGCGCCGCTTTTTCTAGCGCTTCCGGTCGGCTTTCCGCAGACCGTCGATTAACAATGCATTGTGTTCGGGCAGGCGATAGAGGACCAAGCCGCCGGACAGGATACTCCCGAGAAAGGCTGGGGCGAAATCTGCGAGCGCCTGCTCGTGTTGCCGACCGACTTCAGGTCGATCGAGATGCGCGGCACTGGCGATCATTAACGCACGGCGGATCGGAGCGCGGGGCGTCATCTGGATGGCTCGCTCGCCCCATAGCATGGCGTCCTCGAAATCCGCGTCAGCAAAGGCTGCCTGAGCAAGCGACAAGTAAGCATCACCGACCCATAGATCCGTGTCGCGTGGTGAGAGCTGGAGTGCGAGTTGGGCGTGCTTACGCGCTTCAATGGTTCGACCCACCAATGACTCGTGCCATGCCAGAAAGAAGATGTTGCGGGCGAAGTTCGGGTTTAATTGGAAACCCAAGTTAAAATCAGCCTCGGCACCATCGAAATCGCCGCGGAAGTGACGAACCATGCCGCGGACGGAAAGGGCACGTGGGTCAAGCTGACCGCCCCGGAATAGGGGCTCGACGCTCTTCTCCGCCAAATTCAGTGTTTCGGCTGGATCCTCATCGAACTGATACAAGTATCGCATTAGGTAGGCATATGCCTTGATCCAATGGGCCTGGACGTTGCGCGGATCGAGATCGATAGCGCGATTGGAGATCAAGATAACTTCGTCGAATTTCTCCTGGGAGTGGAAGCCACCCGCATAAAATATTGCCATCGCCTGAAGCGAGAGGTCATACGAGTTGAAGTCGATGCTTTGTGCATTGGAAACTCGGCCGATTTCAGCCATAGAGATCTGAGGGGCGATGGCACCGACGACGTTGCGTGTAATTTCGTCCTGCAGCGCGAAAATGTTTTCAAGTGTGCGGTCGTAGCGTTCGGCCCAGACATGCGCTCCATTTGTGCAGTCAATTAGCTGAGCAGTAATACGAACACGGTTGGCGGAGCGCCGAATGCTGCCCTCGAGCATGTAGCGTACCCCTAACTCACGAGAGACTTGGTGATGAGTGACCGGGCGGCCTTTGAACGAGAAAGAAGAGTTGCGGGCGATAACAAAAAGCTCTGGGAAGCGCGATAATTCCGTGATGATATCTTCCGAGACGCCATCGCAGAAATATTCCTGCTCCAGGTCATTAGACATGTTCTGGAATGGTAGGACAGCGACGGAGGGTTTGTCGGCCGGTTGCAACGACATAATCGTATCGTCAGGGTTGTCTTCCATTTCCATCTTGTAAACGCGCATGGGCACAGGAATGTTTTTGAGTGCGAGGTCGCCGAGGTCGACGAAGGAAATTTTAGTTTTGCCTCGGACTTGCCGATAGGCGTCGTCAGATATTAGGACGCCGCCCGGCCTGGCCATGCTTTCGAGCCGGGCCGCAAGGTTGACCCCTTCACCGTAGATATCGCCCTCGTCCAAAATTACGTCGCCAAGATGTAGTCCGATGCGGAAGCTGATCCGGCAATGGGCTGGGTTCGCGGCTTCGGCTGCGGAGAGTGCTTTCTGGAGGGCGGCCGCGGCCTCAACGGCTGCGACGACAGAATCAAATAGTGCGAGCAGGCCATCTCCGGTAAGTTTAACGATCCGCCCATTAGCACCTTGGATGCTCGGGTCGATAATATCCCGTCGCAGGTCTTTAAGTCGAGAAAGTGTACCCTCCTCGTCGGCCGCCATGAGCCGGGAGTAACCGACCATGTCGGCGACAAGTATAGCGGCAAGTCGGCGGGTCATATGCAATTCCTGTCGGTGATCACCCGTTGAAGCTATCAAGATTGGCAATTGCCTGCCAATAATCGCGATTGAATGTATCGAGCCCGTTGCCGTTTTCCATTGAGTGAACTGCTTTCTGAGCCCAATACACGTCAGATTAGGCTTATTTCTTAAGCTATGTTAGCCTGCCGAAAGACCGCAGTTCATAAACCGACCAGTGCTTTCTTTGCGATCGGCCTTTATTTCGTGCGCCCAGGTCCACTGATCGGCTCTGAGGGAAACCGTCTATTAGGCGGGCGAACTTGAAACGACGGGGGAAGATTATGACAGCCAAGACATTAAGTGAACTCCGTGACTATTTACGCGGGGAAGTCATAACTGAAGATGACGCCAGCTATGAAGACTCGCGTAAAGTCCACAACGGGATGATCGACAAAAGGCCCGCCGCAATCGTGCGGACCGCCAATGCCGGGGACGTGATGACGGTCGTCAACTACGCGCGTGACAATGGGCACGACCTTTCGGTTCGTGGCGGCGGGCATAGCGGCCCAGGCTTTGGCACGAATGACGGAGGCGTCGTCATTGACCTGTCGCACATGCGTAGCGTCCGTGTCGATCCCGGCGCAAAGACGGTTCGCGCCGAGGGTGGCGCAACGTGGGGCGATTTTAACTCTGCTACTAGTGCGTTTGGCCTTGCCACGACGGGTGGCGTAATATCGACGACTGGCATCGCTGGGCTCACGCTTGGTGGCGGGATCGGTTACCTGTCGCGCGGGCATGGTCTCTCGCTCGACAACCTTATTTCGGCGGACGTAGTGACAGCGGATGGCAAGATGTTGATCGCCAGCGAAGACAAAAACGCCGATCTCTTTTGGGCGATCCGTGGCGGTGGCGGCAATTTCGGTGTCTGTACCTCACTCGAGTACAAGCTTCAGCCGGTGGACACAGTTTACTGGGGCCCGATGTTTTTCGAGATCGAAGAGACCGAGACGATCTTCAAGTTCTACCGAGATTACATAAAGACGGCACCGCGCGAGATGGGAGCCTTTCCGGCTTTCCAGATAGCACCGCCGCTGCCTTTCATCCCAGAAGATCGCCACGGCGATATGTTTTGCGCCATCGTCGCCTGCTGGTCCGGCGATCCGGCGGAAGGAGAAAAGCAGTTCAAGGCATTTCACGAAGTCGCCGAGGTCAAGGCTGAACATGTCGGTCCTGTGCCTTATCCAGCCATCAACGCGGCCTTCGACGGCCTATTTCCAAAGGGTATCCGACAGTACTGGAAGGGCAATTTCGTCAAGGAACTTACCGATGAGGCAATCGCCGCCCACGTCCAGCACGGGCCCAACGCGCCGACGGTCAGTTCCACCATGCATCTTTACCCGATCGACGGCGCCTGTCACGACGTGGACGCGGACGCAACGGCATTCGGGCATCGGGATGCCAATTTTTCGATGGTTGTTCTGGCCGCATCTGACGATCCGGCGGACGACGCAGCGCATACCAAGTGGGTGCGTGACTACTCAGATGCGATAGCGCCGCACTCCGAGCCTGGCGGGTATATCAATTTCATGGATGACGATGATGCCGGGCGCGCGCAGGAAAATTTCGGCGGCAACTATGAGCGGCTTCTCAAACTGAAGCGTCAGTACGATCCGGACAATCTGTTCCGCATCAACCAGAACATTGCTCCTTAGATCGAAGGTACTGAATTAGATAAGGCCTGCCTGGTCATCTTGGTTGTTGCTGACGGAGCAGGTCGGAACATTTTTCACGTATAGGAAGGAACAGCTCATGATGATCGCGCGCTGGACCTGCGAGGCCAAGTTCGGAATGAAATCAGAGACGTTGGCGCTTCACAAAGAATGGGCCGAGCAGATCGGCTCGCAGACAGATATTGATATGTCGAAAAGCCGGATCGTTACCGGTTCGGTTGGCGCTAAGGAAGCAATAATTCAAGACGAATTCGAGATCGATAATCTCGCCGAACTGGATGCGTTTTTCAATAAAATCGCTTCGATCAAGATGCATGCCGACTGGGGAAAAAAGATGGGGGAAGTGATAGTTTCCGGCTCAACATATTGGGAGGTTTTTCGCGTCGTGGAGTAAAAGACCTGGATCGCCCAGAACGTCATCTTAGCGACCGGCTGCGAATAGCTGCTTTGAGCCCTAAGCGGACTTGGCCGCCTCAATACTCCACGACAGTCGTAGATTGTACGAACTGACAAGATGATAAACAGAATTGGGCCAATCTTTAGTATGCATTTCGAGAGGATCTGTCCTCGGACAGCGAATTTTGCTTGAGTTCTACCAGCAATTCGATTGCGTCCGCTAGGTGTTCCCGATCGATATGATGATCACCGCGAGCAACACGAATCTTGTGCGCCTCGATCATCACCTCAGCGTGGCGGCAACCCTCAGGTGGTTCGAACCTATAGCTTGCGAGCTCGAGCCGGAGCCCCAAGGGATCACGGAAGTAAATTGAATCCATGAAGCCTCGGTCGACAGGTCCGGAGTGATCAACACCACGAACATCCAAGCGCGCTGCAATCTGCCAGAATGTGGCTTGGCTCACATTGAGCGCGAGATGATGCAAAGAGCCAACAGCCTCAGGTACTGGGGTCGCATCCGGTTTCAGGTCTTCGTTAGTGAAAATCGTGATAAGGCGGCCATCGCCGGGGTCGAAGTACAGATGCCCCTCGTTAGGGTTGTCGAGGTTTGGCTGTTCAAAGATGAAAGGCATCCCCAGAACACCTTCCCAGAAATCAATCGAGGTCTGGCGGTCGGCGCCGTTGATAGTGATGTGGTGTACTCCCTGTGTTTGAATTTTTTTTATCTGACTGGACTTTGACATTTTGTGACTCCGGGTTTGTTCACTGAGGCCAACCGGGCCTAGTCTGACGGATTAGATTTCTGGTCTGGCACTGGAACTGACCCAAGTTTCTTGGGCTTGTCTGCGCGGCAAACGTATGAGTAACCTCCGGCAAACGGCTGCAACTAGCCCAATGCAGACTAGAACTCGCCCTATCTTAGCTTTTTAAGAAGTTTCAGTCAGGTTCTTGCGAGTGTCGTTGACATAACGCGAAAAAATTTCCGAATGGCTCACTTGGTCAGCCGATCTTCCGAGTATACATTCGGGTCGATGATCGCGACTATGTCGCTGCCGCTATCCTCCAAGCCAAGTCTTTCGCACAACCGTGCTGAGGCAGCGTTGCCAGGAGCGATGCCTGTCTTGAACCCTGTTGCGCCAAGCTTTTCATGAGAGTGTATCATAGCTTTGGCCCCCAAGACTTTTGCAATACCTTCACCCATGCGGTCAGGTTTGGTCGAGAGTTGCCCCCATTGAGCGCGACGATGCAACCGACTGCTGGGCGGATGACACAGAACCGAACCCGCAGTTGCAACTGGAGCACCTGATCTATCAACGACGACCATAGCAAATCCGGGGCGAGATAATCCGCGCATAACTGGCCCTATTGGCGGCAGAACACCGTGGCTCATCGCGACTTCTGCGAAAGCTTGAAGCCATTCTGGCGGAGAGTCGCGATCAATCACACGTACGGTCAAATCCTCGGGCAGCGCCCGTGTTGCGAGTACTTTCCGAGCGATGTCAACGCACTTCAGGCCACCAAGATAACAAGCGATTGTGTCAGTTTTTAATCCCTGACTTTCAATGACTTCTCGCGTCTTTGTTACCTCCTGACGCGGTATGCTTTCTATCGCCGTGATGCCAAGTATTCGGGCCATTGAAACGGCATCATCCAAAGCCCCGCTGTACTCGTTGGCAATTTGAATACCGCGTCCATGGCTACAAAATCGAGGGTCATCGCCCAACAGCTGGATAAGATGCTCACCCATGGTCGACATACGCCGCTGTGCATCACTTCCAAATACTTCCATGGGTTATCCTTTGGGCCGCTGCAAAATGGTTCGACGATGATCGTTTGATATAAGTTGCGTCGTCAAGCGCACGTCAGACGCGAGACCGCGACGAAAAGAGAGTTATTGGTCGAGGGTGAATGGCAACTATGTCCGCAGAACGGTCATTCAACCAACCGTCAATCAACGCCTGCTTTGGAACAAAGAAATCAAGGTGATAGGCGCCCGCCCGATAACCCGCTACGCTAGGCCCTCTCGACTCCACCGGGCCTTTACTTGGCAGGGGTTATGCTTGTTCTCGGCGTCCTGATGGGCTTGCGTATGACAGCTTGGGCATAGGGCAATCGTGATGAACGTTTTCTTGCCCGTTGAAATGTCGGTGCAAAGTTCCTCACCGCAAATCTCGAGCAACTCCCCGCGTGACATTAACTCATTGGTGGTGATGCCACAGTGCTGGCACTGCGCTTCTTCAAGGGCGCATCTGACTTCCTCAACCGAAACAATCCGTTGATAGTTGCATGCAGTATCGGCCATTTTCTTACCCCGCGAAATCGTTAACAACTCAACCCTGTGCAATAGACCTGCTCTGGCCTCACCCAGTATTCGCCATGGGAGACTCAGGCTAACGCAGGTGTCACTCGCAAACAAGCCAGCGGGTATCACTCACTCCGCTCCCATCAAAACCGAGGACCCTCCTGCATCTAAATAAAGAAGCAACTGCAGGAGTTTGATCCATGAAGTACCTGTCTGCCCTCGGCGTTCTCGTCGGGGGTTTTCTTTTGCACCCACCGCCCAAGGCCGTCCTGACGACGATGCTCTGGGTGGTCTCTCGGTCTCACCCCGCTGTCTCGGCGCTGGTTCTGCTGGCGGTCCTCTGGACGTGGAGGTCCGACGATGGCTGAGCTGAAACTGAACCCCGGTGACGTCGTGGTCGTCCGCGCCTTTGATGACGTTCCTGAGCATCTGTTCCGCGTGGAAGAGGTGTTCGAAGACTGCGTGACCGGCTTTGCCATCACCGGCCCTCTGGCTGGTTCCTACGGCGAACCGGCCCTCGAGATGATCGTCAGGCTCGTCTCAACCAACTGATCCCAACCCACATTCCAAATCTGAAAGGAGAAGACCATGTCTGCTCACATTCGCTATGCCTATCTGAAGGGCCATACGTGGTTGTTCAGACGCAACTATCCCGTTGACGTGGCTCTCGCGCTGGGCGCTCAGGCGTTGAAGCAAAGCCTCAAAACCGGAGATCGCAACACTGCCCGTGTCCGAGCCGCTGAAGTCAATGCCCGGTTCGAAACACTGGTGGAACAAGTTCGGTCGCAGGCAGAAGAAGCCCTGTCTGCACCGGAGAGAACCGCTGACGTTCCTGATTGGGTTGACCAGCCGGAGTCGTCTCTCGTCCGTCTCCGGGCCACTCTGGAGGACTCTGGATGCAATATGGAGCGGTCTAAGTTCATCAGACCATCAGCGCCCGTGAAGGTACCGGTTCGTGACCTGAGCCGCGCCTATCTGAATAAGCGCAGTAATGAACTGCGACCCAGCGGGTTCAAATCGGTCCGATACTCTATCGGGTTATTCACTAGTCGATTTGGTAACCAACCGGTTTGCGGGCTGACCAGAGCAGACGGACGAGAGTTCCTGACGGCAATAGCCCAACTGTCCCCAATGATCGGCAAGTCGGAGCGGACACGTGGGCTGGCCCTGGACCAGTTAGTCGAGTTCTCGTCTCGTGGGTCGTTGACCATAACGGCCAGAACCCAGCGGCGTATCTGGTCTCAGGTCAATCACTTCCTCGACTGGGTGGTCTATGAGGGGCATCTGGAGGTTAATCCTTTCCGAACTGTTCTCTTCGATCGAAAGGTGCGCCCTCAACCCTATGCCGTCCCGACTGACGATGAAGTCGTGCGGCTGCTGAGAGCCAAAGACCGGGAACTGCATCCAGTTCTGCTGACCTGTTTGCTATCAGGAATGCGAGCGGGGGAAGCGGTTGGGCTGCTTCGGGAAGACCTCGTGACCAAGGGCAACCTCGGTTGCTTCGTTCATGTCCAACCTAACCAACTGAGACTGCTGAAGACTGACGCGGCGGAGAGACTGGTGCCGGTTCACCCGGTGCTGGATGAGACCTTCCGGCAACTGCCTAGCCATGGCCCTCTGTTCCCTGACCTGACCGTGGCGCACGTCACCAAGGGGTTTGCGAGACTGAGACGGCGGCTGAGTCTGGAGCGACCGGGACTGGTGTTTCACTCGACCCGCAAGTGGTTCATCACCCAGTGCGAGCGAACGGGTGTTCCTGAGCACTTCACGGCATCTCTGGTCGGTCATCAATCGGCACGGTCAGAGAACGGGATCACCTACGGCATCTACTCAGCTGGCATCAGTGACGAGCAACGCCGGTCCATCGTTGACCAGATAAGACTCCCGCTAGGGACGGTTGCCTCATGAGTTTCCCAGACATTGATGCGTTTGAGGAACGGGCTGCTATCGCCGAGTTCGATGGCGGTTGCACCCGTAAAGCGGCGGAGAATCTGGCGGCTCAGGCTCAAGGGTTCCGTGACGCTGAAGCCTACTGGCAGTGGTTGGCAGACTATGTCGTTAACCGAAGACCACCCTGAAAACTAACCCTCGGCGGCCCTTAGCGGGTTGCCGGGGGGCGTATGCTTAGATTTTTTTGTCAAAAAAGTGTCGAATTTTAAAGCCTTAAGCTGCTAAGGTGAGGGATGGTTAGTATCAAGTTGGAATTTGGGTATGGTTATCAAGAAAACACTTAACGCTCTGACTCCGTCTAAACAGTCGATGGATGTCAACGGTGACGGAAAAGTAGATTACAAGGACTTCGTCCGCGCCGCGAAGAAAATAGGAAGTAAGGCAATACCTCCAAAATCGGCTTTTGATGCCAATAATGATGGAGTAATAGACCATCGAGACGCCTTAATCGGCGCGAAGATTGCCGGAGCAACTGTCGTTGGAGCCGGAGCAGCATTGGCTGCGGGTGCCTATAGTGGTGCACTTATCGTCTCAGGTAGCGCAGCTGCTATTGCGACAGGCGTCGTTGGCGTTGCTGGAGCTGCCGCAGGCGGTTTCGCAGGCGCTGTTCTGGGCACGGCAACGACCTCGACTTACTTGGCCATGAAAACCGCGAGTGGGGCTATAATAATCGTTTCTGAGACCGCTGCAGTTGTCAGTCCCGGACTTGTTTCCGCGTTCTCAGCGGTTGGATCCACTGCAGGTGCAATGAATGGCACACTGATTGCAAAAGTAGCGGGCCTTCCGGTGATTGAGGCACTTGCCGTGAATGTGGGGGTTTCGAATGGTGCGTTGGTGATGATCTTTGGCATTCCAATAGCACGAGAAGTCGCTATCGCAGCTGGGCTGGTTTCTTTAGTTATCGTCGGCGGATATGCTTACTTGCTGCTCAACAAGGGCGTTGAGAAGAGCGATGTTAACAGCTTGTCCGGAAACCCTGTCGCCACGTAAGGTGCCCCCCACCAGAGCCAGCCCTCGTCAGCAGCCCGATAGAGCTCGTCAGCCCTAGCCAGCGGGTCTTTGGCAGTAGGAAGCGGTGGTCGACAGTCACTCTGGCGGAGGGAAACTGCCCCAGTGCACACGCTTCCTTCGTCCTCGCTAGCGCGCGCACTCGGCCCTGTATATGGCAACTTTGGTAGTCGCTGTGCCGATTTTATGAGATGTCCAAAGAACCTCACCTTCAGCGAAATTAAACGTATAGATGTCGGAGTAATTGGGATGCATTGCAGCGATCGTGAGTTTGCTTCCTGAACTTCCCACTGGAAAGACTGTGGCTCCATCTTCTCGGTATCCGTAAGAGCCTGCGGTGTCATCAAACTGGATGTCCCATTCGTCGCCTAGTTTCACCAAGACGATCTTTCCTTTGCTGATACCGTCATCCGCCCACTCAGGGCCGTCGGGGTTCACCAGTTCATCTTTGAAAAAATAACCTGTACCCTTCGAGGCTCCGCACCGTGCAAGAACTCCCTCTTGTGCATAGCCGATTTGAGCAACAAGTGTCAGGCAGACGATGGCGACGGTTCTAAACATCAAATGGGCTCCTATTTCCCTCAAGTTTTATTCACTGATCCGGCAGGGTCTGGAACATCCAGCCATAACTCACCGGACCTGTACCCGCCACGGATCAGGTATCCAGGCCGGTGGACTTCGGGATACTGGTCTGCCCAGTCACGGAAGCGGTCGTTCGTCACGATCTGAGCGCCTAGGTCACGCGCGGCGGCTAGGATTGCCGGGTCCGCCGGAGTGCCCTTCGGAACCACCATCACGCGCTCTTCCGGTATTCCCAGGAACTTGGCGAAAGCTCCGTTATGCTGGTACCGCCCGGACAGGAGGTAGCCAGCGTTGGCGTCAAACACGACCCCGGGCGTGTAACCTAGCCCCGATATCTGATTGACTGTTTCCTTGACCGTTTCAATCTGAGGAGAGCCGTCACACCAGTGCATGACGTTTGACCCATCCACGATGATCCATCGCGTACTCGACGCTTTCCAATGCTTGGCGCGCCTTGCGATAGCGCAGATGAGAAGAACGACGCTCGCCAGAAGACAGGGTGCGGTAACCATTAGGAAGTCCGACCAGTCGGGAACGAACAGGGTTGCCACTACGGCGATACTAGAAGCCAAAAGCAAGAAAATCGGAGCAATCATAGAGACTTGGTAACGTGCTTCGCATCGCCCGGCTAGGTGGAAAAACACCACCAGCCCCACCAACCGCCAGCACCAGCGACCAGTCTTCAGCACCCGGAATCGATCGTCAGCGGTCGTCTCAGCGCCAGTGAGCGGTCGGTTGGCGGTCTCGCAGTGGTCCTGTCAGCGGCCCCTCTAGCGGTCAGAAAAGCCCCGTGCTCACTGTTAGAAATGCCCCCGAAATTGCCCCAGTTCCGGTCACCGTTGGAAAAAGCTCATAGGTTTCATCGGACGACAAGGATTCCTACCACCCCAGCCAGTTCATCAGAACATCGAGACATAGACACCCGTGGCACCCGTTTGCTACGGAAAATGCCCCCGTTTATGCCCCCGCTCAGATCACACACGTCTTGCTAGCCTGTCTTGCTGTCTGCACGTCAGCGATGACCTCCCCCAGACAGAGGGAGAGGCCGATAGCGGTTATGGCTGAGTATAGTCGGGCATAGGGATAAGTAATGGAAAACGCAGGATAAAGAGGAGAAGAGAAACTCAAACCTCTCACACCCGATCATCCAGTTTTCTCATCCCCCCAGAGAATCCAGATACGCTATCCTCTCGTTGAAGATACGCTGACGGACCCGATAGGCGTGGGAGCGAGAAAAAAAAAAAATTATCTCCGTCAACTTGCAAAGCAGATAGTCATACCCATTTATTAATCTTGTTAACCGCCCGCATCCCGTGGGCACCATGATCAGCGTCTAGAGGCGCTATAGCGGTTTGGTCCGCTATGAGGCACCGGAAGGGCCTCCAAATCTCAAAGCACAACATAACCCACAGTCGAGTTGTATCTCGTCGATGGTTTGATGCCGTCTTCGGTTCCGCTCGGCTAATCACGTCTTCAGGGCCTCAGTGCGCTCTGGGCGTGGTCGCATATATTGAGGACCAAATTGACTCATGGAAGAAACATACGCTGGAAAGACCCTAGATGCTTTTCCGATCACAAATCCGCACTACTCCAAACTACTAGATGTTCACCGATATTCAGAACACCCGAATGTTACTCATCTGACCAAGCAGGTCTGGGCAAGATGTTATGGGGAACCAGAAAGCAGCAGCCCAAAGAAGGGTGGCGTAAGACCCAAGGCCAACAGTTTGACGCAGCTACGGGCTATATTGCTCGATCTTTATGTGGCTTGGGATGCCGACCCCGAGCTGTCTATTGGCGTAGCGATGAGCAACACAGCTTGGATCACCGACTCCCGCTATAACAAGATCGGGTTGTCTCGCTTAGCACCGAAGGTAATACATCGCTTGCATGAAGTTGGTTACATCTCATTGGCGGCTGGCAGCTATGCCGGTCCCGGAGCCAGCACAAACCGCACCACCCGGATTAGGGCGGCAGAACCGCTTAGGCAGATGTTTCGGGAAGCCAAGTTCGGACCACAGCATATCCTGACCCATCCGGGAAAGGAGTGCATTCTCATGCGATCCAGCGAGAAGTCAGAAAGAAGCATCGAATACAAGGATACTCCGGCGACTGAGCAGATGAGAGCAGATCTGATGAAGTACAACAGGCTGCTGCTGCGAACCTTCATCGACATACCCGATCAGGAGGACACGTTCATTGAGCGCCCGATTAAGTCTGGTGTCCGCGCGGGCGAGATAACCCGAGTTCCCATCTGTGGGTTCGATAACTTCGTTCACCGTGTCTTCAATCGCAACGACTGGTCATGCGGTGGCCGCTTCTATGGCGGCTGGTGGCAATTGGTCGGGTCAGAGGTAAGGAAGCGCATCCACATCAATGACGAACCCACTGTCGAAGTGGATTATCAAGCCCTTCATGTTGCGGTTCTGGCAGCAAAGAGAGAAGTGAAGCTGGAAGGTGATCCTTATGAGTTGGGTGATAATTTATTGCCTGACTTGGACACCGTGCAGCAGCGCAAGTTGGTGAAGCTGCTGATCCTCATGGCTCTTAATGCTAAGAACGAGCGGTCAGCTTACAGTGCGTTCCGGGACGCCTCTCCAGTTGGCTCGGTGGCCAAGTCGATGAAGAATGCGGAGCTTCGGTTGGTACTAGATGCTGCTATCAAGAAACACCCATTCCTTGAGGATGACCTCTGCGCGGACCGTGGGATATCGCTGATGAACACGGACAGTTTGATGGCTTCAATGGTGATCAGACACTTCACCAGACAGCGGATACCTGTCCTGTGCATCCACGACAGTTTCCTGATCGGTTACTCATACGCACAACGGCTCAAGACGACCATGACGCTTGCAGCCATGCGTGTTCTTGGTTGCCCGGTTGCCCTGTCCAATAATTATCTGGGGCTAGATGAGGTTGAACGAAGAACTCCCAGCTTGGTCGATGATTACATGGACATGCGTTATCTCCCTCGCTCCCACGCCTATCGGGTCCGTCAGCGTATCTTCAACGAGAGGATAGCGTATCTGGATTCTCTGGGGGGATGAGAAAACTGGATGATCGGGTGTGAGAGGTTTGAGTTTCTCTTCTCCTCTTTATCCTGCGTTTTCCATTACTTATCCCTATGCCCGACTATACTCAGCCATAACCGCTATCGGCCTCTCCCTCTGTCTGGGGGAGGTCATCGCTGACGTGCAGACAGCAAGACAGGCTAGCAAGACGTGTGTGATCTGAGCGGGGGCATAAACGGGGGCATTTTCCGTAGCAAACGGGTGCCACGGGTGTCTATGTCTCGATGTTCTGATGAACTGGCTGTGCTTGCAGTCTGCAGCTATCCAGTCTCGGGATTTCCCTGCTAACAGGGACTTTTACAAGGAAAACTGCCGGTTTCGGCCCAAAAGGCGAAATCTGCCTTCCTTTTATGATGAATTTTCAGTGGGTTGAGCGATAATTCCCTAAACTCCGGAACAGGGAATTTTATCTGCCGAGTAGGGACTGGTTTTTGAGAAAACAGGGACACGAAATCGTCCGCGTTCTTGCCTGGCTAAGAGCTCTGCTGGTCTCGCTCGGTTGAGTTGTCCCGGGCTTGGCGGTCACCCAAAAACGTGGCTGTCGCGATCAACAAGAAGGCTGGCCCGCAGCAATCATCAGCGGCCGCGATAAGACCAGTTCCTGTAACCCCAACAGCGCTTGTCAATATACGGTATGGCTCGCATTGACATATGCCATATCTGGTGTATTCTGGAGGCTCACCACAACCACCGCGCAAGCAACTCGGAAACTGGGTTGCTTGCTGAGAACAAAACGGCGGGTGTTGTGGTTCTCAATTGCCGCACTCACCGGATCAATGGATACGGAAAGGTACTGTGGCAATGGGTATCACAATCAAATACAAGCCTGCAAAAATGGGGCCCGGCGAGTTCCCGGAATGTACAGTGACGGAAACCTCGAGTGCAACCGACGTCAGGGGCAAGGAGCCGACGGCAGTTGCCTCGAAAACACTGCGCAACGACTTGCTGCCAGAATTCACGGTCGAGACAAGACCGCTTTCAACGCTTATTGCTGCGCGCCATCCAGTCAGGAAGTCCAGCAAAAGCCAGATTGCAAGGGTTGCGCAATCAATCCTTTCACAGGGATTTCGCGACCCCCCGCTGATCGAAAAGGACGGGGAAATTATCGACGGGCATATCCGTGTTGAGGCTGCGAAGTCCCTCGGGTTCGATGAGATACCATGCGTCGTTTCAGATTGCCCGTCCGAAGAGGACAAACGTCTCCTACGTATCGCGTTGAATCGGATTCAGGAGCGCGGTGAGTGGGATGAGTCGGCGTTAAAGCTTGAGCTGGCGTTTCTGCTGGAGTTCGAACCGGACCTGACGGTGACCGGCTTCGAGGCCCCCGAGATCGATCGGCTCGTTGTGCTGGACAATGTCGGGTCCGAGGAAGAAGATCCACTTGACAAGCTGTCGGGCCTTCCCGATCCCGACGCACACGCAGTCACGCGCCCCGGAGATCTATACCATCTGGGTGCTCATCGCATACTCTGCGGCAACGCCCGCGATATGGATGATGTCCGCCGGGTTCTTGCGGATCGCGAACTCTGCGTCGTGTTCACAGACCCCCCGTACAATCTTTCGATCAGGAGGGACATCAGAGTCGGTGCCGGCAAGTTCGCTGAATTCGCTGAAGGGTCGGGGGAGATGACCGAAGTCGATTACGAGGACTTCCTGACCATTACCACTCGCAACATGGTCCAGATGCTGAAGCCAGGTGGTATCCTCTTTCTCTGCATCGACTGGCGGCATGCCGAGGTCCTATTGCGCGTTGTGCGAACGCTTGGTCTGGATTTGATCAACACCTGTGTCTGGGCCAAGGACAAGCCTGGCATGGGGTCGCTCTATCGCAGCCAGCATGAACTGGTTCTGGTTGCGAAACGACCCGGTGCACCGCATCTCAATAACGTGAATCTCGGCATCCACGGCCGCAACCGGACAAATCTCTGGCGGTATGCCGGCGCTACCGGCGGCCGGAAATCAGAGGAAGATGACTTCTCACTTCACCCGACGGTGAAGCCCGTCCGTCTGGTGCGGGATGCGGTCCTCGACGTAACAGCCATGGGTGAGGTCGTTTTGGATCCTTTTCTGGGCTCCGGCACGTCGGTACTTGCGGCGGAGCTGTCGAAAAGGATCTGTGCAGGCATCGAGATTTCTCCAGCATATGTCGATGTCGCGATCGGCCGCTGGGAAAAGCTGACCGGGCTTGAAGCTGTCCATGAAGAGACCGGGTTGACCTTCGCCGAACTGAGGCAGAGCCGACAGGCGGGTGGCAACGGCAGCAGGTCAGGCGGGACCGGCGCAAGGACTTCGGGTTCCACTTTCGAGGGGGATTTCTGATGTCGGACGACAAGGACAAGGTTGGCGCCAAGGATGTGGGGTACTGCAAGCCGCCGAAGGAGCATCAGTTCAAGTCGGGCCAGTCAGGAAACCCGAAAGGCCGGCCAAAGGGTTCGAAAAACCTTCTGAAGCAGATCTCGAAACACGCGGCGAAGAAGGTGATGGTGATCGAGGGTGGTGTCGAAAAGAAGATGGCGAAAATGGACGTGGTCATTTCGGCAATGTTCAACAAGGCGTCCAGGGGCGATGTCAGCGCAGCGCGGCTGATTACACATCTGATCCAGGCAGCCTCGGTGCTTCCCGGGGAAAACCATCAGTCCGAAAATCCATTCACAGACGACGACTACGCATCATTGATGGACGAACTTGATTGGTTGGAAAAGGTGCAGAACGCAAAAAAACCGGAACAGTTAGATGGTCCCGAATGATGTTCATCGAATTCTCATCAGCGCCCGCTTGAGGGCGTTTTTAGGCCGCGCTTTTCGGTTTCTTAATCCCGGGAAATCATTGTCGTCAGCGCACTATGTGCGGGCTATGTGCTTCCAGCTTGAGCGTGTGGCGCGAGGCGAAGTTCGCCGGCTCATCATCGAACTACCTCCACGCCATCTGAAGTCGATAACGGCCAGCGTCTCATTTCCCGCGTGGATCCTTGGGCGCGACCCGACAAAAAGGGTTGTTTGTGTCAGCTACAGTAACGATTTGGCCTACTCATTCAGCAACAAATGCCGCCAACTCATGCAGGAAACGTTCTATCGTTCCATTTTCCCCGCGATGCAATTTGATCCCCAAAAGAATGCTGTGTCTGAGTATCATACAACTAAACACGGGTTCCGTCTGGCGACCTCTATGGGAGGTACTCTCACCGGAAAAGGGGGCGACATTGTCATACTGGATGACGTGATGAAGGCTCAGGACACCCACTCTCAAGCCGCCCGGGACACTGTGTTCCAAACCTATCAGGATACCATTGCCACGCGGCTGGACGATCCAAAGACGGGATCGATTATTCTTGTCGGACAGCGACTGCACGAAGATGATTTGATCGGTCGGCTGAAGCAGACTGGGAACTGGGAAGTTCTGAGCTTGCCAGCAATCGCGCTGCAGGATGAATTTATCGACCTCGAATTAGGCATTAATTTCAAGCGGTGTAAGGGTGATCCGTTGGATCCTGATCGGCTTGGTCTCGATGAACTTTCGCTTATTCGCGCCGAGATCGGGATGCTGGCGTTCGAAGCCGAGTATCAGCAGCAGCCGGTTCTGCCGGGTGGGAATCTTATCAGGCTGGAGTGGTTTAAAACCTATGAGAAGCCTTTGCCGCGTGGTCAGTATGAGGCGATCATCCAGAGCTGGGACACCGCGGCGTTGCCGGGGGAATCTAACGACCATTCGGTGTGCACGACATGGGGTCTCATCGGGCAGAATGTTGATCTCTTGCATGTGCACAGAGAACAGCACAACTACCCTGAGCTTCTGGCAACTGCTTTAAAGCTGCGATTAGACTGGAAGCCGGATCTGATCATCGTTGAGAAGGCCACGACCGGTTTTGCCCTGAAGCCCGATCTTGTGAAAGCCGGTGCCAGAGAAACCTTCTGGATGACGCCCGAAAGAGGCAAGGTCGAGCGCATGGTGGCGCAGTCTGCCAAGATCGAACAGGGACAGGTGCGGCTGCCGCAGATCGCATATTGGCTTGAAGCTTTCAAGGCAGAGGTGAAGGCCTTTCCGAACGGTAAATACGACGATCAGGTCGACAGCTTGTCACAACTGCTGCGCGCGCTGGATATGCGGCATCACACAGTTCGACATTGCAGCCGCTTCAAGGGAAAATGAAACAGGAGAAACAAATACCCCATCTGTTCAGTTTATCTGCGTGTCCCTGGATCTTTCCAGAGATTGGACCGCTAACAAATTCTCTTTCAAGGTTGGCCGCCGACAAGTCCGTAATCTCGCTAACTCTTGTTGGGTCACGTGCCTCAAGTTCATTGAGCAATGGGGTCTCCTACCAATATCCGGTAGCTTACGCGCCACGGCGTTTGCGACGTAACCATAGACCTCTGAACTGGTCTTACTGGAATCTGGTCAAGCATCATGACAACCGCGTACGGTCCGAAGCCTGCCTAAACCAACTCAAAATGTTTGAGAGAGCGGTTTGCTTTGCGCCGCTGATCCCTTTGTTCCATCAATCAAGGGGGCCTTTTTGCGCAGCGCTTCATAGAAATGTCTCATTGCGGCGCGTACCCGAACTGTGTGGCGAAGATCGGGATGGGTTAACACCCAAAGTTCCCGTGCAAGTGATTCAATCGGTTCTGTGACCCGTATCAGCTTTGGATGGATGTCCCCGAAAAAACAGGGGAGCAATACAACGCCCATCCCCTCTAAGGCCGCATTGGTGGCGCCCCGGGTCAGGCTGCTTGTGAGCGCAATGCGACTGTCGGCCAAAGCTCTGTTCTTCCAAATCAGAGGCACGAGCCAATCGACTTCGTTGTCTTTCATAACCCAGTCATGTTCAGCCAGTGACTTTTCCGGACGTTGTTCCAGATACGACTGGGCGGCGTAGACGCAGAACCGAAAATCACAGATTTTTCGCCCTAACAAAGCTTCTGGAGGTGCAGATGTCACACGGACTGCGATATCTGCCTCGCGCCGATTAAGATCCAGCGGGTCGCTGGTTGTGACAATCTGGAATAGAATATCGGGGTTGTTATTGCGAAAATCGTGCATCGGCCCCACGAGCAGATCCGTGGATACGTATTCGGGTGCTGTAATTCTAATCTTCCCCTGTAGCCGCTTGTCACGACCCAGAATATGACGGCCAAGCGTAAGCACTTCCGCTTCAACCCGCTCAGCGCACAGCATTGCTGCCTTTCCCGCACTGGTCATTCGGTACCCTGTTGGCAGGCGGTCGAAAAAACGAACATTTGTCTTCTCTTCGATCGCTGAGATTCGGCGAAAGATCGTGCTGTGGTTGACCTTCAAAATTCGCGCCGCGCCCGAAAGGCTGCCTGTTCGGCCAATTGCCAGGATCACAGACAGATCATTCCACTCCAACTCCATTTCAGGGACGTGAAGCAGATGGTCGGTGGGATCGGTGTCAGTGGTGCTCATTTGATCCTGTGCGTTTTTGCAAGCTGATCTTTCCAGATTAGCGAATTTTCATGCGCAATCAAACACCGCACCATTGGAAGCATCTGACGATCAAGCGTCCATCCAGATGAGATCGAACCAATGGTTGCCGGAATAGAAATTCAGGAAGTTTCAGCCAAAACACCGGCTCCTTCCGCGATCGAGACCCCTTCCGGCCAGCGCAACGCCTGAACCAAACCCCGTCAATATCGAAGGAATGAGTAATGACTGATCATCCCAAAAAACTAGCCATCGTGGTTTCACGCGGACTTGATGACGAACGCGCTACCGTTGCTTTCACCATCGCGAAGACCGGTCTCGCCTCAGGTCAGCAAGTGACGATGTTCATGGTGAGCTCCGGCGTCGACATTGTCAGGAAAGGTGCTGCCGACAATGTGCAGATGAACCCTTTTGACCCGCCGCTCAAAGAGTTGATCGACCATTTTCAGGACAGCGGCGGTCGCATCCTTGTCTGTCCACCTTGCGCCAAAGTGCGTGGCTATGCGGATGATGACTTCATCAACAACGCACAAGTTGTGGGCTCGCCCGCACTGCACGCGTTGATCCTTGATGGCGCAGCTACCCTCTGCTTCTGAAAACCAAGTTCGACCGAATGCTTAAACCAAGGAGAAATGTCATGACTTCCTGCAGCAACAACGGTTCCGTTACGAGATCAAGTGCCACTCCCATTTCGGCAAAAAAGGCGCATAGTTACTTCGGTCGTGCCGGCGTCGAATTTGTCGATCCTCGGCCGGCGGAGATCATCGCGGAAACGACCGGCAAGATACCAGGTGCTCGGTCGATATCCATCAGCGATGCCGAGGCTGGAAACCTGCCTCCGGCATTTGGAGATCGGACAATCCACGTCGTGGCCACCTGCCAGGCAGGTCCGATGGCGTCGAAACTCGCCGAAGTATTCACCCGACAGGGATTTCCAAATGTCAGCTGGATCGAGGGTGGCACACAGGCGTGGATCGATGAGGGCTACGAAGTCATCCGCTGACCTGCGAGCTCCTTAGAAACATACCAAAGAATACCTCCAGCCAGCGTCGAAGAAATATGATCGGTGCTGGCACCCATAGGGGAACGAATGCGCGAAACGTTATGGCTGACCCCGTAACCCATGATCAATGCCGCCTGGCAATCAAAGCTGGTCGTTTGACGCTTTGACATACGGAAGGAAACGTTATGGTCTTTCGGTCTATATATCATTCTTCAACCGGTTTTTTTGATGGGATGGAAAAGATAATTGACGACCTGGTTTCGCGTATGCTTGCGTCTGTCAGACACCGCCGATCGGCTAGAAAGGACCAGCAAAATCTTGAGCGTTTATCAGCCCGAATTCTCAAAGATATCGGCCTGTACCGGTCCGAAGTTCACGAAGCAGTCTGGTACACCGGGCCTACACGCTATGTTTGCCGTCGTTAATATGATTGAGACGACCAATTTTCGAAACACGGCCCACTATTTGCGTAGAAGCATCTGGGAATGACTATTTCAAAGCACACCGCATAACCACCAAGTTTTGCCCACTACCCCATAGCAGTCCAGTACCTTCGCGAAGGGTCTGAGCCGGTCGTCTGACGAAAGTGACCAGGTGATTGCACTGTCAGCTCATTCCCCGTTCGATGCAGGCTAATTGTACGGCGGTGGTGTCCGACTCCGGTCATTGGCGCATCAGGCTGAGAAGGCTCCAGGAGAGACCGTGGCAGACTTGCGATCAGAGCAGGATACGAAGCCGTCATTGCTTAGTGCTCAGTGAGTGCAAGTACCTTTCCAAAATTGCATTGAACTCTTCGGGATGTTCCCAAAACATGAAGTGACGCCCAAATTTTTCGAGCTGAGCATTGGGTAAGTTCGCATTAAGATAGGGTTTTCCACGGCTAGCTGGATCGATACTCCACTGTCGACGCGACTGAACCATCCGGCAAAAAGTGCGATGGTTCTTGTTATGCAGCGACTGGCAATGAATGATCCCGCCGCGCACCTTCAAACGCATGAGGATTGGCGATGTTTGAGGCTCCCGCCTATCGTTGAAAACGATCAGGTCGTCCCGTTAAGCAACACCAATATATATCATTTCAAGAAGGGTGAACTACTTGATGCGATGCGCTTGCCAAAGGAGATTCTGGACGTTCAGAGGGCTAAGCTGGGTGAGGCAAACTTCCTCGCCCAGTATCAAAAGCGGCCAATCCCTGCAGGTGGTGGCGATATCGATATCAGCCTCTTCCGGCGCTACAAGGTACTACCAAAACCATACGATGTTCGATTTCTGTGTGTCGACGCGGCTTCGGGCTCACAGGCTGGGTCTTACAGCGTTATTCAAGCGTGGCAAATGACCAACGGAAACATTTATCTGGTAGACAATCAACGTGGATACTGGACCTTTCCACAGCTGCAAAAGCGGGTGGTCGCTATCCAGCAATATTGGAAGGCTGACTTTGTCGCGATAGAGCGTGCCAGTTCTGGTCTGGCTCTGATAGAAGTACTTCGGGACTACTATTCTGACAATGCGCGGCGGAATCTGATCCAGGGAATTACAGTTAGCAAAGGTCTGTCAAAACAAGACAGGGCCGGCAAAGCGATGGTCGCCGTCGAACAAGGGCTGGTCCACATACCCTATGAGGCAGATTGGCTAGATGATTTTCTGGCCGAGCTTAGTGCGTTTCCTGCAGGCTTGAATGATGATCAGGTTGACGCCTTTTCGCACGCCGCCCACTTTTTCCGCTTGCTGCTCGTTAGCCATTATAATCCTGAATACAAGGGGCGAGGACGTGTCATTGCTCAGTGGTGACCAGTTCTTATCGAATTACAATGAGTTCTGAGTAACTGCCGGGCTTCTGTGGCTAACTTTGCCACAGCACCTGGCATCGGTACGCCGACATAATCTTGTTGCCTGCAACGACAAAGATGGGAGAACGTTCGCTGAGGCGACTATTGATCATCGGCGCCAACAGAGTAGTCATGTGGCGCGCTCGAAATAGAACGCGAACAGATCCCTGGCTTGATCGCCTGTTCGAACGCAAGCCGCCACTGCTGTTTCGCTTAGCCTTGGCCAACAAAATGGCGAGGATCGTTTGGGTCTTGATGAGCACAGGAGAAGTCTACCGGGCTCCGGCTGCCAACGCGTAATGCGTCTGCGGCTGTGAGACGACGGAAACGGAAGAGGACAATGGACGGTATGGCTTCAGGATCGTGAGACCGGATCGGGAAAACCAGCTTACGACACAGTGCTTCGAGAACGTGCTTTTGAATTGGACCGGATCCGCTAATACCATACGGTCCAGCGGCATGTGCAAAGGCCGCGCAACAAGCCGAACACATGTCAGTACCCGAACCGATGCAGATACGGTCAAAATTACCTCTTGCGTTTTGGGCGTCCACACCTTCAGAACCCTTCGCGATCGTCGCGGAATGCCATCGCGAGGTGCTGTCAGACGAAGAAAACACGCAATGAAACGTTTCCGCCGCATGCGAAGTTTGCAGAAATTCGCTGCTGTCCACTTCTATGTCTACAACCATTTCAACCAAGAAAGATCGTTGGCCCGCCAAGACACCTTCAATCTGCCACGCAGCGCCGCTCTTGCCGAGTGGCGCAATCTTTGTGCCGAGTAAAGGACAGCTCTACCGGCTTTGCTGAGACTGGTTCGAATTCGCCTTACTGCACCTTCGACATGGGATGGTATGATCACAAAAATTATGATCACATAGATTTCGTCGTTTGAGCCGTTGATCCGGGCAGCTATAGTATTCGCGATCAACGAAACCAATGAACGGTCCCAATCGTGACATTCGTCCACCACGCAGCCGAATTCTTGGCAGACATCATCGATCTTCTTGTTGTAGCGCTTCTCGGAGTCTGGGTCCTTACATTAGTCGTTCTAGCCGTGAAATCGTATTTCAAAGGCAAGAACCTAGAGCAGATAACCTACGATATCCGTATTAGCCTCGGACGGCCAATACTGCTTTCGCTTGAATTGCTTATTGTTTCCGATGTGCTCCACAGCATCGCCAGCAGGACGCTGGAAGATCTGGGTATCGTAGCCACCGTCGTCGTTATCCGGGTTTTCATGGCGTACTTCCTCGACAAGGAACTCGAGCGATTGAACAAACAAGGCCACGCACCGCAATAGGAGCGATCCCCCCTGAGCACTGCCCCTCATGAAACAGTGGCGCAGTTCTTCGAGCCGTTGCAGTGAGTTCGATAGATCCCAGCGTTTTCGGTGGCGATGATTCGCCCTAGATTAACATTCGAAACTGAGCCAATTCGGCTCGCCGATGTATTGACTGGGGGCAAGCCCAAAAATACGCTTTTGATACATACCGGGATCAGACCGGAGTCGACTTACGGGTTTGATTGCTGTCGTGTTGGTTGTGCTAACGGAGAAGATCTCGCTCTGGTAAGGCGTTCCGTGCAGAGCCAGGCTCCTAGGCATGGCGTGAGGGGGGCAAGATTTTGCAGCACGCTAAAATTACCAAGGGACTCGATATTCCGATTGGCGGCGCCCCTGCGCCAGTCATAGAAGACGCGGCCGGGTCGGGCACAGTTGCCCTCGTAGGAGCGGACTACATCGGTCTGGAGCCAAAAATGCTGGTCGCTGAAGGGGATCGGGTCAGGCTTGGCCAGCCTCTCTTCCAACAGAAACGCGATCCTGCCATTCTTTTTACCGCGCCCGCAAGTGGCACGATTGCCAATATCCATCGCGGTGAACGCCGTGTGCTCAAGTCGGTTGTCATCGACGTTGATGAAACCAGCGAACCTGATGCGACCACAGGCAACCCCGGTGGTGGAGACAAGGACCGCGACGCCCTGCGGATCCGTCTGCTGGAGAGCGGCCTTTGGACCGCATTTCGTACGCGGCCTTTTAGTCGCGTCCCAGCGTCAGACGCCGAGCCGAGATCCATCTTCGTAACGGCTTGCGACACGCGTCCGCTTTCCTGCGATCCGGATACAGTCGTAGCAGGATACCAGGACGATTTCGCGCGGGGATTGGATCTGATAGCGGTTCTGGCGTCAGAGACGGTGTTCCTTTGCACCGGAACCGGATGGTCGGGACCTATCGGGGAGTCCCCCTCGATAAAGCATGTCGTCTTTGAGGGGCCTCATCCGTCCGGCCTGCCCGGCACCCATATTCACCATCTGGATCCTGTCGGGACCGAACCTGAGGTCTGGCATATCGGATATCAGGACGTCATCGCGATCGGAAAACTCGTCGGCGAAGATCGAATTTGGACCGAACGCATCGTTGCATTAGGAGGCACCGGCTTCACAAGACCCAGAATGGTCCGTACCCGACTTGGCGCCGATCTTCCATCGCTCACAGCAGATGAGGTTTCACCACCGACTGCGGGAAACGAGCCGGCTCGGCTGATCTCTGGATGTGTACTGAGCGGTCGGCATGCCCGCGGGGCTGAAGCCTACCTCGGCCGATATCATCTGCAGATCTCGGCAGTTCCTGAAATGCAACCGCGCCGCTGGCGGCCATGGGCGAAACCGCAAGAGAACAGGTACGCATTCGGTGATCTCCTTGCAAAGGTGCTTGGCCGCCCGGATTTCACGACAAATCAAAACGGACGTGCGTCTGCGATGGTGCCGATAGATGCGTTCGAGCGCTTGATACCGATGGACGTTTTGGCGGTGCCATTGCTGAAGTCGCTTCTGATCCAAAATACGGATCAGGCCCAGGCGCTCGGAGCTTTGGAGCTGGACGAAGAGGACCTAGCTCTCTGTTCCTTTATCTGTCCGGGAAAGAACGACTACGCTTCGGTGCTGCGCAGGAACTTGGAAACGATCGAAAGAGACGGTTGATCCGGCATGGCGAAACCCAGATCAGATACCAGCGCAAGAGCCGACACAGGGAATCGGCTCGAACCGGACAATCTCGAACTGCTGCGGGAATTGAGTAGCCGCCTGGGATGGCGCATGACGATGCGAACCGTGTCGGCCCCCCATGTGCGCGACGCCAACAACATCGACCGCCTTCTAAATCGCTTCATCGTCGCCACCGTGCCTTGCTGGTTGATCGGCATGTGGAATGTCGGCGAGCAGATCGCAGTGGGAATGCAGATCGCCGGTATCCGGAACTTGTCAGGCTGGCGTGCGGAACTGGTCGAAGGCATCGGGCTGCCGATCGATCCAGAAAATATTCTGTCCTGCTGGTTGCACGGGTTCCTCTACTTCCTGCCGATATTTCTGACCTCGCTGATTATTGGCGTTCTCTGGGAAATCCTGTTTGCCGCCAACCGCAAGCGTCCGCTGGACGAAGGGGTTCTGAGCATTGCCTGGCTTTTTGCTTTGATCCTTCCGCCGACTGCTACCTTTTTTCAGGTTATCTACGGCATGACTGCAGCAATGGTGATTGGGAAGCTGATTTTCGGAGGAACCGGGCGATATCTTGTGAGCCCGGTCATCCTCGGCATATGCGTTCTTTTCTTTTCATACTCGAGCGTTCTCCACGGACCGGAAGTGTGGATTCCGCTGGCGGGCTATCAAGAGCCGACCACGCTGGAATTGGCGATCCTCGAAGGTGGGGTCCCGGCCCTGATCTCGGTCGACTACAGCTGGTGGCTGTTGTTTCTCGGCAACCAGCCCGGGCCTTTTGGCGTGACGTCGGCACTAGGATGCCTTCTCGGGGCGGCATACCTGCTGGCGACGGGGTCCGCGTCGTGGCGGATCATGGCCGGATCACTGGTGGGGCTGGTGGTGACGGTTAGCCTTGTCGCCTTGGTTGCACCGGCGGAGGCGGTTGGAATGAACATGCCGTGGTACTGGCACATGGTCCTAGGCGGATGGGCTTTCGGCACGGTCTTTCTGGCAACGGATCCGACGGCCGCTGCCACGACCCGAACCGGCCGGTGGGCGTTCGGGATACTGGTCGGCGTCGTGACGGTCATCGTGCGTCTGACCAACCCCGCCTATTTCGAAGGGGTGATCTTCGCGATCCTGCTGGCAAGCATCTTCGCCCCGCTCTGTGACCACTTCGTGGTGGAGCAAAATATCAAGCGGCGACGCGCCCGGCTGGAGAAAAAACAATGAACCTGGACGCCCTCCGTTCGCTTGGGGTTCTGGCCGGCGTCGCGTTGGTATGCTCCATTCTGGTCAGCGTGTCGACAACCACTCTGCGTCCTATTCAGGAGCGCAACGAAGCCTTGCAGCGGTACCGCAATGTTGTGTCCCTGACGGGACTTGTGGACGCAGAGGCCGATGACGACACGATCTTCGAGGTTGTCGCGCAACTCGATGCCCGGGTGGTGGATCTCGGGACGGGTGAATTCGCGGCTGATATCGACCCCGCTTCAGTCGACGCCCGGTTGGCGGTCAACGATCCTGACAGCAGCACCGCGATTCCGGCAGCTGAGGATATCGCCCGATTGGGTCGCCGCGCCAACCACGAGGTCGTTTACCTCGTCTGGCAAGATCAGGACTTGAGCCGGATCATCTTTCCAATCGAAGGACAAGGCATGTGGTCGACGATTTACGGCTTCCTCGCCTTAGAGAGCGACCTGAACACGATAGCCGCTGTCAGTTTTTATGAGCAAGCCGAAACAGCCGGACTTGGTGATCAGATCGAAGACGCGGAATGGCAGGCCCAGTGGCAAGGACGCAAGATGTATGACGATGAAGGAAACGTACAGTTCCGGGTCTCTGGTGGCATTGTTAGCCCTTCTTCTGCCACTGCAGCTTACGAAGTCGACGGTCTGACGGGCGCCACGATCACTGGCAACGGAGTGACCAATCTGGTCCACTACTGGTTCAGTCCGCATGGATACGGCGCGTTCCTTTCGAAGATATCGGGGGAGCCGCCAAAACGATGACGCACATGATGTGGGGGGACAGACGATGACAATTCGGTCTACACTCTTTGGTCCGGTTTTCGAGGACAATCCAGTACTGCTGCAAGTGTTAGGCGTATGCTCCGCACTGGCCATCACCAATTCGCTCTACACATCTTTAATAATGGGTGTCTCGCTGACTGCGGTCTGCACCTTTTCGAACGGTGTGATCTCTGCCCTGCGCCACATCATTCCCAGTAGTCTCCGGATCATTATTCAGATGACCGTGATCGCCACGGGTGTTGTGGTCGTCGACCAGGTCTTGCAGGCCTTTGCCCCCGATGCTGCGCGCACGCTTTCGGTTTTCATCGGCCTCATCGTTACCAACTGCATCGTTCTCGGGCGGGCCGAAGCATTTGCCGCCAAGAACAGCGTTGGCATGTCCCTGCTCGATGGCATCGGAAACGGGCTCGGCTATACCGCGGTCCTCGTCGCGGTCGGAACCATCCGCGAGCTTTTTGGTGCCGGTACGCTTCTTGGAGTGACGATCTGGCCAACAGCGACCGATGGCGGTCTGTTTGTCCCGAACCAGCTCATGCTGCTCCCGCCCAGCGCCTTTTTCATCATCGGCTTTTTTATCTGGGGCCTGCGGGCTTGGAAACGCGAGCAGATGGAGGCCCCTGAATACAACGAGGTGAAGGTGCGGCCAGAGCAACAGCCCGACTTGGTTGGAAAGAACGCCTCATGACCGAGCTCTTCGACATTTTCCTGCGGGCGATACTGATAGAGAACCTGGCACTGTCTTTCTTTCTTGGGATGTGTACCTTTCTGGCGGTTTCCAAAGAGGTGCGCACCACCATTGGCCTCGGCATCGCCGTGATCGTCGTGGAGACCATCAGCGTCCCGCTCAACAACCTCATCTACGTCTTTTTTCTGAAGCCGGGGGCACTATCGTGGGCGGGGTTGCCTGACCTCAACATGAGCTATCTCGGGCTGATCAGCTACATCAGCGTGATCGCCGCAATGGTGCAGATCCTCGAGATGTTCCTCAAGAAATTCGCGCCACCGCTCTACGCCTCATTGGGAATCTTCCTGCCATTGCTTACCGTCAACTGCGCGATCCTCGGCGCATCGCTGTTCATGGTGCAGCGCGATTACACCTTTATCGAAAGCACGGTTTACGGGTTCGGCGTGGGAACCGGCTGGGCAATCGCCATCGTCGCGCTGGCTGGCCTGCGCGAGAAGATGCGCTACAGCGAGGCGCCCGGTGGTCTGGAAGGGTTGGGGCTAACCTTCATAACGGTCGGCATCATGTCGCTGGCGTTCCTTGGGATTTCGGGGATTGAGTTGTAGAAATGGTCGGCATCGAAATCATCGTCTCGGTCGTGCTCTTCATGGTCATCGTGTCGAGCCTTGGGGTGCTGGTGCTGCTAGCCCGGTCCCGTCTAGTGCCCCAGGGTCAGGTGAACGTGAACGTGAACTCCAGTCGCGATATCAAGATGGATCCGGGCGGAAAGCTCCTCGTCGCGCTTGGTGAGAGCGACCTGTTTCTGGCATCAGCTTGTGGCGGCGGCGGCACGTGCGGTCAGTGCAAGGTGCGTGTGCTGGAAGGCGGCGGAGAGCTTCTGCCGACCGAGAAATCCTTCATCAACAAAAAGGACGCGGCGACGGGATTGAGGCTCGCGTGCCAAGTGAGCGTCGACAACGACATGAAAATCGAGGTTCCGGAGGATGTCTTTGGTGTCAACCGATGGACGTGCAAGGTTCGATCGAACGAGAACGTGTCGACCTTCATCAAGGAGTTCGTCCTCGAATTGCCCGAAGGCGAAAAGATCGATTTTCGGGCTGGTGGCTACGTTCAGATCGAAACACCGCCCTACAGCATTGACTTCGACCAGATCGACATCCCGGCCGAGTACCGGGACGACTGGGACAAGTACAAACTGTTCGATCTCAAGTCCGTCGTGAACGAACCGACGCTGCGCGCCTACTCGATGGCGAATTATCCGGCCGAGGACGACATCATTACCCTGAACGTTCGAATTGCAACGCCGCCGCCAGACGCGCCGTCAAATGCACCGCCAGGCATCGTGTCATCGTTCATTTTCGGCGCCAAACCCGGCGACAACGTGGTCGTCTCAGGCCCCTATGGCGAGTTCTTCGCGAAAGACACCGACGCCGAAATGGTGTTCATCGGAGGAGGCGCCGGCATGGCCCCGATGCGTTCGCATATCCTGCACCAGTTGCGCACCCTGAAAACCAAACGAAAGATCAGCTTTTGGTACGGAGCCCGCAGCCTGCGAGAAGCGTTTTATGTGGAGATGTTCGACGAACTTGCGCGTGAGATTGAAAATTTCACATGGCATCTGGTGTTGTCGGAACCCCTTCCTGAAGACAATTGGACCGGGCTGACCGGGTTCGTCCACGAAGTTCTCCTTGAGGAGTATCTCTCAGATCATCCCGAACCGGAGGACTGCGAATACTACATGTGCGGTCCACCGGTCATGAATGCTGCGGTGATCGACATGCTGGATTCTCAGGGAGTGGATTCTGAAAACATCATGCTGGACGATTTTGGAGGGTAAGCGAGTGGAAATGTTTCTTGTATCGTTCGTCATTATCTTTTGCAGTGCCCTGATTTTGGTGGGCATTCAGATAATGCGAAAGGACGTCTTGCCGACAGGTTGCACCCCAAAAGGATGCCAACGCTGTCGCAAAAACTGCCCAAACAAATCTGCGAAAATCGCGCAGATCGATGGCGGGACCGCTTGAGATGCGTGTGAGCGACTACATGACCCGCACGGTCGTCTCGCTCACGCGGGACACGGAAATCCTGAGAGCTCTGCATTTGATGCATGAGCACGACATCTCCAATGCGCCGGTGGTCGATGAAGAGGGCACGCTGATTGGAATCCTGAGCGACCGCGACTGTATCCGCGGCGTCATTCAGGGCACCTACCACTCCGAATTCGCGGGACTGGTCAGCGATTTCATGTCTGGCGAGGTCGAAACCGTCGGTCCGGACGATGGTTTGATCGAAGCAACGCGGCGGTTAATGGACCTGCCGCACAGGCTCTACCCGGTTGTGGCGGGCGGCGATCTGGTCGGGGTGATCAGCCGGCGGGACATAATCTCTGCGCTGACCGAAAAATGGCAGTGGTCGAGTTGATGGGGGCGACATGAGAAACTGGCGAGAACCTTCAAGACCCAACTGGCAGACGAACCAGATCGTTCTGATAGCGGCTGTTGTGATTGTGATTCTGACGCTCGGTGTCATCGCCAATAGGACCCAGGCGCAGAGCGCCCGGAACCTGCCGGAGGCAAGATACACTGGAGGTGGCCCGGAGGCCTGCCTGACTTGCCACGGCGGGCCGCATATGACGCTCATGGCGGACACACCGCACGGGGACGCGCGCGATCCGCACACGCCGTATGGGCAAGAAAGTTGTGAGTCCTGCCACGGGCCCGGCAGTTTTCATGTTTCCAGCGCCCGGGGCGGTATTGGTTTCCCGCCACTCAATGATTTTCGCTACGTCGGCCGACCGTTGCAGGGCCAGTTCAGTTCTTGCCTCGGCTGCCACGAAAAAACCAATGGTGCCCGAGTAGGTATCGGATGGGTGGGACGTGCACACGACAACAGTGGCATGTCCTGTTCTTCGTGCCACGAGGTGCACACGACCGAGAACCTGCTGGCAGACGTGACTCAGCAGCAAAACCTTTGCGCCAGCTGCCATGGTTTCGGCAACACAAAACACGCCGGCTTCGAGAAGAACGGCATTCGATTGGAGATACTGAAATGCAGCACATGCCACAACCCGCACGACCAATGAGTTGTCCCTGCGTGTCGGTTGCCTTCGGGAGAGTGCATTGGGCCAAGGCCCTTTGCCGCCAGCAATTTATGAAGATTGGAATTCGCTCGGGAGAGCAGCTCGCGAGCCAAAGGGAGGAATTGTGATGACTTGGAATCCTACGCGAGCAAATTTGATCACCGCAACGGCCGTTGGGGCGGTCCTAATTGCTGCCACCGCGATCGGAGAGTCAATTGACGAGGATCCTCGCATCGAGGCATGGGCGGACGAATGGCCTGACTACGTTGAAATGTATATGGTTACGAAGGAGATGGACTCGCCGACGCCATTCGGTGGCAACTACCCTTACAGCAAACTGATCCGCTATCCCGGTAAACAAGCGCTCTGGGCCGGATATGCGTTTGCCGTCGATTTCAATGAGGATCGCGGGCACTACTACACGCAGATTGACCAGATGGAGACCAAGCGCAATGACAAGGAATATCTTAACGCCCACGGTCTGCCGAACTTCAAAGGCCAGCCGGGTTCCTGCATGAACTGTCACAGTGGATGGGCGCCTATTCTGGCTGAACAGATGGGTTGGGAAGACTTCAACCGGACGCCCTATTGGGAGACGATCGAGAAACTCCGTTCCGACTATGGCCACGGCGTCGAGGGGGCTCAGCTTGGTAGTTCCTGTAACGACTGCCACAACCCCGCCGATATGAGCCTGCGGGTGAACCGGCAAGGTTTCATCGACGCCATGGTCACGCGAGGCTATGAGGCTGATCCGGTCAGTGGCATCAAAGGATCACCGGGGGAAATGCGCGACTACGTCTGCGCGCAGTGCCACGTCGAGTACTATTTTCAGGGCGAGGACGCGATCCTTACCTTCCCCTGGTCCGAATGGCCCAAGGGCCAGCCCCTGCGGTTCGAAATGGTCGAGGAATACTACGACAACGTGCGCGAGGCTGGAATATTCGCCCAGGACTGGACCCACGCCGTCACCAAGGCACCGATGCTGAAGATGCAGCACCCGGAGTATGAGGTCGTTTCCAGTGGTGTCCATTCCAGATTTATGGGCTGTGTAGACTGTCACATGCCAAAAACCGAGTGGAATGGCCGGCAAGTCACTGATCACACCATGGGATCGCCGCTCAACAAGATCGACAATTGTCTGAGCTGCCATAACGACATGACCGGGGACCAGATGTACCAACGTGTCTATGACATTCAGGTGGACATCATCGCGTCCTATCTGACCGCCGAAAAGGCGGTTCTCGCATTGATCGAAGACATTGCAATGGTGCGCGAAGAACTGGCCAAGAAGGACCCGTTTGCACAGATTGCCGATACGGCTGAACAGGAGCGCGCAATCACCGAAGAACTCGTCGATGTGCTCGATTTCCACCGCCGGGCAAGCATGCGCTGGGATTGGATCGGCGCGTCGAACTCAACCGGAGCGCACAGCTCGCGCGAGGCGCACCGAGTTCTGGATCAGGCGGTTGATGTTGCAAAAGACGGTCAAAGGCTCCTGGTCAAGGTCGCTGCGGAGCATGGCATTGATCTGGTGCCGACTACGAATCCGACGCTTCCCAGTGCGCCAGATGTAATTGATCCCGATGACATAGTCGGTTCGCTTCCACCGGCCATCACGCAGGCCGCGGATCGACGGGTGCAAGACAAGTTGAGCCAATGATGCTGACTTCGGGTGTCTCGATTTGGTGCGCCTGCCGGGGCTGACTAACTAGTCCACACCGCTGCAGTGCGTCATGAGTGCTTTCCGGAAACGGAAAATGTTGGAGTACAGACAATGATTAAGAGACGGACATTTCTGGTTGGCACGATGGGTGTCGTATCCGGCATAGCCTCAGGCCTCAGTACTCCGGCGGTTGCCAAGGCCACGGGTTTGGCAACGCTTTCCGGCGAGTCGATGGGAACCTACTACCGCATCTTGTTCCCTGACGACGCAGGAACTGTCGGATCGCTGCAGTTGAATGCGCTGGGGACGCTGGCGGAAGTGGACAGGTTGATGTCCACCTACCAACCCGATTCAGAGTTATCCAAGTTCAATTCCGCTGACATGAACTCACCGGTTACAATTTCGGACCACACCCGTAAGGTTATCGAAGAAGCCCGGCGCGTAAACAACCTGACCAGCGGCGCCTTTGATGCAACAATAGGCCCTCTTGTCGAGCTCTGGGGTTTTGGCGCTTCAGGACGAAGACTGGCACCTCCCACCACCGTTGAAATATCGCAAACCGCTCGGCGTATGGGAATGGATGCCCTCATGCTTGAGGGACCCGAGATATGGAAAACACGCCCCCAACTGGCAGTCGATCTCAGTGGGATCGCCAAAGGCTATGCTGTTGACCAACTTTCAGAAATGCTCGATGCGCGGGGTGTTCACAGCTATCTTGTCGATCTCGGCGGCGAGTTAAGAGCCAAGGGATACAGCCCAGACGGCCGACCGTGGCGGGTCGGAATTGAACGCCCGGAACGGAGCCAGAGGGCAGTTCACCGGATCGTCGAATTGAACGATCGGGCCGTCGCCACCTCCGGAGACTACCGCAACTTCATCAGGCAAGGTGGCCAGATCTTTTCACATGTAATCGATCCGCGCATCGGGCGACCGGTGGCTCATTCGTTGGCCTCCGTCACTGTTATCGCGCAAGACGCGATGACTGCGGACGCACTTTCGACAGCTTTGATGGTCATGGGGCCGGATGAAGGGCTGGCATTCGCGCAGCGACAGGGCATTGCGGCGTATTTCGTTATCCGAGATAGAAACAGATTGTTCGACCGCTACACCGCGAACTTCAAACCGTTTGTCTGAAACCGGCCGGAAAGAACGAGGCGCAGGGCATGTGCACGCATACCCTGACAGGACAAACCAGTGCTCGGCCACTCATCCGAAACTCGGATCTGCAAGCGGACCAAATGCGCTGCCAGGCGCGCGTGCTGCGGATCAAGATAGGTGAATATCGAGCACTTGAAGTCTTGATTCTCTGTGATAAACCTTCGTGTTATGAAGTTGGAATGCACTGAGACCGAACGAAACCAGCTTCGCCTTTGGCGGCGGTGGAAAGTGACATTTGATTGGTTCAACTATTCAGACCCACTTCAACGTGTTCACCAAGCTATGTGGGTGCATCAGCAAAGTTGGAGCACGCGTGCTCTTGCGACACATACCAACCTTTCGCAAACGACAGTCCGCCGACAGCTTGACTTGCTGGCCGTAGGTAACGCGATCGAGCGTACGGAGCGGGGCATCCAACTTACGGAACTGCAACTGGCATTTAATGTCAGTTTCTTTCGCGAAATTCGAAAGTATGTTCGTGGCGGCAGTCTCCTTGACAAAGAACTCTTGAATTTATTCAAACAATCTCAAGGTGTCGAGAAAATGAATTGGCAGATGTTGGAGCATCATGTTTGGTGGCCGATCATCGATGAACCAGACGCGCACCTCTTTTAGACACGCTGAACTGGCGTATACCAGAGGATCAATTATTCGATGAGTGCCAGCGTCACCTCAGAACCCTGTCGTGAAGCTTCTGCTTATCGGAACGAACCGGGATCCGGTCGACCTGCATGACGGTGACCCAGGTGTCAGCCCGCACTGCTTCCCGGGTCTCCGAGCAGAAATGCGTCGCCCAGTACGGTTTTTCCATCCAGACTGTGCACCTTGCCACCTACGTAATAGATGATCTCGCGGCTCGCGATTACTCGACCCACATGGCGCCCGGTGCACAACTCGAGCGCTGCCTCGGCCATCATTTCGACCGGCTCCAGCATATCCGGGTTGGTCTTGGCGATCATCCGCGTGAAGTCCGCGCCGGGGGTCAGCACGATGGCCGTTGGCCGCATGGAGTTCACGAAAATCCCGTACTCCTGCACTTCGCGTGAGAGTGCCAGGGTCGCGCGGTCCAGCGCCGCTTTGGTTGTTCCGTACCCCCCCATAGAGAGAGTCGCTTCCTTCGAAATGCCGTTGCGGCCAGGCAGTTCGTCTATCCTGGCCGATCCGCTGCCGATGTTCAGGACCCACCCGGCGCCGGCCTTCTTCATCTCAGGCAAGCATTGCCGCGCAAGGTCGACCGGCGCGATCACGTTCAGTTCGAACATGAAAGTCAGTTCGCCGTGTTCGATCTTGATGAGCGGTTTCATAATTCCGGCCCCGGCGTTGTTCACCAGTATGTCGACGGGCCCGAAGAACTCGCTTGCACGCTCAATGAGCCCCGCTCGCGCCTCTGGATCTGCTAGATCGCAAGCGATCGCCGCCGCCTTGCCACCCATCGCCTGAATATCCGCAACAGCGGAATCCAATGTGCCGGGCAGCCCAGCTTCCTCCCCCATTATTGGGGAGTTCAGAACAACGGATGCCCCTTCCGAGGCCAGCCGCATCGCGATGGCTTTGCCGATCCCCCGGCTCGCCCCGGTTACAAATGCCACTCGGCCGTCACAACGTCCCATTTCCTCAATCCCTCTATGTTCTATCTAATTCAGGGGCCACGCGGTCGCGGTGGCCTTTTGTTGTTCTAGTCCTGTGTCGCGGCCTCCGATCTCAAGCACATGACCAACCAAGGGAAGACCCAGAAGCAAATTGCCCCGAATGCCAAATCGTCGAGGTAAGCAAGTTGCATCCCTTCCTCCAGAACGATGTCTGCCGAGCCTAGGGTCAAGAAAATAAACAGGCCGAAGTTGCAGATGAGCGGCAGAATCTCTTTGATCTTGCACGCGATCGCGAGGACGATCGCAGCGATCGGAAACACCAATGCGAGGTCCCCATAAATGTAAGGCAATGCGGAGATCGACCAGGAGATCACTAGACCAAGTGCGCCGCCAATGAACACACCCGGAGCTTGTTCGAGTTTCATGCCGATGGCGCTCCAGATCGTAACCGCCACGAATGCGACCCAGGGGTCGTTAAGGCCAAGGAGCGACGTGACTAATAAGTAGGCTGCAGCTAGGACAAGGATTGTCAATGCGATCAGAATCGCTTTCCAGAATGGTAGATCTTGCATTCAAATTCCCCTGGCTTTGTCCAAACCTCGTCTTGAAAGAGGGATTTTCGCGGCGGCGGTCTTGTCGGCGTGCAGTTTCTAATCCAGGGCCTTCTTGGGCTCCCTTCCACACGAGAAATTCTGGACAGCATGATCGGCCATGAACCTGAGTTATATGTCAGAATCAGCAGTCCGCTAACGTTGATACCGTTGCGCGCGATTTCAAAGTCAAGACATCGGTCTTTCGCATCGAACGGCCCGACCGTCAAAATCGCGACGTTGAAAAAGAGCAAGCAAATCTCCCTCTCATCGACAACATCCACGACCTGCTCGTGCATGTCGTCGGTACTTAGATCGACTTTCACCGGCAAGTACTCGACTCCGTACTACGCGGCAGTCCGAACCCTACGTCATCCAGCGCGAACGGATCTATATCGTTGACTACCGCGCCGACCTCAAGCGGCGCAGCACCGCGGGAGTAAGTTTCTCTGATGCCCTGTGCTCCGCCTGAAATTAGCGTCCAACGCCCGTTTTTACTTTTAAACGACGGCATTGCGTTAATCCTCTGAAGCCGTGACTCCTTCTAACTCCTTCCAGTTCAAATTCGACTTCAGTTTGGTGTCGCTTGAGCATGATTATTGAGCGGATCGCCGGTTTTTGCCAAGGCCAACTGAGCCGGAATGGCTCAGTACATTTTTCAGAAGATTTTGTCAGAGGGACTTTGATTGAGCGGGGCAGGGGGTTTGCGTAGTGATTGGGAATTAACAAACCTGCCTCTTTCAAGCATTTCAAAACTAGTCCTGAAATTATCCGCTGGGCGGTGATGCTGTACATCAGGTTTCCAATTTCGTTGCGGGATGTCGAAGAACTACTTCACGAGCGAGGTATCGATGCCAGTCACAAAACCGTCCGCTATTGGCGGAACCGCTTGGGTCCGGTGTTTGCTTCTGAGATACGAAGAAAGCGAGTCCAGCGGCTGTGCGCATTCTCGAAATGGAAGTGGCACGTGGACGGGGTTTTCGTGAAGATGAATGGCAAGAGGCATTATCTCTGGCGCGCAGTCGATCATGAAGGTGAAGTGCTCGAAGCTGTCGTCACGAAGCGCAGAAACAAAGCTGCAGCATTGAAATTGTTCAAGAAATTGATGAAGCGGTATAGTTGTGACAAAGAGATCGTGACGGGTCGTTGTGCATCCTACAAGGCTGCACTTAGAGAACTGGGATCGCTCAAAAAAACAAAGGACGGGCAGGTGGCTCAACAATCGGGTTGAGAACTCACAACTGCCATTCCGACGACGAGAACTAGCAATGCAACGTTTCCGCCGCATGCGAAGTTTGCAGATATTCGCCGCTTTCCACTCCTCCGTCTACAACCATTTAAATCAGGAAAGATAGCTAACCAGCCGAGACACCTTCAAGCTAACAAGCAGCGTCGCTCTTGCCTGGTGGAGCGAACCTGGTGCGGAAAAAAGGACAGCGTCACTGGCCTAACAAAGACGAGATCAAATTTGTCTGACAGCAACACTTGTATTTCTCAGTCTCCCGTCTGAAATGTGCGGCGATCGCAGTCGCCACCGCCGTCTCCAACTTGCGCCCAGGCAAGCGCTATCCGGTCGGATCGGCTCCGTTTCTGATCAGCTGATTGGAGACACAATAGGCATGGCGATTAGACACAATTTGCAGGGTTCATGTGTTGGTAAGTTCTGGTTATCGTGCTTTGCGGCTACAATGAAATTGCAGTAGCTAAGCCTCTGTTTCGTGTTCATCTATTCTAAAGAAGATTGAGTAAAGAGTTGGGACTACGATCAGTGTAAGAACGGTCGCAAAACTCAAGCCGCAGATGATCACTACTGCTAGCGACTCAAAAAACGGATCCCACAACAACGGCATCACTCCGAGTACAGTAGTAAGAACTCCTAATGACACTGGGCGGACGCGTAGAACAGCTGAGTCAACAACAGCCTGTAGGCGAGGTTTTCCACCGGAAATTTGAGTATCGGTTTCGTCAATAAGGACGATAGCGTTTTTGATAAGCATCCCTGTTAGAGACAAAATACCCAGTATTGCCATAAATTCGAGCGGCGTTCTGGTTGCCGCGAGCCCCCAGACGACTCCAATGAGAGCCAGAGGTACTGTCAACCATATGATCAGTGGCTGACGGACTGCGTTAAACAAGAAGAAAACAACGACAATCATCGCGCCGAACCCAAGCGGCATAGTCGAAGCTAAACCGTCGTTTGCACTTTGCGAGTCGCCATACTCACCCCTCCATTCAAGAGAATACCCACTTGGCAAAATAATTGCCTCTACAAGTGGTCGGACTTGAGCGAAAAGGTCGCCTGAGAGTACTTCTGGTGCGTTATCGGCTTGTGCGGTGATTGCAAGCTTGCGGTCGATGCGCCTAAGGTTCCCAGCTTCGAAAACAAGGTCAAATCGGTCAACAACTTGGGATATTGGAATGTACCCTCCGGCTACATCGCTATAAACTTGGATGTTTTTTAGGTCAGTGATATTGTTTCGGTCTGCTTCGAATGGACGCATAACTACGTCCAAGAGGTTGTCGCCTTCGCGATAGATCCCTATTGGCGCCCCTACTTGATGCCAGTAAACTGCCCTGGATATTTCCGCTTGGGTGAGGCCCAGCCTACGGGCGTTTTCTGTGTCAATAACTGGTTGAATTACCTGCTTTTGTTCGCGCCAGTCGTCTTTTATCGCGATGGCACCGTTTTCAGCGAATATCAGTTTTGCCTGTTCGGCGAGTTCGCGAAGCATAACGGGATCGGGTCCAGAAAATTCAGCTTCGATTTTCGATCCACCACCAGGGCCCAGTACAAACTTCCAAACTTTTGCATATGAGTCAGCGTAGTTTTGGTTGATCCAAGTCTGAATTTCCGGCTGCAATGCATCGATCTGCCGATAATCCTCCACGTCCACCAAAATTTGACCATAGGCGGGGTTCTGGTCTTCACTGACGTATACCAACATGAAGCGTAAATGCCCGCTGCCCACAGAAAGATTTGTGGAGGTGACACCTGGTAGAGTTAAGAGATGCGCTTCAATTTCTCGCATGTCCTGACTAGTTTGTTCAATGTCAGTTCCCTCTGGCAAAAAGTAATCCACCACAAATTGAGCCCTGGTGCTGTTGGGAAAGAAACCCGGCGGTACTAACGCGAACCCTGCGATTGCAGAGAAAAAGAGCGTAACAATAAGTCCCACTGTAAGGTACCGGGATCGGATCGCATAAGCGAGGAGCGAACGATATGCACGGAGAATAGCATTCTCTGCAGGCGGTGTTTCCGAGGTTGGTTTCAGCAGCAAAGTGCAAAAATAGGGCGTGAGCCATATCGCTACCAACCACGAAAAGAGCAAGGAAATCGAAATGGTCCAGAAGAGGCTCCCGGCGTATTCTCCGGTGTCGTCCGGTGAAAAGCCAATTGGGGAAAACGCCAACAGCCCTACAACTGTTCCTCCAAGTAGCGGCCATTTGGTTTGATTTACGACAGAGATAGCAGCGTCGCTGGTGGCTTCACCGCGTTGCACACGGACCAACGTACCTTCGACAACGACAATAGCGTTATCAACCAGCATGCCGAGCGCAATGATCAGCGCGCCTAGTGAAATCCTTTGCATGTCGAGCCCCAAGAGCTGCATGCCGGCAAGCGTGCCTGCGACCGTGACCAACAGAATACCTCCCATGAGTATTCCGGATCTTAACCCCATAAAAATAAGCAATATGCCTACAACGATGATGAGCGCCAGAACCACGTTCATGACAAAGTCGTTGATCGATTCTTTTACCGAAGCAGACTGATCAGAGATTGGCAAAATCTGGATTCCGATTGGCCTTAGGTTCTCCAGCTCGTTTATCCGTTGCTTCACGGCTTCGCCCATGTTCACAACGTTTCCGCCCAGGCTATTCGATATTCCAATTCCAATTGCAGGTTGACCGTCCCGAAAAAGTAGGGGGCTTGCGGGTTCAACGTAGCCGCGCGACACGGTTGCGATATCTGAAAGTCGAAATGATGCACCACTACTCGGCACAGAAACGACCAGGTCTTTGATAGCGTCAATTGAGGCGACTGCCGCCGACGGCCTTATCTCTATGCGACGCGAGCTGGACTTGAGGGAACCAGCGGGCGATACGAGGTTCTGCCCCTCCAGAACTTGCCCAATTTGCTGTGGCGATATTCCAAGTTTTATTAACCTTGCTGGTGCATATTCTACAAAGATCGCTTCATTCTGTTCACCACTTAAGACCACCTTGGAAACACCGTTGACGGCAACCAACTCCCTCTGGAGCTCCTTCGCGTACTCGTAGAGCTCGGCTATAGAATAGCCATCGCCAACAATCGCGAAATACAAGGCATACACATCGCCGAAGTCATCGTAGACTTGCGATTGGAGTGCGTTCGGCGGCAGGCTAGTTTGAGCGTCAAGTATCTTTGCGCGCAGTTGGGCAAATCTTGCGTGAAGCGACGGAAAATCAGGCGTCGTGGGGATTGTAAATTCGACCGTAACGGTGCTGAGACCGGGTGAAGAGACTGACTTTACCTCTTTTACCCCTTGGAGTTCTTGTAGGGCATTCTCAACAACTTCGGTGACTTCTTCCGCGACTTCTTCTGCAGTGGCGCCCGGATAAGGTGTTATGACCTGAGCTTGCCTGATTATGAACTCGGGATCTTCGAAACGAGGAAGAGTTAAATATGCAAAATAGCCGGCCACCAAGATGAGAATAGTCACCAACGCCGAAATAAGGCGCTTCTCAATTGCAAACCTTGCGAGATCCATTTGCTACTCACCAACTTTTGAAATTGGGCGAACCACCATGTCATCCTGCAGTTCGCTCAAGCCTGCAGTGACAACCATGTTCCCTTCTTCAAGACCCGTTTTGACGAACACAAACTCGTTAGATATTTCCCCCAATTCAACCGGTCGACGCATAACGGTGTTGCTGGATCCGTCAAGCAGCCAGACATATGGGGAACCGTCGGGGCTTGCCGCCAGAGCCGAAAATGGAACGACAACCTGTGTGCCGCTTTGCCCGTCTGCCCTAATAATCACGCGTGCTACCATCCCCGGCAGTACGACTAAATCTTCAGGAGGGGTTACCGATAGACGACCACGATAGGTTTGTGTCGCTGCGTCTGCTTGCGTGGTAAACTCGACGAGATCTGCTTTCATTTCTACGTCTGGCAAGGAGTCAAACGTAACCATACTTACAACATTGTCGAAGCCGATTGACGACATTGCGATAATGTCAGCGCCGGGTAAGTCATAGCTTACATCTACAGTCGATAGATCTTGGATTAAGGCGATTGTTTCACCAGCTTGAACATTGCGGAAATTGTCCACGTTGCGCTTGGCAATCGTTCCATCGAATGGCGCTCGAAGCGTCGCGTCAGAAAGATTGTTTTTTGCCGATTGAATTTGTGTTTTTAGACCGCGGATCGACGCTTCTGCTGCAATTATCTCTTCTGGCCTCCCACCGACCCGACCAATTGTCAGCTGCTCTTCTCGCGACACCAGCTCGGCTTCTGCCAGACGAAAGGCAGCTTCACGTTGTTGGTACTGCGCAGTAGGAATTACCCCCCTTTCCAAAAGCTGAGCAGAGCGGATGTATTCTTCTCTTGCTTGATCTCGTTGAGCTTGAGCTGCCTGAACCGAGGCTTCTAAAGCTGTAATTTCTTCAGGGCGTGCACCTGACCTCAGCACAACTAAGTTTGCCTCTGCCTCTTCTAGTTGGCTATTAAGCCTTGCTACCTCGACTTCGAAGTCTCGGGTGTCTAGTTGGGCAACAATGCCTTCCTGCACAACATTGCTGGAGGCCCTAATTGGTAATTCTATTATTCGTCCGCTGACCCGAAAAGAGAGTTCAACTTCCCTCGACGGGTAGACAATTGCAGGATAAATTCTTTCAAAATCCGATGATGCTTTAACAACAGTGAAGACTTTAGCGGGCCTTGCCATTGCAGTGGTATCTTGTGCTGCTGCCACGCTGGGAAAAGCACTAAGTAAAATAGCCGCCAATGTCCCTAGGAAGTTTAGATGCATATTTGTTCACCTGCTTCTTCGAAGCTGCTCGCTTGTTACAAATTCGGAGAGGCACACGGAGCTTCGTGGGAAAAGAGATCGTTTGAACCAACTCTGCCCAAACCAGTAGTTTCCTACAAGTTTATGCGAGCCAAAATGGCTCGGTGCAAATTTGGATTAATTGGGTACGGTTTATTATTATATTACAGCGCGCAAGCTAAAAGTAGATCAATACACTATGTTCGCGAAAGCCGGAAGCTCCACTGTGGTGTCCGGTGGTTTTCGACTTTAGTAGAACTCAATGCTAAGAACCTAAAGTAGTAGCATTTTTTTGGGAAATACTGCGCGTCTACTTGAGTAGAAGCAAAAATCAGAAAAACTGACCCAGACACGTTTCAACTTGGAGATAGGCTGAATTGGCAATCGGAAACCAAATTCTTAATCTGCAATCACTCTTCATAGCAATGGCTGCTGTCCAGCTGGCTACCGCTGGATCAGGAACTTTAGTGCCACTTGCGTTCTCTGAAATCGGAGCATCACAAGAAGCAGCCTCGTTTGCCGCGTCCGCATACTCCCTGGGATTTTTGGTCGGGTGTTTTGTCGTTGCCAAGTCCATTTCAGATATTGGCCACATTCGTGCTTTTGCTTCTGGTGCAGCTATAACGATAGCAGCAGCCATTTTGTTCTCAGTTTCCATTAGCACGCCATTCCTTATTTTTTTGCGCTTCCTTACCGGATTGGCGACCGCAGGACTCTTTTCGATTGGTGACACATGGCTCAATGAAACTGCGGAGGACAAAACCCGTGGAAGAGTTCTCGCGGTGTATGCGATAATCGTCGGCGTAGTCGCCGTGTTCAGTCAGTTTCTAGTTTTTGTCGTGCCTGGGGATATTCGAGAGGCATTCGTTTACGTCGCTTTGTTTTACTGCATTTCGATTTTGGTTATCTCGACTACCCGCTCCACTCCTCCTAATAATAAGTCCAGAGTACCCATTCGCATACGCGGATTATTCGACGATGCTCCAGCTGCATTCTTAGGCGTGTTCGCCATGGGGATGGTGTCTACAACTTTGTTGAGCGTTGTCCCCTACAATGCTGCTCAGCTAGGGGTCGCCATTATTGATGTGGCCCTTATGGTCGCCCTAGTTTACCTTGGGCGTGTCCTTTTTCAGTTTCCGCTTGGATGGCTATCCGACAAGATTGACCGTCGGATAGTAATCTTGATAGCTACGGTCACCGCAACAGTAGTTCTTCTTCTGATGGCGGTTCTGGTCGATGTGGACTACGACCATAGCGTCAATTCATTCGGCTACAACTCAATCGGTTTCGCAGTACTTTCCATCATACTGGTGTTGCTGGGTGGTAGCTTGCTCACCCTTTACTCTTTGCTTGTGGCGCACGCGTTGGACCGAACGGTTCCGGTCTTTGTGTCTTCGGCGGCGGTAACTATGCTATTGGTTTGGACTTTAGGATCCGTAACCGGTCCCCTGATCGCGAATGCCGCTACCACCTACTTCAGTGACATCGCGCTCTATTGGGTGAATTTTGCAGTCATGCTCTGTTTTTCTTTGTATTTGGGACAAAGGGTATGGTCAGTTGGGCCTGTGTCTCGTGCTGAGCAGACATCTCACGCCGACGTCCTACCAACTAGCACAGAAATGGCCCCGACCGAAAAACGTTAGCGCGATGAGTTACTTGTTTTTATTTGGCATGCTATACTTGAACGCAACCAAAAAACTGCGACGCTCAATGCGCTTTCAGAGCCGGCACGACGATCAAGAGCAATGGTTCAGATAATAGTTACTGGCCCGTGTACTAGTTTAACCTAATGGAGCCAGCGGTGGAGAAGACGGGACGCATGCATTTGAATAAGCTGTGTATTTTGCTACTGCTGCTTTTCCAACTGGGGTGCTCAAGTCTTTCAAGAAATCCAGTAAGCGCGACAGATCTCGAGAACCCGCAGGTCCTTGGCATAGAAGGTGCTCGTTATTGGGCCGATGTCGCTCCTATCAATATCAGTGAAATTCTTGAGGAGGCTTATCGTCAAAGGCGCGCGTCGAGGTTTTCTTCGAATTACACCCTAACACTATCGGGCGGTGGCGAGGATGGAGCGTTCGCTGCCGGTATCCTGTCCGCATGGAGTGATTCCGGCACGCGCCCAGAATTTATGGCCGTTACAGGGGTTTCTACAGGCGCGTTGGCCGCACCATTCGCCTTTCTGGGTTCCAACTATGATGATGAGCTCAAAGAGCTCTATGGTGGGCTACCACCGTCGCGGATATTCAGAGGCCGATTTATAACTGGCATCCTAAGTGGTTCTTCTGTCAAAAGCTCTGACCCGTTAAAACAACTTATCGAAACTTACATAACCGACGATTTTCTATCGCAGATTGCCAAAGAACATCGTCGCGGACGGCGGTTGTTAGTTCAGACGGTGAGTTTGGATGCACAAAGACCAGTGCTTTGGGATATGGGCGCCATCGCGAACAGTAATTCACCAAATGCGAAAAAGACGTTTGGTGATGTCTTGCTCGCATCCGCGGCAATTCCGGGTGTTTTTCCTCCGGTTTTGATCGACGTCGAAACTCAGGATGGTGTTCGGGATGAACTTCACGTTGATGGTGGTGTCTATTCTCAAACCGCCTACGTGCCTGGATGGGATATCCCAAGGAAATATGTTCGCGGTGGCAAGCTATATGCGATCCGAAACGGCAAAGTTGAGCCAGAACTTAGAATTATTAATCCGGGGGTCTTCCAAGTATCTGCACGCTCGCTTTCTACACTAATCAAAGCTCAAGGCGTAGATGATCTTACGATTGCGTACAAACTAAGTCTGCAGAGAGACGCCCAATACCAAGCAACTTGGATCGGAAATGATTTCAACCATCCTCTAGATGAGCCGTTCGATCCAAAGTACATGCAAGCGCTGTTTGACTATGGTTATCAGCGTTTTAACTCTGGGACACTTTGGAGCGATCGTCCGCCTCGGTAAGCCACGATTACTTGTTACCGCTAATGGGAACGTTGCTTCAGCTGGCTTGTCAGCTAAATCATAATCATTAATGTATGCGGCTATGTCGATGAATGAAACTGAGCGCAATCGGTTGCGACGTTGGCGCCGCTGGCAAGTCACGTTTGATCATTTTAAGTATCCGCCCCCTATGCAGAGGGAGCATCAAGCGCTTGTTATCCATCCTTAACCGTGGACAACTCGCGGTTTGGCTAAATATACTAATTTGCCTCAGATCAGCGTGAGACGACAGCTGATCCTCCTAGCTAACCCGAACGTGCAACGTGTAGATGATGGGTTTCAAATCACAGAATTGGGCTTGGCTTTGAACTGGCCTGTGCATCGCGAACTGACAAAGTTCGTTCGAGGGGGGCATCCTTTCAGCCAAGAACTAATTTTCGCACACAAGCAGTCAACTTGTGTGAATTGTGTGGGCCGGGCCGACTATGAATGGCTCGCTTCGCATGTCTGGTGGCCTGTAATAGAGGCGCCTGAAATTCTGGACGCGTAGGTTCTGGATAGCTTGACTGTCCGTTGTCAGAGTTTACGGATTGCCTGCCAACTTAACGCTTCGTGACCAAAGGGTCACCTACCTGCTGGGGCGGAAAACCTTTATCACAAGACTTTAACTGATCGTCTTTCGGTCACTCAAAGCAGTGTTCGAAAAATTCGTCTATCTCACCTGATTGCAAAATTTCGGCTTCATCTTCGCTGTATGACTCTGGTATTTTTCCAGTGGTTCGATAACTGACGTATTTAAGAGCATAAATTAGGATAATTCCCTGCGCAAACTCATAGAGTACTCTGCTTTCGCTTTCATCTACTTCGACACCTTGTTTCATTATTTCATAAACACAGTTTTCAATGTCGTTTAGAACTGTCTCTTCGCCAAGGAAGATGTAAAAATGTTTTTTTTCTGCGACTGCAGAAGTGCCAGTAAAAGCAAGCAGGAGGATGCCAATAGCGCATTTGACTAGTTGTTTCACGTTGGTAGGCCTTTTGTGGTTCATGGGGTGGTAGTCTGTTTGTTTTTGGAACTAACCATACCTAGCAGCAGGACCGTTTCGTTGCACAATTCATATTTGCAATGAAGGAAACTATTCTCTTTGGCGCTGCACTTGATCTGATAAGCCTAACCGATATGAACTTTGTGTGGGCCTTCTATTGCCCCGCTCGGTTAACTGGAACGGATCACTTGCATTTTAGGCAGGCCAATCTGCGGATACCAGTTTGTTTTCATACTCAACTTTTGTTGTCCTGTTGCACTACTGTTCAAAAGTATTCTACCGTCTGACCACATCTTCTGAATGCACTTGTTCGGCTTGTTTATTGATCGACATGTTGTGTTGCAAAGTTTGGAGAAAGTTCATGGCAGAACCGATATTGGTGGATAGTTTTATTGCTGTGACACTGGGCATCGTTGTGTACTTTCTCGGTTCAAGGCTCACAGAGCAGTTTGAGTTTTTACGCAAGTACTCAATCCCCGAACCGGTTTCAGGGGGCTTGCTGGCTGCACTTGTGACGCTAGGCGTGGTGACTGTGACTGGGCGAGAAGTAGTTTATGATCTGGCTTCGCGCGACTCTTTGCTAATCTATTTCTTCACCACAATCGGGCTTAATGCCAGGTTTTCGGACCTAATAAAAGGCGGACCGCTTCTGGGTCTTATGCTTGTACTGACCATTGGGTACATGTTTATCCAAAACGGAATAGGCGTTGTCGGGGCTTCACTATTTGGGTTGCCATCTCAAGCTGGTGTGATGATGGGCACAACATCACTAATTGGTGGTCACGGTACAGCCATAGCGTGGGGCCCAGTGGTAGAAGAGCAATACGCTGTAGCGGGCGCAGCAGAACTCGGTATAGCCGCAGCGACGATCGGGTTGATCATGGCGAGCCTGATAGGTGGTCCAATCGCAAGCTACTTGATCGCCCGTGACCAACTAGAACCAAGTGCGAAGGAAAAAACTGCGGCTGCCAATTCCAACGAAGAAGGCAGTGGGATGGTTGCTTCAACCGATCCGACCGGTGGTCCGACGAATCCTGGAATGATGAGAGCTATTCTTTGGACACATCTAGCAATTGTGATTGGCTTCATTGCAGATGAATCGCTGGAATTAACCGGAGCAAACTTACCGCTCTTTGTGCCATGCCTTCTTTCTGGCATTTTACTTGCAAACCTGATGCCCAGAGTTTTTCCAAAGATCAAGACGCCAACGGGGACCGCCTCCTTGCAACTATTGCAAGACTTCTCGCTAGCGGTGTTTCTTTCAATGTCTCTAATGAGTATGCAACTTTGGACTTTGGCGGGTTCCGCAGGTGTTTTAGCCTTCACTATGACGCTTCAAGCTGCGGCTGCGGCTGCTTTCATCATATTCGTTGTCTATCGAACGATGGGGCGAAACTATTTTGCTGGCGTGATGTCAGCGGGTTTCGCAGGTTTCGCTCTTGGAGCTACACCAACGGCCATCGCAAACATGACTGCTGTTACGCATAAGTATGGCCCATCTCCGCTTGCCTTCATTGTACTTCCGCTGGTTTCAGCTTTCTTTGTCGATATTGCCAATGCATTTATTATCCAATTGTTTGTATCGAACTTACCTTAGAGTCAGGCTTAATTGAGTTTCATAGCCAGAAGTTGATCGCTGCAGCCAAAGCGACAGCGGAGAAGAACGTAGTTGGATACCAATCGTGTCGTCTTTGTAGAACGTGCCCTGGCTGAGGCCGTGCTTGCGGCAAACCTCCGCTGTCGGCATTCCGGCTTCCTGTTCCTTGATCATCCCGATGATCTGCGTATCGGTGAAACGGCTCTTTCGCATTCGTTTGCTCCTTCGAACGGTTGAGCAAACTCTACATCAGAACGAGGGAAGTTTCGGGGGGCAGGTCACGACGCTTGTCGTATTGAGCGGGCTTCTTGCGTCGTTTTTGACCTGGGATACAGACGTGTATCCTTTCGCCTCTCAATCCGCCGTGCAGTTCGCGTCCGAAATTAATTCAACTTGAAAGCTATTTTTTCATTCGGGCATTTCACGCTGACGCGCAGCGCATTTTGGTGCAGTTAGTCTGGTATATTATGTTCCCAGAGTGGGTGATCGAGCTTAATTGAAGTTGGTTCCAACTCTTTTTACATAAAGGTATTTCGAGCAGGAAAAACTCCTGCTTGCCGCCAACAGCAATTTATTAGTCTTTCAAGCCGCGTTGCATCCTTCCCACGTGGCGAAAAATATCAGTGAGCATTGCTGTCATCAAACCAAACATAAAAAAACCGTTTGCACCTGTCATCCCGCCAAGCAATCGTTGGTCCTGTGGGACGACTACATCGCCAATACCCAAGGTCGTATATGCTACCAGTGAGTAGTACACCGCCTCTTCCATCGTGCTGAATACTGACATCTGCAAAAAAACTAGGGCCCACAACCAAACGCCGAATGTGGTCACGCTCATTATGCAAACCACAACCATGATCAAAACCACTACAAATGACATAAATCGGTTTTTCGAATGTCGAAGCCACGGCTCCATTTTTTCAAGTACCTCATTGAGAACGCCCCACATTATCGCGCCTGTCATAATTGAGAACAGCGTGATAACTGAGCCCAGCAACAATTGACCAATCACGAGACTTTCTCCTTTGCCGTTTCTTGTACCGGTGCCGCCAAGGCAAAAGTTGCTTCGCACAGAGGTCCGCGCGCGGCACATGATTTTAAAGGTCGAAGGCGGTAACCCAAAGATTTCGAGTGCGGCTTATTTCTCCAGAACCAACTTTCTGCGTATCGCGAAGTGGCATTCGTCAGTTTTTGAATTGTCACACCGAAACATTCTTTTACCGGTAGCGCTTAAAATCATTATCAAAATCCTTCGACCTTTTATATTCTAAAATACGAATGAAAAGGGGACTTTAGACTTGATTTCTGAGGTGCCAAAGCCACGCGATTGCAGACCGAACGCGGTCGCCATGCAACTTTTGGCCTTGTTTCTCATGTTTAGCGCTTTAACGCCTTCGGTGTTGGCTGAGGAAGTTGAGGACTATTCCGGTCTCAGACTCAGCCTTCCATTTGCCTTTTATAATGAAACATTTGGTCTGAGCGCAGGCTGGGTAGAAGGACGGGTAGGTTATCTGCAACCTCAGGCTAGGATACTTGGCACAATTATTGCTGGTGACACTGGCTCAGCAACAGGTTTTCTTGCTGCGGAAGACTTACAGGTCCCTCGATGGAAGCGCCTCTTTATCGATCCCATATTTTCTCTCGGTTATTACAACGACGCAGACACATATGTAGACGGCAATCCGGATTTCGCAGGGGAGCGAGCTGGAACGAATGACTCGAACAAAGACAACTTTGTCACAGGAAGCGGTTCGGACGTGTTTTCGCGAGTCCGGTTCAAGTATCTTTTGCCGATAGGTCACGGTCGCAATCAAGTTGTTCCTGACTACAGTATACGCGATGGCTTCCTGGTTTCCGGCGCGACAGGTGGATCGTCTCTGAACCCATTTGAAAGTGGGCGAAGCTTTTTTGAGATAAGGCCGTTTCACAGAGCGTTGGTGAGCGACGGAGATGATTTCGACGGCGAGTTACGAACGAATGGTCTTGATTTCGTCTACTTCTGGGATAACCGTGACTTTCCGGTGAACCCCACGAAAGGCGTTGGCCTCAAGCTGCAATACTCAAGGGATTTCGGCTGGTTTGACAGCACAGATTCCTGGACTGTGATGCAGGCTGAATTTGATGCCTATCACGATTTTGGTGAGTCTGCGTGGTTTCGTAGTCGTGTGCTTGCATTCGATTTCTGGACTGCAGACACACCGTCATGGAGTGAAAATGGTGGAGTTATCTCCAATCGTCCTCCTCCTTACACTGGAGCCACGCTTGGAGGTTTGTTTCGTATGCGCGGCTTTCCGGAAGAGAGATTCAATGATCGTTCTGCCATTTATTATTCTGCGGAACTTCGCATGACTCCGCATTGGAATCCATTCGACCAATGGCCCTCCGCCCAAGAACTGTTGGGTGTTGAGTGGGTACAGGTTGTTCCATTTGTTGAGATGGGGCGCGTCGCAGGCAGTTACGATCTTGGCGAACTGCATTCTGACATGAAATGGAGCGCTGGTATTGGGTTGCGCGCCTGGGTTCAAGGCTTTGTAGTCAGAGCAGATACCGCATTTTCTGACGAAGGAGTTAGGCTGCAAATGATGATTGGACAACCATTTCAGTTTTGAAACGAACGCAGTTTCCTTCAGCCCAATACTACTATTTCTACGGTTTGGAGATCTTGGAAGCCAATTTTCGAAGTGCTAACTGTGAAGGCAGTGGTATGTGCCACAACAAAAGCTTAAGTGCGAGTGTTCAATACATTGGCGAGGCTTGAACCCCCGTCTGACGATCCACCCGTTTGGGCGAACCAAAAGCGCTAAAGGAGCCAAGGAAGAACACTAGTGCCAATACTTTTTTGTCCTAAAGGACCAATTTCCTCAAGATTTTCATTATTGAGACGACGAGCGGCTGGACTTCCATTGCCACATTTCAACTAATTGCCGGTATGAAAGTACGTCTCCATATCGGTGTTGCGATATTATTCACGTTACTGACATTAGTCGTAACAGCAATGCTGGTTGCCATTCTTTATTTTGGCAACAGAGAACTCGCCATTCGTACCGCGAAAGAGCGGATGGCCGAGGCCAGAAGCCAGTCAGTTGATGAGATGCTAACCGTAATACGCGGAGCGGGAAATGTCGTATCTTCTACATCTGTCTTTCTTTCTAAGTTTACGGAGTATGCTGGCTCAAGTGCAGGATTGGACGTGCTCTATTCGCAGATGCAGGGTAATGAGCACTACTATGGTTTATATTTTGGAGAGGAAAAATCCGGCGACTTTTTCCAAAACATAAACCTGCCAAAACACTGGAAAACCTTTGGGCCGAGCGCCTTGCCAGTGCCGGAAGGAGTAGATCGCGTCCAACGAATAATTTCCGATCAATCTGGCGAGCGCGTCGAAACATATTTTTGGTCCAATGGCCGTTCGCTGGCCACGCCATTTCGTAGTGGAACCACTGTCTACGATCCTCGAACGCGCCCTTGGTATCGCGGGGCTTTAGAGCAAAGCGGCATTTACGTTTCACCGCTTTATCAGTTTGAGAGCACAGGGCGTCTGGGTGCAACGTTCTCAAAAACCGTAGTCGACGACGAAGGTAAATTGCTTGGCGTCGTCGCGCTCGACATAACAATATCGGCACTTTCGCAAATCCTAGACGATATCAGGATCGGCGATCATGGTTTGGTTTTTATGTTGGATCGCGAAGGTCGCCTACTATCGTACACCAGCTCGCGGTCCGAAGGTGGAGCGGCGCGCTTCGTGAGTTCCAATACGAACGAGTCAATTGAAGGCAGTAGCAAAATTATTGACAGTGTCATTGATAAATGGCGAGAAAGTCAGCAGGATTTTTTCCGCATAGCTTCAGCATCCGATGAAAGAAACTATATCACATCTGTGATGCCAATCCCTGAAGTCTTCGGTGCCCAACCTACGCTCGGGCTTATAGTGCCGGAAGATGAGTTTATCGGAGAAATAAAACGAAACACGACCCGTGCTATGCAAATCGGCGTACTTGCTTTGTTTCTGGCTGTCGCATTTACCTTTGTTGTCGCCCGACTGTTGAGCAAAAATCTTGTGCGCGTGGCCACGGAAGCGAGAAAAGTCAGTAACTTTGAACTAAGTGAGAACTTGAACCTGAAATCAAATATTCAGGAAGTCGCCGAACTCGAAACAGCCATTGCAAGTATGAAGGCTGGATTGTCGAGTTTCGGTGCGTTCGTACCAAAGGAGCTGGTGCGCTCTATCCTTTCAAAAGCAGAGAGAATTAGCGTTGGGGGAGAAACGCGCGACGTGACTCTTATGTTCGCCGATCTCAAAGGGTTTACGCGCCAAACCGAGGGACTTGAACCCGAAGTTCTGATGCCTGCTTTGTCCGAGTATTTCGAAACAATGGAAAAAGAGATATCCGGTAATCAGGGTACAGTGGACAAGTACATTGGAGATGCCATCATGGCTCTATGGAATGCTCCGCTCGATGATACTGATCACCCTGTCCATGCTTGCCGAGCAGCTTTGGCGTGTTTACAGGCTGAGACGATACTCAATTCTGATAACGGAGCTTTACCGTTTCGTCCCTTGCACACACGTTTCGGCCTACACACGGGTCGCGTCGTTGTCGGTAACGTTGGGTCTCTCTCAAGATTGCAATACACTGCGCTTGGTGCTGCCGTTAATTTTGCTTCCAGACTGGAAGGGTTGAATAAAGTTTACGGCACAAGAATTCTCGTATCGTCAGATGTGGCCGTTCATGTCGAGAACAAGTTTGTGCTGCGCGAAATTGACTTTGTCGTGCCTGCTGGAACTAGCTTCCCTAGCCGCATCTTTGAACTAATCGCGGAAAAAGATGATGACGGTGGTTTTCTGGTGAGCGCAGCCAAGAAACGCGAACTCGAAGAATGGAGCTCATGCTACGCCTTATATCAGTCGGGAGAATGGGGTGATGCATTGGACGCGCTGGAAAGGCATCGAGAAACCGCTTCCAACAAGCAGCTTGTGGATATCTTTGCCAAAAGATGCAAAAGGTTTGCGTCTAAACCACCGGCCTCTGATTGGGATGGCATTTACTGGTTCGAGAAGAAATGAATGAGAGGTCGGTCGTGTCAGAACAACTTTGCTTGAGCGGGGCAGGACGGTTGCGTAACTTTTGTCCATGACCAGACCTGCCTCCTTCAAGTACTTCAAAACCAGTCCCGAGATAATCCGCCTTGCGGTGATGCTGTCAAACTGGCGTCAAAACCATGGAGAAGGGCGTTGGTTGATCGCATTTACCAGCGCACCTAACCTTCGGGCCGTCCAGCTTCTGCTCGGACATACAAAAGTAGATAGCACGGTTAGGTATCTTGGAATCGAACTCGACGATGCATTGAGCATTGCAGAGAAGATCGATCTTTGAGGATTTGGCAGACGGCAGCAGCCGTCCGTCATCTCAACTTAAACCGAGTGTTCAAACGTCTAGACGCGAACGGCCGCTCCTCTGGATAGCAGACCTTATTCCTTTTGCGTTCGATGACCTACTTGCGGGACTAAGCCGACTTTCGGTGTTTACCTGTATCACCTCAGTTGCCTGCGTCACAGTTGAAACTCGCAGGGTCCCGGGGGTCGCCACGACCGTCATATTGGGCAACACTTGGATAGGCGCAAACGGGTCGGCCACCGGCTGGCTGAGCGCTGTCATCCAGCCAAAGGGCCGTAATGTGATCAGGCGCTTCTCCGGTTTCCGCCCACTTGTCGATCTCAACTAGAAAATTGACCCAGGAGGGCCCGGGACCGCCAAAGCAGTGCTCTACGCCGGGCATCATGAACAGGCGAATATCGTCGGCTGCACTTGGATCATGAGCCAGAACGTCTTCGTAATACCCGACCATTGCAAGGCCCGATTGCGCGTTGTCGGACCAGCCGGAATACAGCAGCATCTTGCCACCACGAGCGCGGTAGGCGGACAAATCCGGGTTTGTCGCATTCAGAGTCTCCGCAGCCGCGGCAGAATCCTGTGCATAGGTGCCGAAATCGAAGTTCTCATAGGTCCAATTGGGATCGTGATAGACGAAATTCTGCATAATGCCGTTGCCAAAGCTGAAAAAAGCGCTCGGCGACACAGGTTCATCAAATCCACCTGATCCGACGCCCTCCTGGAAGCTCCCATCGTCGTCCTGATACTTCATGCCACCTGTCAACCAGCGGCTCCAACCTCCCTCGGCTGTTTCGCCGCCAAATGGGAAACCGTAATACAAGCTGTCGCCATCGGAGTTCTTGGGGCCGTCATAGACCGCCTTGAACGCAGCAACTTCTCTGGCGCTCAGACAGTCTTCGGAATTGTCGCCTTCGCATTGCAGGCTGGCCACGTCAAACCCGCACTTCCGGGGGTCATTGAGGATGCCATCCTCGAGCCCATCCAGCCCATCGCAGACCGCCAGATATGAACTCTCGACCAGCGCCTGAGCTTCTGGCCCAATGACAGCCTCTTCGATATTGTTTGGGTCTGGGTACATCGCCTGGTTGATCTGAGTTGCCTGCACGGCAATTCCCGTCCAGTCAACCGCATAGGCGCCAGCCGCAACCGCGTCAAAATCTTCTGGGTAACGCATAGCGGACATTATTGCCTGTCCACCGCCCCGGGAGCACCCGGTAAAGTAGCTTCGAGCAATTGGTTTTTCATAAAATGCCTTGGTCAGGGCCTTGGCTGTGACTGCTGTTCGATGAACTGCCAGATGTCCGAAATTGACCAGCGCCTCGAGGTCGTTGAGGGCCCAACTGGCGTCGGCTGGATGCCCCTGATGTCCTGTGTCAGTGCCGACAGTGGCGTAACCCAATTGAAGTGAGCCATCGATAAGGGAGGTATTCATCACGGAACCGACGAATCCGCCTCCACCGCCCATGACAAATTTGCCGTTCCAATTTTCCGGTAGCAGGAGTTCGAAATTGATCTTGCCACCAATCACACCGGAAACTTTGCAATGTGGCGCAGGGGCGGGCACTTCTGCGACCGAAGCAATTGAAACATCGGGGAGCTCAGGCAGGGTCTGGTTCGCACATATTGGCCGGGCATGGGACGGGCATCCAATTGCCGACGCGCCCAATACAGCGCAAGCCACAAGTTGGTATGCTTTAGTAACCTTTGTGTTCATTACGCTTCCCCCTCAACGGAATAACGAGTTTTGCCCCAAAGCTTTTGGCTAACTTCCGATTTATGTTAGGTCATAGACTGGTTACCGGATACCCACCTTTGTCAGGAGACTTAGAATTTTGAACGCCCGTATTTTGCTCGCCTTGTTTGTGATTTTCCCCGTGTCGGCTCTCGCTCAAGGCGTGGACAAACTTGCTGACAAGTTGGCCGACCTGCGATTTGAGGGGCGTATTGAAGCCAGCATGCGATCTCAGGTCGCCAATTCTGTAAATGGCTTTCTGACCGATATCCATTTCACAAAGGGAGACCGCGTCGAGGCTGGCCAATTGCTCTTCTCGTTGAGCAGTGTGGTGTATGAACATCAGGTAAATGCCGCCCAGGCTCTCTTGGACAGGCGGCAGATTGAGTTGGCCCAAGCCGAGGCAAATGTCGAGCGTGTCAGCAAGCTCGAAGACAGGGGAACCGCGACGCAAGTGCAGCTAGAGGATGCGTCGGCGCGGCTCGCGCTTGCAAAGGTTGCCGTTGACGAGGCGCGGATTGGGCTGGATCTTCGAAAGCTTGAGTTGGCCAGTACAACGATTACCGCACCTATTGCGGGGTACATCGACTCGCCGCGCCTGACCCGCGATGCCTATCTCAAAACCGAGACTGGAAAGCCGCTTGCGGAAATTGTTCAGGTTGACCCAGCGCTGGTTTCGTTTGCGCACCCATATGACTCTTTGCTGGAGTTGCACCATGCCGCCCCGGAGCGCATCGAAGAGTATCTGGATCGTTTCGCTGTTCACGTGACGTTGCCGACAGGAGAACGCTATGAGCAGACCGGAAAAGTGGCCTTCGTTGGAACAGAGTTGAATTCCGATGGCGGGTTGCAGGTCTGGGCGGAAATCCCGAATCCTGAGGTCATACTTATTCCGGGATTGCAGGTAAGTGTCAGCATCGAGCTAAAAAAATAGATCGTGTCACGTTTCCCACTGTGGTTTTACCGACTAATTTTAATTCGAAACATCAGGAAAAGCCGACCCTGCGTGGCTGAAACTGCGGCCCGCGCAAATGTCGAAGATGGGCTCGGTGCTGACATCCGAGCATTTTACTCAGATGACTGCTTAAGAGCGGAAAGCAGACACAGAAGCCTGTGCCCTGCGATCTAGTGAGGCGAGAACATTTTTTACAACTGGACTGGACTTCCTGGCGGTTCAGAGCGGTACTGTCTGTGTCGCATTCGCCCGGGATCACCGGGCTCCACTCAGTACGGGGCGAGGGATGGACCTTTGCTCGCAGAGTGGAGAAACACGATGACTACACGAAATGCGGTAGCGCAAAGTTCGGCCAGAACCACAAAGTTTGGCAAAAAGCTGACCCGTCATAAGCAGCTTCACAGAATGCTCACGCGGAAATCCGGCGTCACAATCGCACAACTTCAAAAGACCTTCGGTTGGCAGGCGCATACGGCACGCGCCGCGATATCCGCGCAGCGCAAAGCCGGATGCGTTGTGGACAGACTGGAGACAGACAAGGGATCGGTTTACCGAATTGTCGAGGCGCAGAGCACCCAATGAAAGTGGAGCAAAACGAAAAGGTATCGATCCTGATATCAGAGATCGCCGCCCTTGATCGCGCTGCGTGCCTCGACCGATGGCGTGAGGCCTTCGGTCGCTTGCCCCCAAAGTATCTTTCGCCACAGTTCATGAAGCGGGTGCTGATCTGGGATATGCAAAACAAAACGCTGGGCAGTGTGTCAGCGAAAACCACCCGACGCCTGAAGCAGATTGCGGCTGGGAAAGTGTTGCCCACGACCGCCAGGCCTGGGTCTCATCTGGTCCGGGAGTGGAACGGACAGACCTATCAGGTCGAAGTCACTGAAGGCGGGTACGTCATGGATGGTATAACGTGGCGTTCCCTGTCAGCCATCGCAAAGCACATCACCGGAGCGCATTGGTCAGGCCCGCGCTTCTTCGGGGTTCAATGATGCGACGTATCCGCTGCGCCATTTACACGAGGAAAAGCTCGGAGGAGGGGCTGGAGCAGGATTTCAATTCGCTGGATGCCCAGCGGGAAGCCTGTGAAGCTTACATCTCCAGCCAGAAGCACGAGGGATGGGAACTTCTGCCGGACTACTATGACGATGGCGGTATCTCGGGCGGTCATCTTGACCGCCCTGCGCTACGGCGGCTGATGCAGGCTGTAGATGAAAATCGTGTTGACCAGATTGTTGTCTACAAGATCGATCGGCTGACTCGTTCGCTGGCTGACTTCGCGAAACTGGTCGAACGTCTCGACGCAGCCGACGCATCGTTTGTGTCCGTTACTCAGTCCTTCAATACGTCTACCAGCATGGGCCGCCTGACACTCAACGTTTTGCTCAGCTTCGCCCAGTTCGAACGGGAAGTCACCGCTGAACGCATCCGGGACAAGATCGCAGCCTCGAAACGCAAGGGTCTGTGGATGGGCGGGAATGTTCCACTCGGGTATCAGGCGGATGGCCGAACGTTGAAAATCGATGAAAAAGAAGCTGAGATCATCAGGGCGCTCTACGATCTCTATCTGGAGCATCGGAGCATTCTTGATGTGAAAGAGCAGGCTGAGGCACTGGGTCTCCGTTCGCGCCGTCGGGAGCGCCCGGGCGGACGTGTGGCAGGCGGTAAGTGCTTTGACCGCGGACACATCCATCATTTGCTCAGCAATCCTATCTATTCTGGCCGCATCCGACACAAGGGTCAGGTTTATGAGGGGCAGCACCCTGCCATCGTTGACCCGGCAGTGTGGGAGCGGGTGCAGCAGCTTTTGACGGATGGAGCGGCAAGGGAGCGTGGAGTAAAGCAGAAAGCGAAGCGATCACTGCTCGCCGGAAAGCTTTTTGATGAAACCGGAGATAGGCTGACGCCCAGCCATAGTCGCAAAAATGGGAAGCGTTTGCGTTACTATATCTCCGGCCGGCTGGTGACGGATCGCAGTCAGAAGCATTCTGATGCGTGGCGGTTGCCGGCAGAACAGCTCGAGAGCCTCCTGGTCGAAGTGATCAGGCAATATCTGAAGCGACCGAACGCCGTGACATCAATGGCGCGGGATATGTCAGCGGCCGAGATTGCTTCAGCAACGGAGCTTCTCAGAGATTGCCAGTCCGTCAGGAAATACCTCGGTCTGATTTTGCGGGCAGATTTGCAACAGGGGTCTCTGAGGGTGCAACTGGATCTCCAGGCACTGGCACAGATGATTGAGTGCAGGGTAGATCAGGTCGATGCCAGGGAGCTAACAATCGAAGCGCCATTCCGGATGCGCCGCAGAGGCGTGGAGCTGAAACTGCATCTTGGCGATTCACCGCCTGAGATCGATCAAACACTTGTCCGCAACGTCGTTAAGGCGCGCCGGCGGTTGGCGATGATTATTGATGGCAGAACGTTCTCAGAAATTGCGGAAACAGAGGGCACTTCCAAACGACGAGTTCAGGATGTGGTCGATCTGGCCACGCTGGCGCCTGACGTCCTGGAGGCCATCGCTGCAGGCGAACAACCTGACGGTCTGACCACGGATTACCTGATCAAGTCCGGCTTCCCTGCTATCTGGTCAGATCAGCACGAACAGTTCGCTGCGCTCTGATCTGCAGACTCTCCCAAAGTTACCAAACTCGTACCGCCGGAATCGCGAACTGAGACTGCGGCCCGAAATCGACCATTGTTGCGCATAAACTAGGGTCTCAGCTGGAATAGCCGGATGATAACCTGCTGAAAGCAAGCGATAATATGCGGCACAATATTCAGTGCGTGATTTTAGGGAAAATCATGGCTGTGCTTGCAGTCTCCAGCTATCCAGTCTCGCGATTTCCCTGAGAACAGGGAAATTAACAGGGAAATTTCGAAAGCACATTCCTACGTCGGGGCAGAGGGTATTCTCTTGTACCAGAGCACTGTGTTCCGAATTGCGACCTCACCGCTTCATCGGCCGAATTCCTGTCTACTAGAACGCTCAAGGCACCGCTTTAGTCAACTCGAAAGAGAACGAAACTTAAGGACCTTCGCTGCGTTTGTCAATCAAATCATAGGCTTATATTGACTTGGGCGGCGACTCATTATATTAATGCAGCGTGGCGAGATGCCCGGCCGAGGATTCCGGTGTCTCGTTAAAATTGTGATGGACGACCTTTTTGGTATTCCCGTCTCGGCCTGGTCGACGCCCCATCGCGACTTTCCTGAAACTGGATTTCAAGGAGGGCGTGATGACGACCTATCCAAAGCCGGCGAGTCCGGAACATTCAATTTCTAAGAAAAACGATCTGCTGTCTGAATTGTGCGTTGAGGCAGTTTCAATCAACGATTTGCAGCACGCAAAACACAATGTTCAAAAGCAGAGCAATCGGCAGATAGCCAAGTGCCGAGCGTCGATCGGACGTTACGGCTTGAAGCGTCCGGTTTTGATTACAACAGACAACGAAATCATCGACGGTCACGCGATCGTCGAAGCGGCCCGTCAACTCGGGCTGACAGAACTCCCGTGCATTCGAGTGGCGGATCTCACCGACTTAGAAGTTCGTGGCCTGAGAATTGCCCTGAACCAGATACAAAAAACCGGGGAGTTTGACCTGCCCAAGCTGACTCTCGAACTGGCCTACCAGCTCGAGTTCAACACGGATCTGACAGATCTCGGATTTGACCCGCCGGAACTCGATGGGCTGTTTGAGACGCTGCCTGAAGAGGGGAGCTATCCAGACCTAGCGGATCAGATCGCTTCCTCGATACACTCTGCGTCCCCAGTCACTAAGGTCAATGATGTGTGGCGGGCTGGAAATCATCTGGTTGCATGCGCCGACATGCGGAACTGTGGTCTGTTATCTAAGCCGCTTGGCGAAAAACCAGTCGATTTGGTCTTTGCGGACCCTCCTTATAACACGAAGGTCAACGGTCACATACGCGTCGGCAACTCTGGATTTAATGAATTTGCTGAAGCGTCAGGTGAGATGTCGATCGAAGAATTCATCCTGTTTCTGATCGCCTTTCTGAAGAGCGTGTTGTCCAGGCTGAAGCCCGGTGGCCTAATATACTGTTGCATGGACTGGCGGCATGAGTGGGAACTCCACCAGGCGATCCGGGCGACAGGTCTCGAGCTGCTGAATAAATGCATCTGGGTGAAGCCAAATGGCGGGATGGGATCGTTCTATCGGTCCCGTTATGAAACGGTGTTTGTGCTGAAGAAGACCGGCGCATCGCACACCAACAACGTTCAATTAGGCTCATACGGTCGATATCGGACGAATGTCTGGGAATATGCTGGCGCCACCGGTGGACGGGCGGACGAAGCAGACGACTTTACGCTGCATCCGACGGTCAAGCCGGTTCGCCTCGTACAGGATGCCATCCTCGACGCGTCGGCGGTTGGTCAGATTGTTATGGATCCATTTTTGGGAAGCGGCACAACGCTTTTGGCCGCAGAACGAACCAAACGTGCCTGTATCGGGTTGGAGATCTCGCCTGCCTATGTGGATGTGGCAATCCGTCGTTGGCAAGAGCTGACTGGCAAACAGGCAACTCTTCTAAAGACCGGCCAAACCTATGCTGAGAGGGCGGCAGAACTTGCGGTCGGGACCGATGAGTGCGCCGAACCAGAAACTCTGGAAAACGATTCCGGGACGGAGGAAATATTCTGATGAGCAACAACAAGAACCGTTCCAACGTTGGGTTCGGCAACCCGCCAGATGCCCACAAGTTCAAGCCAGGTCAGAGCGGCAATCCTGGCGGGCGACCAAAGGGCTCAAAATCATGGAAAACCGTTATTGAGGCTGAGCTCGCCACAGAAATCGGCCTGAAGGAACAGGGCGTCGAATTGAAAGTCACCAAAATGGAGGCTTTTGCTAAGCGCCTCGTGTCGGACGCACTGGCAGGAAATCCCAAGGCGTTGGGCGAATTGCTCCGGCAACTCAACAAGTACTTTGGCGATGTGACACCAGCCGAAGCAAAGGATTTGCCCGCCAGTGAAGCAGATGTCCGCTTGCTTCTGAAATACGCAGAGAAAGCAATAAAGACCAAGGTTCAAAACGGAGGGGCCGATGACCAAGCCAACGAATTCTGAGTTCTACGCTCTTCTCCGGCTAAGCTTTTTGGCCTTCGTCGCAAAGGTTTTTGAGACCTTGCACAACGGCAAGGAGATGCACGACAACTGGCACATCGAAGCGATTTGCCATGCGCTCGATCAAGTCCAAAATGGAACCGAAAAACGGGTCATGATCCACGTTCCGCCGCGGTGTCTGAAGTCGATCATTGTTTCCGTGGCATGGCCCGCCTTCGTGCTTGGGCATAAGCCGGGGCTGCAAATTTTTGTTGTTTCGCACAACCTTGATCTGGCGACCGGTCTTGCCAACAAATTCCGTCAGATCGTCAATGCCGACTGGTACAAGGTCGCGTTCCCGACAATGTCTGGGGCACCGCTAAAAGACAACGAGCGGATTTTCGTTACTGACGCTGGAGGGTTCAGAGAAGCCATTTCTGTCAACGGCGCTGTTATCGGCAAAGGGCCAGATATTTGCATTATGGACGACTTACTGGACGCGTCGGAGGTGGCCACTGAGAACGGCTGCGTAAAGGTCAACCATTGGATCGATACGTCGCTGTCGACGCGACTGAATGATCCGGCAAGCAGCGCAATGGTTCTTGTGATGCAGAGATTGGCCATAAATGATCCGGCCGCGCACCTTCAAAAACCTGAAGGTTGGCGCTGCTTGAACCTCCCGGCAATCGCCGAAGAGGACCAAATTGTCCCCATCAGCGATGTCGAAGATTATCACTTCAAGAAAGGTGAGCTTCTTGATGCGGCGCGATTGCCAATGGATGTCCTTGACGTTCAGAGGGCTAAGCTGGGTGAGGCAAACTTCCTTGCTCAGTATCAACAACGCCCTGTTCCCGCGGGTGGCGGCGAGATCGATATCAGTCTCTTCCAGCGGTATAAGACTTTGCCAAAAGCATATGATGTTCGATTCCTGAGTATTGACGCAGCCTCAGGCACACAGTCAGGGTCATACAGCGTCTTTCAGGTGTGGCAAGTGACGAACGGAAACGTCTATCTGGTGGACAATCAACGCGGATATTGGACCTTTCCGCAGCTGAAAAAGCGGGTGGTTGATACTCAGATCCTTTGGAAAGCTGACTTTGTCGCCATAGAGCGTGCCAGCTCTGGTCTTGCTCTTCTTGAGGTGCTTTGGGATTACTATCCTGACAATATTCGGCGTACTCTTGTTCAGGGACTTACATTTAAAGGTTTGTCGAAAGAAGACAGGGCTGCCAAAGCCATGGTCCTCGTGGAACAAGACCTGGTTCACATACCTTATGAAGCCGACTGGCTAAATGATTTTTTTGCGGAACTTGGCGCGTTTCCCGCAGGGTCAAACGATGATCAGGTTGACGCTTTCTCACACGCCATTGAGTTTTTTCGCAAGTGGCTCGTGAGCCGCTTCAACCCGGAATACAGGGGGCGAGGGCGTGTCTTGAAATAGTGGTGATCTGTTCTTCTCGTGTGAAAACGAGTTCTGGATAAATGCCAGGCGTCAGAGGTCACGTTGACCGCTGAGCGGCAAAGGCAGCGTTTCTGAAAAGTGTAGGAGGGTGCAAATGGAAATCTCGTCGGAAGATCGTGAAAGGTTGCAGGCTCTGGCTGCATTTCTTCCAATTGTTGAGGCTGCAAATTTTACAGCCGGAGAAATGGTGGTCCCTCCTAACACGCCCAGCGGTGTCACGCGATTTCCATACGCCGCTCCCAGCGATCCGGTTAGTCAGTTTTTCGAGATGGTGTATGAGAAGAATTGGGTAGCGTCCTTCGACTGGACGGAGTGGAGCAGCTCGCAAGAAGCCAAGGAGCTGTTCGCGGAAGATGGGCTCGCCCTTTCCAAAGCAAACACCGAGCAGTTGAGCAGAATGCTGACAACTTGCGTTCGTCGTGAAAAGTTCGCTGAAGGTTCGTTAATTGCCGATTTCGAGTCTGGTCTGATGGTACGGATAATACGACGCGCAGATCAATTGCTGCATGAGGCAGATTAAAGGCAGTTGGGCGATCTACTCGTTCCCTTTTTAGGAACCGGTGAACACACTTCAAATGGCGGCTTGGAGCACAAAGACGCCATTTGATCCGATTAAAACCGCGGCCGAATTGAGCGGTCGCGGGATCCAAACATGGCAAGATGGATTTCTGAACTTTTCGGCTGCCGTATTCGCGCAGCGGTAATATGACAGGTTTTGTCACCCACGAAACTTATTCTGGAATCGCTAACGAACAGCACCGGTTGTTTCGCAAGTACAGCGGCGGTGTTTTTGCGTGCGAACATTGCGAGTGGGAATTGGTAAATTGAACAGTGAAAGTAGAAAGATTATTGCCGTTGCGTTTGGTGCAGAGTTCCTCATCATCAGTGCTGGTTTGTCGTTGGCCGCAGCCATCGGCTTGCAGTCCTTCGGTGAGCATCAAGACCTTACTCTTGCGATGTCGGCCGCAGCATTTCCGCTGATCCTCGCTTGCCTGGAATTCTTCAAGATACCGGCAGGCTATGCCCTCTACAGGTCGCGCTGGATCATGAAACCCTTTGCCCTTCTATTGCTCCTCGGTGGCATAGTTGCCACCTTTGAGACTGTAACGATGGCAGGATCGACATGGTTTCGCTCGGTACAGCATGATGTCCAGCTGGCACAGACCGAACTGGAAGCGTTGCGGCAGCGCAGGGAAGGACTTGCAACGGACGTGTCATTTGAGGCGCAACAGGCTGTGATCGCAGCCCTGCAAGCACAGCTGGACAATCTGACAACCTCCCCTGCAAGCAAGGACCTGAACGCCAAGCTCGTTCAAGCCAAGGCAGATCGCGCGGCGCTTCTGCAAAGGGCGTCCGAGATGCGCGACAAGTTTGGTTCAGAATGGGATGCTCAAACAGCCGACAATGAGCGTCGGGCGGCCAGCGATAATCCAGTAATTCGTAGTCAGGGAGAAGCCTCCCAGAGATCTTTGCCGACACGCGCGAACTACATTGCTAGTGAAATGACACGCTGGCAGGCAGGCGAGGGCAGTCTGATCGAGGCTGAGGTCAAACGGATCACTGCTCTGATTGCAGATGCCGAAGCAGAGCAGGCTATCCTGGTTATATCGGAAGACCCCGGACCGGAAATCGCGATTGTGCAGGAACAGCTTGCCCGGGCGAACGACGCCCTCCTGCAGGCTCAGAATGCCGCCGCGCAGGCTGTGGTGGACAAACTTACTCTGGGGGTCGAGATAGAGAAGGCGCGCCTGCACGTGGCTGAAAAAGCAGGAGCTTCGATCATCTATGACATTGCTGCAAAATGGTACGCCACGCCGATTGGCGAGGTCACCGAGAAACAAGCCAACGTGGTAACCAAGTGGATCGTTGGAGGTGTGGCGACCGCTGCAGCGCTGTCTACCGGTATGGCTGCTTTTGTTGCCGCGCATATCGGGTCTTCGCCTCCGGCCTTGTCCATTGGACAGGCCTTACGGCGGTACGTTCTGCGCCGACGCTGGCGGCGGAAAAAAACGGTAGAGAAGATCGTCTACAAAGACCGGGTCGTCCACAAATACCTGCCAATAACCGGGGGTCTGACCGACCTCAAGGATCGGTCGATCAGGGAGGAATTGAAACTGAGGAGCGTCAATGATGGATAAGGTTGAGCACGATTTCAGCGCCATCGAACAAGCGTTGGCCCAAAATGAGGCGCCGATGCGGATGCGCGAGCGGATCGGTAAAGGTGCTATGGCCGGGTTGGTTATTCTTGCTGCCGGTGTTGCAGTAACAGTTGCGGCGCTTGGCATAGGCAAGGGGATCTTCTGGGCAAAGGAAGAAAAGATCATCGAGGTCGAAAAGACTGTTGAAGTTCCGGTGGAGAAAATCGTTGAAGTCGAAAAGATCGTCGAGGTGCCCATGTCCGCGCCGTCGCTGCCGCAGGCCCCGCCCCAAACGAATGCGAAGATTGTACGAAATTACACAATTTTTCAGAACGTCGATGTTCCTGTTGTTGCAGGGAAGTACAACGACGACTGGTTTGTAACGGCCGGGCATAATTACAAAACCAGCCAGCAGCGCATTTATGATGAAGCATACTGCTACGCGATGTCATTTATCGATGGTGTCTATGTTCGTGTAAACCTGTCGACGAAGTCGAATGCGGGCATTGTCACCAACGAAGTTGATTTAGGAGCTGAGAAGATGGGTGTGAACATAGCTGACCTGCGCCAGATGCGTGGCCTGTGCCCTTATCTTTAAGGAGTATATTGTTGAAACCGTTTTTGATTGCATTTGCTTTGCTAATGGGAAGAGCGACGAACGCTATGGCTGGTGAGCAACCCGACGTGGTCGGCGCAGCTCAAATCCGCGACGTCGATACGGTCGTTGTATCCGGCGTACCGATCCGCTTGAACGGTGTCGACGGCCCGGAGCTCGGCACAGCAGCTGGGCGAGACGCGCGACGCTGGATGGTAAATCATCTGCGCAATAGAACCGTTGCCTGCTTCCTTACCGGAGCAAAAACATACGACCGCCATGTCGGTTCATGCTTTATTCAAGAGAACGGAACAAAGCGTTGGATTGATATCGGGGCTTCAGCAATATCAGCGGGCCACGCCCTCGATTGCCGTCGTTACTCTGGCGGAAAATACGCTGACCTCGAAACACCTGCAGCAAAGTCAAGGATCAAGCGAGCCGACTATTGTAGGTAAACACCGGCTTGCTCTGCGGTTGAGCCAGTTCGCAGAAGCTTTTTGTGAGAGCCTGCAAATCAAATTGCCTTTTAACTTTATTTTCTTGGATCTAGCGCTGCCGATAACGGTAAGTTGTTTGGTCGAAACCTAGTCCAGAGAACCCTCTTACATGGACAAGCGGTGGAGCTTGCGATGCCGGCATCTAACATTCGTCCGCATTTGATAGCCTCTTTTGAGAAAGTCGATCCTTTCAAAAAAAATACTACCCGACCTTCCCTTCTTCGACCGACCCAGTCTCCGGTATTCCTAGTGCTTCAGCGATTTCTGAACCGACCTCGTATTCCTGCAAGCTTCCTGGAGCAAAGGGTAGGAACCGTACGGTTCCATTTGGAATTGGCTTGCATCGGACAGACATGCCTTCTTTCAGTGTAGCTTCGATCACCTCTAGAGGGTCCTCCGTTCTGATGACTTGACCACCATACCGGTTCTCGTTTTTCGGTCTGAACATGTAGCCTGGATTCTTGCTGCCACCATTCTTGGCAAGCCGGTAGAGATTACCATCGGCGTGGCGGAAGACCACACGGCGGGTTCTTGTAAGATTTGTCAAAACTCGTCCTCCTAAATTATTGTATTCAGTTAGCGCACCCAAAACCACGGCAATTCTCCGAACTTAGCAACCGACGAACTCACATCAAGAAGTTTAAAAACCATTTTTCGATCATGATGTTACGTTGTTCATCTCGCTCCAAATGTTAGCGGCGCTCAAACCGCAGACGAAGCGAACCGCGTCCCGCGACAGAAAACTGCGCCTGAGTTTCTTTGTCCATCGGGTTGGGAAGTTCTAAAACACACCATTTCTCCGGCGAAAAGACATAAGGAACATAGAGAATGCGATATCGTCTGCGACCAGTGCGAGAGGCCGAGCTAGCGACGCGAAGCTCGTTCGAGGTCAGTTCAAATTCACATCCATCCTCCAAGGTGGACTTGACCTCAAACATCCAGTCGATCTTTGGAGTCTGCACAAGAAAGTCGTAGCCGGCTGAGTCGTCACCTTCGCTACCACCAAAGAAATTCATTCTATTCTCTGAGACCCACGAGCTCTCGTCGACGGCATCGGGAAGTCGTCTTTTAAGGTACTGATAGGCTAACCATTCACTCGTGATGCCCATTGCGATCTTCTGCGTTTCTGTTAGCCGCCTTGCTCGCTGTGCCTTTTTGCCACTTTCTACGTTACCGCTGCCAGAACCTGATTCCGATAATCCGTCAAGCTTTACCAGCCTAGTTCGCTGACGGCTCCGTTTGAACCAGCCATCGTCGAGCGCGATAGTGGCCTCGGCAATGCTTTGCATAGCTGTGGCAAAAGAAGGGTCGCCTGGATCAAGATTACGTCCGGCAAATTGGATGATCCGCTTGCTGCGATCACGCTCCTGCTGCTCTATAGCCTTCCGCTCCTGTTCCTTGCGTACTGAACTTTCGTCAAGCCCTAGGCTTTCCGGATCAATGCTTGCAGGCATTTCCTCGGGCCATATGCCGACGCGCTTGCATAGAGCTGCAACTCGGTCCGCGTCGACCACATCGAAGTCAAGCAAGCCCGCATTCTCCACAAAGCGCACGACGTCCTGCGCCTCTTCTCGTTCCCAGATGTCTGGAAGGTCAGCATGGTTCTTGCGACACCACACTCCTATTATGGGTTTGGCTTCGTTTGCAAAGGCGCGAACCACTTTGCGGTTCTCACTAATCATCTTATCAAAAGACGGAAGTTCATCTTCCGGTAATTCCCCAAACGTCTCTGCAAAAGAAGCCTCCACATGCTCGACGACCATCTGTCGGTCTAGCGTTTCGAAATCGAGGACCCAAGCTGGTTCAAACGGGATGAAGTTTAGCTCGCGCCTTGAAAGGTAGGTCGAAAGGTCCTTTCCGAGCCGATAATCCTGAAGATGTAGCAGCCGCAATCGGTCCCTTAATTCGGGCGACATCTCGCGCAAATACGCTTCGAACATGGCCCGCAATTCCGCTTCGCTTGATAGAGTCTCCTCGCCGATCGACTGGAGCACTCGGTTGAACCGTCCGTAGTGAAGGTCCAGCTCTGTCGCAATCGAACGACGATCAGGACTAGTCTCACAAGCAGCGAGCAGATCGCCGGCAGCTGGAGAGCTTGTTGAAAGATGCGTCTCAAGCCAATTCCGAATACTAAATTCAGCTCCTTGTTCCATGGCGGCATCAGCAAGGCCCCGAGCCAGATCGACATTCTCATAATATGCGACGATTGGAACGATCTGGTGTAGGACGTGCGCCAGGTCGGTCCGCATCCCTGCGCGCATGTCTTCGACAATTCTAACGTCACATCTAAGCGCAGAGGCAAGCTCGGTTTCGGTCGGTCGCTCGAGAGAACCAAAAGGGCGTCCTTGAGCCAACCGTAGAATGGCTATCTCAAGTGATCGCAGTCGAGCATGGATGAGTTTGGAAAGCTCGGCTGCAATGATTTCTGCAAGTCGCGGCCAGTCAATTGGGATATCTTCCGTCAGTATAAGCGTCGGTTTGGCATCATCTTGATAGGCGTACCACTGCATGCGACCGCCGCTCGCCACGTCCTGACCAGCTACGGTCAGCGAAATTGAATTGCATCTACGAATCCTGATCAACCGAAGTCTCTTGTCGAGATTCGTGGCGAGGATACCTCTCTCAAGGTTCTCACCAATCACTTCGTTGGCAATGACTGCAACTTCAGGAAGCCAGTCTAGGCCTAAAGAAACTAGGTACTCGTCATCAGACGACGGCACGAAAACTGAACCATCCACCAGCAATCGGACTGAGGCATGGTCCAGTTGCTTCGCTGAGTAGGCCTCGACATGTCCAAAACTTTCTTCGATGACCCCAAGGTCCACTTCGCCCAGCTCGAGTACCGACACGCCAGATGCGGAGAGCGCCCGCGCCTCAAAGTTCTGCGCGTTTTCCACGAGGACTACCGTAGTCTGTGCACTTTCTTCAACTTCGATCCTTGTCAATTTCCCAGAACGATACACGGCAAGAGGGAGGTTAGACGGTAACTCGATTTTGTTTTCGGCGATTTCTTTCCAGGCTTGACTGTATTCGCGACGAAACTTTCCAATATCCCCAGACCGTAGATCCGCGACGCCGTTTGCCAAAGCAATAAGGCGTTGAGTTGCAGTGTCCGTACTGGTCCAATCGAGAAGCCCAAGCCTATCACTGAACACGATCTCAGCGAGCTCGTCTCGGTCCAAGAGCACTCTCGCGTCCTCTGAGAGACGAGGCATGAAAGCCGGAACACCTGATCTTTTGGATTTCGATGCCCAGCATTGGTTTGGCAAAAGAAAGACACGCTCACCGCGCAGGTCTGCATTCAGCCACTCCTCGGACTGCAGGAAGGCACCTAACGGTGTGACAACGCGGCGTTCATTCCAATCGCGTTCCAAACGATCATAGCGGCCAATCCTTGCGTAAAAGAAATTGTCGAAGTGACAAGAGATATGGTGGACAAGCAATTCATAAAACGCCTCCCGCAAATGGTCTGGAAATTCATCGTATTCAATCTGGCCTGGCAGCCGCCAAAACTCGCCACTTAGTGTGTAATCGGGCGTGTTTGGATGGCTAAAGTAGGTTTGTTGCGCGAGCCTTGTCCACTTTCCTGTTAGGCCCCGGCTTGCATCTCCAGTTTGCAAAAGCTCGTCCCAATAGTCAGAGGGTGATCCACTTCTGTCAACTCCGGATGCTATCGGCTTCAGACCATCAGTAACACCCAAGAGACTCAGGAATATTATCCACTTTCGGCTGCTCTCCGGACTTTGCGTGCTCCACTCGCTTAGAGGCTGGAGAAGCTGGTTTCTTGCTCGCATGCAGTCATCCGAGAGCAGTGATGCGTCACTAAGGAACGCTTCCAAGCGCCTTCCGGTACCGCTCCATGCACTCGAAAAAACGGCTTCAGCTGCTGGTATCCACCCTCCGACCGTCGGGACGTGCAAGTTGGCATCTTCAATTGCGGAGGCCGCACTTTTACCCGCTGCATCCCAAACACGAAATGCCCAATCGAGAGCGTCCATCCGCCTTTTGTCGCTGAGCCTCCTGCCCAGCGCTGCGCTCAGGCCGGAAAGCGCCTCTATAGGATCGAACAGTCGAACGAGCCCTGCATCGGATAACGTCTTCAGGACTTCACCGGACAGAGCGATCTTTTCATCAAAAAAGCGATAGCCTTTGGTTAGGGAAGACGGCGGTAGAGGAACATCACCTTTCTTGCGCTTGCCGATTTCACTTGCGCCGCGAACGAAGAGACCGCGGCGGTCAACCGCATCATGTCCGCCGGCCGCACGCAGCTTTCCCTCCCGGTCGAGAAGAATCTCAGCTCCGTCAAGGCTTTCTAGCGTCACCCCGGAAGCCTCGCAGAGAGTCACCAGATCTTTGTAGAACTTGGCCCATGTCACCGGCTTTGCAGACCGCTGTACAAGCGATTTCGCGTAAGCTTCCAACCAATTGGCAATCTCATTCGGTGATGGTAGGCGAGAATACTCCCAGCCAAAGCGGCCCCAAATGCGCCCCGCCATATCGCGTAGCCTTTCAAGACGCTGACTGTCCAAATCGCCGGATGTCAGGTGCATTCCCACGTGCTTAACGATTTCGCGCGGCTTCAACAGAACAAAATTGGCGTCTGGCCAGATGCTTACTTCAGCAATCGTTGACCATTTTTGACCGTCTTCGGTGGGGTTGATCGGAATTAGTCGAAGTTCTGTCAAATCCAAGTCGGCGGCTTCGACCGCTGCGTCCAGTTTTTGTGCGGCGTCCCCTTTCCATGCGATCAAGTCAAATACACTGCTGGCGGGAACATCGAGCTGCTTTTGCACGGCAGTGAGTGCACCGAAAAGACAGGCTTCCGCAATGGCATCCATGAGCAGGTTGTTGAGCGGAAGGTTAAGGTCAATATTGCGTCGGTCGATGTCGGCGTAAAAAGGCGCATCAATGTGCCCCAAAAGGGGCGACCCGGCTTCGCTCGCCATCGGAAGAAAATTGTACAGCTGTCCGTCCTCAACTGCTGCGGTGGACATCCCTACTGCAATAGAAACAGACGGTTGTCCCTTCCAGTCCAACCAGCGTTTCAGAGGCGCTACTCGATCAATGCTATCTTGCACGGCCTCAAGAACGCGTTTTTTATCAACGTCTTGCTGCACAAGCAGGAAGCGTCGCCGCTCACCCACTTCGATCGCCGACACTCGTGGATGCAATGGGCCATCCGCCTCACGCAGGATTGTCTGGCGTCTGGTCAATCGACGGCTACCAGTCCTTTTTCCCTCAATTTCGACATCAATGCGAACCTCCGCGATTCGGTCTAAAAAAAGGAGCAGCGGGTGTTCCAAGTTTGCGATCTCGTCCACTTGCTGTAACACCAAACTCACCGCAGATGAGGATCGTAGAGGAGCGACGACCACCGTAGCAAAACCGGCAGCCGCGAAGCGTTCTATCTCGGGAGGAATTTCATCTAGGGGTTGTGGCACGAGGTAACGCGGAATTGTCTGCGCGATGACATCTGCTTCATCTTCGCTAACGTGCTGGTCGTCCAGTTCTGACAACAAGATACCACGTATCTCAACCGGTCGAGAAAACCGAAAACAGTATCCATCGAACGCATTGGGCGAGCGGTTCTCCGATCGTGAATAGATATGTACATCGTCAGTAATCGTCTCGACACTGCGAAAGCCGAGCCCCTTATTTCCAATTCCCTCGCCAATCTCCTTTTCGCTGGTCGCCAAGTTCGTGATGGCGTCCACGTCACGCTCTGTGAATCCGCGCCCTTTGTTGGCCACATAAAGGTGACCTTCGGTTTCTGATGTTTTGACAAATTTGATCCTGATCGCACCGTTGTCACCCACGTCATGAGCATCGTGTGCATTCTGGACGAGCTCGAAAAGAACTCTATCCCCGTATTCAGCGCTTATAACTTCGCCCGAATTCTTGAGGCTTTTGTAGGTTAGAAGACGCTTGCGATGTGCATCAAGGGCATTTGAAAGCGCATTACGGGCCTTACTCTTCAGAAGGTAGGAGAAACCATGGGACGCAATATCTGTGGGGATGTTCAACTGTTTGGCCTCGTCTTGCTAGTCGACAAATGGGAGCAAAACCGGGAAAGCTGCTTTAGTTTTTCCTTTGCCTGTGAACTCCTCAAATTGGTTGACCCAATTCGATTAAGCGCGCCCATTTCCTGATGTTTGGAACCCATTTCCGCATAGTGAATTGACGAAAAACCCTTTGCGGAAAACGTGTTAGCTGAGTTTTCTACCAATAATCCTTCAGGCGATAACTCGAATGAAACCTCGCCTTTGGGACTCGGTTCAGTGGGTGCGTCGTCTGCGTTCAGAGGAAGTTTGAGAAATGCGCGAACTGTGTAATCGATTTTTGCGTTGTCTTCACTTCCAGCAAAAGAGAAAACTAATTTTGGTTTTAACCGCAATGCGATCCAATCCACATCTGCAAGCCGATCCTTAAGTGACTTTTTCGAGTTTTGAGGTAATTCTGAGATAATCTTTTGAATATCCACCTGTTTTCCTTTGATTAAGCGCAAACAGCGGTTTCATGAGCCACGTGCGCAACCGATATCATGCCTTCGTTCATCCAGTTGATGGCTAGTTGCCGCACGGGCTTGCCGCCGCTGGCGGAGAGCAACTCTGTATATGCGCGCAACTGCGGCAGATAGTTTGCAAATCTGGTTGATGGGTCAGGGCAGGGGCCTGATTTGTGGTCCAGTATCAGGTACCCGGACGGCCCCTCCGCGAGACAGTCGATGATCGCATTGGTCTGCGACCCGTCAGTGCGCACGTCCTGAATCGGAAGTTCAAAATGCAGGTGTTCGTACCCTTGGTCTTTGAGCCAGGCCCGGACGCTTTCGATCTGGGCCGCTATGGTATCAAGTGCCACAGAATCCAGGCCAACTGTGGCGGCCAGCCGATTTCGCAAGTCGGGTCGTTGACACAGAACACGGAAGGCAAGGTGCCAAGCAGTCCCTCTTTCTGTGGCGCTGTTGAAATGGTCCGCCCGGACCCCAAGGCCATGACCGAGCTCAAAATGTCTTAGCATCGGTGGTATTGTTTTCGCTTCGGTCTCAAGCGATGAAGGGCTGACGCGCCACGGGGTGCGCGACGCAACTGGCGCAACCCGCGATTGCCCAAAGCGTGGGACAGACGCCTGGTTCACTGCGCCGGCTTCGGGGAATTCTCTGTCAGGGGCTTCATAAATAATCCGCGCGTCTACTTCACTCCCAGACACCATCAAACTTGCCCCGGATACATCCAGTCCGGATCGCGCGCGCAACAGGTCAACCATGCGTTCTGGACGGTCCTTTTCTTTCGAGGGTTCCGCCGGCAGAGAGACGATCAACCTGTCGCGTGCGCGCGTCATTGCAACATAGAGTTCGCGAGCCGCGTCCCGTTCATCTTTTTCGATCAAGTCGTCAGCAAAAACTTTCTGTTTTTCAGGCGCCGCAAAATTCGGAAGCCAGCTCAGACCAGCCTGATTAAGCACGTTGTCCAAGTCGTCGAAACTCGAGAAATCCGCGCTCAGAGTGCCAGGACGTTCGGGAAACTTGAATTCCAGTCCTGCCACGACAGTGATATGCCACTCTCGCCCCTTTGCCGCATGCCAGGTTGATATTTCGACACCAGTTCCTGACCAGCCAGCCGGATCCGGATGGCGGTTCCAGTCTTTTTCAGTTTGTGCCGAAATCCAACCGAGGAAAACCTGTGGCCCAAAACCATGGAAACCGGCAGCGGCGCGCATATCTTGGGCGAGCTGATCAAATTCGCCGGCTTCAGCCTGAAAACGTGTCAAATCAGCCAGTGCTTCGAGCGGGTCGGACAAACCAGCGGCCCAATCGCGCAGTCCCGTAGCTATTATAATTTCTGCGATCAGGTCGCCGACAGGCAATTCGTTTGCGAGGGGCTGCAATTTGTGCAGTGCTTCTAGCGCGGTATCTGTGTCGAGTTTGCCGCTGACTGAACTGGCAAGCGCGTCTTCAAGTGCAACAGCCGGTGGACCGAGCGTCAGCCATGTGAGCGCCGCGTGGCGGTCGGCAGGGTCGGAAACAAAGGCAACAGCAGCCCGTGCAGCCCGTGTTGCCGGTGCTTCAAGCCAGCCCTCGCCTTGAATTCGGACCGGCAGACTACGTTTTCGCAACGCGTCCGCCATACGCGCGCATTCGGCAGTCGTGTAACAAAGCACAGCCACATCTGACGGTCTCACTGATCGCAGCTTTTTTGTATGCTTGTCGCGAACCCGTTCGTTCCCTTCGAGAATCTCGAAAACTCTGTCCGCTACGCAGTCGGGCGCGTGTTTCTTTCTATCCGCCCAACTTCGCGGGAGCACGATTGCTTCGATAGCGGTCTCGCCCGTTTCGTCTTGTGTTGGTGACAGTGCATCGTAACTTTCTGGGAAGAGCACGCGCCCGAGCTCGTTTACAAAACCCATGATGCGTGCATCCGAACGCCAGTTTTTGTTCAGGGGATCGACATTGTCAGGGAAAGATTTCTGAAGCGCTTCTGAAAGACGTGAATCTGCTCCTTGAAAGCCCATTATTGACTGTTTTGTATCACCAACGATGAGTGCTCGCTGTGCACCCTTCGCCAGTCGCCACAACAGCGAAAACTGTACGGGGTTTGTGTCCTGGAACTCATCGATGACGACGCAGTCGACCTCCGACAACACAGCTGCAAGGATGTCTTCACGGTCGCGAAGCAGCGTCTCCGCTTCCACAATCATATCCGCGTAATCAATCAGCCCGGCCTGCCTTTTTGCAGCATCGTAGCTTGCAAGCACTTGCTGGGCCCCGCTAACAAGCGCTGTAAGATGTGTTTTGGCGTCCTCTAACGGGCCCGGATGTTGTAGCAGGGCGTCGGCGGCCTTCATCACGGTCGCCGCGTAGGCGTCGTACCCGTCCGGAGTTGGCGACGTGCGTTTTGAAAGTCTCAGATCTCGCAAAGCGTGCCAGAGAGACCAGTCCCGCTCAAGGTCATCCGTGTTTGCCGCGCGTCTTAGGTTTGCGAAGTCTCTGGCAAAATCCTTTTGCGCCGACTGGTTGCCGGCGTCGGGCGCAAGCGAACTGGGAAAGGCAAGCAGGAGATCTTTGGCCGCGTCTTGCAGTGTACTTGTCAGAGAAGAACCATCGGCGGCGCAGGCACCATATCCATTTTCCAGTCGTTGAATCGCTGTTTTGCACAAGGCATTTGACATGCCGCTCCTGCCAAGGCCCCGCAAGAGATCGACTGTGCGTAACAGGTCGGATCGCAAAGCACTCTCGGCATTCTCACCTGACAAAAACGACCATTTATAACCATATCTCCCGAGGTCTTGCATGATCGGTTCAAGAGCTTGGCAATATGCCATTTCGAGACGGATCAAAATATCACGCTCGGCCTCGCTGAGTAGGCGGCTTTGAGGAGAACGGCCCGCAGCAAATGCATGCTCTGTCAGGAGCCTTTGTCCCAAGGAATGAATTGTCCCAACATAGGCCCGATCGATTTCCAGAGCATCTTCGACACGGCCCCGTTTCATAAGTTCGGCCCGAATACGCATGCGCAGCTCGGACGCGGCCGCTTCTGAAAAGGTGACCGCAAGAATTCGGCCCGGTTTCACCTGATCTGTTTCGATCCAGTCTGCCAAGGTGTTTTGGATGCGCGTCGTTTTACCGGCTCCAGCACCGGCGGGAACTAACGTCAGATGATCTGTCATTGAGACCCCTCTTCCGCCGGCAGGGTGAAAGCTTTCACAAACTCATTGTCTTTGAGTGCGTAGGGCGTAATGCCCCGGTCCTTCTCCATGATCGAAATGTCATCAGATCGGTTCAATCGGATGATCCCTGCTCTTGCTTCGGATACAGCTTGCAGCAGGTGATCCGTCGCATTCGCAGAGATGTCGACCGAAGCAACTTCCGCACCGGGTATACCTTCACCGCCAAAGTCCGTCAGGACAGTTGCATCAAGCATGGTATGATATGCGGTTGTCGTTTTGACGCCTTCGGGAACGAGGCGCGTAAGAGACATCGCTTCTGAGGGGCGTTCCAACATGGCGCGGTACAGCGCAACCTGCAGGTCCCAGCCTTTCGTCATGCGCGCGCGCCGCGAGTAGGATTTTGATCGTTTGTGGTCTACGACAAGCACACGATCGTTGGGCAGTCTCAAAAGACTGTCCGCGCGTCCCGCGATCGGCAGGCCGTCGAAGTCTCCCTCCAGGCCAATTTCATTATGTAAAACAGTGGCTTCCGATTTGCGCAGGAAGCCGCCCCAGGATTGTGCAATCATTCGCGCTTCCCGCAACAGGTTGGCGCGCTCAGTGTTCCAAGCTGGACCATTCAGCCAGATTGCATGACATTTTATTGCGTCGACAAGCGCCTCCGGAGTTTTTACGTCAACGGCAGTTGCGTCTGGAATAGGCTCTTCTTTAGGAAACACGACCTCCAATATGTGATGCATGATTGTGCCGAGCGTCATGACATCAAGTGTTTCTGAAGCCCAAGTGCGATCTTTCGCACCCAGTTCATCCATTAACCACGCCAATGGGCTGACTAGAAGCGTTTCCAACCTCGAAGGAGATTGCCGGACATACCCTCCTTCGCTGGCCTGGCGCAGGCGGAGAAGATCGGTGTTCAGACTTATTATCCCATCTTCTGGCAATGATGCAGCTGGGTCCGCTTGTGTCGGCAGCGCCTCCGTCGGTACAGGTATGGATGTAACGTCTGAACCGCGCACATCGCACAACAGGTCCGCCGGATCGGACGCGCCCAGAAGATGAGAAATAAGCGCAAAACCGGTAGAAGGTGACAGAGATTTTCCGGCAAGATCGAGCGCGGGCACGAGCAACGTGGCGCCCTCAGTGGCAGAACAAAGCTGGCGGCGAAACATTTCCAGCCCGCGAGACAGGTGTTCGCGCCGCCCCGGAAGTATCAGACCGGTTGTTTCCCGGATCAAACGGATTTCGCTTTCGGTGAATACCGGATTGGAGGCAGGCAAGCGTGGCCAGTGTTTTCCCGTAAGGCCGAGGACAATGAGGTGCCTGGCAGGGCGCCAGGGTAAGGCGTTTTCAGTGAAGAGAGAGACACCTTCAACGAACCTTGAAATGTCTGGAGCGTCTTCTTTGCGTGGTTCCGCTCGTTTGCGTAGAACAGACCAGTCCAGGGATTTTGCTGATGCAATACCGAGTTGCCCGATGCGTTCGGTAAGCGGCACGTCGGGTAAAGTTTCTGTCACGGTCATAAGTCTTGCGGATAGCTGCGGTAACGTTTCTGTTTCGCGCAGCGCATCAAGTACCAGACGACCGGCGCCCTCAAGTTCTTTCGCCGTTTCTGACCATCCGCGGTCCATGAGCTCCCGCGCCATTCTTCGACCGGTGTCTCCAGGCCAGGGCATCAGTGGGCTGGTGTACAAGGATGCAAGGGCGGTTCGTGATGCTGGGGCCTCGAGCAATGTCAGCAACAGAAGCAGTAATTCGGCCGTCAAGTCGCGCTTTATAGCGGCTTCGGCCTGACCGGAGAGCGGAATGCCGACTCTATCGAAGGCTTCTGCAAGTGCGCGTTCGTAGTTCCGGTCGTCTGGAACCAGCACGCCAATGTCAGCTGGCAGATCAACGATTCCATCTTGCAAAAGTTGCTGAGCGCGCGCGGCGGCAAAATCTGCTTCCTCTTGAGGGTCGCGAACCCCGAAAACTCTTAGAGTTTCGTCTGCGCTGGTGCCTTCTCCCGATTTTCCAAGGTTGCTTTGAACGAACCCGAGAGCACCTGAAACGGGTGCTGTTGCCGAAACAAGACCTTGTTCGAAGGCAGACATTTCAGCGTCGGGCGCAGCCCCATGGTGTGCGATCAACTGGTTGGCCAACGCTCTTTCAATCGAGTCCTGGTGCTGGCAGACAACGGAGTTTGCAAGTGGCAGCGGTTCAAGTGCATCCGCCGCGTCGCAATTCAAAACATGCGAATAAACGTCCAGCGGTGCAGGCAGGGTACCAATATCGCGCCATAGGTCACGCAGTGCCGTCAGGTGATCCCGCGCGCGGCTTTCAGGAAGGGCTTCTGGTTGCAATTGACTGAATTCCAGCCCTTCAGTGGCGCGCATCACCGTTGTAAGAGCGCCTTCGATTGCGCGCGCCGTTTCTTCCGGAGCCAATGTCAGACTTTCCGACCAGGGCGCCTTGCGGTTGGACAATGCCTCGACCAGTGGAAAATCTGTGGCGGCTGGCGCGAGGTAAGTCTCTCGCAACAGGTCATCCGTAATGTAGCGCAATGCGCCAGTAACGGGTGAGCAAGTCATGAGTGGATCGATGCGCATTGCGTTATATGCCTTTCCGGCATGGCCAAAAAATTGTTTCTGAGCCCTTGCGTGATTTGTGGAATGTTCCAGTGAAGAGCATCAAATCCGCCTTTGCCCAGCACTTCCGCGGGCAGCCGGAACGGTGACGACCGGGTAGAATGGACGTCCCCAGTCGTCTTCAGGATTGTCCATCATGATATCAAGCATGACAGGCAGCAATGTTTGAAGAATTTGGGCGCCGTCTCTGACTTGCTGGCGATTGACCTTGCTGTTCCATGTCGTTCCGCCGTGCATCATCTGGCAGCGCAGCATGTACAGGCGATCGAAAACTTCCCGCAAAACGTATGCGGTGTCTTTGTCGGCCATAGAACGCACAAACCGTTCCGCTGAACTTTTGAATCGTTTGGCCCAATTCTCGTTCCCTGGGATGCCATTCTGGTTCAGCCAGAACGGCCGGTACACGAAACGGTTTTCCATAAGAGTTGCTATAGGCCCGCGAAAACGATCCCAAACAGCCGTATACAGCCGGCCGTCTGCGTCCCGCTCAACGAGACGGTCGATCAGATCGATAAATTGCTGACGCTCTCCAAGAGAGCGCTCCGCGTCGCCTTCGGCTTCGCCCGCGTACGCAGAGTTGAACGCGATCCATAGGAATATGAAGGCCGCGTCGTAGTCTTGTTTTTCCTTCTCGGCCCGGCCCACCCAGCTAATGGCGCGGTGGATTCGAAGGCCAATGTCTTCTGGGAAGCCTTCACGCAGATGCCTTTGCTTCTGTTTTAGTTCGTCATGAGAAATCATATTCAAACTCGTTGCTGGTTGTTTCGGGTGATCTGTACCACCCAAAAATGACCAATCTTTGGTTGAAATGGGAACGCGGGCACTTCCGAAGGTATCGCTCCAATTCAGACTGGCGATTGTGCAATACGAATTTTGCATGACGGACCTTCTCCGTGAGTAAAATTTGCCCGAGCAGCCATTTTTGAGCGTGTCAAAAAGGCTCCGACCTGTTCGAAAGAATCAAGTGGTGCCGGGCTCAATAAAGATTGCGGTCTCAGCATGACAAATTTTGACACCCTCGCGGTTTATCTAATGAGTAACGACAATAGCGCGCAGCAATTTTTGGGTTCGATTACAAGTACAGTTGGCAATGCTATGACTGGAATGTTCAGCTTCTGGCGCTCGAAGGCATGTTTGCGAAATGCTTGAGTTTTTGGTGATCGTCCTAGCCGTAATTGCGTTTTTGGCTTTGCTCACTCGGGAGCCAGTGAGCAGAGCGATCTCTGTTGCACTGGATCTGTCTATTTTGACGGTTCTGGTCCTAGTAGTTTCGGGACTGATTTGGTTGATCTTACAAGCTTAAATAGGACTGTTGGCAAACAAAGACGCGTGAAACCTCAGATTGCAGGGATTCGATAGTGTCGCTGCAAAACGTCTACATGTTAATTAGGGTATGGCACGCCGTCAGAACACATGAAGGCCATCGAGAGAGCTTTCTCCTAAGTTTCTTTAGGCGACTTGTTCAGTGGTTTTTCATATGTTTCATCGCAGAAATGGAAGACCGAGAAGTGCAAATCGGGTGGACATACTTGCTAACCTGAAGCGACAGTTAAGGCTGTGGTTGATGTTAATTTTGTTGATATTTTCAATATTCTTAAAATCGCACAAGTATTTGATTTTAATAATTATACACGAAGCGATGCACTTTATTGGAATCTATTGAAATCACGTTTGGTAATTCGATTGAATGAGCACAGGACAAGACTCTCATTAGGTCAGACGCTGACAGAGTAATTTGTCAGCTTTCTCTTAGAACGCCGCGGTTTCCGTTGTCACCGGTAACAGGTGCAAGGCGCGGCCCCCAAGGTCGCCAAATGCGCGTTGGCGGCAGGACAAAACAATGATTTGAAGGTCGCCTGCTTGTCGGTGTAGGGCGTCGAACATACGCTCGATCCTGTCGTCGTCGGTGAAGATAAGAGCGTCGTCTAGGATTACCGGGGCAACCCGTCCTGACGAGGCGAGCATCCGGGCGAAGGCCAGCCGGACAAGCAGAGCCACTTGCTCTTGCGTCCCACCTGAGAGGACGTCGATCGACTCCTCCCGCCCATCCCGAACCAGCGCATCTGGTAAAAGAGATTCTTCTCCCCAGGTCAGTTCAGCCTCTGGCCAAAGAAGGTGAAGCAGAGGTTTGAGTTCCTTTGCGATTGGAGCGAAATAACGCTCGCGGGCTTCGTTTCTAGCCGTACCCAACGCTTCCTCGAGCCGGGTCAGCACTGCAACCTCATGCTCAATACGCGCCAGCGTTTCTTTTGCAGTTTCCAGTTTCTCTGCTGTTTCGGTCAGGCGTTCTTCAATTGCGTCTCCGGAAGAGCGGCCGATGCGTTCTTCGAGACGTGCAAGCAGTGGTTTTAAGTGCGCGATTTTTTCTTTTGCTTGCGCTTCGATGGATTCGGCTCGGGATAGCGCAGCCTTCGTTGTTGTAAGATCCGGAGCGTCCCTTAAGATCCTGGCATATTCTGCCTGTGCGTCTTTGAATACTTTTTCGGCGGCGACTGTAGCCTCGACAAGATCGGTTTCTGAAATTTCTCCGAACTTCTCCAAAGCGTCTTTAGCCCTTTTTAGACGGTCGCGGAATGAGGTGAGATTTGTTTCAGCGCGCGTCGCCTCGGTTCTATCATCCGCAAGTTTTTCGGACGCAGTGTCACGAGCGAGGCGCGCGTGCTCGTGGGCGTCTTGCGCATTCTCCAGCAGGGTTTCTGCGGCGTCCGGGTCTAATGCCTCAGTGTCCAAATCAAGAACAGGGATCTGGTTGAGCACTTCACGCAGTTTATCGATGCCGTCTGGTGCGACGCTAGCCAGGACCGCTTTGGCTTCACGATAATTTTGTTCAGCCTCGGCGCATGCCGCCGCCGCTGCACGGGCCGCTTCTAGATCGTCGAATCCGGCCTCTTTCAAAGCTTCCTTCAGTTTTTGAGCCGCCACGTCCACCGTGTCGATGTCTTGATCGCCCTCACCAGGTCGTACTTCAAGCGTTCCCACGCCTTCAATTGTCAGACGCACGGCACGGGGTAGGGCATGAGCACGCCCGTCGGTCAGTGCTTTGTCCCCGGCTCGTATTGCACCGTCTCGGCCTTCCGCATATCGGGCGATGACCTTTGTTGCAGTGGCATCGCGCGCGGCAAGTGCAGTATTATGGGCGGTGGACAAAGCCTCAAGCCGGCTTAGCGTTTTCGCACTTGGACCAGCACGAGCTGCGACGGCTGCCGTTTCCATCGCACTGCGCATTTTCTCTGCATTTTTGATACGCTCCTCCATTTCGCGCCGACGCTCTACGCCTTCCTTGGCAGCTTTCGTCCGTTGGGCAAGCGCCATGGAAGCTTCTGCTTCCTTTAACTTTGACTGAGAGGTCTGGAAGGTCGTTTCTGCAGCATCACGTATAGCTTGCTGCGCCTCGAGCGCTTCGCTCGCGGATTTCGCCTCATTTGCTGCCACTTCGACTTTTTCAGCTGCGTCCTGCTGTTCCGCCAACGTTACACGGAAGCTATCGAGTTGGGTCCTCGCGCGATCGACTGTCAAGCGCGCCATTTCAACCCTCCTGGCCTCGGCATCTACTTTCTCTGCGTGCCGCTCTGCCACCGAATGTGCCTTTCGAGCTAGCTCCAGCTTCGCGCGCCTCTGTTCTGCTGCTTCTGGGCTCTCCATCTCGTGCAAGTCACGCCGCGCACGCTTTCTTTCAGCGAGGGCTTCGTGCAGATCGCGGGCCGTTGAACCAAGCGTTTCGTGTTGTTCTGTGAGCATTTCGACCCGCTCTTGAGCCTCTTTCCAAGGACCAGAGGTTTTGGGTCTTCCGGTCGACGTGACATACACCGCCAGTTCTTCACGGCAACGGGCGAGTGCGGCATCCATGCGTCGCCCGCCCGTCATCGCCTCAACTTCCTCGCCGACCGACGTCATCAGGTCGCGCCGGGCTTCCAGCGCCGCGTCCTGTTCTTTTTTTGAACCGCCGGTCAGGTCGGTCATGCCCTGCCGCACCCAAATTAGGCCGGAAGGACCGCCGCCATCTCCGCCCAAAACATCCGAGATCCACGCCTCGGCTTCGTCGGCTTGGGCAATCAACGTGCCGTTTCGATGTATCATGGCTGCCGGCTTTTGGAGCCACCGTTTGAACACTGAATAGCGACCCTCGTCAGTTTCGATTTCGATTGTTACCTCTGGGGCGCCCCCCGCATGTGGGCGAAGGCTTGAAATGTCCTTGTCGCGCGAGCCATGTGGTTTAAAGAATAGTGCTTGGATCGCATCAAAAAGAGTGGACTTCCCGAATTCATTGGGTTCGGAAAGTACGTTCAGGCCATCACCGATATCATCGACGCGAGTGGCCGATGTGAAGCGACGGACATTTTTTAGAGTGATGCTGCGTATCTTCATGTCGCGTCCTCCCGGACGTAGGCGTAAAGACGGGCGAGCGCATCCCCGGCAACCTCGCGCTGTTCCTGGGAAAGGGTTTCGGTCTCCGCTTCTCCCATTAACCTGTCCGCGGCAAGCCGCAACGCGCCACCTCGGTCGATCTCATCGAGATCAGCTGCCTCATACTGTGTGCCGAGACCGTCGGTCCTTAATTCAAAATGTGCAAATTCGGGCGCACTCTGTTCGGCAGTACTCTTGAGTTCGACTTGGTCAGGCAGGCTAGCCCAACCCATCGCAGCAACGCGCAATAACAGGTCTCGACGGCCATTTACGGGTAGGATTGCATTCAGCGCGGCCGCGGCATCCTGGTGTGGGTGCAATTGCAATTCGACTTCTGTCCAAAGAAACTTGCCTGTCTCGATTTCTTCGACCTTCGGTGTAGCTCCCGGTCCATCAAAAGTTACGCAGAGGCAGACGCCACGACGGCTATGCTTGAAACGATCCTGTTCGGGGCTGCCGGAATATTGCACTCTATCAGATACAGCCATCCGCCCATGCCAATCGCCAAGCGCGAGATAGTCAAGACGCGCAGTGCGATCTCGGTCAGGTGCAATTGCTTCGCCGGAGTCAGTGAAATCAGTCACGCCGCCATGCGCCAGTCCAATACGCAGCTTCCCTTCGTCGCTTGCCATCGTGACCAGCAGTTCCGTTGGATCGCTTGCGCTGGAGCGATAGGCGACGGGGCAGGGTAGGAGTGTTGCTCGTTCCCCAAGGTCATGTGGCTTTGCGTCCGTCAGCGCAATGACGTTGGTCGGTGCGTCACGTTGGATCGTCTCCCACAAAGGTTCGGCGTCCCGGAGGTTGTCGTGGTTTCCCGGTAGAAGCCACCATGTTATGTCCGGTGTCTCACCCATGGCCGAGAGCGCCTGACGGATAACGACCGGAGAAGGCGTTGCGGTGTCGAAGGTGTCGCCGGCTAAAAGAATGTGTTCAGCGCTGTTTTGATGAGCAGCCTTTGCTAGTTTGCCAATCGTACCATGACGTGCTTCCATTAGGCGTCCGCGGATGTTGCCATCGGCTGGCTGTGGGATGTTGGCGAATTTTCGTCCGATATGCAGGTCAGATGCATGAATGAAGCAAAAGGCCATTTTCAAAACTCCCAGTGTGCTAATCGCACTGTTTCAATTGAACTGTATTCCAAAGTGGGGGATGTGGGCGTCAAATACTGTCATGGTTAAAACTTGGGCTCGTTTTGCGTGCGTTGCTCCTTGGTGGTGTAAATTAATCTCAAGTACTCCTAACTGGGCCAATGGGGCTTTATCCAAGAGAAAATTGAGAAGTTGTGGAGAGCATCTTATCGAAACTGGCAGAATAAGACGCCACATTGAGCCGACCTCGTAATTCACGGGAGCGCCGGAAAATCGTCTCTTCTATGCTGTTCAACCATTTCGCGGAGACTTTTTGGAGAAATGACTTCAACCTGGTCCCCCCATTGATACAGATGCCATGCCATCTCCATGAGACCAGATGCTGAGAAGCGGACTACAAGGGTACCATCCGAGTGTTCCACCATTTCTTGCTGAGGGTGAAAGATAAATTGCTTTGCAGTCGAGGCTGCCCGAGCCGTAAATCGCCATTCCACCATACCGAACTCTGTATCCGAATGAAATGATCCAAAAGCTTGGGCGGCAAAGGCGTTAAGATCAAAGTCGGGATCCCGTGCAAAGGTGCGTGGCGTGGTTACCGCTTCATGGATGCGATCAAGCCGAAAACGACGCATGCGGCCATCGCCGTTAGACGGACGAGCAACGAGATATCTGCGTGTCCCAAGAAGGAGACCGTGCGGCTCAATCAGACGTTCTTTTGGACTGCTGTCTTGAGCGCCACGGTAAAAGATCTTTAGTTCCAACGGTGCCCGCAACGCCTCGGTCAATACGCTCAAGAGTTTCATGTCCGAGACCACGCGAGGTCCTGGTCGAGAAGCAAACCCTTGGGCCTCCAGCAGAGCTTCGGCATCGGCTTCTGCGCGGCGCTTGTGTGGGCCTGGCATCGTCGCCAACAGCCGATCCCGCAGTCGTCGAAGGCTCTCTGCATCGTTTGAAGAACCGTCGCGTTCGGCGCGCCTGATCGACATCTCAAGGGCCGTGAGTTCTGCATCTCGAATGCCTTGTGATGCAATAAGGCGTAAATCTCCGCCTCCGAGCTTCCAGAACTTGCGCCGTTCCATGTCGGTGCTTGTTTCGACATGTGGAAAAACCGATTCAAGCGCTTTTGTCATGCGCTGAGCCGTGCGTCTGTCGACCTGAAAAATTTCTTCAATCTCGGTGAGACCCACGCCAAGGTGGCGAGCGGTAGCAAGTTCCGCCAGTCTCAACAGATCAACCGCCTTATAATACGACATTTTTTCCTCAGTGACAGTTTTTGTCACCGTAAGGATACACTTATTGGGTGTCGAAGAAATTGGCGAAGGAGGGAAAAAATTGTGACCAATGTGCAGATAATAAGTCAGCCGTCGTGTTTCCCATGTGTGCACAAGTATCAGACGGACAGCCTTGCAACAAAGGAACACCTATCTGAAAATTTCGAAAAAGCGTTTTGTGCCATAAGGGTGCCATTTTCATTAGGGACTTTGTCGCCACCGAAAAATATTGATCGAGCAAACCATGTTTCAAATTGATCATTTATCCATAGCGGTCGATGCGCTGTGTATCGAGAAGCGGGCCACCAGAGCGTCAGATTGGAATGGTCTAGCCGCCGCAGAGAATAATTCTGGATTGTATACTTGGTGGGTGGACAGAGAAGGCGCAGAAGCACTCGCTGGCGGCTTGGGTGTATCGCTGAGCCGAGGTCTAATCTACGGCGGACAAGCAGGAGCGACCCGGTGGCCGTCTGGCACCAAAAGCGAGCAAACACTTAGTGGCCGTATCCAGTCAAACCATCTTTCTGGTACTATCCGTAGTTCAACTTTTCGTCGTACGCTCGCCGCCGCACTTGTGAGTGAGCTAGGGCTTCGAGTTGTACCTGGACGAAAAGCAGGTCTAGCGCGGCAGAGCGAAGCCGAGCTCAGCAAATGGATGCGTTCGCACCTGAGTCTTTTGGTGTGGCCCTTCGCCGATCGCGATAATTTGGAACAGTTAGAGGGAAAAGTTTTAAGCCGACTTGATCCGCCAATGAACCTACGTGGCATGAGATCCACACCGCTTCGCAGTGCCATTCGCCTTGCGCGAAAAAATCTTTCAGACGCTTCACCATCGCAGGTCCCGGTCGTTGATAAGATTAATGCCAAGCCATCGACGAAACGCGGAGCGCGCTCAGTTACCTTACATGAGGAAATTTCCGAAATTCTGATTTCAAATGGAAATCGCTGGATGTCCACTAAGGAAATTGCCTTTTGGGTTAATGAGCGCGGGCTTTACAAGAAGCGGGACAGGTCTGATGTGACCGGTTTTCAAGTCCACGGGCGGACGAGAAACTATTCAAAACTTTTCGAACGCGATGGGCAACTCGTTCGCTTGATCAGATCGTAGCGTTTTGGGGTGAACTCAAATGGACCTGCTTGTAGTTTCGCTGCTTTTTAACCCGACGGATTGTTTAAATCGGTTCCGAAGTAGAGCTAAGTCAAATATTTATGCAATATGTGAAAATTTGTCATCCGCGCCGACTTTAAAGTCTGAGCTCTCGTTACGGGGCCGGAAGCGTTGTATCAGGATGGCTTGTTATGAAAATCGGCGGCTAGGCACCATAAAGCCCACATATTTTCATCGCTTCGACGCATTTGGCTGTCACTGGCACGGTCGGTTGTGTCTAGGCCGCTCCTTTTTTCCGTTGCGGTTTAATAGATTCACTTTAGCGCCTACTCAGAATTGGGCGACGAGCAGATAGGGCTTAAAAATATGGTATTTCAGACCGAACAACTAATTCACCTTATTAAAAACGAGCTTCCAAACGGTGGCGGTATGGACGGCGCAATTCAAAGGCTCCGCAGTATGTTCGCCACCTCCTTTGATGCCGAGCAGTTGGAAGAAATGTTTTCCAAGGCTCGCTTTGAACTCGAGAAAGAGTTCGCGAAAAAAGAGATCCTGCACGTTCACTCCATCATCGCCAAGCGACCTAAATGGTATTTCGGTCCGCGTTCGCATGACCGCTTCTGGCCTAGCTTGAAGAACTACCTTCTAAACGAGAAGGGCTGGCACAAAGATGATATTGATAGCATAGGGATTGCCTCAGACGAGGTCGTTTCCCTACTCCAAAACCCCGCAGAAGACGCGTTCAAGTGCACTGGGCTTGTCGTGGGGCACGTCCAGTCTGGGAAGACGGCCAACATGACTGCGGTGATCGCTAAGGCGCTGGATGCAGGTTATGACACCGTGATTGTTCTGGCCGGATTAACAAATAAACTCAGGGAACAGACGCAGGCGCGATTCAAGAAGGACCTCGTCGACCGTCGCCCCTTGGACTGGCAAGTTCTGACGCCGGCGAAAGATGGTGATTTTCGGAAACCCCCTCAAGGCGGGTTCTTAAAGCACACGGACAAGGCACAGCTAGCAGTCGTTAAAAAAAACGTATCGCCACTTGGTCAGCTGGGTGATGCAATCAGAGAAACACCCTGGGCAGCACTAAAACAGCTTCGGGTACTCGTGATCGACGACGAATGTGACCAGGCAAGCGTCAATGCAGCTTCAGGTGAACTTGACATAACGCGGATAAACGAGAGGATCCGCGAGCTGCTCTCAATGTTGCCGGCAGTAACCTACGTTGGTTACACGGCCACGCCTTTTGCGAACGTACTAATCAACCCTTACAAACCAAACGGCGTCGATCTTGATGATTTGTATCCACGAGACTTCATTACTGCTCTTCCGACGCCTAAGAGATATTTTGGTGCAGAGAAGCTATTCGGGAAATTCGACGCGAACGGCGATGATGAGAGCAGCGACGGCTACGACATGGTTCGGGTTATTCCCAAAGATGATGTCGCAATGCTTCAACCGCACAAGGCATCTGAACGGGAAGCCTTTTCACCAGAGATTCCGAAAAGCCTCGAAGATGCTATGCTTTATTTCCTAGCTTGCTGTGCGGCTCGAAGAGCTCGAGGTCAATCAACTCAGCATATGACGATGTTGATCCACACGTCATCCTATGTCGTAATGCACCAAAAAATTGCCCGCCTGATAGAAGCATGGCTCGGTATCCACAAGACTGAATTAAAAGCTGGCAAGGGTGAATTGGCAGATCGGATCATTGAACTTTGGACCACAGAAAGCAATCGGCTCCCGAGGGACCTAACTGAAGAGCAAGAAACTCCCATTGTTTCAGTGTTCGAACACCTTCCCGACGTTCTCGATGCCGTTACTGTGCCGATTGAAAACGGGGGCAGCGATGATCGCATCGATTACGAAAACGAACCAAAGACTTATATTGCTGTCGGAGGCTCAATTCTGGCTCGAGGACTAACACTGGAAGGACTCACAGTTAGTTACTTCCTGCGCTCCGCTTCACAGTACGACACACTCCTGCAGATGGGGCGATGGTTTGGATACAGGCCAGGCTACGAAGACCTCCCGCGGATTTACACAACGGAAGATCTGCGGCTCAGGTTCCGAGCTCTTTCTGGTGTCGAGGATGAAATTCGAAGGGACATCGCTGAATACAGAGAACGCGATCTCACTCCGATGGAACTTGCGGTTCGTGTCCGTTCAATACCAGGTATGGCAATTACGACAAAATCAAAGATGAAGGCAGCTGAAGAATGCTCAATCAGCTACTGGGGCGCGCACAAGCAAACAATACGTTTTAACCACAAATCTGATAGTATTGTTGCTGCCAACTGGAAAGCAGCGTCTTCTATGATCGAAACAATAGAGGCGTTACGACTTCGGGACAAAGAAGCCACGGCGAAACTCTGGCGAGGGGTGCCTCGATCAGAAATCATAAACTTCTTGCGTGAATATACCCCGCACGAAATCCAAAAGGACCTTTCTAGGGAGTTTTTACTGGAGTTTGTCGAGGAGGCCGGTAGCCAGCTGGATAAGTGGTGCGTCGGCATTGTCGAACCAAAGAAGGGAGAACCTTCGCAAAAAGTGCTCGGCACTGTTGGTAGAATAACAACGGTCAAGCGCGCGCAGTTGGACGACGGGGACACCGAAACGGCAGACATCAAGGCTCTTATGTCCCGGCAGGATATTCTAATCGACTGCCCGCATAGCGGCGGCACAAACCTATCTTGGGACAAAACCAAGGCCTACCGAGCTTCTCAGGTTGGTGACGTACCACTTTTGCTTCTCTACGCAATAGATTCGAACTCCAAACCTCGGGTGGATAACGGCAATCGTACCGATCTGAATGCGGTAGGCGACCTTATCGGATTTGGGATTGTTTTCCCGGGCTCTGATAAGGCTTCAGGTGCATACGTCCGCGTACGTTTGCAGGAGATATCGGCTGACGAAATCGACGAAATCGAGCGCGAAGAGCAGGAGCAAGCCAGAGCGGCTGGGGTAGAGTGAAATGGCGGGTTCACGTAATCATTGGCAGTTCCTACGCAGCGGTGGCGACGAGCCGACGGGACTGGAAATTCCCACACGCATAATTGAAGTCAGAACTTCACATGGGCCTCTCAGAATGGCGCTAGGATCGAGCGGTGAATTGCGGTTTCTACTTCCTGTTGGCATGCAGACCAGAGTTCCGAAGATCCCGGTTGGACCCAATGTCGCTATCAGCGATGTAATCTATTCTCTCGGAAAGGAGCGTCTGCGGTTCATTGATATCACTTGTGGAGCCGCCGAACTTGAGAGTGTTTTTGCAGATGTAGTTGATCAGATCGTTGAACGTATCGCGGATGGTCAGGCTGCCCTCGAGGCAGCAAGCTCTACGTTCGCTGAGTTTCGTAACCTCCTCCTTTCAAAACCCGTATCATCTCGGCCTAGGACCGAGGTGGTGGGCCTTGTTGGCGAACTTTTGGTTTTGACGAGGCTACTTAAAAGGAACAACGATGCATGGCGATCGTGGTCAGGCGCTGACCGCGACCGACATGACTTCCGGGCGGGGGATTATTCCATAGAAATCAAATCTACTTCTCGTTCCGGAAATATGCAGGTGACGATTCATTCCGAACATCAGCTGAGTACGCCAAACAACGGGGCTCTTCAGCTCTTCCACTTTACCTTTGAGGCTGTGTCCGGGGGGGAATATACTGTTGAGCGTCTTGCAGACGAAGCGCTACACGCATCGAGCGACCCGCAAGCCTTTCTTGATAGGTTGAAAGCGTGCGGTTGTGAAGCACCTGACAGTCCTGAGTGGAATGAGGACGCCTTTCGGCTTGATGCCGAAAGTGCATTCAGGGTTGAAGGCGATTTCCCTCGGATTACACCAAAGTCTTTCCAATTTGGAATGCGCCCTAGCGGTGTCAAATCCATCCAGTACGATCTCGATCTTTCAACAGCTTTGGGTTTCCTTGCTACGTTGGAACAGAAAAATAGTCACGAAGACCTTCTTTTGGGATGCCTATGACGAGACTCTCCCTTCATTCGGAGCCATATGGCCGTACAGGTAATATTGGCGCAAACGTTCGTAAACTGCTTGGCGCGCCACACCTGGATCCGTTTCAGATGATGATCCGTGAGACACTGCAGAATTGCTGCGACGCTGCAAAGCTGGGTAAGGGGCCAGAAGTTTTCATTCGACTGCGTCGGCTTGGGCCGATTGCAGCGAATGCAATGCGCGAACGAATCTTATTTGATCTACCCAAAGAACCGAATTCTCAGGTTCTGCTTCGTGAGTTCTTGGCGGCTGATGCTCCGGTGGTTCTGGAGATTTCGGATGTGAACACAACTGGTCTTGCCGGTCCGACACGTGCCGACCGTATTCCGGTGGACACGAAGTTTACCGATTTCATCGACTTCCTGAGAAACATAGGTACACCTCGAGACACAGAGCATGGTGGCGGTACTTATGGCTTCGGAAAGATGTCACTCTACGGAGCGAGCCGATGCCAAACGATCCTTGTTGACACCTTGGCAATCGAAGATGGCCCGCCAGTTCGGAGGCTGATGGGTTGTCACGTCGGAAGCTCTTTTGATATTCGCGAAGACGGTATGATGCTGCGTTATACTGGTCGTCATTGGTGGGGTATCCCTAGTGACGATGGGGAAACCGTTGAACCCTTAGCGGGCGTAGACGCCGAGCAACTTGCCTACGACCTCGGTTTCTTGGGGCGCGACCCACTTCAGACCGGCACTTCGATCATGGTTCTTGACTTTGACACAGGTGGGAAAAGTCTCAAGGCGTTCGGTGGCGAAATTGCGGAGACGGTGCTCTGGAACTTCTGGCCCCGAATGATGGAAGATACGCCCGCCGGTCGTCGGCTTACCGTACATGTCGAAATCGACGGCGAAACAATAGAGCTCCCAAAACCCGAAAACTTTCCACCTCTTGATCTATTTTGTGGAGCTATGCGGAGAGCGCGCGAAATAGAAAAGGAGCCATCCGCTGAAGTTTTCTGCATGAACCCTCGCAAGAAACTTGGGCGCCTTATTGTGGAACGTGGACTTTGCGCCCCTCGAATGCGCCTTGTCGATGAAGATAGCCTTTTGCCGGCAAATTGCTCGCACATTGCAGTAATGAGGCCGGCGGAACTTGTCGTACGTTACTTCAAAGGAGACGCATTCCCAGACCAGCGACTAGAGTGGGCCGGAGTTTTTGTTTCCGACACAGACAAGGAAGTTGAGCGCGCCTTCGCTCACTCCGAACCTCCCGCGCACGACGATTGGGTTCCGGAGAACCTTCAGGAGCGAAACGCTAAACGCTATGTAAATGTCGCGCTGCGCGAAATTAAACGGATGGCTAAGGAAGTGGCAGCTGTCGGAGAAAGCGGCCTTTCGGGAGCGAAAGCGTCTCCGCCTTTGGCACGTATCTCAGGAATTCTTGGCTCAGCCCTTGTAGGTGTAAACACCGGCGCCGCACGAAGAACAAAGAAGGTAAACTCCGTTACGCGGGGGGGGCGTCCGCAACGCGCGCGTGCTCTTCCAGCAACTTTTATCGAACTGCGTTCGGACAATGGCGGTGCGATTGCGATTTTCCATACTGAAGTCTTGCAGGATGCAGGGCGGAGTGGCGCTGTTCTTCGCGGAGTGGCTGGTGTCTTGGTCGACGGCAACTCCACCACTTTTTCCAGTGGTCTAAACGACCAACCCGAAGTAATCAAAATCCGCAGGCTTGAGGGAGATATGACTAGTGTGGGAAGTGAGCTGCGCATAGACGGAGCAGACGGCACATTTGAGGTGCTCGTCAGGGTTCCCAAAAGTTGTGCAGCAACTCTGGATGTCTCCATTCTTGAGGAGGACACCAAGTGACAGCGAGAGCAGCATTTCCATTTCTGAGGCTTAACAACGATATTGTTAGGGCATCCGATTGGTTCGCGATCCTTGATGGCAGCACCGCTTTCCCTGCTGGTGAGTTCATCCCGGATTGGGATTACGCCTCTTCGCTTTTGGTAGAGAGGAATGTCGATCTAGACATGGCAGCGGCATCAGAGAATCTCGAGGTTCCATATTCCGATCTCGATCTGAAGATTTGCGTTGAGATAGGAAGCGGCTCTGGGCGGCTACCCCGCCTGATTCACCACAGAGAAGAGATCAGAGTTCCTGAGGGGGTTACCTCCATTCCAATCAGTGTAAAACTCAACAGTAAGGAACTGTCTTCAGCTGTATTTCTGAAAACGAGTCTGGTGCTGGGATCTGACCCTGCTCGTCACGGCGCGATTAGCCCTCAGAAAGCTGGATTGCAGGTCTGGTCTGATTTCCATCGGACCCGGATCGAAGGCGCAGAGTCGAGGTTCCCGATTGAAGTTGCTAGCTTCCGCGAAATGTTTGGGAGTACTCCAGAAGCCAACAGTCTCTGGCACCTCCATTGGACACCCGGTGAATGGGAACGAGAGTTTCATGGAGCTGTACGGTTGTATCTCAACTCCGATTTTGAGGATTTCGTTTTGAGGATAAAGCAGGGTGATCGAGTAGTTCTACAGATGCTCCTCGGCGACGTGGTTAGTCAGATCACTGAAACCCTTTTGCGGGAGGATGAGGCAGAAGTGGTTCTTGCGTCTGCTCAGGAAGGGAGCGTGGCGGCTCAAGTGGATGTTTGGTTGAAAACGGCATTTGGGAATTCTTCGTTCAGTGTCGCAAAATCCATGCTGGAATCCCGCGTCGGCAATTTCAGGAGCGCGCTTCTATCTGTGGTTGAATTGCCGGAGGAGGTGCAATGAGCGTTTTTCTATTTCCGCGGCTTTCACCCCTTGCTGTTGAAAAAATCCTGGCCGAGGCAGGCGAAAACAGCCATCCGACACCGACAACCGATACCACTCATCCCATTCATCCTCTGGCAACTTTTGGCGCATCTGGCGGATCGCGGGTGTCCAGAACTATTCTCATTCAGATACGTGAACGGTTACTTGATATAGCAAAGGCCAAGGGATATCCGGACCCAGACGCCGGACGTACGGCGAGGTCGGGTTTTGATCTGGAAGTATCTGCTGCTCTGGCTACAACCGATGCACTAAACTCAGGCGAAGCCCTTCGTGACGAAGTCTGGGCTTACATTGCGACAGTTTTGTTACCGGACGTTACTTACTGGCGATTTGGGAACGCCAAAGATCGCTTTCGTGGTGGCATCAGAAATGCCTTTCAGAGGCTATGGCTAAGAGGTCGCTGCCTCGACAGGGGAGCCGCTGCTGAAGACCGATGGGGGCTCATCAGAGACCTGACTGAAGATGCTTTAGTTCAGATCTTCGAGCGGCCAGGTTTGTCAGCTGATCCGGATCTTGCCCAAGCCGTCGCGGAAGCTTGGGTCCGCGCCGCGAAGAAATATCGGTCGGGTCTAATGGAAGAAATAATGCGGAATACGGCGGTCCCAATCCTTGCGATGAAGGAGATACGATCGCTCACCAGCCTCAACAAGAATGATCGAATCACTCTACTTGATGAAATCTTTCAGGGTGCGGCTGATTCATTGGTCACCACGGAAGAGCCGGTTGTATTGAAAAAAACAGAGAGCGCACCCAAAAACCTCGCCGAGCATACACAACCGCTAATTAAGTCACGCAAACAAGGATTGCGTAGTCTCTTTGCTCGCGCGCTTTCACAAACTGACTAAGCAACCCGCTCTAGATGCAATCGCTGAAGACGCGCTTTACATGCGACAACGTATATTGGGACTTCTGGAGAAGCTGGGCGTTGAGACCCGTCGACTGGGTGTCGACGGCGATGGATAATGGGCTCAAGTGTTCTTGAACAACGACTGGGATAGGCTGCTGTCCAGAAGCGTCTCCGAGGATCTGACGTGTTAAGCACTGAATTGTACAGGATTGCTCGCGGCCTTGTATTGAAATGCTCAAAATGCGCCCGTCGCATATAAACGCACTTCGCGCGATCATGTTCTGCGGTTTGCTTTCAACTCCGAGACACCGAACAATTTAGTGACCTGAAACAACGGATTTTGAGTGCACTGGGGGTTCTCGTTTTGTCCGGCGGGGTTTCCTGGATGCGGTATGGGCTAACAAAAAATCCACCAGATGTGCGCAGATTGTTCTTGTCGAATGGGCAGTCCCCAGCCATAGTGTCAGAAAAATTCCCAGGGCGGAGCAGTTATGACCGACTTTGAAATCCTTCTGCGGAAGGCGGGGTATTCTGTACCCGAGGCAGCGAAACACCTCGATTATTCCGAAGGGCATATCTACCGCTGGATCCGCGGCGAAGAACAGCCACGAGATGGCATTGTCCGGCTCTTGAAACTTGAGATTGAACAGCGCCGTCCGGTCGATAGTGGAGCCATGTTTTCGTTTATCGATCTGTTTGCCGGGATCGGTGGATTGCGAAAGGCTATGGAAGGGGCCGGTGGGCGCTGCGTATTCACGTCTGAATGGGATCGTTTTGCGCAACAGACCTATCTCGCCAACTTTGCCGACAACCGGCCGATCGCCGGGGATATCCGCGAAGTCGACGCAAGCGCGATACCTGCGCACGATGTGCTTGTTGCCGGCTTCCCGTGTCAGCCGTTTTCAATCGCGGGTGTATCGAAGAAGAATGCGCTGGGGCGTCTGCACGGGTTTGACGACGAGACCCAGGGCACTCTGTTCTTCGATGTCCTGCGCATTCTGAAGTATCACCGGCCAGCAGCTTTCCTTCTGGAGAATGTCAAAAACCTGAAGAGCCATGACCGCGGCCGGACCTTTGAGGTCATCAAGCGCAAGCTCGAAGATGAATTAGGCTATTCAATCCGTACCCGGATCATAGATGCGGCCCATTTTGTTCCCCAGCATCGGGAGCGGATTGTGATTGTCGGGTTCCGGGAAGAGGTGCCGTTCGACTTCGACGAGATTGATCTGCCTGCGCGGGGCCATCGGGTGATGAAAGACATCCTTCATCCGGAGAACGGCCTGGAAGACCCTGAGGCCCATTACACGATCGGGGACGATGCCGTTGTCAGCGAGAAATACACGCTCTCGGACAAGCTCTGGCGCTATCTTCAGGATTACGCTGCCAAGCATCGGGCTAAGGGAAACGGTTTCGGGTTTGGGCTAGTTGACGGGAACAGCATCGCCCGGACCTTGTCTGCCAGATATTACAAGGATGGCTCTGAAATCCTAGTAAGTCGGGGCGACGGCGAGAACCCCCGGCGGCTGACGCCGCGCGAATGCGCGAGGCTGATGGGCTACGAGGAGGATTTCCGGATCCCGGTGTCCGATACGCAGGCCTACAAGCAGTTTGGAAACTCAGTCGCCGTGCCAGTATTCGCAGAGGTTGCGCAGATCATGCGACCGCATATTCTGTCTCTGACTGAAAGCGATGCGGAGTCCGTTCTCAGAGTTGGTTGATGTACACGACAAGGCCACGCGCAGCCGGAACATGGCAGCGATACGTGGCGCCGATACAAAACCAGAGATGCTGATCCGCCGCGGGCTCCATGCCCGCGGTTTCCGCTTCCGGCTGCATGATCGCAAACTGCCGGGGCGCCCGGACCTGATCTTTCCTAAGCATCATGCTGTGCTCTTTGTCCATGGTTGCTTCTGGCACGGCCACGGCTGCCACCTCTTCAAGTGGCCCAGCACTCGGGAAGATTTCTGGCGCGAAAAGATCGGGGCCAATGTTGCTCGGGATGCAGCAAATAAAGAGGCGCTGCACCATGCCGGTTGGCGGGTGGGGGTTGTATGGGAATGCGCCCTCAGAGGACGCCAGAGACAACCGCTGAGCGATGTTCTGAGTGCGATCACCGATTGGCTTATCTCGCGAGATGGCGACCTCAGTCTGAAGGATTTGACCGAAGGTGAGCGAATGGCGGTGCCCTCATGAAATTCGGTGTTCTGGCAGATCTGTTTGAGGGCGCCGGGGCCAAGGTGCTGACCGAGGTCGAGATTAACCGTCAGCGCTCAAATCAACATGAGTTTCAAGGCGTCAGCGGCTTCCGGGCCTTTCTGGGTACGCCGGCCGAAAAGCAGACTTTCCCGGCGGTCTTCTACTGGCTGGAAGATGATGAGGACGCCGAACTCATCCAACTGAAATCTTTTTGCACGTGGAGCGACGTCCGTCGCGGCCAGGCAGGCCGGAGCCCTGAATACCACCTTTACTATGCCGCGGAATCCGAGCCCGTTGTGCATCGGGCCCGCGTCGGCGACCAGGTTGTGATTGCCCGAACAAAGGACGGCAGCCTGATGGTACTCCTGACACCTGAGGGGTCAACGATCGGCCAGCAGCTTTTGTGGCTGTTTGGGCTGGATCTTTTCGGGGGAAGATCTGTCGCGCGCCGCCTTGATCGCGACGATGCGGCCGAACTTGGCTTCGCAGCGCGAAGCGTTCTGGCGGATCTGGGTATTGAGACAGAAGAACCGGAGCCAGATGCCTTTGATGTGTTGATTGAGAAGTTCGGGCGGGCGTTTCCAGGCACTGTTTCGCTGTCTGTGTTCGCCCGGGAAACGCTGACAGAGGTCGATCCGCTGGGCGATCCTGACGGTGCACTTGTTGCCTGGATGGAGCACGAGGAGGCGCTGTTCCGGCATCTGGAGCGAGAGATAGTCTCGGATCGGCTGAAGGCCGGTTTCATGGAGCAGGGTTCGGCGGACGTGGATGGGTTCCTGAGCTTCTCGCTAAGTGTTCAGAACCGCCGCAAGTCGCGGGCTGGCTATGCCTTCGGCCACCATGTTGAGGCCATTCTGCACGCCCACGGGGTTAGCTACACGCGCGAAGCCACGACCGAGAAGCGGAACGCTGCCGACTTCCTGTTTCCAGGCGAAGACGAATACGCCGATCGCCGGTACCCGGATGACCAGCTTGCTATGCTCGCGGTGAAAACAAGCTGCAAAGACCGCTGGCGGCAGGTCCTGGCAGAGGCGGACCGGATCAGAACGAAACATCTGCTTACTCTTGAGCCAGCGATATCGAAGATCCAGACGGCCGAAATGCAGGGCCAGGGCCTGCAGCTTGTGCTTCCCGCGTCACTGCACAGCACCTATCAGGCGGATCAGCGTGCATGGCTCATAGGCGTGGGGGATTTTCTCGGGGCGGTCCGCGACCTTCGCGGGCGCCAGAGGCTGCTCATCTGAAAACTCCAAATTTTTTCAGAAGGCAGGGCAGTTATGTCCGCTGAGCGGAACTTCCGGTAGTTTTCCGGAATGGCCACTTTCGACAGAAGCAGACATTCAAACCGACAGCAACGGGCCGGCGCAAATCAATGACTGCTTTTACCAAAACCAGACGTTTGCCAAAAACGGGTCAAGGACTGCTAAGCGGACAAAACAGACGCTAGCTTAAGGCCGCTTCCGCTTAATCAATGAACAGGCTAGGTTGCTACCCACGACGAGATAGGTGAGATGAATGCCCGACCGAGAAGCCAGCAACAACTTGTCGTCTGCTTTTGCCGTTCGCGGCAATGATGCTCTTGAATCCCAGTATGACGAATGGGCCGAAACATACGATGCTGACAACGCGGCAATGGGATTCCGACTGCCTGTTCTTGCTACGGCGTTTTTTGCAAGGTGGGTTCCAACCGGCGGCAAAGCTCTTGATGCGGGTTGCGGAACTGGTTTGGCTTCGGAGAACCTTCATATTCTTGGTTACCGCGATCTAGTGGGAATCGATCTGTCGAACGCAATGCTTAACAAAGCGCGCGAAACAGGCGTTTTCTCCGAGTTGTACCGAATGGTGATGGGCGAGGCACTTGATTTCGCGTCCGACACCTTTTCTGGGGCCATCGTTACTGGCGTATTCACCGAAGGACATGCTCCGCATTCCAGCTTTGATGAATTAATCCGCGTCGTGAGGCGGGGTGGCCATATCGTCTTCAACGTTCGTGACGACATATATGAGCATCACGGCTTTCGTGAGAAAATGGATAGGCTTGAGTCCGATGGGCTCTGGAAGCTTTCTGAGAAGAGCGAAGCTTTCAGACCGTTTACGATCAGCGAACCTCACGTGATTGCCCGAATATTCGCTTATGAAGTCACTTCGTGAGTGCTCGACCTTGGGCGACGCACATTCTGATCGGTATGCGTTCGTCTATTCTCGTCAATGTCTTTGCTGCACTAGGATCAGTCGCGCCTTAACGGAAGATTAGATTTTGAGTTTTTCTGATGTTAGCGTCTCCCTCGATGGCGACTGGAGATTGAAATGGAAAATTTTGCTGAGTTCGGCAAGGCCGAGTTAAAGGGCTGGTCAGAGCCACAAACGGCAAAAGCCTATGCAGAGGGGTTTGCCTCGGCGGCAGAACAATGCGTCGCTGACATTGTGGAAACCTCACTTGTAACGAACGGTTCCGTTGCGCTTGATGTTTGTTGTGGCCAGGGAATTGTTGCGAAGGGGCTCGCAACTGCCGGGGCTGAAGTTATCGGTTTAGATTTCTCTCCAGCGATGCTCGAAATTGCACGTCGGGAAGTGCCGATGGTGGATTTTGTAGAAGGTGATGCAACCACTTTGCCTTTCGCAGACAATTCGTTCGATGCTGTCACAATGGGGTTCGGCATTCTTCACATCCCAAATGCCGAAGCCGCAATAAAGGAGGCGAAACGAGTACTGAAACCAGGTGGCCGCTTTGTTTACTCAGTATGGGAATCTCCTGAGACATCAGCCGCATTCCGAATAGTTTTTGGAGCCATTGAAAGATTTGGGAGTAAAGACGTTTCTTTGCCTCCTGGGCCACCTCTTCATGCTTTCGCAAACCCTGAATACGCATATCCGATTTTGATTGCAGCCGGATTTACTGAACCTCATATGCGATCTTCAAGTAGCGTTTGGGAAGTTTCAGACCCCGCCACTCCCTTTGACTATTTTCACGACGGCACCGTAAGAGGTGCGCTTTTGCTTAGATCACAGCCTGCCGAAAATGCTTCTGCGATTAGGGCTGCGATAGCCAAGGCTGTTCAGGTGGAATTTGGTTCAGTCGCTCCCTGGAGAGTGCCAATTCCTGCTGCCATAGTTTCAGCTACGGCGTAATTTAATCAAATAAGTGTTCTGCGGACAGCAACGGGGTGGGTTAAGCTTATATTTGGGCTTGTGATGTCCGCTTTGGGCTCGGTGCGGTCATTCGCTGAAATGCCGCGAGCGACCGCAATGCGGACTTAGCAGACACTGGAATTTAGAAGACAACCTCTGGATATGAACCAACACAGCCAGTTAAACAACTCGCGCAATACAGCTTTGAACAATGGGAAAAACGCACATTGTGCCCTAAGAAACTGCCCTTATCCGGCACAAAGATCAAGTGCATGACGGCCAGCACGACCCGATCATTGATCCCGACCGATGGGATGCGGTTCAGCTCAGGCTGCAAGGGATGGCCTCCCGGATACGCTTGAAAAAGACGCCGCGCCACGTGTCGCTACTTTGCGGGAAAATCTTTGATGAAACCGGAGACCGGCTGACGCCATCGCATTCTAAAACGAAGAAGGGCACCCGTTTGCGCTACTACGTCTCGCACCGGCTGATCGCGCGCAGCGGCGAGGAGAACCTCGATGGCTGGCGCTTGCCGGCGGACCAGCTTGAGGCACAGATCGGCACTCTTGCGCGCAGCCATCTTGCTAACCCTACATTTGCAGGGTGTCTCTGCCTACAGTCCGACGCCAGTGAGATCGCCTGCGTTCGAAGCAATGCGAACTGCGAATGCAGCATTTGAAAACAGTCCTCAAGGGCAGCTCTGGGACCTTACTAACCATAACAAATGGCGGCAAAACGTGGTTCACGCCCGTTCGTGCGTCGCGCAGAATCGGTCAAGATGGGCTCGATGCAGTCATCTGAGTCTTTCCGTCAGATGACCGCTTGTGGTCGGAAAGTGGGCACGGAAGCCATTACCCACTGATCTAAAAAAGTTCGGGCTTTCTCCTTGAATGGACTGGACTTCACGACGGTTCAGAGCGGTACTGTCTGTGTCGAACATGCCCGGGATCACTGGGCTCCACTCAGTACAGGGCGAGGAATAAACCTTTGCCCTCAGAGTGGAGAAACACGATGACAACACCAATTGCGGCAACCCAAAATTCGGACAGAAACACGAAGGTTGCCAAAAAGCCGACCCGCCAAAAGCAGCTGTACAAAATGCTGACGCGGAAGTCCGGCGTCACAATCGCACAACTTCAACAGACCTTCGGCTGGCAACCGCATACGGCTCGGGCGGCGATATCCGCGCAGCGCAAAGCAGGACGTGTGGTCGACAGGGCGGAGACCGACAAGGGATCGATCTACCGAATTGTCGAAATGCAGGGCAACCAATGAAAGCGGAGCAAAACGAAGATGTTTCGATCCAAATATCAGAGATCGAAGCCCTTGATCGCGCAGCGTGCCTCGACCGATGGCGAGAAACCTTCGGGCGCTCACCACCGAAGTATCTTTCGCCACAGTTCATGAAGCGGGTGCTAATCTGGGAAACGCAGAACAGGGCGCTGGGCGGTGTGTCTGTTAAAACCACCCGGCGACTGAAGCAGATTGCAGCTGGGAAAACGTTGACCACGACCGCCAAGCCCGGTTCTCAGCTTGTTCGAGAATGGAACGGGCGGACTTACCAGGTCGAGGTCGTTGAGGGTGGGTACGTCATGGACGGTAAAACCTGGCGTTCGCTGTCAGCCATCGCCCAGTATATCACCGGCGCCCATTGGTCCGGCCCGCGCTTCTTCGGGGTCCAGTGATGCGCAGGGTCCGCTGTGCGATCTATACCCGCAAGAGCTCGGAAGAAGGGCTTGAGCAAGACTTCAACTCTCTGGATGCGCAAAGAGAGGCCTGCGAAGCCTACATCGCTAGCCAGAAGCATGAAGGATGGGAGCTGCTCCCGGATCGCTACGACGATGGCGGGATCTCCGGCGGACATCTCGAGCGCCCCGCCTTGCAGGGGTTGATGCAAGCCGTGGATGACAAACGCGTCGATCAGATCGTGGTCTATAAGATCGACCGGTTGACCCGCTCACTGGCGGACTTCGCAAAGCTTGTGGAACGGTTGGATCAAGCCGAAGCGTCGTTTGTGTCGGTCACGCAAAGCTTCAATACAGCGACCAGCATGGGACGGCTCACATTGAATGTTCTGCTCAGCTTTGCGCAATTTGAGCGAGAGGTCACGGCTGAGCGCATCCGCGACAAAATAGCTGCTTCTAAGCGCAAGGGGCTTTGGATGGGAGGCAACGTCCCTTTAGGCTATCAGGCAGGTGGCCGGACGCTGAAGATTGAGCCGGAGGAAGCGGCGACTGTTAAAGCACTCTATGATCTCTATCTTGAGCATGGCCTCATCCGCGTTGTGAAAGAGTGCGCAGACGCGATGGACCTCAGATCTCGGCGGCGCGTGCGTGGGGAAGGGCTGGTGTCTGGCGGTATTCATATTGATCGCGGGCATATCCATCATATTCTGAGCAACCCGATTTATGCCGGGCGGATTCGTCACAAAGGCCAAGTTTATGACGGTCAGCATCCTGCGATCATCGCGCCTGACGTCTGGGACCGGGTTCAGCAGATGCTGCAAGACGGGGCCGCAAAATCGCGAGGGGCCAAAAGCAAAGCCCGGCGATCCCTATTGGCTAGCAAGCTGTTCGATGAAACCGGCGACCGCCTGACACCCAGCCACAGCAGGAAGAATGGCACACGCCTGCGGTACTACATCTCCCACCGACTGGTGAAGGGCCGTAGCCAGAAGCATCCAGATGCTTGGCGTCTGCCTGCGGATGAACTGGAAACTTTGATCGCTGACGTCATCAGAAAAAACCTGAGCTGTCCGGATTTTGCTATAGCCCTCCTGCGGGACGTATCTGCTGCAGAGATCCCGGGCATCTCCACGAAATTGCAATCCATTCAAAGTGCGAAACAGTGCCTTGCTCTTGTCGCGCGAGTTGATCTCAAACCAGGCCAGGTGACTGTTCTTCTTGGCCACAGGGAAATAGCCGAGCAGCTTGAGTGCAAACTAGATCGGTTAGACATATCTGCCCTGTGCATCGAAGCTCCGTTCCGGATGCGCCGACGAGGAGTCGAGCTGAAGTTACATCTGGGAGACGCACCCTCGGAGGCGGATCTCACTCTGGTTCAGAACATCGTCAAAGCGCAGCGGTGGATGGCTATGATCAAGAGCGGAAAGACCTTTACCGAAATCGCAAAGACGGAAAGCACATCCAAGCGCCGCGTTCAGGATGTAGTCGATCTGGCGATGCTGGCGCCGGACATTCTCGACTCCATCGCATTAGGCGAACAGCCGGATGGCCTCACGTCTAACTATCTCATCAGGTCAGGCGTCCCGGCTCTCTGGTCTGAGCAACGCGAACGGTTTGCTAAGCTCTGAGCAAAACCTCTCCAAAATCTACCAAACTCGTACCGCCGAATTGGCAAACTGAGATTAAGGGCCGAAATCGGCCGTTTTTACTGCTTATCCCATGTCTATGTCGAAAGTTGCTTGAGCCAAGGTGCGGAAATCACGCAGCAATATCGACGCAAACTCTCGTGAGCTGAAGATTAGTGAGTGGGTGGCTGGGGTGGTAGGATTCGAACCTACGATACACGGTACCAAAAACCGAACGAAGATCCGTTTCTGGTTGTTTTTAAACCATATTTTTTTGACTATACATCCAATGCGCTGGGTGTGTCTGGACACCATGGACACCAATTTGGACACCTAGCCGCGCTTGTTGAGCCAATCGACCGCAGCGTCTCGGTGTTGGGGTAGGGCGTGCGTGTAGACATCCAGCGTCATCTTTGTGCTGGCATGACCCAAGCGGTGCGCGACGACCGCAACCGGAACCTGACCGGCAAGCATTTCTGACGCCATACCATGGCGCCTAGAATAACTGCCCGTTGCGAGCCTGTGTTTGTCCGCCATCCGTTTGATGACCTGCGCGGCCGAATGCACGCCCCAAATCTCGCCGGTCGTGTTCGGGAACACTAACCCGTCTTTAGGCCAGATCCCGTCTGAACCCAGATGCAGTTCCACGTGATGGGCCTGCAAGTTCCGCAGTGTTTCGATGGTGCGATTACCCAGCGCCACGGTCCGGATCGATCCGTCATTCTTTGGCGTGTTTTTGATCCGGTACTTGCCGGAGCTGATGCGCTCCAAGGCGCGCCAGATATGGACGGTGCCGGCATCCAGATCAACCGCGTCCCACATGAGCGCGAGAACTTCGCCGGGCCGGGCGCCAGTATCCGCAATCGTTTCGATATACGCGGCCGCGATGGGCCGATCGGCTGCACGGAACGCATCGGCCAGCGCATAGCTATCGTCCAGCGTGGCGACCTTGACGCGCTTAAGGGTGGCCTTGGGGCGTGTGGCATCCATCCACGGTTCGCCTGAGACGATTTTCCATTTCCGGCCCTGTCGCAGTGCAGTCCGGAGCGTGTCGTAATAGTGGCGCCGCATGAAGGCGCTCACACCTGCTTTTGCCATACTTGCCGTCATGGCATCGATCGCGGCGCCCGAAATGTGCGCGATCGGCGTGTCGCCCAGATAGTTAAGAACCTTGTCGATCCGTTGCTCATGCGTGCGCGCGGTCGTGGTGGACGTGGTGGCCCGGATATGGGGCAGCCAGCGATCCGTTATGAATTTGCGCAGGGTCAAAACCTTTGCAGCCGCTGCGGTCGGTGCGTCGCGCTCTGCGGCTTCCAGACGGTTCGCTTCAGACAGGGCGGCCCGGCGCCCACCTTTGCCATCAAACATGCGGCTACGTTTGGATAGTTTGCCCGTCACTGGATCGGTCACGGTCCAGCGCATCATGAAGGCGCCGGGTTTCTTTTCAACAACTGAGGCCATCAGGCATGTCCTTTTTTCTTGTCACGGAGGTGCTGCATCCGGCAGCGGGTGGAACAGAACGCGGCATCGGACCGGAGTTTGACCATGTGCCGGCCGCAGGTTCCGCACTGGCCAATCTCACGGCCGGCAAGCAGATCCGCATAGGCGGTCGCGTCGAGGTAGGCGCCGAGCGTAGTAGCGCGAATGTCGAGCCCGGCGCAGGTATCGATCACAAGTCGACCGGCGTCCCGGTGATAATCGACAGCACATCTCAGGGCGTCGGTGTCGCGGGACCTGAGACGGTCCAAAGTGTCCTGCCATTCACGCACGGGCTCAGACGACCCGGTTCCATCACCGATCGGCCCAAGGGCGGTAAAAGCGGTCCAGTCGCTTGCGGTCAGCAGGGCGGCCCACAGGTCCGGCAACGGCCGGTCATAGGCAAGACGCTGCGAGAGGGGCGGGAACTGTATCTCGCCGTTTTTGGGGAAGACATGCGATTCTGGCGCGTCAGCTTCTCCCCACGCGATCGCACGGGCTTTCGGGCCAGGCTTCCATCTGGTGTCCAAAAAAATCATGTCTCGTTTCCGTATTTGGCGCACTGAGCGTCTACAACGGTAACAAAGTCGTTGCTGCAATAAAAGTAAAAATGTTACGTATATATATGTAACTAAATGGAGCTAGCGATGACAGATCAAAACCAACCACTTTTCATCAGCATGGCCCAATACGCCCAGCGCATGGGCGTCTCGGAAGGCCTCGTGCGCAAACAGGTCGCGGCCGGTCAGGTCCGCCATATCAAACGCGGCCGACGCACGCTGATCCCGCACGATGAACCTGAGCGCCATTATCAGGAAGCATTGGACAGCCTGAAGATCGGAGGAGCGGTATGACACAAGACCACACCAATAGCCCTAACAGAGACCCTCGTGCAGTGAATCTGGCTTATCGTGCACAAGAAACCGGTGATCAACAGGATATCAGCAAGGCCGCTAATGCTGCCAATGCGGCGCTTTTCGAGGCGTTGGATGCAATAAAGATCTTGATCGACGTAACAGGGTATTCTCGGCTGGAAAATGGTCTGGAGCTCATTATGGATGAAGTAATGCTTCATGGCGCACTCGCGGACCTCGAGGAAGGGATTGCGTATGACTAAAGCCCCAAATTCAGGTGACCTGAGCGAGGCCGCCGCGCAAAGTGGCGGCAATGTCAGGACATGGTGGGTGCGTTGGGAAGCTGGGCCAGACAACTGATCAATGACGTCCAGCAATGTCCCGTGGCGCTATGCAGATACTTGGTAGGGCTTCCTCACTAGTTTCGAACTCAACTGACACTCGGTATTTACCGCCCACGTTCGGGCCGCGCGGGGCAGTGGGGTAATTGTGCCCGAAAGGAACTGAGAATGACCCTGGAAGAGTAGAAGACTGACCTGATCGACATTTTAAAAACGGCATTGGTGACCGGCAGTCACTGATCGAAGAAATCCGAGACGTGGAAACCGTCGAAGATGCCCGCAACGTATGGGAAGCCGATATTTTACGGAATTGTATGGGCGGGCCGGACTTCATCGATGCTTAAAATGAGACCCGCCGCAACCGCAACGTCTGGGCGGGCCGGTCTGAAACGAACATTGCCCCCAAACAAACGAGGCAATCATGGGTAACGATAAGACTGTCCATGGGCACCTGACGACAGCATATGATGCAGGTTTCACCCAAATCGTCCCCTTAATTCCGGTCGGTGCATCGCTTTATCCCGGCAACGGCCACATTTTCCCGCCCGGCGATAAGTACCACATTCCGCCTTGCGATCTCGATCCCAGCCAAATGGGCAAGGTACCGGGTATCCTGCATGGCGACGCATGGGGCATGCGTAGCGGTTGGACCGACTATCAGATTACTGAAGCCGACATCGCAACCTATGACGCCGCTGGTTCGTCTTGCGGCCTTCTAGGCGGCGATCACTGGGTCGGGCTTGATTGCGATTGCATGAACCCTGACCTTGCGCTGGAGTGGTTCAGAGCTTTGTTGGCGCGGTATCCGCAGATGCAAGTCCGCATTGGACAGCACCCGAAGTTCTTGGTCGTGTTTCGGGTATCTGGTGAAGCGGTTCCCGCGATGAAGATCGAATTCAACAAAGATGGTCACGCCAAGCAACTGATCGAAATCATCGGCACCGGGCGACAGATGGTCCTGTTGGGCGATCATCCTGCCACCGGCCAACCATACAAATGGTATGTCGGCCAAGATGCCGCGACGCCCCAGGCTTCACGCTGCCTAACATTGGATACAGCCGGTGCGCTGGAACTGGTAGAATTACTGGAAGGCATCGCGAAAGGTCTGGGCTGGTCACGTGGCCGATCACGGACGACTGCATCAGGCGAACGAAATCCACTTAATGACGTTCCTCCCGACATCGATCTGGCGCAGGATTTTCTGACCGCTTGTCCGAACACTTTGGACGGAGAAGAATGGTACAAGCTGTCCTATGCCCTGCGCTGGGATTTCGGTGACGATGGCTGGCCACTCTTTTTGGACTACAGCCGCAAGTGGGTCGGCGGACAGGACACGGATCGCGCTATCGAACGCCAATGGAAAGCATGCGCCCGCCCAGACGGGAGTCTCGCCTTCGGTGGCACTATGCACTACTTGGCCGAGAAACACGCCGCTGATCTGCCTGCTGGCCTGATAAAGCGCGTTCGGGCCGATACCGTAAAGCGCAAGTTCGATCTGGCCGGTGCAGGTGCGCCCACTATGCCGCTGGGTGCGACGGCCCCTGCCACGCTGCCGCCGGGTATGACGCTACCTCAAAGTGTGGAACCCGACCTGGATTTCATCACCAGCACTTCGGGTGAAATTCTGGTTCGTCTGCAAAACTTCACCCTGCTGTTAAACAACTCGGAACAGACGGCTGGGCTGGTCGGGCGCAACCTGATGGATATGCGCATCTACCTCCTGAGGCCGGTACCGGGAAGCAAGACGCCAAAAACCACATTCACCATCCGACCTATTCGCGACGGTGATTGGGTGAAGTTGAAAATGTGGTTCGAACGGCAGGGCGTGTTCCGCAGCGTAGCGACCGAAATGGTCAAGGATGCGATCACTGCTGTAGCCGATGAAAACGAATTCGATCCGTTAGCCGATTACCTGACGAACTTACCCCCACCTGGCTACTTCGGATCAGTCGTTTCGAACTGGTTGGTGAGATACGCAGGTGCCAGTACCAGCCCGCTGACAGGCGATCCCGCCGATCAGACCGTCCACAATGCGTACCTTCAGACTGTAGGTGCCTGTTGGCTGATTTCAGCCGTTGCGCGGGCGCTGCAGCCCGGATGCCAAGCTGATCACGCGCTGATCTTTGAAGGTCCTCAAGGTGGCGGCAAATCCACCTTGTTTCGTACACTGGCGGGGGATGAATTCTTCAGCGACAGCCTGCCTGATTTCCATAGCGAAAAAGCGCCTCAGCACATAATGGGCAAATGGATCATCGAAATGTCCGAACTGACCAGTGTGTTGAAATCCGAACTGGAAGACATGCGACGATTCATGACGCGACGGGTTGAACGGTTCAAGATGCCCTACGACAAATTCGAAATCGACTATCCACGTCGATGTGTGATCGGCGGATCAACGAACCGGAACGATTATCTTCGCGACAGTCAAGGCGAACGCCGGTTCTGGATCGTCCAGACACCGAACCCGATTGACCTGATTGGGCTTGCCCGTGATCGCGATCTGATCTGGGCGGACGCTGTGGCAATGTATCGACAGGGGATGGTCTGGTATCTGACTGATCCCGCCGTGAAGGATTACGCGCTTCGCATCCAGCGGTCACGTGTAGCTGCTGACCCTTGGGAAGGCGTGTTGCGCCCGTATCTTGAGCAACGGACAGAAGTGACGATTACAGATTGTTTGACCACCGTTGGGAAAGAGCCTCAGCGGCAAACCGTTAGCGATCAGAACCGTGTGAAAGCTATTCTGGAACTGTGTGGGTTCAAACTTGACGGTCGTTTCAACAGCGGACCGAACCGGAACAAGTTGCGTTACTCAAAGACCAGCGCATAGACATTTGGAGACATACGTCTTGTGGATTTTGCCTTGCGCATGTGCACAGACCAACAAGACCCTGCTGGCGCTGATATTCCCTCTTTGTAAACCCTTGTTACCAGAAGGAATAATAAGAAAGAGGAAAGCCATGTCTCCAATGATCCATGCGCAAGCCCGTGTCGAGCGCATCCTGTTGGACATTTATAGGAGATCCCTGCGCACCGTGCGCATCAAAACTAGGAATACATTTGTATCCGTTGACGGTGATCATCATAAGCGAAAGTCAACAGATCGGATACATCAAGTTCAGTTATAGATACTGCTGTCACAGCCGCGCATCAGATCCGCATGATCGCACGTTCAGCGTCACGCATCGTCACGCTACGCCCCGCTGGTCGGTTGGGTTCGCTGCTAGGGGCGGGGGTGTTTCGTAACCTTTGGTGAAACCCCAGCACCGCGCGGGAAGGCTTTCTTCAACAACAAAGCCATTTTTTGCTGCCAAACTGGGCCACCACGAGCATTCAGGAGCCACTTGAGGAAACACTTAGGTAGATCCATTCTGTCCGGTTCTACCGATGGAAAACTGTTGTCGGACGGAAACCGGACCTTTGCTGTGGCGCGCACCAATGTCTCACATGCGGACTTTCCCGACATTTGCGACATTAAGGCCAGTTGGCGCCTCCGGCTCTTAGCTGCCATCGGACTGGAGTGAACGTCACCGCAGCGCGGCCCGTCATAGCTGCCGTTCACTGCGATGGTTCAATCTGGTTTGCTATGAACGTCCTGTACACGAGATACTCCCGCAGCCCTAACACAAAAGGGCACCCGTCGCTCATGCCACCACGCAATGTGCAAAACTTTTGTGTAGCGCCAAACTGGTTGGTGAGAAATAGGCACGCGCAGGCGTGCCCGCCTCACGCGTCCGCCACCGATGGAAGCGCTTTGGCAGTGTCTGTGGCGCTTTGTAGCCCCGGAGATTTGGTGCATGCTACCCCTTAGGCGTTGGTAAAATGGCAGGAACAGATGTCCCACGGCATAGACTTTGTGATTCATGATGGTCGACTGGTTACTCCTGATGGGGTGATCGAGGGCGATTTGGCCGTGGCGGATGGTGAGATTGTATCAGTCGGAAAGCCAGTTTTGGACGCGAAGACCCACATCTCGGCCAAAGGCAAACTGGTGATGCCCGGCGGTGTCGACCCGCACGCGCATATCGAGCAGATGTCTGGCATGGGTCAATGGAACGCGGACACTTTCGAAACCGCGACCAGGTCAGCGGCAATAGGGGGAACAACCAGCGTCATTTCTTTCGCCGCCCAAGCAAGCGGTCAGGTATTGGCCGACACGGTCGCGGATTATGCGGCGCGCGCCGCGCGGGGCGCGATGATTGACTATGCCTTTCATATCACTCTGACCGATATCTCGGTTCCCAAGTTCGAGCGTGATTTCGCCGATCTGATCGGTGCGGGCCACCGGTCGCTGAAAGTGTTCACCACGTACAATATCCAACTGCATGACGCCGAGCTCTTGAAAATCTTCCGTCAGGCGCGCGAGGCAGGCGCGCTGGTCTGCGTTCATGCCGAAAATGACGCGATCATAACGCAGGCCAAAGAGGCGCTGATAAGTGCTGGTCACACCACCCCGCGCGATCACGCCCGGTCCCGGCCCAGAATGGCCGAAATCGAGGCGGTTGAACGGATTTGCCGTTTTTCCGAATACCTTGATCAACCGGTGATGCTGTTTCACATTTCGACGAGCGAAGGCGCGAAGGCGGTGCGCGTCGCGAGGGACCGGGGTGCGCCCGTATGGGCCGAAACCTGCCCGCATTATCTATTCATGACAGAAGAAGTGTTGGATCGTCCCGGATTGGACGGCGCCAAGTGGATGTGCTCGCCACCACAACGTAATGTCACGGATCAAGAGGCACTTTGGCATTCCCTGCAGGACGGGACTCTGGCCTTGGTGTCTTCGGATCACGCCCCATACCGTTTTGACGAAACGGGCAAGCTGGCCGCTGGACCTGAAGCAGGGTTCCATCAGATCGCCAACGGATTGCCAGGGCTGGAAACGCGGCTCCCACTGATGTTCGACGCTATGGTGTCCAAGGGGCGCGGCGGGCCTGAAGGTTTTGCCGAACTCACCTCACACGCTCCTGCCCGGCTTTATGGTCTGCAAAGAAAAGGCCGCATCGCAGAGGGCATGGATGCCGATATCGTGATATGGGACCCGGATAAGACCGTTACTTATGGCGAGAATGATCTGCATGACAATGTTGGTTACAACCCTTGGAAAGGTTTCAGCGTGAACGGCTGGCCGGATCAGGTCATTCTGCGCGGGCGAACACTTGTGAAAAGCGGTGAGTTCTTCGGCATCCCAGGAAGTGGGCAATGGATCGACCGGCCTGTCCTTGCTACTCAACCGACCAAACAAGAAGGCGCACCCGCATGAGCAGACCAGACGCCGCCAATCAACTGGCTATCACATTCTTTTACTACCGTGATTTGCCCGCCGCGATGCGGTTTTACGAGGACGTCTTAGGCTTGACGCTGGCGATTGATCAAGGTTGGTGCAAGATCTATCAAATCTGTCCCGGCGCCCATGTCGGACTGGTTGATGAGGCCAAGGGCATGAACAAATGGGCCGCAGTCAAGCCCGTGCAGCTATGCATTCGGGTGCCGGATGTGGACGGCTGGTATGACTACGCCCTCGCCAAGAGGCTGGACAACCTGTCAAAGCTATTCGTCAATGATGAGATCGGCATTCGCGCGTTCGTGTTCAACGACCCCGAGGGCTATCAAATCGAGATCCAGTCAGCTATCCGGCAAGGCGCATGAGCACGCTCATCGTCATAAACCCTAATTCCTCTCATACGGTCACTGGCGGGATCGACGTGGCCATCACCCCTCTGCGCAGCTTTGGCATCCCCATTCGTTGTCTGACCTTGGCCGAGGGTCCATCGGGCATCGAATGCCAGCGTCAGGCGGATTTAACCATCGCGCCGATGCTGGAACTTGCCGCCGCGCAAACCGATGCCGCCGGATATGTGATTGCCTGTTTCGGCGATCCCGGGTTACATGCTCTCCGCGATCAGACAGACCTTCCGGTAATCGGCATTCAGGAAGCGGCGGTCGTGACGGCGCTGACCCTCGGACAACGGTTTGGTGTGATCGCCATTCTACCGCACTCTATACCACGTCACCTCAGGGCCTTTGGCGCAATGGGCGTGCTGGATCGGCTGGCAGGGGATCGTGCCCTGGGTCTTGGGGTGGCGGACCTTGCCAACCCCCACACAAGCCTTGATGCGATGATTGCCACTGGTAGACAGCTGCGCGACGATGATGGCGCTAACGTCCTGATCATGGGATGCGCGGGAATGGCCAGCTATCGCGAACCACTGCAGGAGGCGACCGGCCTGCCCGTTGTCGAACCCACCCAGGCCGCCGTTAGCATGGCGTTGGGACAAATCCAATTGGACCTTTCACACAAACCACAAAGTACCGACCATGCTTGATGAAACCGCAAAAGGCGTCTTTACCATCGCCGCCACCCCGTTTCTGCCGGACGGCGCGCTGGATTTCGACAGTATCGACCGGATGGTCGACGCCTATATCGAAAAGGGCGCCGACGGCCTGACAATCCTGGGCATGATGGGCGAGGCAGGCAAGCTGTCCGCCGAGGAATCCGTGGCGGTCGTTCGACGCGTCACCGCACGTTGCCAGGTGCCGGTGATCGTTGGGGTGTCAGCGTCCGGCTTTGCGGCGATAACGGCACTGAGCAACGAGGCAATGGAGGCCGGTGCAGACGGGGTGATGGTCGCCCCGCCAATGGGGCTCCAGACAGATGCGCAAATTACAAATTATTTCCACAGTGCCGCGGATGCGCTGGGCGATATCCCGTTTGTCCTGCAGGATTTTCCATTGGCGACCGGTGTTCAAATTTCGCCTTCGGTGATCCTTCGGATCGTCGAAGATTGCCCGACTTGCGTTATGCTCAAACACGAAGATTGGCCCGGCTTGGAAAAGATTAGCGCGCTTCGAAAAGCGTCCGACGCTTGCGGGCGCCGCATTTCTATCCTGTGTGGGAACGGCGGGATGTTTCTGCTGGAAGAAATGATCCGCGGCGCGGATGGCGCGATGACGGGATTTGGATACCCCGAAATGATGCGCCAGGTACTTGACGCCTTCCTCGCAGACAAGCTTGACCGCGCACGTGATATCTTTGATGCCTACATGCCGATGATCCGGTATGAATCACAGCCCGGCATGGGGCTTGCTATCAGGAAGTATTCTCTGGCTCGCCAGGGGATTATCGCCCATCCGACGCTCCGCAAACCGGGGGCAGGTCTGACCGCTGCGGCGATAACCGAAATCGATGTCCTTACCTTGCGTCAGGAAAAACGCCTGGCAGAACTTGGGCTCTAGTGCGGAACTCAACGAAACCTTGGCGGGGATATAGTGGACGTGGGAAGTAGGCTGTCCGCAAAGCAGTAATATGTGCGCCGCGCAGCGAAGGTCAGCTGTCCGTCCCTCAGCGACCAATGCATCGCTTACCGTTTCAGTCGCCTTTGAGCTCAATGCGGACATTCAGTTAATAACGCCCAAGGTCTGCAATGCGGGACAAAGCCGCCCGATGCTGGCGCAGCGAAAATCAAATCGATTGCTCGACAGTGTCACGGTATCGCCCGCGACGGCGCAGCACGATTTCTCGATACCGGACGTTCAAATCATGCATATAGGCCAAAACTTAATCAGGCCGTTCGCTTCGCTCGGATATAATGTCTCAAATGCGGAGCAAGCTGCCTTATGCTGCTGCGGAGACAATTGGCTTGTTGCGCCACCGTACCTTTGAACGACAAGCACCCGCCCAGCCAAATATTTTGAGCGAGCGCAGTTTCCGTCACGTTTTTTCAGTGTTACCTTCGCAGTACTGCCCATATTTGGAGGAGAGGGGCAAACCTTGGAACGCAGGCTTGCCGCCATATTCGCCGCAGACGTAGTCGGTTTCAGCCGTATGATGGCCGAGGATGAGGTGGGCACCTTCGAACGTTTGACCACGGTGCGCCAAGACATCCTCACCCGTTTGATAGATGAAAAGAACGGGCGGATCGTCAAGCTTATCGGCGACGGACTGCTGGCCGAATTTGCAAGCGTTGTTGATGCCGTGGAGGCTGCGATCCAGATACAGGAGGCGGTTAAGGACAAAAACGACACCATTGATCCCCACCAGCGTATCGAATTGCGGATCGGTATCAACCTGGGAGATCTGATCATCGATGGCGACGACATTTACGGAGACGGTGTTAACATTGCGGCGCGCCTGGAACCCCTAGCTACGCCCGGAGGCATCTGCATCTCGCGCGAGGTTTACGAACACACGCGCGGCAAAGTCAGTAAGCCATTTGAATCTGCGGGTGTCCACCGGGTCAAAAACATACCTGAGCCTCTCACGGTATTTCGGATGGCGGACCCGAATGGCTCGAAATACAATTCACTGTCTCACTTCAAAGTTCGACGCGCTGTCACGGCGGTGGCCGTAATAGCGATTCTTTCAGGTGCCGCTTTTATATTGCGTGATGGTATAGTTGCCCTTTTCGGCGGCGCTGAAAGTGAAATCATCGCGGCAGAGGACGGGCTGCCTTCTCTCATTGTGTTGCCCTTTGAAAACCTCGGGCTGCCAGACGCGGAACGCTACATCGCAGATGGGCTCACGGACGATCTGATTACAGATTTCTCGAAAGTCGCCGGGCTGATGGTGATCGGCAGCAACACTGCGTTTTCCTATCGGGACCGGACAATCGACAGCAGGGCCATCGGTCGCGAGTTGGGGGTGGGCTATGTTCTCGAAGGCAGCGTGCGCAGAGCGGGAACTCGGCTTTTGGTCAACGCGCGGCTGACAGATGTGAGCAGCGGGCAGACAGTATGGGCCGAGCGGTTGGAGCGAGACGAAGCTGATATTTTCTCCATGGAAGCTGGCCTGATAAACGAGATCATTGATCAACTTGGTGTGGATGTGAGTGTGTCCGAAAAGGAGCGGATCGAACGCCTACCTACAACGGATCTGGAAGCATATGACTTCTTTCTCAGAGCCGAAGAAGCCGCTCGCAGCGGCTTTCGGCCCGGGCTGCGCGAAGCGTTGAGCCTCTATTCGGACGCAACCGCAATCGACCCGACTTTTGCCAGGGCATTCGCGGCACAGGCCCGCACCGAGGCATTGATCATGCGCCGTAACTATGACGATGTGCTGCCCTTTCCGGTCGCCCGGAAACGAGCCTACGAACATGCCGGTCGTGCCTTAGAAATTGATCCCGATGCGGCGATGCCTTTTGCCGTATTAAGCGAGTTGCAGACTGTGGATCGAAGGTATGAGGAAGCGATGCGCTCGGCGCAGCTTTCTGTCGAGAAGGCCCCCGGTGAAGCATCTGCTTATCTTGCGCTGAGCTTTGCGCAAACTTTCTACGGCCGACATGAAGAGGCGATCGAGAATTTCGAAACGGCTCTGCGTCTCAACCCACTATTGCCGGGCTATGCACGTCAGATCGCAAGCTTGTCCTATATTCTGACAGGGCGTCCCCAACGTGCCGTCGAAATCCTTGAGGAGATAAAAGGCAATTCTCAAGGTATTGAGGACTACTTTAACATCCTCGCGGCCGCCTATGGAGAGGCTGGCCAGACGCAAAAGGCGCAAGCAACTGCAGACGAGGTGGCCGAATTTGCTCCGCATACTTCGGCGCAACTCTACAAGGTCTTGTTTGCGCATTTTCGGAAGCAGGAAGAACTCGATCGGATCATTGATGCAATGTTGACTGCGGGCGTGCAGGAATGGCCCTTCGACTTTCAACCTGGCGCTCGCGAAAAGCTATCTGCCGACGCGATTACCGCTCTGATCGACGGCAACGTATGGCAGGGAAACTTCGAAGGCCGCGGACCCGGCTTGATGCAGATTTCAGAGAACGGAAGTATGGCCTTGCGCGCATCCACATTGTTTGTCACTGGATCGGCATTTGTGAAAGATGACACATTGTGCTTACAACAACCCGGTCTTTCGCTTGGTCGCCCGGCTTGTGGCATGGTCTACAAAAATGCCGAAGAAGAGGTCGGGGCGAGCGAGCCTTACAGCTACATCAACCCGCATATTCTGTTTCACTTTAGCCCTGGCGGATGACCATCATCCGAGGTGCGCGTCAGTTAGAGTAATCCTTGGCTGCCAGCGGCTTGGTCTTCTCCCAATTCGCATCCGCCTTGGCGATCACCGCTTCCCCTTCTGGGTGGTCAAGCATTTCTGCTCCGGTCGGGTCCGATATAAAGTAAAGCTTCCCATCGATGATCCGCCAGGAATTTACTGGGTCGATGTTTTCGGACGCGTTGGCCCCAAGGCCGACACCCAATGTGCAATACCCGCCGTATTGCGGAGCGTATTTGGTTGGGTCAGACTTAAACAGTTCGCGGTTCTCTGCGCTGTTGAAGTGCCATGGCGTGCCAAGCCAATCATATGCGAACTCACTTGATCCCTTTACCGCACGGCTTTCGGTGAAATAGGCAACAGTATCATAACCCTTGATTGCAACATCGCCGAAAGGCCCAGTGTTGATGGGCTCATCCGCCAGCGCATTCGTGGTCATGCCTGCAATAAACAGCCCGCTCATCAGAAGTCGAAAGTTCATTTTTTGACCTTACCTCATGTGCCTGCCTCCAAACACAGGCGGTGAAATTCCGGGCCGAAGGCATCTGGCGGGGGGCAAGTGGCTCCGTTCTGCTTCAGCAGCCCAACGATATCATAGTGTTTACGGAACATCGTTCGGATTAGAACCGAAAAGCCATCGTTATCGAGTGTCACAATATCCGCACCGTTGTCGAGCAGTAGCTCGATCATCTCGATATGACCCTCATCGGCCGCCATGAAGATGGGTGACTTTTCGGCCCTGTTGACGCGTCCATTCACGTCTGCGCCTTTGGCGAGAAGCAGCTGCGCTGTTTCAATCTTACCGCCGAAGGCAGCCGCGTGAAGTGGAGTGAAACCGCTGTGGTTACGCGCCATCACGTCAGCCCCTGCTTCGATCAGAGCCGCAGCGGTTTCGGTGTTTCCAGCCAACGCAGCAGCAATCAAGGGCGTAGCCTTGTTCGGCCCCCGCTCATCAACCGAGGTACCGCTTTCCAACAGAGCCTTAACGGTCGCTGTATCACCCTGCTTTGCAGCATCGAATAACTGACCTGCTTGAGCGGGCCCAAGTATAAAGAATGCCGTTGTAAAGATGGCAATAATCCAACGCATGGATCTACCTCCCCTGTTTGAAGTCTACAATGAGCCGCTGTTGCGCGCAACGACGGCTTATTCGCTGCGGTGTTGAAGACGGTTTCGATGGAGTGGGTTTAGTCCATGCAGCGGCCCCAGAGACAACGAGTGTTTTGTCCGCGACGGAGCGTAGTGCCTCCGAATTTCGCCGCAGCCAGCATGAATGTCCGGTCTTTAATCTGCGCCGCGACGCTCCGGTTAACGAGAAGTAATGCTGCAGCGGCGAGATTTACTGGTCGAGAAGGTCTGCTTTGGGCTCACACCGGTCATTCGACGAGTTCAGATGAACGACCGAAGTGCGGACGAACCGGCCATTTGGGTCAGCCAGTGTCGCGGCTTTGAGAAACCTCTATGGGTTTTACACAGGTGCGTTTAGTGTCCCATTCGATGGAGATTGAAAATCTAACACTGGATGCAGATACACCTGGCCAGAAATATGTCTTGGACGTTTTTCGCTTTCATGGTTCCGGAAGTGGCCCTGCGGTCTATGTTCAGGGTGGTCTGCATTCGCTCGAAATGCCAGGCACTGTGGCGATAGACCGTCTTATCCCGCGTTTAGCGGCGGCTGAAGCTGAAGGGCGCGTGGCTGGCGACATTACATTGGTCCCTCACGCAAATCCGGTCGGATTGACCCAAGTGGTGTTCGGTCAACCGCTGGGTCGATTTGATGCGAATACCCGCGTCAACTTTAACAGGTCGTTCCCGCCCAAATCCGCGAGCGGTTTGGAGACCAAACCTGCATCTGAGCGTTTGAAGGCAACTCTTCTAAAGTTGGCTGAACAAGCGGAAGTCGTGCTTGATCTACATTGCGACGATGACGGCCCAGTCTATTTGTACGTTTCTGAGCGGCAGTTGGAGGAAGGACGCCGTCTTGGCCGGTCGATGGGGGCCCAGGTTATTCTAACCGACGCCAGCGACGATCCAATTTCATTCGACTTGGCTGTAGGAGAGCGTTGGGCTGCTGACAACAGAAATGAGCGATTTGCTGCGACCGTTGAATTGCGCGGTATGATCGATGTAACTCCGGAATTTGCCGAACAAGATGCCAACGGCCTTTACCATTATCTGGTGAGCATAGGGACCGTCGACGATACGCTCCCTGCCAGTTCCGAGGTAGATCCAATCATAGGCGACGTTGATGCAGCCGAACTTCTTGCAACGCCGTCATCCGGTGCTGTTCTTTATGATGTTGAAGTTTGTGATTGGGTGAAGTCAGGTCAACGTTTGGCCGTCGTCGTGTCGAAACCCGGTGCAGCACATCAAGAGATTATTTCTCCGTTTGACGGTCAGGTTATGACACGCCGGGAAGTGCGCTTTGTCCGAAAAGGCGATGACGTCATCAAAGTGCTGCGGCACCCTCTGCCATAGAAATCCAAAAAATTACGAGTAACTACTAGTAAAGATTCTCCTCGGCGTCTTCTTTGCACCCGTCCGCAATCTCTTTGACGGTCTCGGGCATCGCGCCGTGAACCTTCAACATCTCTGCAAGGGTGGGGACATTGGAGGTGTCGGGCCAATCCTGCGATTGCCAGACCTTTCCGCGGATGAACGCCTTTGGGCAATGACATAAAACCCTTTCGACATGGACGAGTAGGATCAGATCCGAGGGCCGCCCGTTGACCGAAAGTTGTTGCCCCAATTTGATGTCCCTGACGACAGCTCCTTTGCCGCTCACGCGGAGAGTGTCGCGATGCCCGGGAATCATGAACAATATGCCGACATTCGGGTTCCCGAAGATATTCTCAAAGGTATCCATCCGATTGTTCCCAGGTCGATCGGGAATTGCGATGAGATTCTTGTCAATGACGTTTACGAACCCCGCAGGGTCGCCGCGAGGCGTAACATCCAAAACTCCGTCATTACGCGTCGTCGACAAGATCGCTAATGAGGATGATGCGATGAAACGTCCGGCCAGTTCATCGATGTGGTCTATTACCTTGTTGTCTACCCAGTGATCGTACGGCTTTTCCGTTCCTCGCAGCTCAAGCGGTGATTTCAAATGATTGTCAACGCTTCGTCCAAAAACATGATCCATAAGGTCAATCTCCATACAACCACGGCAACGTTACCACATGGAGCTTGGACCAAAAGAAGGCGCAGAAACGTAAGTCTGCTTCGGGCTCGAAGCAGACGTTCACGGCACACTGTTCGAACGACCGCTCTGCGGACAAAATGAGCTTTCACTGCGCTTGTCCAAATGGCCGCTGTTTTTGGATCGCGTTGAGCCCGGTGCCCTCGTCCGCTAGGGGCTCGCATATAGCGTCGCAGCACTATCGGTGCTGCTGATGTCGAGTTATGGCAGCTTCAATTCTTTGTACTTATTTCAGTTCTAATTCTTTGTTGATCTCAGTATCCTCGCCAAAAATAGGATAAAATAAAACGTATTTATTATACAGAAATAAGTTCGCAAAAGCATGGACAATTAAGTCTAAAAATAACTTTGCAACAATGAGCATTCCACCAATAAGCATTGCAAAATCAACAACATCAGTTTCTATACCCACGCCACTCGATAGAAAGGCCGGAATATCGGTAAAGCTGTATAAAAGGGATTCAATGATCGATTTAGCATCATCGCCAACCAAGTAAAATTTTGAAAATTCAAGAATCGAGAATGCAAATAGAAAAAACACCCAAAGCGGTTGTTGACGCATTTTCTCCAATTCCTCTTCGGCCATTTTAAATTGCTCAAGTTTGCCTTCGTAGTAAATTTGTTTAGCCATTTCACGCATTCTTGGCATTCTATACTTGCACCTATGTATGTTTTTGTTTCCAAGCTCACTTAGCAGTAGGATAGCAGCGCGAACAGCAACATTAGAGAGTGCCAATAATAACATAGTCGAAAGCAAAGAAAGGCTAATTACGAATATGGACAGAAGGGCGAACACCGCGCACAAGCCGAAGAAATTATTTGAAATGTACTCAAAAGAATTCACAGTGAAAATATTCTTGCCATTCATTTGTGAATGAACATCACCTACTGTCATCACTGTTGCTAGTATCAATAGCTTGACCCAAATACTCGCGGTTTGAACGCCGGTAAGTTCTAATAGCTTGTCCATGGAGCACTCCTTGCTCAGAGATGGTACCAGCTCCAGCCTTTCGAAAAAGTGCTGAAAGCTCGGCGACGCCAACGATTCTTCGCGGGAAGCCTAGCTAAGATTGCGGAATCCCGCTGAAAGCTGACTTTGGCTCGTTGCACAATATTTGTCTGTGTGGGCTCCGAGCTACCGTTCGCTGCAGGTTTCTCCAACGTCCGCTTTGAGCGGCTGCTGGGAATAAACTGTATCGAAGGTCGCGGTAGGCAGGTAGTCGTTATCGATAAGCGGAAAGACACAGCCACTTAGCCGTTTGCGAGCAGCGGTCGCGTCGCTAATGTGGCGGGCAATGAATGTTGAACACCTGCAGCGATACATTAACGAGGACATGCGTATGTCGCATGTTTATCAACCCGTCATGCTGCTTGAGCTTCTCAAGTCTGGCGGCGAAGCGAGCATCGAGCAGATCGCGAAAGCTATGCTGCTACACGATAGGTCACAAATCGAGTACTACGAAATCCGTACTAAGAATATGGTTGGGAAGGTGCTGACAAATAACGGCATCGTGGACCCAGTGAAACTTGCGGGCCGGATTGTTGGATACCGCTTAAAAGACATAAGTAATATGAGCGCAGAAGATCGATCTACTTTGATCGGCCAATGTGAAGGCAAGATTGCTGACTACATTGAAAAACGCGGTGACAGCATTTGGAAGCATCGCTTCAACGCGAAGGGTTATGTGCCGGGGTCGGTTCGCTATGAAGTCCTAAAGCAGGCTAAGTATCGCTGTGAATTATGCGGTGCATCTGCCGCGGAAATCGCCTTGCATGTGGATCACATCATCCCTCGTAGCAAAGGCGGTCAGGATGATCTGAGCAACTTTCAAGCACTTTGCATCACGTGCAATACCAATAAACGAGATACAGACGACGCTGATTTTCGCGACGTGGCGAAGGCGTATGCGCATCGAGAGAAAGGGTGCGTCTTTTGTGAAGTATCAGCAGATCGTGTCATCGCTGAAAACGAACTGTGCTACGCTATCCTAGATGGATTTCCTGTTACACCTTTACACACATTGGTAATCCCGAAGCGGCATGTGTCAGACTATTTCGATCTTTTTCAGCCTGAGCTGAACGCAATGCGGCGCATGCTCGAAGAAATGCGCTCTGATATTCTCAACAAGGACTGTTCAGTTTCGGGGTTCAACGTCGGCATCAACGCCGGGGAGGCCGCCGGACAAACGATTTTTCACTGCCACGTCCACTTGATCCCGCGGCGAGATGGGGACATGCCTAATCCACGCGGTGGTGTGCGCGGTGTCATTCCACGAAAGCAGTCGTACTGAAAAAAACGTCCATAGTAGCTTGATCTCATTTTGCGCCCAGCGCCTCATTTCTTGTGATTCAAGTTGCGTTTTCATAGTAAGCTTAAGCCACATTATTCTGAACCGAGGTCAACCACATTGCCACGCGTAACCGAAACAAGAACGCAAATCGAATTGGTCCAAACGGCCCAGAACTTGCATCCATGGCCCTTGGAAGCGTGCGACCCGTCACTAATCGAATTGGAAGCCGGATACACTTTCGAAAAGCTGCAGGAACAGCGCGCCTACAACGATTGGACACCTTCCGACCTGATCCATTTGGCGCAAATTTCGATGTTGATCGCTGACTTTGGTGTTGAAGCGGACACGCTTCGCGAAGAAGGCTACGTTATCCAATCGGACGTTCCAAAGAAGAATCCGCGCATTGACGTGCTTGCTTCGCTGAATTCTCAGATAATAGCCAGGTGTCGTTTGATAGGCATCAATCACACCGCGGCAACAGACAAACGTGCGCGTGGAAACAGAGCAGCGTTGCAAAGAGATATGCGACGAATACTTACCTAACTTGCCGGTATTGGGCATCGTCCACCAGCCGCCAGCTGGTGTTCCGCCTCTGCACTCAGGCAAACTCACGTTTGCAGCTATCGGCCCTGCTTTGCGGTCTGGCATCCTTTGCGGTTGTGACGGCTTTGCTTGACTAAAGGCGCACCAAGCGCTGAAAAGAGCGTTTGGACACCAAGTTGGACACCAAACAAGAAAGGGCACCGCGTGGCGCCCTTGTTCTTATGGCTGGGGTGGTAGGATTCGAACCTACGATACACGGTACCAAAAACCGCTGCCTTACCACTTGGCTACACCCCAACAGTGAGGCGCTATCTACGATTGTTGGTTAGCGGGTTCAAGAGCTTTCGAGTGAAAAATTAAGCTTGGAGCAAAAATTATTTTTGCGGCATTCCCACCGTTTGCTTGTGGTGAATTATTCGCGCTTAGATTGCTCAATTCCCGACCTATTATTTAGCCTTGAAACAGTTCGGCCTGACCCGAAACCGTTGAACACTCTTATGTTATGTAGAATTTGAGAATATACCGCCCTTCGGCGAGAGTGGCAGTCTGCTAGCTGGACAAGATCCGATATGCCAGATGCCGCGATATTGCGAGTGCTTTTCACTCGCAGAGATGCGCAGTTAAAATGTTGAAAATAATATGCAAAATGTAACATCTAGGTTGTGCGGGTTCGCGAACATACGTAGCAATGTGTAAATACCGGCACCCCGTGACAAAGGAGAAAAAAATGAAGCTGAACCCGAATGTCGCAGAAGCGCTGAACCGTCAGATCAACAATGAACTCAACGCATCTTACACCTATCTGGCTATGGCTGCGTATTTCGAATCGCAGGACCTGCCTGGATTTGCACAGTGGTTCCGGGGACACTCGGTTGAGGAAGAGGCACACGCCATGCGTATCTTTGACTTTGTGGCGCAGCGCGGTGCGAGAATTGAGCTGGACGGAATCAAGAAACCTAAGGTGGATTTTGACTCACCGGTTGAGGCGCTGGAACTCGCGCTGGCCAACGAGGAACAGGTATCAGACCAGATCAACGCGCTGTTTGAGTTGGCTCATGATGTCAAGGAATACAGCACGCAGAACATGTTGAACTGGTTCCTGGCAGAACAGGCCGAAGAAGAGGATTTGTTTGGCAAAATTCTCGATAAGACAAAAGCTGCAAATGGCGATCGGTGGAACCTGTTGTTGTTGGACAAAGATATGGGTGCGCAACCTGAGCAGGCGCAGGAATAGACGGGTCTGCGGGGCTGACGTCGCCCTATTACTCGCGGATTTCAGAAGGGTCGACGCCCCATAAGTTCGATTTCAGGACCCAGCCGCGATAGCCTCCGGCAGAGATTTGGCACCAGTTTAGGCTGCAACTGCCCAGGCGTGCCACCACTCCGGATTCGAATTGGGCGCTGATTTGTGCGTTGGGATCAGGGTTGGCGTAGACGGGCAACATCTCGGATTCTATCAGCACCGTTCGCACGCCCGACAGCAGGGCATAGTGCACCCAGCCACCGGCACCGTCACGGTCCTGGACCTTGCGCCAATTGCCGTATTCAGCGGTGATTTGCAGTGGCATGCCCCGCCGTTTGAACACCCAATCGATTCGATGTGTTAACGAAGGACCCCGCCGAACGTTGCCTTCTGCTGCCTTCATCGAAACATATCGTGGCAAAGGCAGGTTGGTCACAGGGCCACGCGCGTCTTGCGCGCTGGCGGATAAAGTGCTCAGCACAACAAGAAATGCGGACGAAACCACCAGAAGGCGGCGTTTTACCGTTAGAAAACCACTCACTGACTGCCTGCTCTTGTGCCTGTTGATCTGGTTTCGAAAAAAGGTCGTCTCAATGCGTTGGGGTTCTTGTGCCCCGCCTTATCCTGCGCCACGATGCCATGGCGCGCGAAGGTTTGCAAAGCGATGGGAGGGCGAAAGTGCCAAGAGAACGTCTGAGTGTTGTTGTAACGCGACGGTTGCCCGAGGCAGTGGAAACCAGGTTAAGTGAGTTGTTCGATGTGCAGTTGCGCGACGAAGATACCCCTATGTCGCAGGAAGAACTGGTTACCGCAGTTCAAAACGCAGATGTCCTTGTTCCTACGGTCACCGATACGATTGATGGCGGTTTGCTGGGGCAGGCGGGGGAAAACCTACGTTTGATCGCCAATTACGGGGCCGGTGTCGACAATATCGACGTGGCGACAGCACGCCAGCGGGGCATTCTGGTGTCAAATACGCCGGGTGTTTTGACCGACGATACGGCCGATATGACGATGGCTTTGATTCTAGCAGTTACGCGGCGCATTCCCGAAGGCGTTAGTGTTATGCAACAGGGCGAATGGAGCGGTTGGGCACCGACCGCCCTGTTGGGTGGCCGTATTGGTGGCCGACGCCTTGGCATTCTGGGGATGGGGCGGATCGGTCAGGCGGTTGCCCGCCGCGCCAGCGTCTTTGGAATGCAGGTGCATTACCACAACCGCCGCCGATTGCGCCCCGAGGTCGAAGAAGAACTGGAGGCGACCTATTGGGAAAGCCTCGATCAGATGGTCGCCCGGATGGATGTTATTTCCGTTCATTGCCCGTCGACGCCTTCGACCTTTCACCTGATGAATGCACGTCGTTTGAAGCTGCTGAAACCATCGGCTGTGATTATCAATACCTCTCGGGGTGAAGTGATCGACGAAAATGCGCTGACGCGCCTGATCCGGACGGGAGAAATCGCAGGCGCGGGGTTGGATGTGTATGAGCACGGAACTCAGGTGAACCCGCGTTTGCGGCAACTGCCCAATGTCGTTCTGCTGCCTCATATGGGATCGGCCACGTTGGAAGGGCGGATCGAGATGGGCGAGAAAGTCATTATCAATATCAAAACTTTCGAAGACGGGCACCGCCCGCCGGATCAGGTTGTGCCCGCAATGTTGTGACGCATACGCGCCGAAGGAGCAATTTTTCAGGAGGATACGATGCGACGAAATTTGATTTCAGGATTGTTTGTAACGGCGCTGATCTTTGGCGAGGCGTCATTCGCGCAGGAAACCGCAGATGCGGTGGCGCCCGAGGGCGCCTCGGAAGGGCAGGCTCAGGGTCTGACCGATGAAGTGATTGCCTCGCTTGAGGCGAAGATGGCTGGTCAGCCGGTGACCTCGCAGAACTGGATGGTTGCCGCTGCGAACCCTCTGGCGGTCGAGGCCGGGGCCAAGGTGCTGCGGGCCGGAGGATCGGCGGCGGATGCCATGGTTGCGGTGCAGGTCGTGCTGGGGCTGGTTGAGCCGCAATCTTCGGGCCTTGGTGGCGGCGCGTTTCTAGTTTGGTATGACGCGGCAACCGGAAAGCTGACCACGCTGGATGGGCGCGAGACGGCGCCGTTAGAGGCGGACCACCGTCTGTTCCATGATGAAAATGGCGAGCCGTTGAAATTCTACGATGCTGTAGTGGGCGGGCTTTCGGTGGGGACGCCCGGCACGCCCGCGTTGTTGGAAGAGGCGCACCGGCGCTGGGGTCGCAGCCCGTGGCCCAGCCTGTTTCAGGATGGCATCACGTTGGCGGATGAAGGGTTCCTTGTATCCCCGCGTCTGGCCACTCTGGTCGAGGCGGATGCCGAGCGTTTGTCGCGCTTTCCTGTGACGGCTGATTATTTCCTGCCCGAAGGTGAGCCTTTGCAACAAGGTCAGCGCCTGATGAACCCGGATTACGCGGACGCACTGCGGGTTTTAGCCAGCGAAGGGTCTGCCGGGTTCTATGGCGGTGAAGTCGCCGCTGGTATCGTCAGCACGGTGCGTGGCGCGCCGGGAAATCCCGGTGTTCTTTCCGGCGTCGATTTAGCGCTGTATCAGGTGATCGAGCGCGATCCGGTCTGCGCCGCCTATCGTGCCTATGAGGTGTGCGGCATGGGGCCACCCTCGTCCGGGGCGCTGACGGTTGGACAGATTCTGGGCATGCTGGACGGGTATGATCTGGCTGCGATGGGCCCCGAAGATGCGCATACGTGGCGGTTGATTGGCGATGCGTCGCGCCTGGCTTTTGCGGATCGCGGCCGTTACATGGCTGATCACGACTATGTGCCGATGCCTACGCAGGGTCTGGTCGATCCCGCCTATCTGTCTGAACGCGGGCAACTGCTGGGCGGAGAGGGTGCGCTGACCGAGGCCGCCCCGGGTAACCCAGTGTTCGACCATGCGTCGAACTGGGCGGATGATGTCTCGCTCGAGCTGCCATCGACCTCACATATTTCGATTGTCGACCAGTATGGCAACGTGCTGTCGATGACCACAACGATTGAAAACGGGTTCGGCTCGCGGCTGATGACCAACGGGTTCCTGCTGAACAATGAACTGACCGATTTCTCGTTTAAAACCCACAGCGATGGTGTGCCAATTGCCAACCGGCTTGAGCCTGGCAAACGCCCGCGGTCATCCATGAGCCCGACGATTGTTATGCAGGACGGCAAGCCGGTGCTGGCAATCGGATCGCCCGGCGGTAGCCGGATTATTGGCTATGTGGCCAAGTCGATTATCGCCTGGGCCGATTGGGATATGGATGTGCAACAGGCGTTGTCGCTGCCGCATCTGGTCAACCGCTTTGGCACCTATGATGTGGAATTGGGCACGGCGGCCGAAGGGTTCTCGGACCCGTTGATCGAACTGGGGTTCGAGGTGAACCCGCGCGATCTGACGTCGGGTCTGCATGCGATTGCGATCGGAGACGTCCTGACTGGTGGCGCCGATCCGCGCCGCGAAGGCATCGCGCTGGGCGAATAAAGGGGGAAGTACATGGTGCAAGCAGCTGCGTTGCCGCGAAACGAGGCTGGGATTGCAACGGTTGTCGGTATCCTAAAGCAGAAATTTGGTGACCGTTTGCAAGCCGGACAGGCGATCCGCGAGCAGCACGGTCATACGACGACCTGGATCAACAATCAGGCTCCGGACGCGGTGGTTTTCCCCCATTCGACCGAGGAAGTTTCTCAGATCGTCAAAACCTGCGCCCAGCACAAGGTTCCCGTGATTGCCTTTGGCACCGGTACGTCGCTAGAGGGGCATGTGAACGCCCCGGCGGGGGGGATCTCGGTCGATTTAAGCCAGATGAACAAGGTGCTGGCCGTGCATGCCAGCGATCTGGATTGCGCTGTGCAGCCGGGTGTGACGCGCGAAGACCTGAACGCCCATTTGCGCGATCAGGGCCTGTTCTTTCCCATTGACCCCGGTGCCAATGCGTCGCTGGGCGGGATGGCGGCTACGCGAGCCTCGGGCACCAACGCGGTGCGCTATGGCACGATGAAGGACAATATCCTCAGCCTTGAGGCGGTGATGCCCGATGGTCAGATTATCCGCACCGGTCACCGGGCACGAAAGTCCTCGGCTGGGTACGATCTGACCCGCCTGTTGATCGGGGCCGAAGGCACCTTGGGCATCATCACGGAACTTACCCTGCGCTTGCAGGGTATCCCCGAGGCGATCACCTCGGCCCGCTGTTCCTTTCCGACGGTTGATGCGGCCTGTCAGGCTGTGATGATGACGATCCAATACGGCGTGCCCGTGGCCCGGATCGAGTTGCTGGATGAGCTGTCAGTTAAGGCGGCCAATGCCTATTCCGGGCTCAGCCTGCCAGAGACGCCTTTGTTGCTATTGGAATTCCACGGATCAGAAGCCGGTGCGGTTGAGCAGGCCGAAACCTTTGGTCAGATCGCTGATGAGTTTGGTGGCACTGACTTTGCCGCGACCTCAACGACTGAAGAGCGCAACAAGCTGTGGCAGGCCCGGCATGGTATGTACTGGGCCAGCCTGCAACTGCGTCCCGGAGCGCAGGGGATTTCAACCGATGTCTGTGTTCCGATTTCGCGCCTGGCGGAATGCGTCACCGCGGCCCGGGATAAGGCCGAAGAGCTGGGCCTGATGGCACCGATTGTCGGGCATGTGGGGGATGGAAATTTCCACACTCTGCTGCTGATCGACATGGATAATGGTGATGAGGTGGCCCGGGCCGACGGGTTTGTTGGCTGGCTGAATGATCTTGCCATCTCGATGGAAGGCACCTGTACCGGTGAGCATGGAATCGGACAGGGCAAGCGCCCTTACTTGATCAAGGAATTAGGTGCGGCGGTCAGCTATATGGACGCGATTAAGAGAGCACTGGATCCGGATAACATCATGAATCCGGGTAAAATTTTGCCAAGGACGGGAAACTGATCAACGTAGAAATTCCGATCTGACAGCCACAAGGCTGCCCTAATTTCATTCTATCATATGCAAAAATGAGCAGCGATAGATTTTGGATTCTCAGATGGGCGTTTTACGAATTTTGGGTTTTTTGGTGATCGTATTGGTGACCATTGCAGGCCTTGATTATTACCAACAGGGCAAAAAGCACGACGGCACCTTGTCTGCCAGTGGTTATGTCGAAACGATCAAGCTGCGTTTTACCCAACAACAGGAAGAACGCGAGGCCAAAGCCGTCGAGCGTGACCGTAAAAAGCGGTGGAAGGCCGGGGCGAAATCCCATCTACCGACGGCGGGTGCGGAGTGGGTGCAGTATGAGCTGACCGACACCGACAAAAAAGCCGTCGACATTGTGCTCACGAATTTTGGCCCGACCCCGTTGATGAGCTCGATTTCGGGTACTGCGGAACTGTTCCGTCTTACGAATTCGGGTAAAGAAGGGATTGTGCGCAAACTTAGCGAAACAGGGCTGGTCTATGTCAAAGGCGATGAAATCGCCTGGTTTGACATCAGTCTCAAACCGAAATCGGCACGCAATACGCTGGCGGGCATGGCCCTTTCCCGACAACAGAACTTCATGGCGCATGCGGCCACTAAAAAAGGCTTTGCTGTGATAGACGGCGTTGCGTTCATTGAAACCACCCAGGATCTGACCAGCCCCACCGAAGCCCTCGACTTTCGCAAGATCACCGGACGGATCGGGATCGACGAAGAAGTTGTGATCCGGATGCACACCAATGCAGTGGATGACACGATTCTCGAACTTTTGGGGGCGCTGGATTATGCCACCTTAAACGCCTTGCTGACATACCCGTCGCTTGTGGTGGGGCAGGGTATCTCGGTCTCGCAAGACCGTCAGGCAGACGTCGCCGAAAAGATGGATCAACTTTATACCGAAATGAAGCTGGTTCAGGAAAAGACCACCGATGAAAAGCTCAAAAATCTGGATGTCGCGGCTATGATGGTCAATTCGTTGACGGCCTCGGATTTCAACAGCGATGGCCTCATGGACATCACCGGGGGTGAGGTATTCGAAAATCAGGACATCCTGCAAATCGGCTATGGTCGGGCACAAAAGCTGCTGCTGGATTCGGATCAGCGCCAGGCCGCGGTAGCGCAAGATGGCAAAGGGGCGGGTTTTTTCAGTCGGCTGAAAGACAAATTACCGGCATTCAAGACGCCCAAGGCCTCGGATGCGGCAGTGAAACCGGCCCCCAAAAAATCCGCGCAGCCTGTGCGCGTTCATAAGGGTGGACTGGGAACGTCTTGCGCGCAGGTTGGCAGCCTCAAGCGGTGCTCAACCGCGGGGCAATAAAACCAATTGCGATGATTCCTCTGTCTGTTTGCGGCAGCGGGTCGTTTTCTTTCTCTCACTGGTCGGATGAATGTCGCGCCGGGTGCTTCAAATGCGCCATATGGTGTCAACTGAATTCAAGGGGAGACGCCCGGTTATGAAAACCCAAGTCAAAGCACTGGTCGTTGGCGGCGGCGCCGTTGGGACCTCGATTGCCTACCATCTGGCCAAGGCGGGCTGGGATAATGTGATGTTGATCGAACGGGACGAGCTGACGTCCGGTTCCACCTGGCACGCCGCCGGTCTGCTGCCGCTATTCAACATGTCCTACGCGACAACGCACATCCACAAATATTCGGTCGACTTTTACAAGCAGCTCGAGGAAGAGACCGGCCTGAACGCAGGCTTTGCCGTGGTTGGCAACCTGCGCATGGCGCAGACGCAAGAGCGTATGGACGAATACATGCTCTATGCCTCGACTGCCGAGACCTGCGATGTTGCCTACGAATGGCTGACCCCGGACCAGATCAAGGAGCGCTGGCCGCTGATCGAAACCAGCGACCTGAAGGGTGCGATCTATCACACTGAGGACGGTTACATTAACCCCGCCGACGTGACGCAGGCGATGGCCAAAGGTGCCCGTCAACGCGGTGTGGATATCGTCCGCAAAATGCAGGCCGATGCCTTCCACTGGAACGGATCCCACTGGGAAGTCACCTGCACCAAGATGGTCGAAAAGGGCGGCAACCTCATTCCTTCGGATGAGCAGGTGGTTATCACCGCTGAGCATGTCGTAACCGCTTCCGGAAATCACGCGCAGCGCACGGCCAAGATGCTGGGCATCAAAATGCCCGCGATCCCGGTCGAGCACACCTTTATCGTCATGGACAAAGACCCCGAGCTGGTCAAATGGCGTGAAGCAGGCAACCCCGAACACCCTGTTGTCCGTGATGCCGACAACGAATCGTATGCCCGCGAGGAACGCGGTGGCTGGATTCTGGGTATCTACGAACACGGCGCGCCCGCGCAGTTCGAACATGGTGTGCCAGACAGCTTCCGCGCGGACCTGTTCCCGCTGGATCTGGACCGGATTGCTGATCAGTACATGGCAATGGCCGAGCGTGTGCCATCCTGTGCTGAATCCGGCTTGAAAGACGATTTCAACGGCCCGATCTGCTATACCCCCGACGGCAACCCGCTGGTTGGTCCCGCTCCGGGTCTACGCAACATGTGGCTAGCCGAAGGTTTCTCGTTCGGTATCACCGCTGCGGGCGGCACCGGCTACTATCTGGCCCAGATGATGGTCGACGGCGAAGCCGAGATCGACATGGCCTCGCTGGACCCCAAGCGTTACAGCAGCAACTGGATGACCACCGAGTTCGCGGCCCGCAAGAACGAAGAGTGCTACGAGCACGTCTACATCCTGCACCACCCCGACGAAGAGCGTGAAGCCTGCCGTCCGCTGCGGACTGTTCCAGCGTATGAGCGTCAGAAGGCACGTGGTGCACAGTTCGGCTGGGTCAATGGCTGGGAACGTCCGAACTATTTTGGGCCGTTGGATGCGCCCGAGAACTTTGACCATGACGCCCGCTCGTTCCGTCGCGGTGGTTGGTGGCAGTATGCTGTCGAAGAAGCCAAAGCGATCCGCGAAGGCGTGGGTCTGGTCGACGCGTCGGCGTTTACCAAGCATGTCGTCAAAGGCCCCGGTGCGACCCAGTTTCTGGACTGGTTTACCTGCAACAAGCTGCCCAAGGTTGGTCGCATCAACCTGACCTACGCGCTGACGTCGCACGGCACCACCCGCACCGAATACACCATCGTCCGCAATGGCGAGAACAACTACTACATCGTCTCCGCCGGTGCCTGGACCGAGTATGATGCCGACTATCTGCGCAAGGCGGCCGAGGACAAGATGGAGGAGTTCGGCTATATCGAAATCCAGGACGTGACCACCCAGTGGGGCGTCTTTGCCATCGCGGGACCCAAGTCGCGTGACGTTCTGAAAGAGGTCATCAAGGACGCCGATCCGGAAACCGCACTGTCCAACAAGCGCTTCCCGTGGCTGTCGGCCCGTCAGATCGAACTTGGCATGTGCCCGGTCAACGCGATCCGCGTGGCCTATACCGGTGAGCTGGGTTGGGAACTGCACCACCCGATCGAGATGCAGAACTACCTGTTCGACCTGCTGGAAAAAGCCGGTGAAAAGCACGGTATGAAGCTGGTTGGGGCTCGTGCCCAGAACTGGCTGCGTCAAGAGAAATCCTATCGCGCTTTCGGCACCGAACTGGGCCGTGATGCGACCCCGCTGGAAGCTGACCTGCCGCGTTTTGTCGACCTGTCCAAGGACTTCCACGGCAAAGCCAAGCTGGAAGAGACCGGCGTGCGCGTGAAGTGCTGCACCTTGCTGATCGACGGGCCGGACGACGCCGATCCGTGGGGCCGCGAGGCGCTGTATACGCCGGAAGGCGAGCGTGTGGGTCGTCTGACTTCGGGCGGTTACTCGGTGGCGTTCGAGAAATCCATCGGCATGGGCTATTTGAAGCCTGAGATGGCAGTCGAGGGCACCAAGCTAAAGGTCAAAATTCAGGACAAGCTTTGGGATGCGGTCGTGACCTGCGACAGCCCCTACGATCCGAAAAACGAAACCATCCGCAAGGACGGTTAACCCGGACAGAGAACAGGCGGCGCGAAGGTGCCGCCTGTTTTGCTATTGGCGCGGCTTTTCCGCGATAAAGACCAGATTGTTCGCAGGCATCTCGACAATCTCGACAACATTCAAATTCTGGGCGCGCATCAACGCAGCGATGTCTTCGTCATTCTTGTACCCGATCTCAGCATCCTGCTGAACCAGCGCATCATGGAAACGCTGGTCGCCATCGCTGGTCAATTGCCCCGAACGTTTGAACGGTCCGTAAAGGATAAACCGCCCCTTGGGGGCCAACGCCTGCGCGGCCTCGGAAACCAACGCCTGCGTCTCCGGCCAGCTGATCAGATGCACCAGATTGATCAGGACGATCAGGTCCTGACCGGCGAACTCGACATGCCAGCCTTGCGCTGTGGCATCCAGCGCGACAGCGTTCGTGACATTGGGCAGATCGGCAGCATAGGCGTTGATGCTGGCGCGTCGCTCGGCCTCGACTTCGGTGGGTTGCCAGTTCAGGTCGGGCAGGCAAGTGGCAAAAGCGATGACATGCTGGCCGGTGCCGCTAGCAATTTCCAGCGCCCGACCTGCCTTGGGGGCCCATTGAGCCAGCAGGTCACACAAAGCTTCGGCATTGCGGGTCGCGGCAGGGGCGACAAGCCGTCCGTCCTGACCTTCGGTGGCAACGCTGGCGTTCGAGGGGAGGGTTCTTTTGCTCATCGACGCAACCTTTCCGGGCTGAGGGCAGCAATGATTTCAGGGTCCAGTTCAGATGTCGCGCCGGTCGTCAGATCAGCAACCAATTGCGACGCGGCCGGAGAGGTCTGGAACCCATAGCCACCCTGACCCGCGGACCAGACAAAGGACGGATCAGACGGATCGGGCCCTAAGACCAAAGTACCATCGGGTGCAAAGCTGCGCAGTCCGGCCCAGTTCGTCTCAACCCGGATGACAGGCACGGTGACCATCTCTTCGTACCGGGCCAGACCTTCGGCCAGCACCATATCATCGGCATAGGCGTCGTGTGGCGGCACCGGATCGGCCTCGGACGAGGAAACCAGCAGCTTGCCCGCATCCGGCTTGGCATACCAGGTCTCACCCGCGCCCAACATCATCGGCCAACCGCGCAAATCATGTCCGCCGGGGGCAGGTAAACGTGCCATCGACCTGCGCTTTGGAACGATCCCGATCGGGGTGATCCCGGCCATCGTGGCGACCTCGTCAACCCAGGGGCCGGCGGCATTGATCAGAGTGCGGGCTTCGTGAGTATTTCCGGCTTCGACGACCCAATGCTTATCCTTGCGAATTGCGGTAACTTTCGCCTTGGTCAGTACCTCACCCCCATTGCCACGAATGGTCCGGACGAAATCCTGTAGCAATCGATCCGTATCAATATCGAATGCCCCACTACTAATCGCCGCAAATCCAAGTGTGTCAGGGTTCAGGATCGGCACGCGATCCAATGCCTGAGCCGTGGGGATCACCTGCATGGACAGCTCAACGGCGTCGTGTTCAAAGATTTCGCTTTGATCCTTGTGACCGACCAGCATCAGGTCACGGGGCGTCAGATAGCCACCATTCTCACCCCGCATAAACGCCGCACTGGCCCTGTTCAGCGCGACCACCGAGGGTGGGCCATAACTTTCCTCGAACAACGCCGCGGACCGGCCCGAGGCGTGATAGCCCAGAGCGTCCTCAGCCTCGAGAACGGTCACCTGCCCGTGGTAAGACAGGCGCGCGCCGGCGCTCAGACCGGCGATACCGCCGCCTATGACAAGGAAATCAATCATATTCCTCCTTTTGACCGCGTGCATTTCACGATGATTACCAGCGCAATGCGGTCGTCTAAACTCTAAGCAGGCTTGAATTTGCGCATCAACCCATCCAAACAAGTAACAAGCAATAACAGGAGGGCAGGGTGAGTACCGCAGATCTACACCCGATGGCCGCGGGGCATATTCCGTCCTACGTGACCCAGGCGGACGGCAGTGATTTTCTTTTAACGTTCATGTTTGTGTTTACCGTACTGGTGATCGTTCTGATTGGGGTTGGATATTTCACCCTGCATTCGATCCCTGAAAAGATAGCGCATGAATCCAACCACCCTCAGTTCCAGTTGGTCGGTATTCTGGCCCTGCTGGCGCTTTTTACCCATAACGGGCTGTTCTGGGTCGCGGCCATCCTGGTGGCCGGGTTCCAGTTCCCCGATGTCGCGGCTCCGCTCAGGGCCATCGCGGATGCGATCCGATCTTTGGGCAATCAACGCCCCGAAGACCCCGCGCCAACACAACCCGCCGAACCTACCGCGCAGCAGGAGCACTAAGCTATGCTTGAGACATTGATGTGCGCGCTGGTGACGGTGCTGCCCGATTACCTGTTCCGACGCTATGTTCAGGGTAAGCGGATCGGGCATGAGATTACGCTGTTCACCATGTGGTACGAGCTGCGTTGGGGTCTGACCACCTGTGCCATTCTGGCGCTGACCGTGATCACCACGCTGTTTTATTTTCATCCCGCCAGCAAAACGGCGGCCTCGTATTTCCGCACCGTGACGATCTTGCCGCAACTGGGCGGGCGTGTGTCCGAGGTTTATGTGAAGAACAATGAACTGGTGACAGCAGGACAGCCGATTTTCCGGATCGAGGATTTCACACAAAGAGCTATGGTTGAAGCCGCACACGCCGATATTGCGCAGGTTCAGGCGTCTCTCAAAGTTGCTCAGACTGATCTGGCCGAAGCCGAGGCAGGTATCGCCGGGGCGCGGGCCGCATTGGATCAGTCGCTTGAGGATCTCGAACGCAACACCACACTGCGTGACGAAGGGTCCAGCGCCGTGCGGCTGGCCGAGATTGATAGGTTAGAGAATCTGGTGGCCGAGCGTGAGGCGCAGTTAAGGGCCGCCGAGTCTCAGCGCGCCGCAGTCGTGCAACAGATCGAGGAACTGATTCCTGCTCAGCTTGCCAGCGCCAATGCTCAGTTGGATGCCGCGTTGACCGAGCTGGACAAGACCGTGATCAGCGCTGGGGTTACTGGCCGGGTCGAACAGTTTGGCCTGCAGGTCGGCGACTTTGTCAGCCCTCTGTTGCGTCCGGCGGGTATTCTGGTGCCGTCACATTCGGGCCATAACCGGTTTCAGGTCGCGTTCAATCAGATGGCGGCTCAGGTCATCAAACCCGGCATGGTCGGTGAACTGGGCTGTATGACCAAGCCCTTTACCGTCATCCCAATGGTCGTGGTCGAAGTGCAGGATGTGATCCCTTCAGGTCAAATCCGCCCTTCGGATGAGCTGCGGGATGTGCAGACCAACACCAATCCGGGTTCGATTCTCGTGTATATGGAGCCGCTGTATAAAAGCATGGCCGATGACATTCCGCCGGGCAGCAATTGTCTGGCAAATGTCTACACCGACAATCACGAACGGTTGGAGCATGAGGATCTGGGCTTCTGGAAATCCGCGACCCTGCACGTGATCGACACGATCGGCGTTGTTCATGCTGCAGGTCTGCGCCTGCGTCTGATCCTGATGCCGGTGAATACGCTGGTTCTGACCGGTCACTAAACGATCCCCGACCGCGCCGCCTTAGTCGGCGGCGCGGTCAGGGGAATTCGCCTCGGTCAGCGAGGCATAGGAATAGGCCAGAACGCAGGCTGCAAAACCCGCAACTAAGCCGAATACCATGGTGTAGGAGCTGCTGAGGGCATAGACGGAACTGCCCAGGGCCATGCCGACCGTGCCACCCAATAGCTGAAATGTCATGGAAATCCCGCTGGCCTGCCCGTGCAAATTCTGTGGTACGGCGAGCATGATGGCCCGTCGGGGCGGGACGAACAGAAATGGTACGCAACATCCCCACAGGACATAGCCAGCGTAGATTGGCGCGGTGATTTCCAAGTGCATTCCAAGCGCGACCAGCAGGATGGCGAATGTCCCCAGCGCCGTGCCCGTCAGCGAAGGACCGCGCGTGCCATACTTGTCCGCAACCTTGCCAGCCAGAGGGGCCACGAAGATTTGCGGAAACGCGATTGGTAGCAAGGCGGCTCCGGCGGCCAGTGGTGAATAGCCAAGCTTCGTTTGGAAATACGACGCTCCGAACACAAACAGGGCAATCTTTCCGAACTGCGCGGTGAACAGGATCATGTTCGATGCAGCGAAACCGGGATTGGAAAACAGCGATATGGCAACTAGCGGCGTCTGAAAACTTTGTTCGACCCTAACAAACAGGGTCAACGCTGCGAAGCCCGCACACAACGCCACGACCACTTCGGGTTGGCTCCAACCGCGATCCGGCCCCTCCATGATCCCGAACACAAGCGCCGCCAGACCGGGAACCAGAAGCAGCAGACCTTTCCAGTCAAACCCAAGTTCCGGCATGTGTGGCGGATCGCGCCAGCAAGTCCAGACAATCGCTGCAACAGTCAGAACTATCGGCGGGTTGACCCAGAAAATCCAGCGCCAGGACAGGTATTCGGTAAGCACCCCTCCGACCAGTGGTCCCAGTGACAGAAAGATTGTCCCGATCCCGCCATACAGACCAAGAGCAAGGCCGCGTTCCTTTTCATCAAAGGATTGGATCAGCACCACCATCGACAGTGGAAAGATCAGCGCGGCACCGATGCCCTGCACCGCGCGGGCCGTCAGCAGGGCCAAGCCGCTCTCGGCGAACCCTCCCAGTGCTGAGGACAGGCCAAAAATCAAAAGGCCTGCGCTCAGCAAAACCCGGATGCCCAGAATGTCCCCCAACCGTCCCGCAGCTCCGGCAAAACAGGCCAGCACCAGCAGGTAGATATTGACCACCCAATGTGCGTCCAGTCGCGACAGGCCAAGTTCGGATCGAATGGTCGGCAGCGCGACGCTGACCACTGTTTCGTCCAATAGAATGACACCAAGAATGGCCCCCATCGCGCCCAGTATCCACCAGCGGCTGCGGTCTTGTGCCTTGGTTTGCATCACTTTTTCATTCCGCCATTGATGGATCACTGGCCCCATCAGGTCTGGTGCAATCCTGTTCGTCAAGGCCGTGTGCCAATAAAAAAGGGCCGGCCAAACGACCAGCCCTTCAGAGTGAGTGCAGCTCGATTTACTGCGGAATGTCGCCTTCCAGCCCTTCGACATAGAAGTTCATGCCTGCCAGCGTGCCGTCATCGGCGGTCTCGCCTTCGGCCAGCCAGTCGCTGCCGTCCTGCTTTTTCAGCGGACCGGTGAAGGGGTGGTACTCGCCTGCAGCCATTGCGGCCTTCATTGCCAGCGCCTCTTCTTTGACTTCGGCCGGAACAGCGTCCGAGATTTCGCCAATCTCAACCATACCTTCCTTGATGCCGTCCCAGGTGTTCACAGTTTCCCACGACCCATCCATAACGGCCTGGGTGCGCGCAATGTAGTAGGGCGCCCAGTTGTCGATGATCGAGGATACGCGTGGCTTCGGAGCGTATTCGCTCATGTCCGAGGCCTGACCAAAGGTGATCACATTGCCAGCTTCTTGCGCGGCCGCCTGCGGCGCGGTCGAGTCGGTGTGCTGCAGGATCACGTCCGCACCCTGTTCGATCAGAACCGAGGCCGCGTCGGCCTCTTTCGCCGGATCGAACCACGTATAGGCCCAGATGATTTTGAACTCGACATCCGGGTTCACCTTTTTGGCGTGGATATAGGCCGAGTTGATGCCGCGGATCACTTCGGGGATCGGGTACGAACCGATGTAACCGACGATGTTCGACTCGGTCATTTTACCGGCGATATGGCCCTGAACGGCGCGACCTTCATAGAAGCGGGCCGAGTAGACCGAGACGTTGTCGGCAGTCTTGTAGCCGGTCGCGTGCTCGAACTTCACGTTCGGGAATTTCTTGGCCACGTTGATGGTCGGGTCCATGTAGCCGAACGAGGTGGTAAAGATCAGGTCAGCACCTTCCAGCGCCATCTGAGTCATCACACGTTCAGCGTCCGGGCCCTCGGGCACCGATTCTACGAACACGGTTTCAACCTTGTCACCGAAATGCTCTTCGACCGCCAGACGGCCCTTGTCGTGTTCATAGGTCCAGCCGCCGTCGCCGACGGGGCCGACATAGACGAAACCGACTTTGGTTTTGTCTTCGGCCATGGCGCTTGTCGCCAGACCCAGCGCCATGGCGGCGCTTGCCAAAAGTGATGTGAATTTCATGTGTTACTCCCCAAGTTGGTTTAATTGGCCCCTAGTGTGAGGCATGGAAGATCCGGCCTAGTGAGGCAGGTGCGCTGCTCTTGTCGGCCGAAAGGATCACAAGCACAAGGATCGTGATGATATAGGGCGACATTGCCAGATACTCGACTGGAATGGCAACGCCCGCCGCCTGCAAATTCAGCTGCAATACGGTGATGCCGCCGAACAAATAAGCACCCAGCAAGGCGCGCCATGGTTTCCAGCTGGCAAAGACCACCAGCGCCAGGGCGATCCAGCCGACACCGGCGGTCATGCCCTCGGTCCACTGCGGGACGCGGATCAAGCTGATATAAGCTCCGCCGAGGCCGGCGCAGGCGCCACCGAACAGGATCGCCAGAATACGAATCTTGATGACTTTGTAGCCCAGAGCATGCGCTGCATCGTGGTTTTCACCCACTGCGCGCAGGATCAGACCGACGCGGGTGTACTTGAGCACAACCCATACGGCAGCTGTCAGGGCGATGCCGACGTAAAGGATGGGGTCATGCTGGAACAGGATTGGACCGATCACCGGAATATCGCTGATCAGCGGGATGTGGATGTCACCCATACTGGGCGGTTTGACCCCAACATAGCCTTGGCCAAGAAGAGCGCTGAACCCCAGGCCAAACAAGGTCAGGGCCAGTCCGCTGGCAACCTGATTGGCCAGAGCGAACTGCGTCAGCAGAACAAATAATAAGGACAGCACAGCGCCGCCTATGGCCGCCGCGATGAACCCCAGCCAGGGTGATCCGGTTTCGACCGAGATCGCAAAACCGCTGATCGCGCCGACAATCATCATGCCTTCGACGCCAAGGTTCAGCACGCCTGCTTTCTCGACCACAAGCTCTCCGATCGCGGCCAGCAGCAGCGGGGTTGCTGCCACCATCAGCGAGGCGATCAGAAGTACGGGATTGATTTCACCTAGATCCATGGGTCACGCCACCTCGCTATGGGCCGCACGGATGCGGTAGTTGGTCAAAAGGTCGAAAGCCAGCAGGAAGAACAGAAGCATTCCCTGGAACACCTGAATGGCAGCGGCGGGCAGACCCAGTTGAGACTGCGCGATTTCACCGCCGATATAGGTCAGCGCCATCAGGCCACCGGCCAGCAGGATGCCTACCGGATGCAGGCGGCCTAGAAAGGCCACGATGATCGCCGTAAAGCCATAGCCTACGTTAAAGTCGATGCTGACCACGCCCGATGGACCGGACACTTCGAACATGCCGGCAAGCCCCGCCAGCGCGCCTGACAGACCCAGACAAAACAGGATTAGCCGCGCCGGGTTCACGCCTGCGAATTTCGCAGCCCGTGGGGCTTCGCCAGTCAGGCGGATGTGGAAACCAAGCATATGCCGGTTCAGCAAGACATAGGCAAAGATCACCGCGATCAGAGCGGTCACGACACCCCAGTGCATCCCTGATCCGGCGATCAGTTCCGCATTATGTGCGCTTTCGTAGGATTGCAGGTTGCGCGAGCCGGGAAATCCGAACCCTTCGGGGTTTTTCAGCAGACCCAGCGAGACCGAGGCGAGCATCTGTTCGGCCACATAGACCAGCATCAGCGAAACAAGGATTTCATTGGTGCCGAAACGGACCTTTAGAAAGGCCGGAATGGATGCCCACAGCCAACCACCAAACGCGCCAGCGATTACCATGATCGGAAAGATGTAGAATGCGTCCAGCGGATAGAAGGCCAATCCGGCCCCGGCGCCAAAGATGGCGCCCATGATGTATTGGCCCTCGGCTCCGATATTCCAGATACCTGCGCGGAATCCCAGCGACAGGCCAATGGCGATCAGCACCAAAGGCGCGCCTTTCACCAGCAATTGCGGACGGTAATAAAAGGCGAATTCTCCGAACAGAGGTTCCCAGAAAATGGTGCCGATGGCTTCGATTGGGTTCTTACCCAGAATGGCGAACAGAATGCCTCCAAACACCATCGTTGCCAGCACCGCTACCAATGGGGTGGCATAAGACCACGCCTTGGACGGCTGCGGCCGTTTCTCCAACACAATCATCCGCTCATCCCCCTGATTTCGTTCTTTTGTAATGGGTTAGACATGGGCCACCTCCATGCCATGTGCGCCGCCCATCATCAGGCCGATCTCATCCACGGTCAGGCCAGTTGTGGTGCGCGGTGCGCTCAGGCGCCCTTCGTTGAGGGCGGCAAAGCTGTCCGAGATTTCCATCAACTCATCCAGATCCTGGCTGATGCAGATGACTGCGGTTCCCTTGGCTGCCAAGTCCAGAATGGACTGTCGGATCGAGGCTGCAGCCGCCGCATCCACGCCCCAAGTGGGCTGATTCACCACCAGTACGTCGGGGTTCTGCAACACTTCGCGTCCAATCACGAATTTCTGCAGGTTGCCACCAGACAGCGACCGCGCCGCATTCTCTGGCCCCGGTGTGCGGACGTCGAATGCACTGATGATCTTTTCAGCGAAGCTTTTGGTTTCTGACCACTTCAGAAATCCGTTGTTTTCCAACCCCTCGCGCACCGAACCGGTCAGCAATGCGTTTTCGGTCAGGCTCATATCCGGAGCCGCTGCATGGCCCAGCCGTTCTTCGGGTGCGGTCAAGACGCCTAGTTTGCGTCGGGCCGTCGGCCCCAGCTTGCCGATCGGCTGGCCGTTGAACTTGATGGCATCTGCTGTTGTCTGGATTTCACCGGACAACACGCCCAGCAGTTCATCCTGACCGTTGCCAGCCACGCCGCCGACACCAAGAACTTCGCCCTTACGGACCGTCATGTGAACATTCTTCAAGGCCGTGCCGAATTCCGAAGGCGACGGAACCGACAGCCCGCTGACATCCAGTGCCACGTCGCCAAATTCACGGCCTGAGCGTTCCGGTGTCTGAAGAGTCGAGCCGACCATCATCTCGGCCATGTCTCGTGCCGAGGTCTCGGAAGGCACACACTCGCCCACGTTCTTGCCCAGACGCAGAATGGTGGCGTGGTCGCACAGCGTGCGAATTTCTTCGAGCTTGTGCGAGATATACAGAATCGAAGTACCCTCGGACCGCAATTTGTTCAGCGTTTCAAACAGGATTTCAACCTCTTGCGGGGTCAGAACCGAGGTCGGCTCATCCATGATCAGCAGCTTGGGGTCCTGCAACAGACACCGGATGATCTCGACCCGCTGACGTTCACCTGCTGACAGGTCACCGACGGTGCGGAAGGGGTCCAGCGGCAAGCCATAAGTTTCCGATACTTCGCGGATCCGCGAGGCCAGATCGCCCATCGGCGGCGGGTTCTCCATCCCCAGCGCGATATTTTCTGCCACGTTCAGCGCGTCAAACAGCGAGAAGTGCTGGAACACCATCGCAATCCCGTCCGCCCGTGCGGCGCGGGGTTCCGGTGGCGCAAAAGCCTGACCGCGCAGCAGCATTGTGCCGCTGTCGGGCTTCACCAACCCATAGATCATTTTCACCAGCGTGGATTTGCCCGCGCCGTTTTCGCCCAACAAGGCATGAACTTCGCCTTCACCGATGTCAAAGGACACCTGATCATTGGCAACGACGCCGGGATAGGCCTTTGTCAGCCGCTGTAAGCTTAGCAGTGGAGTGGTCACGCGCTCAGGTCCTTCTTCAACTCGTTCTGTCGGGCTGGGCGCAGCAGTTCAGCTGCAACGCCGACGGCAATCATCTGTGGGTGTTTGCCCAAACCGGTGTCGCCGATTGGACAGGTGATCCGATTAATCCGTTCAGGTGCATGGCCCAGGGCCGCCAGCCGGGATCGGAATCGCGCCCATTTCGTAGCTGAGCCAATCAGCCCCGCAATGCGGAAATCGTGTGAAAGCAGCCGGTTGCACAACTCTAAGTCCAGATTGTGTGAATAAGTCAGCACAAGATGTTCGGCATCAGGCGGCGCGTGGCGTACCAGTTCGGCGGGTTTTGCAGCCGGAACCGATGTCACACCTGTTGGGATTGTTTCCGGGAAACGCTCGGGCGCGGTGTCGACCCACGTGATTGCCAGATCGGGCAGTGGGTGAAGAACGTCCACCAAAGCGCGGCCCACGTGGCCTGCACCCCAGATCCACAGAGTGCGGGCCGGTTTATGCACAGGTTCAACCATCCAGCCGTCGATCAGTTGCGGCTGAGGCGCGATGCCCTGACCGCGCGCTGCCGCCAGCAGGCGTTTAACCGACAGCGGAATGTCTCCGTCCGATGCCGATCTTACGATGACCGTGTCGTCCAGCGCGTCCACCGCATTGGCATCAAACACTTCGCTGAACAGTGAGACCGCGCCGCCGCAGCATTGGCCCATGTCAGGCCCAAGCGCATGATGCGTCAGGCGGGACCGTACGGTTTGGGTCCGCGCGACCTTAACTGCTTCATACTCCAGCACGCCACCTCCGATCGTACCGCTTTGCCCGTTCTGCCAAACCAGCATGGCAGCCCCGACTTCGCGTGGGGAGGACCCCTTGATCGCCGCGATGACCACCCGGGTTACTGTTCCGTGGGTTTTGACCGCCTCCCTCAAAGCCTCCAAGTCAAGTCCCATCAGATGCCTCCCTTCATCCTTTGGACGCCGCGCCAGACTTCCTCGGCCGTGGCTGGGGCATCTAACGCCGGATAACCGTCGCCACAGGCCGCCACCGCGTTGGACAGTGCCAGCCAGGCGGAAATTCCCAGCATGAAGGGCGGTTCACCCACCGCTTTTGAACGATAGATCGTGTCCTCGCGGTTCTGGCCGTCCCAGAGTGCGACGTTGAAGATGTCGGGTCGGTCCGAACAGGCAGGGATTTTGTAGGTAGACGGCGCATGCGTGCGCAGGTTGCCTTTGCCATCCCAGACCAGTTCTTCGGTCGTCAGCCAACCGGCACCCTGCACATAGCCGCCCTCAACCTGCCCGATATCCAAGGCCGGGTTCAGCGACGCACCCGCATCATGCAGGATATCGGTGCGCAGGATGCGGTTCTCGCCGGTCAGGGTGTCGACGGCAACCTCGGTTATCGAAGCGCCATAGGCAAAGTAATAAAAAGGACGGCCCCGGCCCTTGATCCGGTCCCATTCGATCTTGGGAGTCTTGTAGAACCCGGTTGCCGACAGGCTGATACGGCCCTGATAAGCCAATGCGGCTGCTTCTGCGAAGGTATAGCGTTCTTCGCCGACCGAAACCTGACCATCCGTAAAGGTGACGGTTGACGGATCAGCCTGATGCCGTTCGGCCAGATAATTGGCCATCCGGTCGCGGATCGTGTCGCACGCGGCCTTCACCGCCATGCCGTTCAGGTCGCTGCCCGAGGACGCCGCAGTCGCGGATGTGTTAGGTACTTTGGCCGTATCAGTTGCGGTGATCTTGATCATCTCCGGCGAGATCCCAAAGCGCGAGGCTGCGACCTGCGCGACTTTCTGGAACAGTCCCTGACCCATCTCGGTGCCGCCATGGTTCAGGTGAACCGAGCCGTCCTGATACACATGTACCAGCGCACCCGCCTGGTTCAGGTGGGTCAGCGTGAACGAGATACCGAATTTGACCGGAGAGAAGGCAATGCCCTTTTTGATCACGCTGTTTTCAGTGTTCCATTTCGCGATCGCTGCCTTGCGCCCGGCATAGTCGCTGGATTTCAGCAAGGCTTCGGTCATGCCGTGCAGCTCGAAATCGGTGACTTCCATGCCATACGGCGTCGTATTGCCACCTTCCGGCACCGGACGTATGGGAGGGGCGGTTTCGACCTGTTCGACAGCGCCAAGGCTTGTCAGGTCCTCATGTGGATCGAGACGTTCCAACGGTTTCTTCGCCAGATGTTCAGGTTCCATAGTTGGCGTATGGGAAGGGTCGTAATAGTTCCGGCGGCGCAGTTCGACCGGGTCTATGCCCAACGCGTAGGCGGCGTGATCCATGACCCGCTCGATCGCGATCATGCCTTGCGGGCCGCCAAAACCGCGATAGGCGGTGGCAGATTGGGTGTTGGTCTTCAACCGATGACTTTCAATCCGCGCATTGGGCAGCAGATAGGCGTTGTCCGAATGCAGCATCGCGCGGTCGGCAACGGGCAGGGACAGGTCCTGCGCCCAGCCGCAGATGGCGTATTGGAGGAAGGATACGCCCTGAATATGGCCACGCTCATCAAACCCGGCGCGATAGGAAATCCGAAACGCGTGACGCTTGCCGGTGATGACCATGTCATCGTCGCGGTCATAACGCATCTTGCAGGCTTTGCCGGTTTCACGCGCGGCAATGGCACAGGCCACGGCCAGCGCATTACCCTGGCTTTCCTTGCCACCGAATCCGCCGCCCATTCGACGGGTTTCCACCCGGACAGCGTGCATCGGAACGCCCAAGGCGTCGGCAACCTTGTGTTGAATCTCGGTCGGGTGCTGGGTCGAGCTGTGTACCAGCATATCCGCACCTTCGTTCGGCACGGCCAGAGCGGCCTGACCTTCCAAATAGAAATGCTCCTGTCCGCCGAGTTCAAAGCCGCCTTCGATCACATGGGCCGCGCCTGCGATAGCGGCATCAGCATCGCCCTTGGCATAGATGCGCGGGCCTTCCTCAAACCGGCTGTCGGCGGCAAGCGCTTCTTCGACTGTCAGGATCGGGGTTTCTTCGTCATAGTCGATCTTGCCCAGCCGCGCGGCCTTGCGGGCAGCCAGATGGCTGGTGGCGACCACCAGAAAAACGGGTTGGCCGATGTAATGAACGGTGCCGTCCGACAGTAGAGGCTCATCATGGATCGAGGGCGAGACATCGTTGGCAAAAGGCAGGTCTTCGGCCGTCATGACCATCTCGACGCCTTCGGCTGCTTTGACTGCAGACAAATCCATCGCGGTGATCTTGCCCTTGGCAATCGGGCTCAAACCAAACGCCAGATACAGCGTTCCCTTGGGTGTCGGAATGTCGTCTACGTAGCGGGCGGTGCCGGACACATGTAGCGGCGCTGCATCGTGGGGGAGGGGTTTTGTCACGCTCATGCCGACACCTCCAGCAAGTTGGTCACGTGGCCCTGATCTTCAAGGAAGTACCTTTCCAGCAGCGCCTTGGCGGTCTCGAGCCGATAGTTGGCCGAGGCGCGCATATCCGTCATTGGTGTGAAGTCATCGTCAAACGCCGACATCGCGGCTTGCACAGTTTCCTGTGTCCACGGCTTGCCGTTCAATGCAGCCTCGGCTTGTGAGGCCCGTTTCGGAATGCCGGCCATGCCGCCAAAGGCAATGCGTGCCTGATCGACGATGCCGTCCGATACGGTGATGTTGAAACAGCCACACACGGCTGAGATATCCTGATCGAACCGTTTGCTGATCTTATAGGCCTTCAGGCGATCCGGCTGACGGGGGAAACTGACGGCTTCGACAAATTCCCCGGGTGCGCGGTCTTGCTTGCCATAGTCGATAAAGAACTCTTCCAGCGGCAGGGAACGGCGGGTGTCGCCTTTGCGCAGATGCAGGTTAGCGTTCAGAGCAATCAGCGCTGGCGGGTTGTCCCCGATAGGCGAGCCATTGGCGATGTTGCCACCAACGGTCGCGGCATGACGCACCTGAACACTTGCGTAGCGGCGGATCATTTCGGCGTAAGACGGGTGCAGGTCGGCCAGCGCCTCGCCCATCCGGTTCATGTCCACCATGGCCCCGAAACGAATTTCATCGTCCGAAATCGTGATGTCCTTCAAATCGTCACAACGATTCAGAAAGATCACCGGATCAAGGTCGCGCAACTGCTTGGTGACCCAAAGCCCGACATCGGTTGCGCCCGCGACCAGAGTGGCATCGGGGTTATCGGCATAAACGGCGGCCAACTCGTCGGACGAGTTGGGCAGCATGGGCGTCGTGGCTGGCGTAGCAACGGGTTGGTCCTTGACCCAAATGGGCACGGGGTGTTCTTCGGCCGCTTTGGCTGCGCGGATGATCGGGGCGTAACCGGTGCAACGGCACAGATTCCCCGCCAGTTGAGTGTCATGATCCTTTGCGCCGTTCGAATGGCTGGCCACCATCGACATCACGAAGCCGGGGGTGCAAAAGCCGCATTGCGATCCGTGCAGATCGACCATAGCCTGCTGCACTGGATGGGCTTCACCATTCGGGCCGCTCGCGCCTTCGACAGTGCGGACCGCTTTGCCGTGTAGCTGCGGCAGAAACAGGATGCAGGAATTCAGTGCCTTGGCGCCATCTTCATCTGTCACCATGACAGTGCAGGCGCCACAGTCACCTTCGTTGCAGCCTTCTTTGGTTCCGGTCAGACCCTGATCCTCGCGCAGCCAATCCAGCAGAGTCGCTGTCGGATCGACATCCGCCAGTTCCACTGTCTCTCCATTCAGAAGAAACGTGATATCCATTCGAGAAACCCGTCGCCTTACCCGGTTACGCCCCTGTGGCCCTCCTTCGATGCGACGTAGAAAGAGTGGCGGGCGAATAAGCTTGCCATTAGATGTTAGAAACAGGGCAGGTTCTCTGGCAAGGAAAACTGCTTTTAAAATATACCATTGGAACAGTTAAATGCGAAAACACTCGGTTTCTGCAATATTCAGGTATATGAAATTAAAGTGTTTTCTGATGAGTGGCAATAATTCGATCCGAAGCACCTTCTAAAAAAGCCGAATAATCGAAACTGAACTTTTATGCTCCCAATGGTGTCGGTTCCTGCTTTTGCCGCGCCTCTGGCTGGGATAGCGTAGCCGATATGAGCAGTACTCCTCGATTCATTCACCTCCGCGTTCACACCGAATATTCCCTGCTGGAAGGCGCCGTGCGGCTGAAAAAGCTGCCCGCCCTGTGCGAAAAGATGGAGATGCCCGCTGTCGCCGTCACCGATACGAACAGCATGTTCTCGGCGTTGGAATTCTCGGTTACCTCAAGCGGGGCAGGGGTGCAGCCGATCATGGGATGTCAGGTCGATCTGACCTACTTGAAGGCGCAGCCGGGGGAAAAGCCGAAGATCCCTGCACCGCTGGTGCTGCTGGCGCAGTCCGAGGTTGGCTATGAAAACCTGATGAAGCTGAGTTCCTGCCTGTACGTGGACAAGGGCGGGCAGCTGCCGCAGGTTACGTTAGAGGAACTGGCAGAGCGATCGGATGGCCTAGTCTGCCTGTCCGGCGGACCGGATGGGCCGGTTGGGATGCTGCTGCAGCAGGGCCAGCGTCCGGCTGCCGAGATTCTGGTGGATCGGTTAGCGGCGATGTTCTCCGACCGCTTTTATATCGAATTACAGCGCCACCCTGGCGAGGCTGGTCAGCCCGAGGCGGAACAGCTGACCGAGCGTGGCCATATCGAGATGGCCTATGCCAAGAACCTGCCTTTGGTCGCCACCAATGACGTCTATTTCCCAACCTCGGATATGTACGAGGCCCACGATGCGCTGATTTGCATCGCCGAGGGGGCCTATGTCGATCAACAGGATGGCCGCCGCCGCCTGACCGCGCAGCATTATTTCAAGTCGCAGCAAGAGATGGTGACGCTGTTCGCCGATCTGCCAGAGGCCCTTGAGAATACCGTCGAAATCGCCAAACGCTGCGCCTTTATGGCTTATCGCCGCGATCCGATCCTACCGAAATTTGCAGATGATGAGGTCGCCGAACTGCGCCGCATCGCCAATGAAGGCCTGCAAAAACGTCTGGCGGTGATCCCGCATGCGGTAACACCCGAAGAATATCAGGAGCGGCTGGATTTCGAACTGGGCATTATCGAAGGGATGGGCTTTCCCGGCTATTTCCTGATCGTTGCCGACTTTATCCAATGGTCCAAGGATCAAGACATACCGGTCGGCCCTGGGCGGGGCTCGGGCGCGGGCTCGCTGGTGGCCTATGCGCTGACGATCACCGACCTTGACCCGCTGCGCTATTCGCTGCTGTTCGAACGCTTCCTGAACCCGGAACGGGTCTCGATGCCCGACTTCGATATCGATTTCTGCATGGACCGCCGCGAAGAGGTGATCCGCTATGTGCAGCAGAAATACGGGCGCGATAAAGTGGGGCAGATCATCACTTTTGGTGCCTTGCTGTCGAAGGCCGCCGTGCGTGATATCGGGCGGGTGTTGCAGATGCCCTATGGGCAAGTCGACCGCCTGTCCAAGATGATCCCGGTTGAGGGGGTCAAACCTGTCTCCATCGAAAAAGCGCTGAAGGACGAACCTCGCCTGCGCGAAGAGGCCCGCAGTGAAGAGGTTGTCGACCGCCTGCTGACTTACGGCCAGCAGGTCGAAGGGCTGCTGCGGAATGCCTCGACCCACGCGGCGGGCGTGGTGATCGGAGACCGGCCGCTGGACGCGCTAGTGCCGCTTTATCAGGATCCACGTTCGGATATGCCCGCGACCCAGTTCAACATGAAATGGGTGGAGCAGGCCGGGTTGGTAAAGTTCGACTTTCTGGGTCTGAAAACGCTGACTGTGATCCAGAACGCGATGGATTTGATTTTCAAATCCGGCCGCGATCTTCACATCTCACCCGATGGCACCGAGCTCTATGAGCCCGCCGACGGGGCCAAAAACCAGATCAACGCGATCCCGCTGGATGATGAGGCGACGTATAAGCTCTATTCGGCGGCCAAGACGGTTGCGGTGTTCCAGGTGGAATCTTCGGGCATGATGGATGCTCTGAAGCGGATGAAGCCGGATTGTATTGAGGACATCATCGCCCTTGTCGCGCTCTACCGTCCCGGCCCAATGGAGAACATCCCCAAGTTCTGCGAGGTCAAGAACAAACTCAGCGATCGGGACACGCTGCACCCGTCCATCGACCATATTCTGGATGAAACCCAAGGCATCATCGTCTATCAGGAACAGGTGATGCAGATCGCGCAAGAAATGGCGGGCTACAGTCTTGGTGGTGCCGACCTTCTACGTCGGGCAATGGGTAAGAAAATTCAGGAGGCGATGGACGCCGAGCGCCCCAAATTCCTCAAAGGAGCCGCCGAGAACGATGTGGACGAGGCCAAGGCGACCGAGGTCTGGAACCTGCTGGACAAGTTTGCCAACTACGGCTTCAACAAATCCCACGCCGCCGCCTACGCGGTGGTCAGCTATCAGACCGGTTGGCTGAAGGCGAACCACCCGGTCGAATTCATGGCCGGTGTCATGAACTGCGATATACATCTGACCGACAAGCTGGCCGTGTATTTCGAAGAAGTTCGCAAGGGGTTGGAACTGCCCTATGTGCCGCCCTGTGTGAACCGATCGCTGTCAACGTTTGACGTGGTCGAAGGGCATCTGGTCTACGCGCTGGGCGCGCTCAAGAATGTGGGCGTCGAGGCGATGAATCTTGTCGTCGAGGGACGTGAGGACAAGCCGTTCGTCAATCTGTTCGATTTCGCCCGCCGGGTAGATCTGAAAAAGGTCGGCAAACGCCCGCTTGAGATGCTGGCGCGGGCCGGGGCGTTCGACCAGCTTGATAAGAACCGCCGTCGTGTGTTCGAAAGCCTTGATCCTTTAGTGCAGTACTCGGCGGCGATCCACGATCAGAAGAATTCGAACCAGGTGTCTTTGTTCGGTGAGGCGGGTGATGACCTGCCCGAGCCGCGCCTGTCGCCAACACCGGACTGGCTACCTGCAGAACGCTTGAGTGAAGAATTCAAGGCCATCGGGTTTTACCTGTCCGGTCACCCGCTGGACGACTACATGCCTGCGCTAAAGCGCAAGAAGGTCATGACATTGGATGAAGTGACGGAAAAGGCGCGCTCGGGCCCTTTCATTGCCAAGATGGCCGGTGTGGTTTCGGGACGGCAGGAACGCAAATCAGCCAAGGGCAACCGCTTTGCATTTGCGCAATTGTCTGATCCAAGCGGGGCGTATGAAGTCACGCTGTTCTCGGAAACGCTGGAAAAATCGCGAGAGTTTCTGGAAACCGGTGCGCAGGTCGTTCTGTCCGCCGAGGCAACAATGGAATCCGATCAGTTGAAACTGCTGGCCCGTTCAGTGGGGCCGGTGGACTCGGTCGTGGCCGAAGCGGGAGCGACCGGGTTGCGGATATTTGTTGACGTGCCCGAAGTGCTGCCGACGGTCGCCAAGGTGCTGGAAGACGCGGCAGGCGCGGCCAAGCGCGCGGCCAAGGGGCCGATCCACATTTGTCTGCTGGATCCCGGCCTGCCGGGGGATGTCGAGATGGAACTGGGGCAGGATTTCCCGATCAACCCGCAGATCAAGGGCGCGATCAAATCTTTGGATGGCGTGACCCTGGTCGAGGAAATCTGACCCACCCTTTTGTTGCCACAGGGTTTTCGCGCCGCTAGGCTGAGATTATGCCCCGTTTCGGGGCATGTCACAGGAGGGCACATCTATGTCAATTTCAGCTGTTGGTTTTAGAACGCTTGCCTTAGCAGCCGCCGCGTCACTGGCGATGGCGTCCGGGGCGCTGGCAGATAACAAGGATGACAAGAAGAAAAAGCAAACGATCGAAGGTGCTTTGATCGGCGCTGGCGTGGGTGCTTTGATCGGCGACGGCAAGGGGGCGGCGATCGGCGGCGTGGCCGGGGCTATTATCGGACATAACTGGAAGTGATGGTGATGCGGTTTCTTAGACTCAGAATGCCCGTTTGTGCCGCAATTCTGGCGGCTCCCTGTGTGGCGATGGCCGATGACGCGGCGGACCAGATGGTACAGGATGCTTTGCCCGTGATGCATTACACCTGCGCCTCGATTGCCGAAGAGGCAGATGGCGACGAAGCCTTTGTCGTGACTGTTGTTGAAAAGATGACGGCCCTGTCGCTCTACAACCGTCAGATTAATATCGAAGACCATGCGACCACGGACGAGGAAAAGGCCCAGCTACGTGAAGCCTTTATTGGCGCGCTGTCGGAAGGCTGCGCCGCGGATAAAGATGCCCTCTTGGGCGGAGTGGTCGATAACGCGGTGAAATCGACGCTCGGTCTGTGATCAACAGATTTATTAATCGCCGACCGAAATTCAGGGCTGAGAATTCAGTCGGATTTTCGCAGTGCGGGCAACCCGACGCCCGTGCATTCGAAACCGCCGTCGGACGCAATTACCTGGCCAGTTACGTAGCTGGCCTTGTCCGAGCAAAGAAAAAAGATCACCTGAGCGATCTCTTCTTCCGAACCATAGCGGTTCAACGGAATTGCGTCATGATACGCGGCGATGATTTCGGGTGTGTGAACTGCCATCGCCAGCTTGGTGCGAACCGGGCCCGGACAGACACAATTGGCTCGAATCCCGTATTCTCCCAACTCTGCGGCTTGCTGTTTGGTCAGGTGGATGACGCCAGCTTTTGAAGTACCGTACGCAACACGTAAGGTGCTGGCCCGCAGTCCCGAGATCGAGGCGATATTGACAATAGCTCCTCGGCTTTCGCGAAGGGCTGGAATTGAAGCCTGTGAAACCAGAAACACACCGTCAAGATTAGTTTCCATGACGCGGCGCCACACCGCAAAGTCGTGTTGCTCAATCGGTCCAAATTCGGCGATACCCGCATTGTTGACCACGGCGTCAATTCGACCGAACTTTGACATAACGGCCTTTACCATATCGTCGACCTGATCCGGATCTGAAACATCAGCAACGATCGGCATCGTGCCATCAAGACTGCTGGCCGCCTGAGACAATGCTTCCGCATCACGATCAATCATCGCCACCTGCCACAAGTTCTGGAGAAACAGTTTTGTGGTAGCCAAGCCAATGCCGCGCGCGGCTCCAGTAACAAGAGCGAGTTTTTGGGCCATGAAATTACTCCGGTCATTGGGTTGCGGCGATTGCAGTGCCTCTTTTAGAGATGTGCTGTAAATGCTGAATTGCGGACTGTTGATTCAGGGGGCGCATTCAAATTAGGCATCAATAATGCGGCGGGCGTTCGTCGCCCAGCACAATCCCACCCGATCCTTCCTGCGCTCGTTCTCCTTCGCGGCGCATCAGCATCTCGACCCGGCGGGTCAGGCGGTCGATCTCGTCCTGCTGGCGGGTGACAACCGAGTTCAGCTCTTCAACCGTGCGGGTCAGGTGGGCGATCTGTTCTTCCAGATGCTGCATTGGGGTCTCCTTCTTCGCCGGTCATAGCGACACGTGAGACCCAAGGCCAGCGAAAGCGCGCCTTGCCCCGATGCGGGCCATGGGATAGACCGCGCGCGGAACAAGTATACTCCCAAGGACGCCCCACATGGCCAAGCCCAAGAAACAGCCCCGCCCCAAGGCAATTACGCCAAAAGGGTTCCGCGACTATTTCGGCCAGGAAGTCACGCAGCGCACCGAGATGCTGCGGGCTATTGCGGACGTCTATCATCGTTACGGGTTTGATGCCTTGGAAAGCAGCGCGGTTGAAACCGTCGAAGCGCTGGGCAAATTCCTTCCGGACGTCGATCGCCCCAACGAAGGCGTGTTCGCGTGGCAGGAAGTGGACGATAATGACAAGGGCGACTGGATGGCCCTGCGCTATGACCTGACCGCGCCTTTGGCCCGCGTCTATGCGCAGCACCGCAACGATTTGCCGACGCCTTATCGCCGTTATGCGATGGGGCCTGTCTGGCGCAACGAAAAACCAGGACCGGGGCGTTATCGCCAATTTTATCAGTGTGATGCGGATACGGTGGGTACGGCCTCGATGGCCGCAGATGCTGAGATCTGTGCTATGCTGTCAGACACGCTGGAAACTGTCGGCATTCCTCGTGGTGACTATCTGGTGCGGGTGAATAACCGCAAGGTTCTGAACGGTGTGCTCGAGGCGATGGGTCTGGGCGAAGACGCTGCCGCGCGCGACAACGTTCTGCGCACCATCGACAAGTTCGACAAGGTGGGTGAGCAAGGCGTGCGAGAGTTGCTGACCAAGGGTCGACTGGATGCTTCGGGGGCGTTTATCGACGGTGTGGGCCTCAGCGACGATCAGGCCGAGCCGGTGATTGCTTTCTTGACATCGAAAGCTGCGGATGCCGCTAGAACGCTGGCGAACCTGCGTGCCGCTGTGGGTGACAGCAAGATCGGTGCGGACGGTATTGCGGAGTTGGAACAGATCGGCGCGCTGCTGGATGCGGGTGGTTACGGTGTGGACCGGATCGAGATTGACCCCTCGGTCGTGCGCGGCCTCGGTTATTACACCGGGCCGGTCTACGAGGCCGAGCTGACCTTTGAGATTTTCGACGAGAAGGGCCGCAAGCGGCAGTTCGGGTCGGTCTCGGGCGGTGGTCGTTACGACGATCTGGTCAAACGTTTTACCGGGCAGGAGGTTCCTGCGACCGGTATCTCTATCGGCGTCGACCGTTTGCTGGCCGCCTTGCGTGAAAAAGGCCGCATCGCGGCGCAGGCCACTGGCCCCGTGGTTGTCACTGTTATGGATCGCGACCGCATGGCCGACTATCAGGCCATGGTGGCCGAGCTGCGCAATGCGGGTATCCGGGCCGAGGTCTATCTGGGCAACCCCAAGAATTTTGGTAATCAGCTGAAATATGCGGATAAGCGAAACTCTCCGATTGCCGTGATCGAGGGAGGTGATGAAAAGGCCAATGGCATCGTGCAGATCAAGGATCTGATCCTGGGTGCGAAGATCGCCGAAAGCGCCACGCTGGAGGAATGGAAAGAACGCCCCAGCCAGTTTGAGGTGCCGCGCGGCGATCTGGTCGCCAAAGTGCGCGAAATTCTGGACAGTCAGGACTGACCGATGGCCAACCGTTCCCAGATACAAGCCCGCGCCGCGATGATGCGGGTCCGGTTCGAGGCCGCAGGCGCGCAGGTCGTTGATCCGCCCTTGCTACAACCGGCGGACACACTCCTGGACCTCTATGGCGAAGACATCCGCGCCCGTGCCTATGTCACCTCGGACGCGTTGCGCGGCGAGCAGATGCTGCGTCCGGATTTCACGCTGCCCGTGGTGCAGATGCATATGAGCGAAGGGGCCGAGCCCGCGCGCTATACCTATTCGGGCGAGGTGTTTCGGCGGCAAGAGCACGACCCGGACCGGTCCAACGAATATATTCAGGTCGGATATGAGGTCTTTGACCGAAATGACCCTGCCTGGGCGGATGCCGAGGTATTCTCGTTGTTTGCGTTGCAACTGCGCGGGTTGCCCCTGCGCGCGGCCACAGGGGATATCGGTATCCTGACAGCCGCCGTGCAGGGTCTGCGGACGACCGACAGACGCAAGGATGCGCTGATGCGGCATTTGTGGCGCCCGCGCCGGTTTCGCACTTTGCTGGACCGTTTCGCAGGACGCAAACCCGGTCCCGAAGGGCGTGATGCGCTATTGGAGGCCAAAGACCCTCTGGCCATCGACGTGCCAATGATCGGCAAACGCCGCGCCTCCGAGATTGAGGCGCGGATCGAAGCGCTGCGCGAGGATCGCGACACACCGCCGATTTCCGACTATGAGCTGGTCGGGCTGGAAACGCTGCTGAACGTGCGCGAGACCATGCCCTTTGCGTTGGAGCAACTGCGTGACGTGGCGGTAGACCTGCCGCAGATCACCCCCGCGCTGGACCGGCTCGAGGCGCGTGTTGCCTCGCTACAGGCGCGCGGTGTGGATGTGGAACGGCTGGATTTCGAGGCCGCTTATGGCCGGACGTCGATGGAATATTACGACGGGTTTGTCTTTGGCTTCTATGCCGAGGGTCGCCCCGATCTGCCCCCCATCGCCACCGGTGGGCGCTATGACGCGCTGACGCGGCAATTGGGCAACGGCGCGGAAATCCCTGCCGTGGGCGGCGTGCTGCGCCCGGACCTGATGCTTGAGGTTGAGGAGGACGCGCAATGAGCCTGAAACTTGGCGTACCCTCAAAGGGCCGGTTGATGGAGAAGACGTTTTCGTGGTTCGAAAAGCGTGGCATCACCTTGTCGCGCAGCGGCTCGGACCGGGAATATGCGGGCAAGGTCGAAGGCATCGAGGGCGTTTCTCTGATCCTGCTGTCCGCCGGGGAAATCCCGCGCGAACTGGCGGCGGGACGGATCCATCTGGGCGTCACCGGCATCGATCTGGTGCACGAGAAATTGCCGCGCTGGGAACAGCAGGTCGAGGAGATCTCGAAGCTTGGTTTCGGCAAGGCCGATCTGATTATTGCCACGCCCGCCTGCTGGGTCGATGTGGACACGCTGGACGATCTGGACGCGGCAGCGGCGGCATACCGCAAGACCCACGGCCACCGACTGCGGATTGCCACCAAATATCACCGGCTGGTGAGGGAGTTCCTGACCGATGCAGGCGTGGCCGATTATACGCTGGTCGACAGCCAGGGCGCGACCGAGGGCACGGTGATGAACGAAACCGCCGAGGCGATTGCGGACATTACATCCAGCGGCGAAACCCTGCGCGCCAATCACTTGAAAATCCTCACGGATGGTCTTGTGTTGCAGTCACAAGCGACCCTATGGCGCAGCCGGGTGGCCAAATATGGCGCGGTTGAGAAGTCGGTTCTTACCGAATTGCTGGATCGGCTGGGCTGATCAAAGCACTCCGATTTCTGCCAGCGCGCGGTTGAGATCGTCGGGCAGGGCGTCGTCTTGCTCGCGCCCTTGCGGCAGATCGGCGGGGGTGTCTTCGGGTTTCAGGTAGCGCCAGCCCTGAAACGGGCGTTTAAGGGCGGTTTGCGTACGGAGCACCTCGGGGTCCAGTACGATGGCACAGCGGCGGATGCCGTCCTCGCCGCGTACTTCGTCCAGCCGCAGGATGCGCTGACGGCATTGGATCACGCCCTTGATTACCCAATAGATTGATCCGCCGTTCAGAATCTCGGCCTCGCGCTTGGGCCACATGCGGGTAACGTGGCGCGGGCAGCCGTCCTCGTACAGCGGTTTACGGCTGTCCTGCCACGCGATCAGCGTGTCGACGCTTTCCGAACCGACCGAGAGTTTTATCAGGTTTACGTACTTATCCACAGTTTTCCCACAGAGTCGTCCCAAGGCCCACCTTCATATTGTAGCTCTCTGGAGGCTTTCATCAAGGTGTTGTGGTATACATGTGATTTAGGGTAGTCTGGATACCTCTTTCAGAACAGGGAATCACCAATGAGCCGCTTTGCCGCCCCCATCGCCGAGCAGATCTGGGACATGAAATACCGCTTTAAAAAGGCGGATGGCACGCCCATCGACCAGACGGTTGAAGACAGTTGGCGACGCATCGCCCGCGATCTGGCGCGGGTGGAAAATGATAAGGCGCATTGGGAAGAAAAGTTCTTTGAAGCGCTAGAGGATTTCAAATACCTGCCCGCGGGGCGCATTACCGCAGGCGCAGGTACTGCCCGTCAGGTGACCCTGTTCAACTGCTTTGTCATGGGCACCGTGCCTGACAGCATGGGCGGTATTTTCGATATGCTGAAAGAGGCCGCATTGACCATGCAGCAGGGTGGGGGGATCGGCTATGATTTCTCGACCATCCGCCCGCGTGGTGCGGATGTGCATGGGGTGGCGGCCGACGCATCGGGGCCGCTGAGCTTTATGGATGTGTGGGATGCGATGTGCCGGACCATCATGTCAGCGGGCTCGCGCCGTGGTGCGATGATGGCGACCATGCGCTGCGATCATCCCGATATCGAACAGTTCATCACCGCAAAATCCGACCCGGCCCGCCTGCGCATGTTCAACATGTCGGTGCTGGTGACCGATCCCTTCATGGAGGCCGTCAAAGCCGACGGACCGTGGGATCTGATGTTCGGCGACAAGGTGTATCACACCGTTCAGGCGCGCGACCTGTGGAACAAGATCATGCAGGCCACCTATGACTATGCCGAGCCGGGCGTGATCTTCATCGACCGTATTAATCAGGCCAACAACCTGAGCTATGTCGAAACCATCGCGGCTACCAACCCCTGTGGTGAACAGCCACTGCCGCCGTATGGAGCGTGTCTGCTAGGCTCGATCAACTTGGCGCGATTGGTTGCGGAACCGTTTGAGGATGCGGCCCATCTGGATGAGGCCGCGCTGCAGGAACTGGTCGCCACCGCCGTTCGTATGATGGACAACGTGGTCGACGCGTCGAAATTCCCGCTGCCTGAACAAGCAGCCGAGGCGCAAGCCAAGCGCCGCATCGGCTTGGGCGTGACAGGGCTGGCGGATGCGCTGTTGATGAAGGGTCTGCGCTATGGCTCGGACGAGGCGGCGCGTCAGACCGAGCGCTGGCTGCACGCGATCACCCGCGCCGCGTATCTGGCGTCGGTGGATTTGGCGAAGGAAAAAGGGGCGTTTCCTCTGTTCGACGCCGAGAAATATCTGGCCAGTGGCACGATGCAGCAGATGGATGAGGATGTGCGCGATGCGATCCGTGAACATGGTATCCGCAACGCTTTGCTGACCTCGATTGCACCGACGGGGACGATATCCCTCTACGCCGGGAATGTGTCTTCGGGGATCGAACCGGTCTTTGCTTATGCCTATACGCGGAAGGTGCTGCAAAAAGACGGTTCGCGCACCGAGGAAGAAGTGGTGGATTATGCGGTGCAGATGTGGCGCGACAAGTTCGGGGACGTCGAATTGCCCGACTATTTCGTCAATGCACAGACGTTGCCTCCGACCGATCACGTCAAGATGCAGGCGGCAGCGCAGAAATGGATCGACAGTTCGATTTCCAAGACGATCAACTGCCCCGAGGATATCAGCTTTGACGCGTTCAAGGATGTCTACATGCAGGCCTGGGACGACGGGTGCAAAGGTTGCACCACCTATCGCCCGAACGACGTAACCGGATCGGTGCTGACCGTCTCGGAAAGCGCCGACACTGCACCGGGTGAAAGCGCTGGTGCGCCGCATGAGGTCGACGGGGGCGAAGTCGTTTACATGTCTGAGCCTCTGGATCGCCCGCAAGCGCTGGAGGGCTCGACTTATAAGTTGAAGTGGCCTGATAGCGAGCACGCGATCTATTTGACCATCAATGACATCGTCATTGGCGGCCGCCGCCGCCCGTTCGAGGTTTTCATCAACTCGAAGAACATGGAACACTACGCCTGGACGCTGGCGCTGACCCGGATGATCTCGGCCGTGTTCCGGCGGGGCGGGGATGTGTCCTTTGTGGTCGAAGAGTTGAAGGCTGTGTTCGACCCGCGCGGCGGGGCTTGGGTTCAGGGCAAATACATCCCGTCGATCCTGGCCGCGATTGGCGGAGTGATCGAGCAGCACCTGATCAATATCGGCTTTCTCGAAGGGGAAGGCATGGGTCTGAAATCCGACCCTCAGGCGCAGGTGGTCAACATGGATGCGCCACGCGGCAAAGCCTGCCCGTCCTGCGGTCAGTTCGACATGGTGATGATCGAAGGCTGCATGACCTGCCGGAGTTGCGGGCACTCTAAATGCGGGTGAACTGGTGACCAGTGCTTTACATATGTGTGGGTGGGCATAAATAACCCATAGGGTTGATTTTTACGCCCATATGAACGGTCTTTAATGCCCACAGATTCTTAAGGCTTTGAAATAAAATAAAAAAGACCACTGTAGGGTTTTGAGGTTGTTCTACGTTGGGCGACCATTCGATAGCATTCGCGCTATTGACCAAGACCAGAAAATCTCAAGACTGTGGCCATGGAACCAGATCGTCTCATACGCGTCACACGCTAAAGCTGACCAGAATTTTGTACTTGCCCAGCAAAACCGCTCGGGCAGTTCCATGGCTATCGGATACCGAATTGATGAAAAACAAATCGCCATCGATCCTCAGACGGTTATGCAGTCGTTGCGGACCAAGTACTTCACAAACAATCGGCACCACCAAATTACGCGTGAACTCGACCGTTTGCTTCAACCCGACCAGCAAGGTGGTAGGTTGCCTGCTCCGGAACTCCATGCAGGAGGGCTTGAGGCCAGGGGGCTTATGGTTGTTGCGAAGCCGGGGGATGGCAAAACTACCGCGGTTCACAGGGTCCTGAGTCGCCACCCGGCGTTGCAAGCGGCGACGGAGCAGGACGTGCCTCGGTACATCCGCATTCAGGTGCCAAGTCCAGCGACACTCAAAAGCCTGGGCCGCGCCATTCTCGGAGAACTTGGAATGAACGACGTTTCAGAGCGGGCCCCCGCTTGGGACATCTGGCGTGTTGTGAAGCATCGCTTGTCGTTGTTGGGCATCGTCGTGCTTTGGATCGATGAAGCCCAAGACGTTTTCCTGTCACGCTCAGCACGTGAGATTGACGACATGCTCAAGACGCTGAAATCGTTGATGCAAGGAGACCAAGCAGTGGTTCTCGTTCTCAGTGGCACTGACCGGCTTCTTGAGGTGGCGCGCTACGACCAGCAAGTCGACCGACGGTTCAGGAAAATCATGTCTCGACCGCTCGTCGTGGGCCACCACGAACAAAATCTTCAAGGGTTGATTGATACATACTGTCAGATGGCCGGCATCCGACCCGACATCGAACCGGATACACTGAGGCGACTTATCCATGGCAGCCGGGGTCTGTTCGGAAGAGCAATCGAGACTATCCTCGCGGCCATCGAACAAGCCCTCTGCGAAGAGAGCTACTGTTTGAAGCGATCTCATTTTGCGGAAGCTTGGAGCATCCAAGAAGGCTGCTCTTGGGATCAAAACGTGTTCGAGATCAATGATTGGGCAGCGCTAGAGATTGATAGCGACGCCGAAGAGTTTGATGCAGAACGAACCCGGCGGCAACATCAGCAAGTTGGACGGGGTTGATTCATTGAGTACAATTTTGCCAATGATGCCCATTTTGCCAGGTGAGAGCTTTGTTTCATGGGTCAGCCGGTTCGCCCGTGTTCAATGTGATATGTCTGCGAAAGAGTTTTCTTCTTTTGTGCGTATTCCACTTCAGGACCTCGCCAGGACTCGAGACAACGCGGTTGAGCAGATGCATCAGCTGACCGGCATTCCTGCGAAGCGACTTACGCAGGGCGGATACAAACAGCTTGCCTTTCGCTACTACAAACATCGAGATGAAGAGTTTCATTCAGAATTCGTTGCGGGCAATCGAGTAAGTTATTGCCCGCAATGCATCTTGAACGACATCTCGGACTGCCCTCAATCGTTGAGAATGCCGGTTGGGAAGATCAATTGGGCTTTTTCACCTGTGAGAACTTGTCCCGTTCATTCCGTTCCTTTGGTCCGAGAGCCTGGGAGAGGCCGAGGCAATCTCTTTCTGGATTTGGCTGCCCATATGCCAGACGAAGCGCGATTAGCAAAGCTGGCCGAAATTGGGAAACAGAGGCGCGTCTCTGAACTGCAATCTTACCTTGAAGCCAGGCTTGAAGGGCGCCCCGGGCCAGAGTGGCTGGACGGGCAGCTGATTGATCTAGCCTCACGTGCATCTGAAATGCTTGGTGCGTGTATCGCATTTGGTCCAAATGCAAATCTTCCAAATCTGTCGCAAGAGGATTGGGACTTGGCCGGGTCGGTTGGGTACGAGTTTACAAAACGTGGCCCTGAAGGCGTTCGAGAAGGGCTTGAAGCGGTGCAGTCGAAGACGCCATGCTCAAAAATTCAAGCCGGGCCGCAAGGTGTGTTCGGTGTTCTCTATCAATGGATTCAGTTCAAAAAAAACCGAAAACCGATTGGGCCGTTTCGGGAGGTTTTCCGTGAACATATTCTGGAAACCATGCCAATTGGTGCGGGAACGATTCTGTTTGGAGAACCCGTTTTGCAGCGGCGGCGTCATTCAGTAGCGTCGCTGAGCCAAAAGTTTGGGGTGCATCCCAGGACTGTTCAAAATGCGCTTATGGTCGCCGATTTGCTGCCTGCGGGCTACGACGCGAAGCGGGATTTCGGAGCCATTGACGTTGCTCGTTCTGAAGACCTTCTCAGGAGGATGCGGCGTTCGGTTCCAATTTCTGAGGTTCCAAAATATCTAGGCTGCAAACGGCCCCAAGTGGCGCAGCTCATCGAAGCTAGGATGCTTAAACCAATCGCGGGCTGTAGAGATGGCCGAAGGAGCATTGCTCAGGGAGTTGACGCCAACGACCTGGACAGTTTTGTGAACCGCTTGCGAAGTTTCGGGCAGTCCATTTCTGAACCCTCAGAGGGTGTGTTGGGAATTGCCAACGCGGCTGAAGCCTTGAAAGTGCCCGCTGTCAAGATTGTCGAACTGTTGCTCCAAAGGCAACTAACTGGAGTTGAGCTTCTCGACGAAGAACTGCGTTACCAATCTGTACTTGTTGACGTGGCAGAAGTGGGTGAAAAACTCGGTTGCCGAACTGGTTCTCCCGGGAAATCGATTTCGGATGTCGCGCGAAAGCTTGGCCTTTCTGCCACCTCAGTCGACTTCCTTCTTCGAACTCCACCAGACGGAATGGAACCGGTTCTGAAAATTTGCGGACAAACTAGACACATGGGGCAGATGCGTGATCTTGTTAGCCCTGCTAGCGTGGACCGTTTCAAGGTGGACTACCAAAAGATCACCGACGTTGCGACGAGAATGGCAACAACAGTTCCGGAAGCCCGAAGGAAGTTAAAATCTCGAGGGATCTTGCCAGTTTGGGAACCCAAAGCGGCGGGAGTGGAGCTCTACAGAACCTCAGAATTCTAGAAGAACAAAAAGCTGAAGTAGCAGCCGCCCTTCGGGGCGGCTTTTTTGTTGCCCAAATTTTTTTGTGGGCGACAATGAGTTGTCAAGATGGGCGAAGTGGCCGCGGCATAATCAAGGGTGATGATAAATATATATAAAAATCAACGTTTTAATTTTTTGGGGCTGCCGAATATGGGTTATTTATGCCCAACGGAACAACATAGAACGGCACAAAAGGTGACACATATCGACGCCGAGTTGCCATTTCTCGGCGTCGGACCAGTTTGACGTCAGCGTCCACGGCACAGTTTAGATCGAATTGAAAAGAGAGGGTTTCTGGCTCATCTTAACTGCCAAGGAGTAGAGATGAGAAAGAAACCCGCGAACAAACAGAGCCACGACGAGAAGGTCGTAATAGACATTCGTTGCGCGACGCGAAAACAGTATTCAGGCGAAGAGAAAATCCGGATCATGCTGGACGACATGAGGAGCGAAGACAGTAATGCTGTTGATCTGCACGCTGTCTTGATTTTTTGCAAAGTTCACGCGACTCAAGAACCACTGGATAACTGCAAACTTCACAGAGGATCAGAACCCCAAGTGATCAATGAAAAAGAAGCTGGTTAGGGGCGCGGACATGTGTGGGCGTCAGGGAAACGGCTAGAGCGCCGAGCAATAGAAATCTGACTGGCCAGCGTGCCAACGGATGTAGACTTTCACAAAAAGTTGATAAATTGGCTGGGAAACCTCCCTTCGTCGTGTAATTTATGAATCTCTTTCGCAACAATTCCATTAACGCTTTATTAACGTCTCTTTTCCGCCTCATTTTACATTGATAAGAAGATCCCAGTACGCAGTGATGGGTTTAAGGGTACGGGCGGTAATATGAGAGCCGGACAAAACGGTCGTATAGCCATTTTTTGGGGGCAGACGGAGATCGACGGACTTGAGGCTGCGCCCATGTCCTTTTTGAATGTCGGAGCCGCCTGGTCATGGCGCGGACAGGCGAGATATCTTGCAGAGTCCTCAGCGCAGGTGTTGGAATGGACCGGAGCTGCCGGTGCCAGTGCCGCGACATTGACTCATTGTGCGCAGGTACTAAATCTTCAGGACGCGGCAAGCGATCTTCTTGTTCTGACCAATGGCGCGCAAACTTTCACGGCAGCGTTGTTCCCGATCGCGGGTGAATTATTCCCGATGCTGGTCTTCGAAGGTGATTGTCCCGCGCGGGATCAGGATTTCTGGATCAGCGAAATCACAAATACTGTACATCAAGGGAACGCAGAGGCCGGGACGGACGATACAGTCATAGCATTCCCATCTCGACCTAACCAGGATGTAGATGACCGGGATCAGTGGCGAGTCGTTGCCGCCGGGCATGCGGTGGACTGACGCGCAGGCGATTTCCATTCCAGCGGAAAAATAGATATTACCAAGCGCAGTGTGTTGACTCTGCCGGTTTCGTGGATATAAGCGCGGCTTCATTGGTGTTGGTGGCCCCCGCAAGGGGATGCCTGTCATGGGGGAAACCTCAAGAGGACAACGCCCTTCATAGTGGCCTGTTAAGGCCTCGACCTTAAGAAGGAGATCAGCCGTGACCAAACGCACGTCTGCCAAGTACAAAATCGACCGCCGGATGGGTGAAAACATCTGGGGTCGTCCGAAATCCCCGGTCAACCGTCGTGAATATGGCCCCGGCCAGCACGGCCAGCGCCGTAAAGGCAAACTGTCGGACTTCGGTCTGCAGCTGCGCGCCAAGCAGAAGCTGAAAGGCTACTATGGCGACCTGACCGAAAAGCAGTTCCGCCGCATCTACGCAGAAGCCGTACGTGTGAACGGTGACACCGGTGAAAACCTGATCGGTCTGTTGGAGCGTCGCCTGGACGCTGTTGTCTACCGCGCCAAGTTTGTTGCCACCGTTTTTGCCGCTCGTCAGTTCGTGAACCACGGCCACGTCACGGTAAACGGCAAGCGGGTCAACATCCCGTCCTACCGCGTCAAAGAAGGCGACGTTATCGAAGTGCGCGACAAGTCCAAGCAACTGGCCGTTGTTCTGGAAGCTGCTGCGCTGGCCGAGCGTGATGTGCCTGACTACATCGACGCCGACCACTCGAAAATGACCGCGACCTTCGTGCGCGCACCGGGCCTAGGCGATGTGCCTTACCCGGTTATGATGGAACCGAACCTGGTCGTCGAATTCTACGCGAAGAACTAATCTTCGCCGACACCGAATTTGGAAAGGCCGCGCAGTTTGCGCGGCCTTTTTTGTTGCTTAAGAGGCGTAAAAATCTTGGCTTTTTACTGTGTCTGAAAGGCAAGGATAGGATTGTTTCAGAAACTAGGAAGCGCTTACGCCTGTCGCCATATTCACACCATCATTCTTTGTGACAGAGGGCGAAGGCAGGCTCGGATAAGCCGAGTGCAGAAATCCTGCAGGCAAGGAAATATACATGAAAATAGTATCCGAGAGCGCCGAATCTGGGATTGGGAAGCTGGCCCGCAAGACAACAAGGCGCTCCTGTGTCGTAGCATTGGCACTGATTGTGGGTGGGTGCGCATCGTCCTCGGTTTCAGTCAGTCAAAGCAATGCGCTTTCGACTGATCCTGTATTGTCGAGTGTGATAGGCAGTTTCGAGGCCGGGTGTATAGACAATGCGCCTCATTTTGATCCTACCCGTATGCGATCCGGTTTTGACGCAAACCAGCCCGAACTGGCGCAAGGGATGCTTTTTCTAGCCAGTGGAAAACCGGGGCAGTCCTGCGGTGTGACTGTGCGGGGCTATGGTCAGGGCAGGCCAACACCAACCATTGGTGATCTGAACCGTTTGGGCAGAAAATTTGCTGCCAAGACAGGGGGGACATTGCGGCCAGCGGTGGCCGGACAATCCCAACGTGTTGAGGTCAAGTCGGGGCGTAAGAGTTTTGATATCAGCGGATATGTCACCAGCGGCGGCGATTTGCGATTTAATGTTTACGAGTAGTAGGGCGGCATCAGAAGCTCGCATAAACTAAATCGGCAGCGGCCGCCCCTCGGCAATCGCTTCCATCGCGAAATACGAGGTCACGCTGTCCAGTTCGACCTTCTCGATCAGGCGTTGATAGACCTTGTCATATGACCCCATGTCCTCGGTCACGACTTTCAACTGATAGTCATAGTCACCGCCGATCCGGTGGAAATCCACCACTTCGGGGATGGTCAGTACATGGCTGCGAAACGCCTGCAACCATTCGGCCGAGTGATGTCGAGTGCGCAGCATGACAAAGACCACAAGGCTCAGCCCTAACTTCTCTCGCGCAATCCGCGCGGTTGAGCCGATGATCACCCCATCTTCGTTCAGGGCCTTCAGCCGCCGCCAGCAGGCGTTTTGCGACAGCCCGACCCGATCCGCCAGTTCGCGTTGGGACAAAGTAGCGTCTGTTTGCAGTTCGCGTAGGATACGTTTGTCAATTTGATCTAATTTCTCTGCCATATCTGATCATATGACACAAAATTTTAGTAATCCATCAAAAGAAAGGTGAAGTTTCCTCGGCCCAAAGCAATCACATTGATAGGGCAATACGGAGACTATGCCATGACCCTGTCCAAATTTCGCGCAGACCTTCAGTCCACCACTCGCAATTCAAGCCTGCGCGACGGGCTGATCGGAGAGAACGTTCTGATCCCGGGTCTGCATGGGGACGTGCCGCTGGTTTATGCGGATTACGTCGCTTCGGGCCGTGCGCTGCGGCAGGTTGAGGATTTTGTCGCCGAACAGGTGCTGCCTTTTTACGCCAACAGCCACACCGAGGCCTCCTATTGCGGTTCATATATGACTCGATTGCGCCGCGAAGCGCGCGCGGAGATCGCCCGCATCGTTGGCGCGAGGGGAGAAGACGCGGTGATATTCACCGGGTCCGGCGCCACTGCGGGTCTAAACCGGCTGGTCAGCTTGTTGGGTGTGGATGCGGCTGACCGGCCGGTCGTTTTGATCGGACCTTATGAACATCATTCGAACATTCTGCCGTGGCGTGAAAGCAAGGCGCAGGTTATTGAAATCCCTGAGGCTACCGAGGGTGGGGTTGATCTGGTGGCGCTGGAACAGGTTCTGATCGACAATGCGGCGTCAGATCTGATCATCGGGTCGTTTTCGGCGGCGTCGAACGTGACCGGCATTATTACCGACCCAGACCCGATCACTCGGTTGCTCAAGGCGCATGGAGGGGTTTCGGTCTGGGACTACGCAGGCGGTGGGCCGTACCTGCCGATGGACATGGGGCCTGAGGGCGCTCGCAAGGATGCCATCGTCGTGTCTCCACATAAGTTTCCGGGTGGGCCGGGGGCGTCGGGTGTTCTGATCGTCAATCAGACCGCCGTGAAACGCACATGCCCCAGCTGGCCTGGTGGTGGCACCGTCAGCTTCGTATCGCCCTGGCGGCACGATTACAGCGAGGATTTGGCCACGCGGGAAGAAGCCGGAACACCCAACGTGATCGGAGACATCCGCGCCGCGCTGGCCTTTATCGTAAAGGATGTGGTCGGTACCGATGAGATCTCCAAGCGTGAGGCACAGTATAATCGCATGGCGCTGGACGGGTGGGGTAATAACCCGAATCTGACCCTACTGGGAACGGATAACCCACATCGCTTGCCGATCTATTCCTTCCTGGTGCGGGATAACTCTGGCCACCCGGTTCACCAGCAGCTGTTTACCCGTATGCTCAGCGATATCTATGGCATTCAGGCAAGGGGCGGCTGTGCCTGTGCAGGGCCCTATGCGCACCGCCTTTTGGGAATTGACCGTGCGACCTCGGATGAGTTGCACGCCGCGCTGTCTGCAGGGGAAGAGATGAAGAAGCCCGGCTGGGTACGGCTGAACTTCTCGTATCTGATGAGCGAAGAAACGGTTCAGTTCATCATCGACAGCGTCATTGACCTGTCCCGCCGAACCGAAGAGTTCGCACCATTCTACAACGCCGACCCAGCAACGGCCCGCTTCAAAGCGGCGTGACGGAATTGCCGCTTTTCTCAACGCGTTGAGACAGGTATGAGAGGCTCCAATTAACGGAGCCTCTTATGACCAAGATCACCCCTCAACCCGGCATTATGGACATCGCGCTGTATCAGGGCGGCCAGTCGCATGTGGCTGGGGTCGAGCATGTGATCAAGCTCAGCTCGAACGAAAACCCGTTTGGGCCCAGCCCCAAGGCCATTGAGGCGGTGCGCGACAGCGCCGCCACCTTGCATCGCTATCCCAGCACCGACCACGCCAGCTTACGGGCGGCGATTGGCGAACGGCACGCACTGGACCCTGCGCGGATCATCTGCGGCGTGGGCAGTGACGAGGTGTTGCAGTTCATTGCCCAGGCTTACGCCGGCGTGGGGGATGAGGTAATCTATACCGAGCACGGTTTTTCCATGTACCCAATCATTGCCCGCATGGCCGGGGCAACGCCGGTCATGGTGTCGGAGCGGGATCGCCGTGTGGACGTGGACAACATCCTGGCCGCCGTCACCGAACAAACGCGGATCGTGTTCGTCACCAATCCGGGCAATCCGACCTCGACCATGATCCCCGAGGTGGACCTTGTGCGGCTGGCCGAAGCCTTACCGCAAAGCTGTCTGATGGTCATCGACGGAGCCTATACCGAATTTGTTAACGGGTTCGATGGTGGTGCGTCATTGGTGGACCGGTTCGAAAACGTCATCATGACCCGTACGTTTTCCAAGATCTATGGGCTGGGTGGGATGCGGGTCGGTTGGGGCTATGCCGCGCAATCGATCATTGACGTGCTGAACCGCGTGCGTCAGCCGTTCAACCTGTCTCTAACCGCGTTGGCTGCGGCCGAAGCGGCGGTTAGAGATGACGACTACCTGACCTTCTGCCACGGCGAAAACGCCCGCCTTCGCGTGTGGCTGTCGGAAGAGTTGGCCAAGATTGATGTGCCCTCGGATGCGTCCTGCACCAATTTCATTCTGGCCCGTTTTGCGGATCAGGCTGAAGCCGAGGCCTGTGACGTCTATCTCAAGACCCAGGGTTTGATCGTACGCCGCGTGGCGGGTTACAACCTGCCCAATGCCTTGCGGATTACCGTGGGCGATGAAGAAGCATGCCGCCGCGTCGTTGCGGCCATTACCGCATTCAAAGGGGGCGCCGCATGAGCCAAGTATACGACCGCGTCGCACTGATCGGGCTGGGCCTGATTGCCTCGTCCATGTTCTGGGCCATCAAACGCGCGGGTCTTGCGGGTGAGGTCACTGGCTATGCTCGGTCCGAAGCGACACGCGATACCGCCCGCCGGATCGGTCTGTGCGATCGTGTCTGTGACACGGCGAAGGAGGCGGTCGAGGGTGCAGATTTGGTCGTGCTTTGTGTGCCCGTCGGCGCAATGGAGGCAGTCGCGCAAGAAATCGCACCGGTCCTGAAGCCGGGTGCAACTGTGACCGATGTAGGATCGGTCAAGCGGCACGTGATTCAGGTAGTATCGCCCCATATTCCCAAAGGTGTGCATTTCATCCCGGCGCACCCACTGGCGGGGACCGAGCATTCCGGCCCCGAATCCGGGTTTGCTGAATTGTTCGACAATCGCTGGAGCCTGTTAGTCCCGGTCGAAGGCTCGGACCCGCACGCAATCGCCCGCTTGCGTGCGCTTTGGGAAGGTATGGGGGCGAATGTGGATGAGATGGATGCAGACCACCACGATCTGGTTCTGGCCGTGACGTCCCATGCGCCGCACCTGATTGCCTATACAATGGTGGGGGTTGCAGACGACCTGCGCCGCGTTACCGATAGTGAGGTCATCAAGTATTCGGCCGCTGGTTTCCGGGATTTCACCCGTATCGCGGCCTCGGACCCGACCATGTGGCGCGACGTGTTCCTGACCAACAAGGATGCGACCCTGGAAATCCTCGGGCGCTTTACCGAGGAGCTTTTTGCCTTGCAACGTGCTATTCGCACCGGTGATGGCGAACATCTGTTTGACTATTTCACCCGTACCCGCGCGATCCGGCGTGGGATCATCGATGCGGGGCAGGATACGGATGCGCCTGATTTCGGACGGGGGAAGGCGAACCCATGAAGCGCGGCTGGAGGTACCTTGCGATTGGATGTGTGGTTGTAAGTGCCACATTATCCAACGCGGCGCCTCCGGAACAGTCGCTGGTTCCTGTCGCGCGCCCCTCGACAGCGCCGGTTCTGGCCTTTGTCAGCCCACTTCCCAGCGCCAAGACCCGGCCTACTTTGCGCCCTATATCGCCGCAGGTATTGGCGGTGGCCGCTCGCCCCTCGGATTTGCCGTTGTTGGGGCCGGATTCCTCGCTGATGCCATATCTGCGGCCCAAAGCGCTGGAGCAGGAGGCGCTATTCAAGAAACGCAAGTTGCGCAAAACCTCGGTCTGCGGAGATATCGCCATTCAGGGCAAGCCCGTTGGAAATGTTCCCGGCAGGATCAAGGCCTGTGGCATTCAGGATGCGGTGCAGATCACCTCGGTTTCAGGTGTGGCACTAAGTCGGCCATCGACGATGGATTGCGGTACGGCCATAGCGTTGAACAAATGGGTCGACAAAACGGTCAAACCCACCTTCAAACGGCGCGGTCCGGTGGCCGAGCTTCAGATCGCTGCCCACTATGCTTGTCGGACCAGAAATAACCAAAAAGGCGCGAGGATTTCGGAACACGGCAAAGGCCGGGCGATCGACATTTCGGGCTTTAAAATGGCCGACGGAGAGGTCGTGACCGTTCTGAGCGGTTGGCGAAAGAACCCGTCAAAGCGTCAGTTGACCAAAGTCTGGCGCGGGGCGTGCGGCCCGTTCGGAACAGTTCTCGGTCCAAACGCGGACCGATATCACCGGGATCATTTTCATCTGGATACCGCGCGCCACCGTCGTGGGCCGTATTGCCGTTAACGCAGGATCAGACGTGGTGCGGGGCCTAAAGGGATCGGGCCCAAAGCCACAAAGCCATCGCGCAAATTCAATTGCACATCCAGCGCGTTGGGGTTGCCGCCAAGCCCGGCCAAGAAGTTCAGCGATGTTGTTACCGGGTCCACCGCCTGATCGGGCAGGGCGCCCGCTGCGTTGGCCATGGCGATCATGTCGCGCCAGTTTTCGGCCCGGATCGCGATTTCTCCGGTGGGAATGCCCTGTGGATCGACGTCCAACTCTCCGGTCGCGAACAGACGTAGCGCTCCCCATTTCATTTCGGCCAGGCGCAAATCGAGCCTGATTGGTTGCGGCCGGCTTTGTTCCAGCGCGGATCGGTCCCAGGCCTTGTCGAAAGTGGCCGTCAAATCCAGTTCCAGCGTCTCGAATGCTTGCGGCAATGAAGTGGCCGAGCGCATTAGTTCACGCAGATCGTCTCCGGGGGTAAACCCGTCAGCCTTGGCACTGATCACATAAGCCTCGGGCGTGGCGGTCTGTTCCATCACAAGGGCCAATGTGTAGCCCCCGGCCAAAGCCTCAGCCTCGTCGGTGATCGACCACGGCCCAGCGGTCAAAGCCATCTTTTCCAGCACAAGCGCCACGCCAGGTTGCAATTGCAGCTCGGCCTGCAGGTCGGTGGCCTGAATGGTCGCGGTCTGGTCAAAATAGGACAGGCGCTGCGGTGTGTCGGCAAAACGCAGCACTTGCCGACCGGGCCAGATTGCCGGGCTTTGGAACTCAATCCAGTCCGCGCTCCAGGCGGTGCCATTGACCGGATCGGCCAGCGCCGGGTTGTTCAGACGCGTCATGTGGTGCAGCGGGTACCCGGCGGTTTCAACATCCGAGAAATCAGCCTGCCAGCCCTGTTCCTGCTGTTTGTCGAACCATGTGGTGATCGCGTTGCGCAGACCGAAACCGGTGACGAACCAATAGGCGCTCCAGATCACAGCTATGAAAATGATTACCCGTATCAGACCGCGCATGGCAGTTCGCCCTTTTTCCCACCTCGGATTTGATGTTTATAGGCGCAAACGGGCAAGGACCAGTGCTATGACGATGTGGGTTTTCGGATATGGATCGCTGCTGTGGAATCCGGGCTTTCCAGTGGCCCGCAGCGAACGCGCCACGTTGCACGGCTATGCGCGGTCCTTCTGCATGAGTTCGATCCACCATCGCGGCACTGAAGACCACCCCGGTCTGGTTCTGGCGCTGGACGAACAGGCCGACGCCAATTGCAAGGGTCTGGCCCTGGCGGTTGCGGCGGGACATGAAGAGCGCACCCTGCATGAATTGCGTGAACGCGAGCTGATTTCATCAGCTTATGTCGAGAAGATGCTGGATTTGCACCTAGACAGCGGCGAGGTCGTGAACGCCGTGACGTACGTGATCGATGCCGATCATGTGCAATATTGCGGTGGTATCCCTTTGGAAGAGCAGGCCCAGATCATCGCGCATGCCGTCGGCGGGCGCGGGCCAAACACCGAATACCTCTATAATACCGCCGAACATCTGGCCGAGATCGACCTGCGCGACCCCGATCTTGAGTGGTTGGCGCAACGGGTGCGTGATATCACCGCATAAACCCTTGGCGTCACCGGTGTAATTTCGCTAGATTCAGCGCAGAGCAGGCAAAAACCGGGAACCACGCGCATGGCGCAGGCACATCAGGGCGCGAGACCCCATTTCTCGCATCCCATTCGACAGATTGTGATGATGTTGGTCGCAATAGGTCTGGCCGGGCTGGGCGTTTTCATGGCCTTGCCCTATGTGATGCCGGTGATTGAAGCCAACCCTTACCTGAACGGCTTTATCATTCTGGTGTTCATCATCGGTGTTTTAGCTTGTTTCTATCAGGTGACACAACTGATCGGCTCAGTCCGCTGGATCGAGGCTTTTGTGGGCGGTGTCGTTCATGAAGACGCCCGAACACCGCAATTGCTGGCACCCTTGGCATCCCTGCTGCGCGAACGGGGCGCGCGGTCGCAGATCAGCTCGACCTCGACGCGGTCCATTCTGGATTCGGTCGCTGAACGGGTCGAGGAAGAACGTGAGATCACCCGCTATATCACCAACGTCCTGATCTATCTGGGCCTTTTGGGAACGTTTTTCGGTCTGGCCACCACGGTTCCAGCCATCGTCGACACGATACGCAGCCTCAACCCGCAAGAGGGTGAAGAAGGGCTGGCCGTTTTCAACCGTCTGATGGTCGGGCTGGAGGCACAGTTGCAAGGGATGGGCGTGGCCTTTGGCTCCTCGCTGCTGGGTCTGGCCGGATCGCTGATCGTTGGCCTGTTGGAACTGTTCGCGGGCCACGGACAAAACCGGTTCTACCGCGAGCTTGAGGAATGGCTGTCGTCGATCACTCGCGTTGGGTTCGGGGCCAGCGATGAAGGTGGTGCTGAACTGGCGGTTCTTACGCCGGTGCTGGATGCCATGTCCGAACAGATGAACGCTTTGCAGGATCTGTTTTCTGCGCAAGAGGCTGACCGTGCCGCCGTGTCATCCAAATTGGGCCAATTGGCGGATTCGATTGGCGAAATGAACGTGCGGCAATCCGACAGTGACGGCGTGACGGCAGCTTTGGAACGGGTTGCGCTTGGGCAGGACGCGTTACTGGATCACATGCGCGAACAGGGCACAGGTGAAGGGATGGATGCCGAAAGCCGTATGAGACTGCGCTCGATGGATGTGCAGTTGCTGCGTATCCTCGAAGAAATCTCGGCTGGCCGTCAGGAAAGTATGAGCGAGCTGCGTAAAGATATCGAATTGCTGGTCAAAGCGCTGACCTTACCCCGAGGCGCCGTGCGCACTGCTCCGGAAGGAGAGTAATCCATGGCTCTGTCCCGACGCACAGGTCAACGGTTCCAAGGCTCGGTCTGGCCCGGTTTCGTGGATGCGATTACCGGGCTGCTGATGGTCCTGACTTTTGTGCTGACGATCTTCATGGTCGTGCAGTTTGTGCTGCGGGAAACCATTTCCGGGCAAGAGGATGAGCTGACCGCCCTGTCGGATGAGGTTGCTGCGCTGGCCGGAGCGCTGGGTTTGGAGGAACGGGAAAACAGTCGGTTGCAGGCGCGATTAGGTGTATTGAACTCGACCCTGTCACAAGTCGAGACTGAACTGGTGCAAGCGCAAATTCAGCTGACGGACTTTGAAGCTCAGGTTGCGGCTTTGCTGGTGGAACAAGAGCGTGCGCAAGGTGAAATCGCCGGGTTGGTTGAGGAGCAAGATGCGTTGAACCTGGCCCTGGCGCAAAGCCGGGCCGAGATCGATGAACAAACCGAAGCCGCACGTCTGGCAGCAGCCCAACGCGAAGCGTTGGAAGCCTTGGTCGCTGATCTGGAACAAAACGAGGCGGCGCAGTCCACGCAGATTTCCGAGCTAGAAGAACAACTGAGCGCTGAAGAGGCCGCCAAACTGGCCGAGGCCGCCGCCGCAGAAAACCTGCGCAACCGACTGCAGAATGCGGACGCTGAACTGACGGCCATGACCCTTGCGCTGGAAGCGCAGCGGAAAGAGGCCGAGGATACATTGACCTTGCTGGCCGCCGCACAGGCCGCAAAGGCCGAGCTGGAACGACAGTTTGGTGCTTTGAATGCTGAAGATCTGCAAGCCCGGCTTGAGGCAGCCTTGGCAGCCCGGACCGAGGCACAGGCTGAAGCACAGGAGCAACGCTCTTTGGCCGAAGAACGCGCGGCCCTTCTGGCCGTGGCGCGTGATACGCTGTCGAATGAACAGGCAATTTCGGAAAAAGCGCAGCGTGAAACTGCGTTACTGAATCAGCAAATGGCGGCGCTGCGCGAACAATTGGGTGGGTTGCAGGCGCTGCTGGACGATTATCAGGAACGCAACGCTGCAGCCGATATCCGTATCCAGACGCTGGGGCAGGATCTGAACGCCGCGCTTGCCCGGGCTGCCTCGGAAGAACGTCGTCGTCGATTACTGGAAGAGGCCGAGCGCATCCGACTTGAAGCCGAGACCGAAGAGCTGGCCGCGCAGGCTGAGGACCTTCAGCGCTATCGCTCTGAATTCTTCGGTCGCTTGCGCGATGTTCTTGGCGATGAAGAAGGCGTACGGATCGAGGGTGACCGGTTTGTATTTTCGTCCGAGGTGTTGTTCGATACGGGGTCGGCTGTTTTGTCGCCGATTGGGCGACAAGAAGTCGCCAAGGTGGCCAGTATCCTGCGCAGTGTGGCGGCAGAAATCCCCGAAGGTTTGAATTGGGTAATCCGGGTCGATGGCCACACGGACAATGTGCCTTTAGCCGGGACGGGCCGGTATCGCGACAATTGGGAACTCAGCCAAGGCCGGGCGCTGTCGGTCGTGCGCTATATGGTCGAGGCGCTGGGTATCCCGCCTGGCCGGCTTGCCGCCAACGGGTTTGGTGAATTCCAGCCGGTGAACCCGGCTGATACGCCCGAAGCCCGCGCCCAGAACCGCCGGATCGAGCTGAAGCTGACCGAGCGGTAACGGTGCGCCCTCGTCCAGTTTATGCTGTAGAAGCCAGATCTATTTGCGCTTACCTGTTCGCGGTTCCTGTTTCTTTGCCAAGCCGCTACCCGCCAAAAAAAACGCCCGCCAACTTACGTTGACGGACGCTTAAAACTGGTTTGATGCTCTGATCAGTCAGCGGTCAGCAATGGGGGCTTGTCCCCTGGAATCCGCGGTTGATCGGGACCAAAGATTTCTAGGTTCAACTCGCCTTTTTTGACCGAGACACGGACTACACCACCCTTGGCCAGTTTACCAAACAGCAATTCCTCGGCCAGAGGTTTCTTGATGTGCTCCTGGATCACGCGACCCAGCGGGCGTGCGCCCATCTTGTCGTCATAGCCCTTGTCGGCCAGCCATTCGGCGGCTTTGGGCGTCAGGTCAATGGTTACACCACGATCCAGCAACTGCGCCTCAAGCTGCAGGACGAATTTCTCGACCACCTGCAGGATGACCTCTTTCGGCAGCGGCGCGAACGAGATCACAGCGTCCAGACGGTTGCGGAATTCCGGCGTGAACATGCGTTCGATCGCGGCGGTATCCTCGCCCTCGCGGCGGTCACGGGCAAAGCCAATGGCGGCCTTGGCTTGTTCCTGTGCGCCAGCGTTAGAGGTCATGATCAAAACGACGTTGCGGAAATTCACCGTGCGGCCGTTGTGATCGGTCAGCTCACCGTGGTCCATCACCTGCAACAGGATGTTGAACACGTCCGGGTGTGCTTTCTCGATCTCGTCCAATAGCAGAACGCAATGCGGATGCTGGTCGACGCCGTCGGTCAGCAGACCACCCTGATCGAACCCGACATAACCCGGAGGCGCACCGATCAGACGACTGACCGCGTGTTTCTCCATATATTCCGACATGTCGAAACGCAGCAGTTCCACACCCAACGTGTCCGCCAGTTGTTTCGCTACTTCGGTCTTACCCACACCGGTCGGACCAGCGAAAAGATAGTTACCGATAGGCTTTTCAGGCTCGCGCAGCCCGGCACGGGCCAATTTGATCGCGCTGGCAAGTGCGTCAATGGCAACGTCCTGACCGAACACCACCCGTTTCAGCGAGGCTTCGAGATCTTTCAGAACCTCGGCATCGTCCTTGGTGACGTTCTTGGGCGGAATGCGCGCGATCTTGGCAACCACGGCCTCGATCTCTTTCACACCGATGGTCTTGCGGCGTTTGCTTTCCGCGACCAGATGCTGCGCGGCACCGGCCTCATCAATCACGTCGATGGCTTTGTCGGGCAGTTTACGGTCGTTGATATAACGCGCCGACAGTTCCACGGCGGTTTTGATCGCATCCGCGGTGTATTTGATCTCGTGATGTTTTTCGAAATAGGGCTTCAGACCGCGCAGGATTTTCACGCTATCTTCAACCGAAGGTTCATTCACGTCGATCTTCTGGAAGCGGCGGCTGAGCGCGCGGTCTTTTTCGAAATGCTGACGGAACTCTTTGTAGGTGGTCGAGCCCATGGTGCGCAGCTTGCCGCCCTGCAGGGCAGGCTTCAGCAGGTTCGACGCATCCATCGCGCCGCCCGAAGTGGCACCGGCACCGATCACAGTGTGAATTTCGTCAATAAACAGCACGGCGTCGGGGTGATCTTCCAGCTCGGTCACGACCGCCTTCAACCGTTCCTCGAAATCACCGCGATAGCGGGTACCCGCAAGCAGTGCGCCCATGTCCAGCGAATAGATGGTGGTGTTCGACAGCACATCGGGTGCTTCGCCGCCCACAATCTTAAACGCCAGGCCCTCGGCAATGGCCGTTTTGCCTACGCCGGGGTCACCTACCAGAAGCGGATTGTTCTTGCGGCGGCGGCACAACACCTGAATGCAGCGCTCAACCTCATCGGCGCGGCCAATCAGGGGGTCGACATCGCCTGCGCGCGATTTGGCGTTCAGATCAATGCAGTATTTCCCAAGCGCGCTTTCTTTCTGGTCGCCTTCTCCGCCGCTGGACTGGACCTCTTCCTCGACCTGATCAGCACCGGATACCGAGCGATTTTCGCCATAAGCAGGATCTTTGGCCACACCATGTGCGATGAAATTCACCGCATCATAGCGGGTCATGTCCTGTTCTTGCAGGAAATAGGCCGCGTTGCTTTCGCGTTCGGCAAAGATGGCGACCAATACATTGGCTCCGGTGACTTCGGTGCGACCCGAACTTTGCACGTGGATCGCGGCCCGCTGAATGACGCGCTGGAAAGCGGCGGTCGGCACGGCCTCGGACCCATCAATGTCTGTGACCAGATTAGACAGGTCTTCGTCGATGAATTCGACCAATGTACTGCGCAATTCCTCCAGATCGACACTGCAGGCTTTCATGACGCGGATGGCATCGGGTTCTTCCAGCAGCGCCAGCAGCAGATGTTCCAGCGTTGCGAATTCATGTCGCCGTTCATTCGCAGCCGCAAGGGCAGCGTGGATGGCTTGTTCTAGTGTGCTCGAGAATGAAGGCACGCGGGTGCTCCTCTGTCTTGGGTCGAAAGGGGCAGGATGAGGCCCCGGTTCAACCATGTCCTCATACTATTAGAGTTTGGTTGATCGTGGCCCGGCTTCAAGGGTTTTCTTTCACTTGACAGTCAAATTTCACGTGACCGTTGCCGTGAAAGACGCGAAATAAGGCCTAGAAACGGTCTTTTCTAGCCCTGATTTCGGCGAAGACTGCAGTCGGATCGGTGTTTTGCATGTCCAGATGGGCCTGAATCGCTGGATCAGTGGCGCGCAAAAACGGGTTTGTGGCCTTTTCCAACGCCAGACTCGATGGAACTGTGGGCTTTCCGGCGGCGCGGGCAGTGTCGATATCCGCCATGCGTTGCTGCAGTGCGGCGTTGTTCGGATCGACCGTGATGGCGAATTTAGCGTTGGATCGCGTATATTCGTGACCCGAGTACACGATTGTTTCATCGGGCAGGGCGGCCAGTTTGGAAAGAGAGTCCCACATTTGCGGTGCGGTGCCCTCGAACAGGCGGCCACAGCCCAAGGCCATAAGGCTGTCTGCGGTGAAAACGGCAGAGCTTTGTGGCATGTAATATGCAACATGGCCGATCGTGTGGCCGGATACATCCAGAACTTGCACCGGTTCGCCCCCAATCTCGAACGAGTCGCCCTCGGCCACTTGCTGGTCCAGCGGGGGCAGGCGGTGCGCGTCGGCGGCGGCACCGATAACTTTGGGTGAGTGTTTTTCCAGAATACCGGCCAACCCGTCGATGTGATCCCAATGATGATGGGTTAGCAATACGTGGCTTAGCGCCCAGTCGCGCGCGTTCAGTTCTGCCAGAATCGGCCCGGCTTCGGGGGCGTCGATCAGGGCAGTCTGGCCACTGGCTGCATCATGCGCCAGAAAAGCATAGTTATCGCTGAGACACGGGATGGTGACGATCTCAAGAGGCATGGCCTTTTGCCCTTTCGTTGCTAGACTGCGCCCAGCTAATCCGATTGACTGGGTGTCCGCAATGCATCTTGATGTGCAGGATCTGAGGAATTTCTACTACCGCAGCACATTGGGCCGCGCGGCGCAGACCGCTATTCGTGGTCGGCTGACACAATTGTGGCCCGAGGCCAAGGGTCAAACCGTCGCGGGCTTTGGATTTGCAGTACCGCTGTTGCGACCGTATCTGGCGGATGCGCGGCGGGTGATCGGGTTGATGCCGGGGCCACAAGGGGTCATGCCATGGCCCGCCGGAATGCCCAATGTTTCGGTGCTGACCGAAGAGACGCTCTGGCCGATTGAAACCGGGCATGTGGACAAGTTGGTCGTGATGCACGGGTTGGAAACCTCGGGGCAGCCCAGCGAGTTGCTGAATGAATGCTGGCGGGTCCTTGGCCCAGGTGGGCGCGCGATTTTCGTTGTGCCGAACCGGGCCGGGCTGTGGTCGCGTTCAGATCGAACGCCCTTTGGATTCGGGCGCCCGTATTCGGCGTCGCAGTTGGAAAGCCAGCTCAAGGCGCATCACTTCATTCCCGAAGGCCATTGCTCGGCTTTGTATATGCCGCCTTCGTTTCGCCGGTTCTGGTTGAAATCGGGCAGTTTGATCGAGAAAACCGGTCAGCGCATGCCAACGGTGATGGCAGGGGGCGTTCTGATGGTAGAGGTCACCAAGCACATCCGCCCCCCCAGCGGCAGCGTCACCAAAGATACCGAACGCCGCCCGATCAAGGCGCTAGACGGTCTGTTGAAGCCAGCATAGCATCTTGTGTCGATTTGGGACGTTTCAAAGCCCGAATTAGCGGGAAATAGGTCACAGGAATCGCAAAAACCTACACTTTCGTAACATTTTTCCTGTCTTCCAGCCGGACAAAAGGGTCGCACCTTCCGTAAGTGGTTGAAACAAAACATTTTGTGGATAAAGTGCTTGCCGTGATAATATATTGCTAGCTTGGTTCGGCTCTGCTACATCCCCGGTGATTTTGATCCCCGGCCGTCTGGGCGGGGTTTCCTCACGCCCCCGTGGTAGCGGCCGCTACTCAAAATCGGGGCCTCAAATATCGGAAGGGTGGACGTGTCCGAACCAGCTTCGATTTCCACTGGCATTGCTGAGCGCTATGCCACCGCGATCTTTGAGATCGCCAAAGAGAATAATGACCTTGCAGGTCTGGAAACCGGCATCAATGATTTGGCAGCAGCTTTGGGCGAAAGCGCCGACTTGCGCGACCTGATTGCATCGCCGCTGGTATCCCGCGCCGAACAGGAAGCAGCGATTACCGCGATTGCCGACAAGATGGGTCTGCATACCATCTTGCGCAACACGCTGGGTCTGATGGCCGAGAAGCGCCGCCTGTTTGTTATTCCGCAACTGGTGCAGGTTCTGCGCGACATGCTGGCAGACGAACGCGGCGAAGTGACCGCCGATGTCGCATCTGCCAAGGCGCTGACCAAGACGCAAATGGATAAACTGTCCAAAACGCTGTCCGAGCGTGTGGGCAAGACCGTGACAATCAATGCGACCGTTGATGAAAGCCTCATCGGCGGTCTTGTCGTTAAAGTGGGCTCGAAAATGATCGATAGCTCGATCCGTTCGAAGCTCAACTCCCTACAGAATGCAATGAAAGAGGTCGGATAAATGGGAATCCAAGCTGCAGAGATTTCTGCAATCCTGAAGGACCAGATCAAGAATTTTGGTCAGGAAGCCGAAGTAGCCGAGATCGGCCGTGTGCTGAGCGTCGGTGACGGGATTGCCCGTGTGTACGGCCTGGACAACGTGCAAGCCGGTGAAATGGTCGAATTCCCCGGCGGCATCATGGGTATGGCGCTGAACCTGGAAAGCGACAACGTGGGTGTCGTTATCTTCGGTTCCGACCGCGACATCAAAGAAGGTGACACTGTTAAGCGCACCAACTCGATCGTGGACGTTCCGATTGGTGATGAGCTGCTGGGCCGCGTTGTTGACGGTCTGGGCAACCCGCTGGACGGCAAAGGCCCGATCAACGCAACCAAGCGTGGCGTTGCAGACGTCAAAGCACCGGGCATCATCCCGCGTAAATCGGTTCACGAGCCGATGGCAACCGGCCTGAAATCGGTTGACGCGATGATCCCGATTGGTCGTGGCCAGCGTGAGCTGATCATTGGTGACCGTCAGACCGGTAAAACTGCCGTTGCTCTGGACGCGATCTTGAACCAGAAAACCTACAACGAAGCAGCAGGCGACGACGAGTCGAAGAAGCTGTACTGCGTTTACGTCGCGATTGGTCAAAAACGTTCGACCGTTGCGCAGCTGGTGAAGAAACTGGAAGAGTCCGGCGCAATTGATTACTCAATCGTTGTGGCCGCAACCGCGTCCGACCCGGCGCCGATGCAGTTCCTGGCCCCTTATGCCGCAACCGCAATGGCTGAGTACTTCCGTGACAACGGTCGCCATGCGCTGATCATCTATGATGACCTGTCGAAACAGGCGGTTTCGTATCGTCAGATGTCGCTGCTGCTGCGTCGTCCGCCCGGACGTGAAGCTTATCCTGGCGACGTTTTTTATCTCCACTCCCGCCTGTTGGAGCGTTCGGCAAAGCTGAACGAAGACTTCGGTGCCGGTTCGCTGACTGCTCTGCCGGTTATCGAAACGCAAGGTGGCGACGTTTCGGCGTTTATTCCGACCAACGTGATCTCGATCACCGACGGCCAGATCTTCCTGGAAACTGAACTGTTCTATCAGGGCATCCGTCCTGCTGTGAACACCGGTCTGTCGGTTTCGCGTGTGGGCTCTTCGGCTCAGACCAACTCGATGAAGTCGGTTGCCGGTCCCGTTAAGCTGGAACTGGCTCAGTACCGCGAAATGGCTGCCTTTGCGCAGTTCGGTTCTGACCTCGACGCCGCAACCCAGCAGCTGCTGAACCGTGGTGCGCGTCTGACCGAGCTGATGAAACAGCCCCAGTACTCGCCGCTGACCAACGCTGAAATCGTCTGCGTCATCTTCGCCGGTACCAACGGTTACCTCGACAAGATCGACGTGTCCGATGTTGGCCGTTACGAAGCTGGCCTGCTGGCGCACCTGCGTGGCAAGCACGCGGATCTGCTTCAGTGGATCACGGACGAAGATCCCAAGATCAAGGGTGATGCTTCCGACAAGATCAAGGCTGCGCTGGACGAATACGCCGCAACCTTCGCTTAAGGGAGAGGCGGGCATATGCCAAATCTTAAGGACCTTAAAAACAGGATCGAGTCGGTCAAATCGACCCGCAAGATCACCAAGGCCATGCAGATGGTCGCGGCTGCAAAACTGCGCCGCGCCCAGGAATCTGCCGAAGCCTCGCGCCCCTATGCCGAACGGTTCAATGCCGTGATGGCGGGGCTGGCGGCTTCGGTCGGGGGCAGCGACAGCGCCCCCAAGCTGCTCCGTGGTACGGGCAGTGATGATGTCCATCTGCTGGTTGTCATGACAGCTGAACGCGGCCTGTGTGGCGGCTTCAACTCGAACATCGCCAAGCTGGCCCGTCAAAAGGCGGACGAGCTGCGCGCCAAAGGCAAGACGATCAAAGTTCTGACCGTCGGCAAAAAAGGCCGCGACGCGCTCAAGCGTGATTTTGGCGATCTGTTCGTTGGACATATCGACCTGAGCGAGGTCAAGCGTCTGGGCTATACCAACGCGCAAGACATCGCAAAGGACGTCCTGTCGCGCTTTGACGGGGGTGAGTTCGACGTTGCCACGATCTTCTACTCGAAGTTCGTCAACGTTGTGACCCAGATCCCGACGGCACAGCAGGTCATCCCCGCCTCGTTCGAGGAAACCGAGGGTGACGACAGCGGTGCTGTTTTCGACTATGAGCCCAGCGAAGAGGCCATTCTGGCCGACCTGCTGCCCAAGGGGGTTGCGACCGCGATCTTCTCGGCTCTGCTCGAAAATGGAGCGTCTGAACAGGGTGCACGGATGTCCGCAATGGACAACGCGACACGTAACGCGGGTGAAATGATCGACAAGCTGACGATCCAGTTCAACCGCTCGCGTCAGGCCGTGATCACCAACGAGCTGATTGAAATTATTTCCGGCGCCGAAGCGCTGTAAGAAAACCGGAGACAACAATATGGCGAATGCAAAAGGCAAAGTCACACAGATCATCGGGGCCGTCGTCGACGTGCACTTCGAAGATCAGCTGCCTGAAATTCTGAACGCGCTGGAAACCGAAAACAACGGCAAGCGCCTGGTACTGGAAGTTGCCCAGCACCTGGGAGAAAACACCGTCCGCACCATCGCGATGGACGCGACCGAAGGTCTGGTCCGCGGTGCGGAAGTCACTGACATGGGCGCGCCGATTTCGGTGCCAGTCGGTAATGCCACCCTGGGCCGTATCCTGAACGTTGTCGGCGAGCCGATCGACGAAAAAGGCCCGGTTGAAGCAACCGAAACCCGCGGGATCCACCAGCCTGCGCCGACTTTCGCGGAACAGTCGACTGAGTCGGAAGTTCTGGTTACCGGCATCAAGGTTGTGGACCTGCTGGCCCCTTACGCCAAAGGCGGTAAGATCGGCCTGTTCGGCGGCGCCGGCGTTGGTAAAACCGTTCTGATCATGGAACTGATCAACAACATCGCAAAAGTGCACTCGGGCTTCTCGGTGTTTGCGGGTGTTGGTGAACGGACCCGTGAAGGGAACGACCTGTACCACGAGATGATCGAATCGAACGTTATTAAACCAGACAACCTGTCAGAATCGCAGGTGGCCCTCGTTTACGGCCAGATGAACGAACCTCCGGGAGCACGTGCACGTGTTGCTCTGACCGGTCTGACTTTGGCCGAGCAGTTCCGCGACCAGTCCGGTACTGACGTTCTGTTCTTCGTCGACAACATCTTCCGCTTCACGCAGGCGGGTTCCGAGGTCTCGGCTCTGCTGGGTCGTATTCCTTCGGCGGTGGGCTACCAGCCAACGTTGGCCACCGACATGGGCGCCCTGCAGGAACGCATCACCTCGACCAAGTCGGGCTCGATCACCTCTGTTCAGGCGATCTACGTGCCTGCGGACGACCTTACCGACCCCGCGCCGGCAACCTCGTTCGCTCACTTGGATGCGACCACTGTTCTTAACCGTGCGATCTCGGAAAAGGGTATCTACCCGGCGGTTGACCCGCTCGACTCGACCTCGCGTTTGCTCGACCCGGCCATCGTTGGTGAAGAGCACTACAAGGTTGCGACCGACGTTCAGCAGATCCTCCAGCGCTATAAGTCGCTGCAGGATATCATCGCCATCCTCGGCATGGACGAACTGTCGGAAGAGGACAAGCTGACCGTGGCCCGTGCCCGTAAGATCGAACGCTTCATGTCGCAGCCGTTCGACGTGGCACAGGTCTTCACCGGTTCGCCAGGCGTTCAGGTCCCTCTGGATGTCACTATCGCGTCGTTCAAGGCCGTTGTGGCCGGCGAATACGATCACCTGCCCGAAGCGGCCTTCCTGATGGTTGGCGGCATCGATGATGTGATCGCCAAAGCGGAAAAGATGGCCGCAGAAGCCGCCTAAGGAGTATCCCTGATGGCAAACACGATGCAATTCGACCTGGTCAGCCCCGAACGGAGCTTAGCTTCGCTCAGCGCGACCGCGGTCCAGATTCCCGGCGCGGACGGGGACATGACGGCAATGCCCGATCATGCCCCAACCATCACTACGCTGCGCCCGGGCATCCTGAAGGTCGAGGCACCCGAAGGGTCCAGCGAATACCTGGTCACCGGCGGGTTTGCCCAGATCAATGGCGATGGCCTGTCGGTTCTGGCCGAAAAGGCCATTCCGGTTGCCGAAGTGACACGCTCACACCTGGACGATCTGATCGCCGAGGCGCGTGCGTCACACGAGGCAGCGAAGGAAGGCGATGATCAGTCCATCGTCGACGACGCTGCCAAGCTGCTGGCCGATATGGAAGCCCTTGGAACGCATATGAGCCTGTAAGGCTCTGACAATTCATGAAATTTAAACGGCTCCGCCTGCGCGGGGCCGTTTTTTTGTCGTGATTTTGCCGGGGCTGCAGGATAAGTATAGCGGATACAAAGACAAAGACATCAAAATGAAGACTTTTCGAACCCATCCCATTGGTATCGACCAGGGCGAGGCAGTGCTGTTTTCCGATTTCGCTGATGGCGGCGATATGTGGACAGGCGAGGGGCCACGCGAGCGGAGATCGGCCATCGCATTCAGTCAGCCGTTTCGATCTGCACCGGTGGTTCAGATTGGCGTGTCGCTGTGGGATGTGGATACGTCCTCAGCTTTGCGTGCGGAGGTTACGACCGCGGACATAACAACTGACGGCTTTATCGCCGTCTTCCGCACATGGTCAGATACACGAATTGCGAGAATACGGGTGACATGGGCTGCCATCGGTGAGGTCGCACATGAGGACGATTGGGATATTTCCTAAGTAGTTTTCGATTTCTACCAAAAAAAACATCAGTTTGGTTTTCATGCGGCTGTTTCTCAAATCCCCTGCGCTCATCTTTGCTGTTTTTCTGGCAGGACTTCTCGGGATGCTACTTTGGCCAGAGCCGAAACTTCCGGAACTTGCGCGAGACCTTTCTCCCAATTTTGAAGAAGGACAGGAGCAATTCCGCGCGCGAGTAGCCGACGCAATTGAGGTGCCTCTTCCCGAGGGCGAATTGATCGAACTACTTATAGAGCAAGGTTTTAGATTGAGCGAATCCGATCGTATGGCAGGCGTTACGCGTAGCCGTTTCCCCTGTCAGCTGCATTGGAGGATTCGCTGGAATGCACAGGCTGGAATTGTACATGAAGTTGCAGCGAACTACGGGTCAGCCTGTTTGTAGGTCGTGCAACTATCTTTTCGGCAATAGTGGTTATGCCTCGATCATATCCACGCGTGTGGCATGACGACCGCCTTCGAATTCGGCAGTCAGAAAGGCATCGACGATATCCAACGCTTGGCCCTCGCCAACAACGCGTGCGCCGATGGACAGCATATTGGCGTCGTTGTGCTGACGGATCATGCGGGCCGAAAACGCGTCTGAGCAGACGCCACAGCGGATACCGGGCACTTTGTTGGCGGCCATCATGATGCCCTGGCCAGTGCCGCACAGAACAATCCCCAACTGGCAATCGCCCGAAGCCACAGACTGTGCGGCGGCTTTGCCGTGCAGGGGGTAGTGGGTGCTTTCAGGGGTAGTTGGGCCGATATCGACCACGTCCCATCCCTGCGCTGCAATGTGATTGGCAACGGCCTGGCGCAACTCGATGGCGGCGTGGTCGCTGGAGAGAACGATGCGTTTGGTGGCGGTCACGGGAATGTCCTGCCTTTGTTTCTGTGAAAGCTATATGGGCGGCCTACAGGGCCGCCCACCCGAATTAGTCCATATTGTACATGGATTCGTAGATCGGGATCAGGGTCTTGTCCTCGAACAACGACGACACGCTGGTGCCGTTCCAGATGTTCAGGATCGCCTGCGTAAAGATCGGTGCGGTCGGTACAATGCGGATGTTCTCGGCCTTACCAATCTCTTTGGTGGGCTGAATCGTGTCGGTCAGCACCAGCGACTTCATTACCGAGTTGGTCACACGTTCGACCGCCGGGCCGCTCATGACGCCATGGGTGATGTAAGAGTGCACCTCTTTCGCGCCATTATCCATCAACACCTGCGCTGCTTTGCACAGTGTTCCGGCAGTGTCGCACATGTCGTCCACGATCAGGCAGATCTTGTCTTTGACGTCGCCGATCACGGTCATTTCGGCCACTTCACCGGCCTTTTCACGGCGTTTGTCGACGATTGACAGCGGGGCGTTGATGCGTTTGGCAAGCTCGCGCGCGCGGGCTACGCCGCCCACGTCGGGCGAGACGACCATAAGCTCATCCAGGCTGTCCTTGAACTGATGCTTCACATCCAGCGCAAAGATCGGCGAGGCATAGAGGTTGTCGACAGGCATGTCGAAGAACCCCTGAATTTGCGCGGCATGCAGGTCCATGGTCAGAATCCGCTCGATCCCGGCACCGGTCAGCATGTTGGCGACCAGTTTGGCACTGATCGGCGTGCGTGCCTTGGTCCGGCGATCTTGACGGGCATAGCCGAAATAGGGGATCACCGCGGTGATGCGCTGTGCCGAAGACCGACGTAGCGCGTCGGCAATGATCAGCAGTTCCATCAGGTTGTCATTGGCGGGGTTCGAGGTCGGTTGGACGATGAACATATCCTCGCCACGTACGTTTTCGAACACTTCGACGAAAATCTCGCCATCATTGAACCGTTCGACCCGCGCATCGACTAGACCCTGATCGACGCCGCGATACAGGCTCATGCGGCGAGCAATGGATTCGGCAAGCGGAAGATTGGCGTTCCCAGCGATAAGCTTGGGTTCGTTGAGTGTCGGCATCGGCTGAGGTCCCCGGGCAGCAAAGGCAAATGTGACAGATTCGTGATGTTGACACCGCTTAGCATGGCCTTACCGTCCAGCAAAGGTAACGCAGCGGAGAAAGTGCACATGCCCACCATTGACTACTATTTTGCGACAATTTCGCCATTCACCTATTTGGCAAGTGAGCGGCTTGAGAAGGTCGCGGCCAAGCATGGTGCAACGATCAACTACAAGCCGCTGGATATCATGGCGCTGTTCGGACGAACGGGGGGTACACCTCCCAAGGATCGGCATCCGTCGCGCAATGAATACAGGGCGCAGGAATTGCTGCGTCAATCTAGGAACCTGGGAATGGATTTTAATCTGCAGCCAGCGCATTGGCCGACTAATATGGCGCCGTCGTCTTATGCGGTGATTGCGGCGGTGAAGGATGGGTCAGGCGATGTAGGCAAGTTGGTACAGTCGCTTTTGCGTGCCTGCTGGGCCGAACAAAAGGACATCGCGCAGGATGACGTGATCCGCGATTGCCTTTCGCAGGCTGGGTTTGATCCGAACCTTGCCGATAGTGGCCTGCTGATCGGGGCCGAGACCTATGCCGCCAATCTGGAAGAGGCCGTTGAACGTGGCGTCTTTGGGGCGCCGTTCTACATTACCGAGGATGGGCAACGCTTTTGGGGGCAAGACCGCCTGGATGATCTGGACCGGCACCTGACCGAAGCCAAGAGCTGAAGGGCGCGACCGTTAAAGCAAGTCGAGGAAACGGTCGATTTCATCGCCTTTGATCGACCAGTCGCAGACCAGACGGCAGGCGAGGATCTCTTGTTCATCCGCCCCGTCCAGTTCGGCACCCCACAGGTGATAAACCGCCCCGGCCTTATGCAATTGCTTGTGCCGGGCGCGGGAAAACTGGGCGAAGATCATGTTGGCTTGCGGTTCGTGCAGGAATGTTGCGCCCTTGGCGCGCAGGCCGTCTGCCAGCCGGGTACAGTTGGCATTGGCCTGACGCGCCATGGTCAGCCACAGGTCGTCCTGCAGATAAGCCGCCATCTGAGCTGACAGATAGCGATGTTTCGAAAACAGATGCGCGCCCCGCTTGCGCCGCAGTTCAAATTCCCAGGCTTTGGATTCATCAAAGAAAACAACCGCCTCGACCCCCATCAACCCGTTCTTGGTGCCGCCAAAGCTGACGGCGTCCACGCCCGCTTTCCACGTCATTTCGGCCGGGGAACAGTTCAGTGCCACCAGAGCGTTGGTGAATCGCGCGCCGTCCAGATGGACAGGCAGATCGTACTCCTTCGCCACGCTACACAGTGCCTGCAATTCCGCCAGCGAATAGACCGACCCGCGTTCGGTCACCTGTGTGATCGACACCGGTCCGCGTTGGGGGCCATGCACGCCGCGGGTTTCCTCTGCCAGAATAGAGCGACGCAGGGCGTCGGGGTCCATCTTGTCGCCTCCGGGCACCAGCGTCAGCTTGGCGCCGCTGTAGAATTCCGGGGCGTTGCATTCATCCTCGTGGATATGGGCGACGGGCGAGCAAAAGATCGTCTCCCACGGATTTGCAAGCGTAGACAGCGCCAGCACATTGGCCGCTGTCCCGGTGGCCACCAGGTATACCGCCGCCCCGGGCGCTTCGAAGATGCCGCGAATACGATCCCGCACCTCGTTCATTAGCGTGTCGGCCCCATAGGCCATCTGATAGCCCTGATTTGCTTCGTTCAACGCGGCCATGACCTGAGGATGAACTGGGCCGGAATTGTCAGAAGCGAAATACATCAGTTGGGCTCCTCGATAATGTAATCTTCCCATTCTTCGATGGGCGTTTCGAACTCGGATACCGTGCGCCCTTGAACCGAGATCCCGGCGGCGTGCACGCTATCTGGCGTACCTGATATCAAAGGATGCCAGTCGTAAAGAGGTTTCCCCTCCCACAGCAACCGATAGGCGCAGGTCTGCGGCAACCAATAGGCGTGATCGTCGATATTGTCGGGTTTCATCACGATACATTCCGGCACGAACTGGTGGCGGATGTCATACTGCGTGCAGCGGCAGGTCTCGTCATCCAGCAGGCGGCAGGCGACGCAGGTCAGCGCAACTGCGCCGGTGTCTTCGTCTTCCAGCTTGTTCAGGCAGCACTTACCGCAGCCATCGCACAGCGCCTCCCATTCCTGCTGGTTCATCTTGGTCAGCGGCTTGCGTTCCCAGAACCGGGGAGACAGGCCGTTGCGATCAATCGGGTCGGCGGTCATAGCGCCGCCAGCACAGTGCGGGCCTTTTCGCAATCGGCATCCATCTGCGCGATCAGGCCGTCCAACCCGTCAAAGGTCATCTCGGTCCGCAAATATTCGACCAGTCCAACCGACAGGGTCGAGCCATAAAGATCGCCTGAGAAATCGAACAGGAAGGTTTCAATATTTGGCACTTCACCATTGAACATCGGGCGTGTGCCAACCGAGGCCGCTCCGTGATAGCTTCCTTGATGCGGGCCGTCCAACACGTCAACCAACACGGCATAGACGCCGAATTTCGGTGGGTGCATACCTTCGATGGACATGTTGGCGGTGGGAAAGCCCAGCTCGCGCCCACGCTGTTCGCCTCCGATCACTTCGCCCTCGATCCGGTGCCAGTGGCCTAACATAGTGGCCGCATCGTGCGGGCGGCCTTCGGTCAGGGCGGTACGGATGGCGGTGGACGACACGACATTCTCGGACCGTTCCATCAAAGGTGCAATAGTGACGCCAAAGCCCATCTGTTGCCCGAACCGAACCAAATCATCTGCCGTGCCGCTGCGCCCTTTGCCAAAACAGAAATCGGAGCCAACAACCACATGGGACAGGCCCAGCCCGTCGCAAATCACGCTGCGCGCGAACTCTTCCGGCGTCAGACCGGCAAGTGCAGCGTTGAAGGGCAGCTCATATAATTTTTCAACGCCTAGCTTTTCCAGCCGGTGCGCGCGGGCATTGTCGCGCATCAGGCGAAAGGGTGGGGCGTCAGGTGCGAAATATTCACGTGGGTGTGGTTCAAAGGTCAGCACGCCTAGGGACGCATCCGGCGCGGTACTGCGCGCCAATTCGATCACCGACTGGTGGCCGACATGGACGCCGTCGAAATTCCCGATCGCGACGCTGGCGCCGCGGTCCTGAGGCTTGATGAACTGATAATCCCGGATAATGCGCATAGCGCCTGCCTAGCGGGACTGCGGGGCGGGTTCAAGCATCTGATTGCCCCGTCATAGCGTGGGCTGGTCGGTAAGAAACCGTCTGACCCAATCCCGGTTCGTCTCATCCGCCAACTTGGCTGTGGGAGTTGCGATCTTGGCAGCTTGTGCCGGATCAAGACCTATCAGGTTTAGTACTCTGCTCAGTTCGCCAATTGGATCGCGTGCAAGATGATCGTACCGTATGGTGTAGGGTGTGATGCGTTGCGCGGCGAACCAATTACGCCAAGCAGCATGCAACGATTCAAGCTCTGCCTTGCGATGGGCTATAGCGATCGGATCATAGATCGGATCTGCAGGCGGAGAGAGGCGCTCAAACTCGGATCCATCTGAGTTTTGGTGCCACAAACCGGTCTGTTCGGCCTTCACCAGCGAAACAGCCTGTTCCAGTTTGTCGCGACGAATGAGGTAGATGAAGCAGATGCGACCAAAGATGGCCTGCAGGTGGGTGAGATCGTTACAGGAGCCGGGATAAAGCTTTCGTATTTGCTGAAGAAAAAAGCCCGGCTTTTTCCTTGCAGGCGCAAACCGAAAAGGTCGGTGCCCGATTTTCCCTGTCGAATGACCTCGGCAAAGATCGCACTCAGGGTGCTCTCTGTGTCAGGAAAATCATCGTCACCCAGATTATAATACGCCATCCAATCCTTCAGAACTGGAGAGTGAAAATACGATTCTGGCGTGCCCGCGCATCCTGTTGCCTTCAACATCTGGCACAGCAACGTGCTGCCGCTGCGGGGAGTTGTACAGATAATGTAGGTCTCAAAACGGCTCATGGCCCGGGTTTAGGCCGGGCCGATGAACGAAACAAGGCAGGTATAGATTTGCTTTGGATCAGTCGAATTTGCGCGACGGGGCCAGAACCATCGCCTCACCCACCAGCACCTTTTTGCCATCCACGGCGCAGTGGCAATCCAGTTTCACCCGACGCTTTGCAAAGTCGATGTCGATCACTTTGACTTCGGCATAGACCATGTCGCCGGGGCGCACGGGGGCCAGGAATTTCAGCGACTGGCCCATATATACCGTGCCGTGGCCGGGCAGCTGTTCGCCAATCACGGCCGAGATCAGGCCCGCCGTCAGCATCCCATGGGCGATGCGTCCCTCAAAGATCGTGTCGCGGGCATAGTCATCATCCAGATGAACCGGATTCCGGTCGGTCGAAACCTGCGCAAACATCTCGATATCCTCGTCGGTCACCACTTTGCGCAGGTGACGGGTCATGCCCATTTCGATGTCTTCAATACAGATCGTGCCGCGCGGAAGATTGTCCAACATGTCGCCCTCACTAGTATCCGGTGAGCAACAAAAAGATCAACGTTGCCCCTGTTCGGCAACTTTATTACTTCGCAAGCGCAGAAAATCAAGCCTTTTCTGCTTATCTCAGGCGGCCGATTGTATAGGTAGGATTTATTTTTTCCCTTGAGATGTAGTCGGTTAGCGATTCGTGGTGCGGATGATGCTCAGTTTTTGTTTCTGCAGCGGCCAATCCTCCCGAGATAAACAGAGAATCAATCCCCTCACCCATGCCGCCCAGAATGTCGGTATGGGGGCCGTCACCGATCACCAAAATGTCGCCGTCGGGAGTATCGTGGCCCAATTCTTGCAACCTACGGCGGGCCAAATCATAGATCGGGGGGTGGGGCTTGCCGAAGTACAGGCTTTCGCCCCCCATCTCGGTATACAGCTTGGCCAGCGCGCCGGCACACCATTCCCGCACCTCGCCCCGGTCGACCACGATGTCTGGATTGGCGCACAGCAGCTTCATGCCCTTTTGCTTGGCATAGAGGAAATCCGCGCGGTTGACGGACGGGTCCGCCATCGGATCAAACGGACCGCAACAAACGATCCCTTCGGCTTCGTCCAGCGGGACCCGTTCGATGTGGATCGGGTGGTGCAGAATTTTCAGCGGCTCAAAGAACCCGGCGTCGCGCTGCCATTCGCCCATGAAATAAACCTTTTCCCCGACAGCTCCCCGGAACATCGCCGACCGCGCTGAGTCGCCACTGGTGGCGATGGTGTCATAAGCATCTGCGGGCACGTTGAATTGCCCCAGTTGCTGCGCCACGCCCGCGCGGGGTTTCGGAGAGTTCGTTACCAGCACCACGATCCCGCCCTTCGCGCGGTAGGCCTGCAAGGCAGCGACGGCCTCGGGGAAGGCGGTGATTCCGTTGTGGACACAGCCCCAAAGATCAACAAACAGCGCTTTGTAGCGGTCGGATACGTCGGACAGGGCGTGGATGATCTGGGTCATTGAGGGCCTCGGGAGAGTTAAAAGCGGGGTTGTGTCAGCTATTGCAAAGCTGACAGGTTTTGGCCATCCCGCAAGGCCATTTGCTGCCGCAATATGGCTGAACCGGTCAGTTTTCTTCGCTGATCTCCTCGACATCTGGTGCTTGCTGTACTGTGTCAGTGCCCAGAATGATCTGTGCGCCAATCCTGTTCTGGAATCGCACCACCACCAGATAACCCGGACCCAGCTGATCCTGAAGGACATCGACCAAAGGTGTCTCGCGCAGGTTCTCTGGAAGCAATCCCGCGATCGAGGAAACTTTGTAAGCCGCCTCGATCGGCAGGTCGACAATCAGCCAGATATCTGCCTGTTTGCGTTTGGCGTTCACGTCGATGCGGATGACCTCGACCGATACCGGGTCAGCCCAATCGCGGATGGCTTGCGCGACCTGAGCCTCGGTCCGGGTTTCGAGATAGCGGTTATATGTGGATTTGCCCAATTGCAGAACGACAAGGGCCAGAAAGGCCAATGTCACCGTCACGCTGGCGGTAAAATTCAGTTTCCGGCGACCTTTGCTAAATACCATCGAGCGGGCCGCGTACACGATGTAAACTGCGCAGGCAGAAAGGATGATCGCGCCAAGGTTTGTGGCGAACAGCAACCCGGCCTCATAGGCCTCACCCGGTTCGCCGAAGTACAACAGTATGCCCGAGGCGGACAGGGGCGGCACCAGCGATACGCCGATGGCGGCACCGGGCAGCAAGCTGGCCTCGGAGCGGTTGATTTGCACGTAAGCTCCGGCCACACCCGCAGCCAGGGCGACGATCAGGTCCTCGGTTCCGGGATCGGTCCGGGCCAAGACCTGATCAGGGATCAGGATACCGCGTGGGACATCGGCGACATAAACGAGAAGCCATGCCAACAGAACGCAAAGAATGGCTGCGCCGCAAACAATCAGAGCCAGATTGAACGCACGTCCCAGCCAGCCCATGACCATTGCAGCCGCCACGCCCAAAATGGGGGTCATCAGTGGGGCCACTAGCATCGCGGCAATCACCACCGCGCCTGAATCGCGCAGCATACCCATCGTGGCGATTATGACCGACAGGGTCAGCAACATGGCAAAGCGCCGCCAATAGGCGGCTTTGTCCTTACCTTCGAACCGCAGGATGTCCCGGGTGGTGCTGAACTTGCGTGTACTCATATGTCGGATCTGATCCGCTACTTGCTGTCCTGATCAGAGTAACAATGGAAGCGGTTCGCGCAAATCCTTCACTTCAATGAAAAAAGGCGCCCTATCAGGACGCCTTTTCTTTGAAATTTCCGAAGATCAGACTTTGAGGTTCGGAATGATCTGTTTTTTTCGGCTCATGATACCCGGCAGAACCACGGCATCGCCGTTGACCGAGGCGCCAAAGCTTTTCTCGGCGACGCTTTTGACCAGATCGTTCGGCACCAGAAGGGTGGCTTCTTCGTTCAGGATGTCGACCACGAACAGAAGAACCTGATCCACACCGTCTTCCTTGGCGACGTCAACCATGGAACCTGCCAAGCTCGCCTTACGGTCCAGCACAACGCCCGGCGCGGTGGTTTCCAGAACCGAGACGCGGAATTTTGTGCCGTCGACTTCGTATTCCTTACTGTCCATGCGGATCAGTTCAGCGTCTGAGAAGGACGATACATCCGATTTGGCCGCAAACATGTCAGCGGCATAGGCTGACACGTCCAGACCCAGTTCAGCGGCCAGCTTTTCGGCCACTTCGCGGTCGTGCGGGGTGGTGGTGGGCGAGCGGAACTCCAGCGTGTCCGACAGGATGCAGGTCAGTGCTGCGCCTTTGATGGCGTCGGGCAGCTTAGCCGCGTCGTCGCCCATCAGGTCAACCATGATAGTGGCGGTGCAGGCCAGCGGGCGCACGGTGATGTCGATCGGGCCTTTGGTTTCCAGGCCGCCGACCAGCTTGTGGTGGTCGATGATGGCGCGGATATCGGCGCCGTTGACGCTGGCGGGCAACTCGGCCGGGTTGTTGGTGTCGACGATGACAACCGGCGTGTCTGCTTCAACGTCGTCAATGATGCGCGGCTTGGGCAGGTCCCAGCGCTGCAGCATGAACGCCGCTTCGGTGTTGGGCTCGCCCAGCAGAACGGGCTCAGCCTGTTCGCCTTTGACTTCGTTCAGGTACCACGACCACAGGATGGGTGAGCCTGTGGAGTCGGTGTCGGGAGATTTATGGCCAAATACAAGGGTTGTCATGTCAGCGTCCTGAGGATGATAATTTGCGCGCCTTATAGGTCGGTCTACCGGTGTTGTCACCCAGCAGACTTCACGCTGCGACGGTTGGTCTGACTTTCGCCCACAGCAGTCAAAAAGGTGCGCGGCTCAGGGTGTAACCGGCCCGCTGCAATTGGTTCAGCAACCCGTGCGGGCCACTTAGATGACCGGCGCCTACAGCGATAACTGCGGTCTGATCCTGTATTTCCAGAATGCGTGGCATCCAATTGTTGTTTCGCTCGATCAGTAGGTGCTGCTCGAACGCATTCCATTCTGCGTCAAACATTTCGTGTGCCATACCCGAAGCCTCGCGCGCAATGATGCGGCCCAGCTCCATGGATTGTGCGTGATTTTCGTCGAAATAGGCGTTTGCCATTGTGGCCATCTGGTCATCGGTGTTTTCGTATGCGTTGACCATTCGTGCCAGAGATTCCGCCTGCTCTTCGATGGTGTGGATTTCGAACATCGCCATCAGTTCCTTGATGCTCTCAAGCGAGAATTGCTGGATGCCGTACGCTTCTGCCACCTCAGTCAGGCGCGCATCCAGACCATGATTGGCTGTGGGGTCCTGCATCAAACATGCAGGCATCGCCAGTGTCATACCTAAAAACCAGGGGCGCATTTTCGCCCCCATCCAGCTGGGAATTCCTCGCTCGACCATTGCTGAAGACAGGGTCGCCCATTCCTCTTCGGGTAGAAGGTCAATCAGAGTGGGGCCGGATGTGATCAAGATAGGGCTCGGATCAAGGGCCAGTTCCTTTTCCCAGGCCTTCATTTCGTCCTGTGTCACTTCGAAATAGAAAGCATCGACCTGGCTGAGCGTTGGTGTCAGGCGCGCGACAATTGCATCCATGCGCGGATAGTTCACGTGCAGCGTGCCGATCAGATGCAGTACTGCGTTACCCTTTGTGGCGACCCAGTGATTGCCTTCCGGATACGGCCAGTCGATCAGAGCCTGATCCAGTTCTGTTCGTATTTCGGGCGTAAAATCTTCTCTCAGATCACGACCCTCGCAAGCGGCGTGAGCAGTCGCTGGCAGCAGCAGTCCAATCAGAAACAGGAATAGGCGCATGTGTGTCATCCTGGTGGTATCGTCTTTGCCCTGAACTTGCCGTGGCGGTGGGTGGTATGCAAGGCGGATCAGAGGTTTGCAGGTGCCCTCTGGCATTTCGCGGCAATTTGCCTAGCATGCGACCATGGACCGCGAGCAGGATCTTTATCCCCCGATCAAAGCGCTGTTAGAGCGTCAGGGCTATACCGTCAAAGGCGAGGTCGGCGCGGCCGATATCGTCGCCGTGCGGGAAGGGGATGAACCAGTGATCGTCGAGCTTAAGCTGCGGTTTTCGCTGGCATTGTTCCATCAGGCGATCATGCGACTGAAAGTGTCGGATCAGGTTTACATCGGTGTCTGCAAGCCCAAAGGGCGTAGTGCGCGGCGGGCCCTGAAGGACAATCTGGCGCTTTGCCGACGTCTGGGGCTGGGTCTGATCACCGTGCGCGCCGATGGTACGGTCGAGGTGCAATGCGACCCTGGCCCGTATGCACCACGCAAGAGCAAGGTCAAAACAAAGCGTCTGCTGCGTGAATTCGACCGGCTAGAGGGCGACCCTAACGCAGGTGGTGCCACGCGGCACGGGATCGTCACAGCCTATCGTCAGGATGCCCTGAAATGCGCAGCGCATCTGGCTGAATGTGGGGCGACCAAAGGTTCCGAAGTGGCCAAGGCAACCGGAGTCCCTGAAGCCACGCGCCTGATGCGAGACAACCACTATGGCTGGTTCGACAAGGTTGAAAAGGGTGTCTACGACCTGACGTCGGCCGGGCAGGACGGTTTGAAACATTGGGCTTACAGCTGGGAACAGTCTGACTGACGCCTATTTGCAAAAAATACTTCACGGCTTGTTGACTCGGGGTTTTGAACTCCCTAGCTATGCGTCGTTATCACTCATGCATACCGAGTGATAACGCCTCGCCGACCGGTGAGGGGAGGATAAACAAACTTTGAGCCCAAGGAGCTGCAAAGATGGCATTGAAACCGCTTCATGACCGCGTGCTGGTTCGCCGTACCGAAAGCGACGAAAAAACCGCTGGTGGTCTGATCATTCCCGATAGTGCAAAAGAAAAGCCCAGCGAAGGCGAAGTTGTTGCAACCGGCGAAGGTGCACGCAAAGACAGCGGCGAGCTGATCGCAATGGCTGTTGCAGCCGGTGACAAGATCCTGTTCGGCAAATGGTCGGGCACCGAGGTTCAGGTCAACGGCGAAGAGCTGCTGATGATGAAAGAAAGCGACATCATGGGGATCATCGAGTAAGCCGCGCGCTTTCTCTGATCTTCATTTCCAACTTATTTCTCAAGGAGAAACAATATGGCTGCTAAGGACGTCAAGTTCGACACCGATGCCCGTAACCGCATGCTGGCAGGTGTGAACATCCTGGCCGACGCTGTCAAAGTGACCCTGGGCCCCAAAGGCCGTAACGTGGTTCTGGACAAATCCTTCGGCGCACCGCGCATCACCAAAGACGGTGTTTCGGTTGCCAAGGAAATCGAACTGGAAGACAAGTTCGAAAACATGGGCGCGCAGATGGTGAAAGAAGTCGCCAGCCGCACCAATGACGAAGCCGGCGACGGCACCACCACCGCAACCGTTCTGGCACAGGCAATCGTTCGCGAAGGTCTGAAGCAGGTTGCAGCGGGCCTGAACCCGATGGACCTGAAGCGCGGCATCGACCTGGCAACCGCCAAGGTTGTTGAAGGCATCAAAGACGCCTCGCGCGAAGTCAAAGACTCGGCCGAAGTTGCTCAGGTTGGCACCATCTCGGCCAACGGCGAAGCCGAAATCGGCCAGCAGATCGCAGACGCGATGCAGAAGGTTGGCAACGAAGGCGTTATCACCGTCGAAGAAAACAAAGGTCTGGAAACTCAGACCGACGTTGTCGAAGGTATGCAGTTCGACCGTGGCTACCTATCGCCTTACTTCGTCACCAATGCCGACAAGATGATTGCAGATCTCGACGACTGCATGATCCTGCTGCACGAAAAGAAACTGTCCTCGCTGCAGCCGATGGTTCCGCTGCTCGAGCAGGTGATCCAATCGCAAAAGCCGCTGCTGATCATCGCGGAAGATGTTGAAGGCGAAGCGCTGGCAACTCTGGTTGTCAACAAACTGCGCGGCGGCCTGAAAATTGCTGCTGTCAAAGCACCGGGCTTCGGCGATCGCCGCAAAGCCATGCTGCAGGACATCGCAATCCTGACCGGTGGTCAGGTCATCAGCGAAGATCTGGGAATGAAGCTCGAGTCCGTCACCATGGACATGCTGGGCACCGCCAAGAAAATCGAAATCACCAAAGACGAAACCACCATCGTCGACGGTGCTGGCGAGAAGGCCGAGATCGAAGCACGTGTTACACAGATCCGTGCGCAGATCGAAGAGACCTCGTCGGATTACGACCGTGAGAAGCTGCAAGAGCGCGTTGCAAAACTGGCAGGCGGTGTTGCCGTTATCCGCGTCGGCGGTATGACCGAAGTTGAAGTGAAAGAGCGCAAAGACCGTGTCGATGATGCTCTGAACGCAACCCGCGCTGCCGTTCAGGAAGGCGTTGTTGTTGGCGGTGGTGTTGCTCTGGTTCAGGCCGGTAAGGCACTGGAAACTCTGACAGGCGCAAACGCTGATCAGGACGCAGGCATCAACATCGTTCGCAAGGCTATCGAATCACCGCTGCGCCAGATCGCTGAAAACGCAGGTGTCGACGGTGCGGTTGTTGCTGGCAAAGTTCGCGAAAGCGACGATGCAGCATTCGGCTTCAACGCTCAGACCGAAGAGTATGGCGACATGTTCTCGTTCGGCGTCATCGACCCGGCCAAAGTGGTTCGTACCGCTCTGGAAGATGCGGCATCGGTTGCTGGCCTGCTGGTCACCACCGAAGCAATGGTTGCTGACAAGCCCGCCAAAGAAGGCGCGCCTGCTGGTGGCGGCATGCCCGACATGGGCGGCATGGGCGGCATGATGTAAGACGTCGAATTCGCATTCGCGAATTCTGACGTTCCCGACTGGCGCTTGGCCTGCAGGCCAAACTGCCGAACGGGCCGCACAGAGAAATAAGAACGGGGTCGCCTTTGGGTGACCCCGTTTCGTTTTGCAGGGCAGGTGTGTATGCAAGCGCTCGCGAAACCGCTATGCGATTGATATGAGATTGTTTCTGCTCACCACCCTGACCATGTGCGCTTTTGCGGCGAACTCGATCCTTAATCGTATGGCCATTGACAGCGGGGCCAGCGACCCTGCCGGGTTTGCCATTGTTCGCGTGCTGTCCGGGGCCGTGGTATTGACCGGCCTGGTCTGGCTCAGATCAGGGCATCTGCCACTGCGCAACCGGCGCAGGATTGCGGGGGCGGGATCGCTGTCGATTTATATGATTGGGTTTTCCGTCGCCTATCTGACGCTAGACGCAGGGCTTGGGGCGCTGATCCTGTTTGGCGTTGTACAGATTACGATGTTCGCAGTGACCTCGGTGACCGGAAATGCACCGACTGCGCGACAAATAGCTGGGGCGGCCATCGCGCTGATGGGGCTGGCCTATGTGCTGTGGCCGTCCGGCACGGTACAGGTCGACCTAACCGGAGCGGTCTTGATGACAGCCGCAGGGGTCGGCTGGGCAATCTATTCGCTGGTTGGGCGGTCTGAGCCGGACGCTCTTGCCGGAACGGCGGCCAATTTCGTCGTTGCTCTGCCGGTCACCGTGCTGGCACTGATGCTGGCCGCGGGGGGCTGGGATATGAACGGCGCTGGCTATTTGCTGGCTATCCTTTCCGGCGGCGTCACCTCGGGGATGGGCTATTCGCTATGGTATCGCGTTTTGCCGCAACTTGCGCCAAGCACAGCGGCTGTGGTTCAATTGAGCGTGCCAATCATCGCCATTCTGGGCGGGGTTCTTCTGTTGGGAGAAGTCGCCAGCCTGCGCCTGATCCTTGGCGCGGCGCTGGTTCTTGGCGGCATTGCGCTGGCCGTCCTGCGCCTGAAGCCGCGCTAGGGGTTTCAACGCAACCGCTTAACGCTTATCTGGCGGCTATGAGATACCTGTTCGCCCTGTTTCTGTTCCTAATCCCTGCCGTGGCGCAGGCGAAATGCGTCGTGCTGCTGCACGGGTTAGCGCGGACCGAGGCGTCGTTCACCGTGATGGAGCAGCTGTTTCAGGCGCATGGATACACCGTGGTACGCCCCAGTTATCCTTCGACCGACTTGCCGATACCCGAGCTGGCGAACCAGACGCTACCGGACGCCTTCGCGGCCTGTGGTGATGACACCGTGAATGTGGTGGCGCATTCGATGGGCGGCATCCTGCTGCGCCATTGGTTGCAGGACCATCACCCAGAAAATCTGGGCCGCGTGGTCATGCTTGGCCCGCCTAATCAGGGCAGTCAACTGGTTGATGAACTGGGCGCGTATGAGGTGTTCGGCATGCTGAACGGCCCCGCAGGGTTGGCCTTGGGTACGGGCCCCGAGGGTATTCCACGCCAATTGCCGCCTGTTGATTTTGAGGTGGGCGTGATCGCCGGTGAAAACTCGTTGAACCCGCTGTTTTCATCCCTGATCGACGGCAAGGATGACGGTAAGGTTTCGATCAAGACCACAAAGGTTGAAGGCATGACGGACCACATCGTCCTGCCGGTGACCCATACCTTAATGATGAACAACCCCCGCGTGATGGCGCAGGTACTGCATTTCATCGAATTCGGGCAGTTCGACCCGCAGATCACCTGGTTGGACGGGGTGATGGATATCATTAACGAAATCTGTATCGGGCAGGATTGCTCGGAACCCGAGTCGGAGCCCACACAATGACCGCATTGAGCCTGACCCTGACCGGTGCACAGGTGCTGTTACCGGAAGATGGCCTTGTGCCTGCCGATCTGTCTCTGGCGGATGGCATCATTCAAACCGACCGGGCCGGGCGGCAGATTGACCTGTCCGGCTTTCTTGTTCTGCCCGGCATCATCGACCTGCACGGGGACGGGTTCGAACGCCACATCGCGCCACGCCGCGGGGCGATGAAACAGATGGACGAAGGCATTCTCTCGGTCGAGGCCGAATTGGCTGCCAATGGCATCACCACTGCCGTTCTGGCCCAGTTCCACAGCTGGGAGGGTGGGGTGCGTGGTCCGGAATTCGCGGATCAGGTGTTTGGTGCCATTGCCTCGGTCAAGGATCGCATCGTGACCGACCTGATGCCCCAGCTGCGGTTCGAGACACATATGCTGGATGATTATACGGATCTGCCCGAACGTATCGCGGGTTGGCAGGTGCCTTATGTGGTGTTCAACGACCACTTACCGCATGACCGTCTGGCCGAAGGGCGCAAACCGCCGCGTTTGACCGGGCAGGCGTTGAAAGCCGGACGCAACCCGGACGCGCATTTCGAGATGCTTTTGTCGATGCATGCCCGCCGTGACGAAGTGCCAGCGGCTCTGGACACGCTATGTGCGGCTTTGGACACGCAGCGTGTGCGCATGGGCAGCCATGACGACGCCACCGCACAAATACGGGCTGATTGGCGGGCGCGCGGAGCGCAGATCTCGGAATTCCCCGAAACGCTCGAAGCTGCCGAGGCCGCGCGTGCCGCCGGGGACTACATCATTTTGGGGTCGCCCAACGTGGTACGCGGTGGATCGCACAAGGGTAATGTCAGCGCGCTTGACCTGATCACTATGGGATATTGCGATGCGCTGGCCTCGGATTATCACTATCCCAGCCCACGCCGCGCAGCGCTGATGGTGGCGAAATCCGGCCTGGTGGATTTCGCCGGGGCCTGGGCGCTGGTGTCATCCGGTCCGGCCCGTGTGCTTGGGCTGCAGGATCGGGGCGCGCTGGCCCCCGGCCAACGCGCCGACCTAGTGATACTGGATGCGGAAACCCACCGTGTCGTCGCCACGCTGGCAGGCGGGCGGGTCAGCTATATGTCAGGCGACATAGCGGCGCGGTTCGTCGGCTGATTTATCGCGAAATGCGGTTGAAGTGCCCCATCTTGCGACCTGCCATGACCTCGGCCTTGCCATAGAGATGCAGGGCAACATCGCGTTCCTGTGCCAGCTCGGGCACGCGGTCCATGTCGGCACCGATCAGGTTCTCCATGACTACATCTGAATGCCGCTGACCGTCGCCCAAGGGCCACCCGGCCACGGCGCGGATATGCTGTTCGAACTGATCCACGGCGCAACCATTCTGCGTCCAGTGACCCGAGTTATGCACACGCGGGGCGATCTCATTCACGATCAGACCGCCGGACGTGACGAACAGCTCAACCCCCATGACGCCGACATAATCCAACGCGTTGAGGATATTAGCGGCCAGCAGAACCGCATCTGTACGCTGCGTCGGGCGCAGACGGGCAGGGACCGTTGTGGTGTGCAGAATACCGTCGCGGTGTATGTTTTCACCGGGATCGAAACAGGCAACCTGACCGTCCAACCCGCGGGCCGCGATGATCGAGACCTCGTGGCTAAACTCAACAAACCCCTCAAGGATCGCAGGTGCCCCTGCCATATCAGATAGTGCGGTCTCGGCGTCCTCGGGCACGCGCAGACGGGCCTGCCCCTTACCGTCATAGCCAAACCGACGGGTTTTCAGGATTGCGGGCGTGCCGATCTGCTCGATCGCCGCATTCAGGCTGTCCAGATCAGTGATATCTGCGAAGGGAGCAGTTTGCAGACCCAAACCTTGCAGGAAATTCTTCTCGGTCAGCCGGTCCTGACTGACGCGCAGCGCCTCGCGCCCCGGGCGGATCGGGCAGTGCGTTTCAAGCAGGTCCAACGCTTCGGTCGGGATGTTCTCGAATTCATAGGTGATAACATCAACCGACCCGCCAAACGCCTTTAGCGCGTCGATATCGTCATAGGCAGCTGTGGTCACATGATCGGCCACTTGACCGGCGGGTGGGTTGGCACCGGGTTCGAAAATGTGGGTTACAAAACCCAGACGGGACGCCGCCACGGACAGCATCCGACCCAGTTGGCCGCCGCCCAGAATTCCGATCCTGGCGCCGGGTTTCAGTGCTTCAGTCATCGACGGGCTCCTCGGGGATCGAGGCCGATAGTGCCTCGCGCCACGCGTCCAGCCGAAGGGCCAGAGCATCATCCTGCAGGGCCAGAATACCGGCCGCCATCAGACCTGCGTTGGCACCGCCGGCCGAGCCGATGGCCATGGTGGCAACGGGGAATCCCTTAGGCATTTGCACGATGGAATACAGAGAGTCGACACCGGACAGCGCCCGCGTTTGGACCGGAACGCCAATCACCGGCACTCGTGTTTTCGAAGCCATCATGCCCGGCAGGTGTGCGGCCCCACCGGCCCCGGCAATGATCACATGCAGCCCGCGCGATGCAGCGGTCTTGCCATAGTCCCACAAGCGATCTGGCGTACGGTGGGCCGAGACGATGCGCTTTTCATACGCAATGCCCAGCTCATCCAGAATGTTTGCGGCTTCTTTCATCGTGGGCCAGTCCGATTGGCTGCCCATGATGATCCCCACTTTTACATCGCTCATCCGCTTGCTTCCCTGCCGTCCGAAAGAGCGCGCACTATAGCCAAATCGGCCCCAGAGGCAATGTGGTTTGGCGACCGTATTACCCCTCTTAGGCCTTGCTGAAAATACATTCAAATTAGTGTATACTTAATGGCGGGACAGTGGTCCCCGAGGAGGAACCCATGACAGATACAGTTTTGAAAAATCGGGACGGCCAAGCCGTGCCGCCAGACAGAATTGAGGCATTCCAATCGCAAATTCGCGGGGCGCTGATATTACCCGGCGACCCCGAATATGACAGTGCGCGCAGTATATGGAACGCGTTGGTCGACAAATATCCCGGCGCAATCCTGCGCTGCCAAGGTACCGCCGACGTCGCCACGGCTGCCAAGTTTGCTTTTGAGAACAACATACTGGTTTCGGTGAGGGGTGGCGGCCACAATGTAGGTGGGCGCGCCGTCTGCAATGACGGTCTCGTCATAGACCTGTCCAGAATGCGCGCGGTTCATATCGATCCCGATGCTCAAACCGTGAGGGCGCAGGGTGGAGCCACGTTGGGCGACGTAGATTGCGAAACACATCTACATGGCCTTGCTGTGCCATTGGGCGTTGTCTCGCAGACGGGTATCGGCGGATTGACGACGGGCGGAGGATTCGGCTGGCTAGCGCGAAAATACGGGCCAACTTGCGACAATGTCATCGAAGCCGAAGTCGTAACGGCTGATGGTTCGATTAGAACCGCCAATGCGAACAGAAACTCGGATCTCTATTGGGGAATCTGCGGCGGCAGTGGCAATTTCGGCATTGTGACGTCTTTCCTTTATAAGGCCTATCCTCTTTCAACGGTGTTGGGTGGAATGATTGCATATCCGCGCTCTGCCGCCGCTGAAGTTCTGCGTGGTTTTCGGGATATTGTTTCGCGGGCACCTGATGAGCTTACGGTTTATGCAGCGTTGCTCTGGGGGCCGGATGGAACACCGCTGACAGCTTTTGTGCCGTGTTGGATCGGTGACGATAAAGAAGCAGGGCGACAGGCCATACAGCCCTTGGCAGAAATCGGAAATCCGCTGGTCGTTGATTTGCAGGAAATGCCCTTCCCGGCGATGCAAAGTATGCTCGACGGAGCCTATGGCCCGGGAAGCCGGAACTACTGGAAATCTGCGTATCTCAACGCGCTGCCGGACGAGGCCATTGATACGATCGTTGCGCAATCAGAGGGAATGACAATACCCGGTTCGGGTATTCTGATCGAACATTGCGCCGGGGCGGCAAAATCTAAACCGAACGGGGACAACGCCTTTGCGCAACGCGGCCACGACTATCTGATCGCGATACTGCCGCTGTGGACTGATCCGGCGGATGATGCGGATCAGATCGCCTGGGCCCGCACAATGCACGATGCGCTGGCGCACTATTCCGCGGGTGGAACATATCTGAATTATTTAGGTGCTGACGAAGACAGTGCGATAGAGACGGCATTTGGTGAAAATCTGGGCCAGTTGAAGGAAGTCAAACGGAAATACGATCCGACCAATTTCTTCAGTGCGAATACAAACGTTTCACCCTGAACAAAGCGTCAATTGTTCAAAAATGTGACGCAGCACATCACACTCGGTTCAATGGCGCTTTGAATGTGCTTATGAACCGGGTGGCCGAGTTTTTACGCAATAATGTCGGGCGTTAAACGATCCTCGATCAGGCGAATGATGTCCTTTAGCCGAAGTTTCTGCTTTTTCAGTCGCTTAATCGTCAGCTGATCGGCTGTGCCGGTGGACTGCAGCGCCTCGATCGCCTCGTCCAGATCGCGGTGCTGGCGGCGAAAAACCTCCAACTCAACCCGCAAAACCTCGTCTGTTTTCATCGAAAGATCGGTTGGCGCATTCATGAGCGACTCAGTGCCTTTTGTGGTGCTTGTGACACAAGATAGTGTGTCAGGGTTTATCCGGCCAGACCTTGTGGACATCCCGCCATATTCCCATATTCTATTGTAGGCGGTTGCCAGAATGGGGCCGATCCACACGTCGCTTTGGCAAAAAAGGACGAAAATAAGTGTCGAAACTTACTCTCGGCTCATACCCGCATCTTTTGGGGTTCGAGCAATTGGAACGCCTTCTGGAACGGTCTGCAAAGGCCGGAAACGAAGGATACCCGCCTTATAATATCGAGCAGACCTCGGACTTTTCATACCGCATCACCCTGGCAGTGGCGGGGTTCGCGGAACAGGATCTGTCGATCACAATCGAGGATCGCCAACTGGTGATCCGGGGGCGTCAACGCGACGACAGCGAAGGGCGCATATTCCTGCATCGCGGCATCGCCGCGCGTCAGTTCCAGCGCATGTTCGTGCTGGCCGATGGTGTCGAGGTGGGCGAAGCGATCATGGAAAACGGTCTGCTGCATGTGGATCTGACCCGCGCTGTGCCTGAAACCGTGGTGCAAACGATCAACATAAGAAAGGGGTAAGAGCTATGAATACACCGATTGAATATAACGCCGAAGGCGACCGTATTGTTTATGTGAAAACCGTCGATGTTGCCGATCTTCCGCGCGATGTCCGCGACAAGGCAGGCGATCTGGACCATCTGTATGCGGTTCACGATTCTGACGGTCAGCAAATTGCACTTGTGACAGACCGCAAGATGGCCTTCTTCCTGGCTCGTGAACACGATTTGTCCCCGGTGGCCGTTCACTGAACGGCCTCGCCGGTTACTTTTCGGCGTGACAATCCCAACAACAAGCGCGACACATACGAACCGGCATCACTTGCCCGGCTGATTTACTCTGCATCAGGGGATTTTGAGTATGAGCTGGTTCGATTTCGATTGGGTAGACGCGTTCAGTGATAGTGCATTCGGTGGCAACGGCTGCGCCGTGGTGCATGGCGGTGCTGTATTGCCCGAGGACGTATGCACGGCCTATGTGCGCGAGACCTCTTTGGTAGAATGTACGTTCACAGGACCGTCCGATGTGGCCGATATCCGGGTGCGCTATTTTCTGGCCAGTAAGGAAATCCCTTTTGCCGGGCATCCTACGATTGCAACCGTCGCCGCGATGCGATCCCGCGGCATGGTTGAAGTCGATACGCTGACGTTGGAAACTGGTGCGGGGATCGTCTCGATCCAACTAAACAGGGATGAGATCGAGATGATGCAGGTCGCGCCGCAATTTGGAAAGCTTGTGCCCGCTGGTCTGGTCGCTGCCGCCGTCAACTTGTCTGAAGATGCAATTATCTCTCCGCCGCAGTTTGTTTCTACCGGGTTGCCGTTCTGTATTACGGTGTTGCGCGATCATAAGGCCTTGCGTGCGGCGAAATTGAACCTTGAAGCTCTACGCAAAGTTGCCGCTGAGGCCGGATTCTCTAGCACGGACATGGCAGAGCCGTTCCTTGTCACGCTGCAGGGAGCGACTGCGGTTGGCGACACGTTCTCGCGCCTGTTGATGGCACCGCCCAGCCCGCCCGAAGACCCGTTCACCGGATCGGCGACCGGTGCCATGTCGGCCTATCTGTGGAAACACGGGCTGATGCCAAAGGACAGCTTCATCGCCGAGCAGGGTCACGATATGGGTCGCCCCGGTCAGGCCGTTGTCACGCGCGTCGGCCCGAGCGATGCGATGATCGGCATCAAAGTCGCAGGGCGCGGCCATGTGCTGATGCGGGGGCAGGTCGATCTACCCGAGACAACACGATGACCCAACCTGCCATTGCCATTCTGCCATACGGGCATCGGTTGGGGCCGAAACTGGCCTCGGTTCCGTTGTCTGAACTGATCTGGCCCGAGGGTTGCCCGGATCGCCTGATCGGTAAGACGATAGGTGAACTTGAGCGTACCGATCACCTGATCATGTATCCGAACTCGACCGTGCATCTGCGCCTGCGTCGCGGCACCCACGCACGGATTTCGCTGATGATGGGCGAGCCTTCGGCGATTCACGCCAAGCACGACCGGATGCTGCGGTATACTTGGCGGCGGTTCTTTCGAGTTCTGACCTTTCACGACGTGCTGCTGCAAAGCATCCCGAATGCAGTGTTCCTGCCGTATGGCGTGACGATGGTGCCCGACTGGCAGAACCTGAAGGTCGAAAAAACCAATTCCTGCTCGCTGATTGCTTCGGCCAAGCGCGACCTTGAAGGACACCAGCTGCGCCATTCGGTGATCGACTGGGTGCGCGAAACCGGTGCGGATGTGGATATCATGGGGCGGGGCTATACTCCGTTCGATCTTAAATCTGACGGGCTGGCATCGTATCGCTATTCCGTGGTGATCGAGAACGTGCGTGAGAAGAACTACTTTTCTGAGAAACTGACAGATGCGATACTGTGTTCTACGATCCCGATTTATTGGGGTTGTCCGAATATTTGTGATTTCTTTGATACATCCGGCATGATCCTGTGCGAGACGGAAGAGGATATCCACCGCGCGGTTCAATCCGCCTCGGTCAAGGATTTCGCCGCGCGTCTGCCGCGTCTTCAAGCCATTCAGCAGCAAGCGGCGGAGTATGGGGATTTCGAGGGCAGGGCCGTGAGGGCTCTATGTGCTGAACTGGGCGCGGCCTCGGACTAGTCCTTGGAACCAGTGGGCGCCAGCCAGCCTTTGGGCAAGATCGGGCGGGCGTTGGGATCAATTCCGTGCCGGTCGCACAGCCGCTGCAGATACGATCCGCGCACCGGCAAACCACCCGTGTTCTGGGCCATCATCCGTTTCTGATGACCATAGACGTGGACGGAATGAACCATGTCGCCTTCAATCTGTTGGTTCGGGATGAACGGGTCGTGTAATTTCCACAGATCATGCTTGGACAGAGGGTAAAACACCTCCGCTTGCATGGCATGGCTGTCTTCTTTGGTCTTTCGCAGGAAATGCGCAAAGGCTTTGGGGCCGGAACTGCCCCAGGGCAGGGTCTCGATCCCCCAAGTCTCGCCGTCTCGAATGCGCCGGCGGTTGCGCCGGCGTAGCGGGCCGCCCCGCCATGGCTGCGTGGGGTTGGCCGTGGTCACAAATTCCAGCATCAGCGACAGTGTTTCCGAGTTCGCCGGTAGGCGCAACACACCGGTCAGAATGTTCCCGGTTTGGGATTGGCCAAAGATATATTGCGATGGAAAGTTGAACGGCCTGACGCAATAGGCGTCCAGATCGACCCAGATGAAACCGGTTGCCTGCATCAGCCGCAGACGGAAAATGTCGGAAAAAACCGCGACGCTCAGCCGGTCACCGGCAAGCATATCAAATGGAGCGGGCCAAAGGATATCTTCGGCATGCCGCAGTTCGGCCCCTGCGGGGACGCCTGCAATCTCGTGCCCGGCATAAAGAACGAAATGATGACCCCGATCCAGATAAGACTGGATGCACAGCGCTTCTAGCCAGCTTAGGTCTGATCCGAACCAAAAGCTGGTAATGGTGGGCAGGGCAGGGGGCATAGAAGTGTCGCGTCCAATTCAGGTTGGGCAACTGCACCAACTGGGCCGCATCTTGTCAATCGCCGCCAATAAAAAACGGCCCCCGGAAACCGGAGGCCGTTCTTTTGAAAAAGTTTGCCTTTAGGACGCAGCGATCAAACCCATGCTTTCCAGCTTGAGCAGCACCTGATGGGCGCAGTTGTCGACGTCGACATTTTCGGTTTCGACGCTCAGCTCGGGGTTTGCCGGTACATCGTAAGGGTCTGAAATGCCGGTGAACTCTTTGATCTTGCCTTCGCGCGCCAGCTTGTACAGGCCCTTGCGGTCCCGGCGTTCGCATTCCTCGATGCTAGTGGCAACGTGGACCTCGCAGAAGGCTCCGAACTGCTCGATGTCTTCACGCACAGCGCGGCGAGTGGTGGCATAAGGCGCGATCGGCGCACAGATGGCGATACCGCCATTCTTGGTGATCTCGGAAGCCACATAGCCGATGCGGCGGATGTTCAGGTCGCGGTGCTCTTTCGAGAAACCCAGCTCAGAGGAAAGGTTCTTACGAACGATATCACCATCCAGCAGCGTCACGGGACGGCCGCCCATCTCCATCAGCTTGACCATCAGCGCGTTCGCGATGGTCGATTTGCCCGAGCCCGAGAATCCGGTGAAGAACACGGTAAAGCCCTGCTGGCTGCGTGGCGGTTTGGTCTTGCGCAGCTCGGTCACGACCTCGGGGAAGCTGAACCATTCGGGAATTTCCAGACCTTCGGCCAAACGGCGGCGCAATTCTGTTCCGCTGATGTTCAGGATCGTGACGTTGTCCTTGTCCGCGATCTCGTCATTCGGCTCGTACTGGGCGCGTTCCTGCACATAGACCATGTGTTTGAAATCGACCATTTCGACACCGATTTCATCCTGGAACTGGCGGAACAGGTCCTGCGCGTCATAAGGCCCGTAGAAGTCCTCACCGACCGAGTTCTTACCCGGGCCAGCGTGATCGCGGCCAACGATGAAATGAGTGCAGCCGTGGTTGGCGCGGATCAGGCCATGCCAGACCGCCTCACGCGGGCCAGCCATGCGCATCGCCAGGTTCAACAGCGACATCGAAGTGGTGGATGCGGGGTATTTGTCCAGAACCGCCTCATAGCAGCGGACGCGGGTGAAGTGATCGACATCGCCCGGTTTGGTCATGCCCACAACCGGATGGATCAGCAGGTTGGCCTGCGCCTCTTTCGCAGCGCGGAAGGTCAGTTCCTGGTGCGCACGGTGCAGCGGGTTGCGGGTCTGGAACGCAACGATACGGCGCCAGCCCAGCTTGCGGAAATAGGCGCGCAGCTCGTTCGGGGTGTCGCGGCGACCGCGGAAGTCATAGTGAATCGGCTGTTGGATGCCGACCACGGGGCCGCCCAGATAAACCTTGCCAGCGACGTTGTGCAGATAGTTCACTGCTGGGTGCGCATCGTCATCGGCACCAAAGACCTTTTCGGCCTCACGCGCTTTGTTCGGGGTCCAGCGGTCGGTCACAGTCATGGTGCCGAGGATGACACCTTCCTGATCGCGCAGGGCAATGTCCTGACCCAGTTCGATGGTCTCGGCGAAATCTTCGCTGACATCCAGCGTGATGGGCATCGGCCACAGGGTGCCGTCAGCGAGACGCATGTTTTCGACGACGTTGTCGTAGTCAGCCTCGCTGAGGAACCCTTTGAGCGGGTTGAACCCGCCATTCATCAGCAGTTCCAGATCGCAGATCTGACGCGGGCTCAGGTCCCAACTGGTCAGGTCGGCAGCTTCCACTTTCAATTTCTGCGCCGACTCGTACGAAACGTACAGTTCGGGGATCGGAGCCAGATTGCTTAACATCGTCATAGGAATACTCTTGTCGAAGTGCGGTTTTATCGGTGATTCAGGGGTGCTTGTGGGGCATGTGCCCCGGCTGCTGGTCGAAGTCCATATACATTCACGAAATTAAGGACGATATGCGCGGTTTTTGACCGGAATGGAAGGATTTTTCGTCTTAAACGGGTTTACCCGACTTGTATCCCGCTGACAGGCGCTTGTCGTGTGAATTCGGTACATCCGTTCCTAAGCAGCCTTATCCGGTAAAAGGTCCGCAGCACTGGTCACCGGCAGAGCCGGAACCGGATGTGTGACACCGCGCAGCTCAAAGGATTGCAGGCCTGTCAGGTCGCCATCGTATCCTGCCGACTGCAGCAACTCGGCCGAGACCAGCAGTTCCGCCCCCAATGCCTTTGTCTGGCCTTCAAGGCGACTTGCCACGTTAACTGCGTCGCCGATAATGGTTCGGGCGGAACTGCCTGCGGCACCGATCTCACCCAGTACCAGATCGCCCAGATGTAAGCCCATGCCTATGCGTATTCTGGGGCTTCCTTCGGTTTGAAGCTGTTGGTTGAAACGTTCTAGCGCGCGGCTCACATCGGCAGCGGCCTTTAGTCCTGCCCGAGCCGAGGCTTCGGCATTCGGGGTTTCAAACACGGCCAGCAGACCGTCGCCCATGTATTTGTCGACCACCCCGCCTTCCGCCGTGATTGCGGGAACGATCGCATCAAAGAATCGGTTCAGCAGAAATACAATATCATATGGCAACTGGCCGGTGGTCCGAGAAGTAAATCCGCGCATGTCCAGAAACAGAACTGCCAGTTTGCTTTCCTGCCCCTGACTGGCATGGGCCCGTCCGCGTTTGCCATTGGGACGGAACATGCGAAACGCCGTAAGAGGTGCAGTTGGCCGAACCTGACAGGCCAGCCGTGCGCCTTCGGGGGCACTGACGGCGGCAAGGCTGCGGGTTTCAACCTCGCCTGGCGCGGGCAGCTGATCTACACCCTCTTCGATGATCACGCGGCAGGTGGTGCATCGCCCTTTGCCCCCGCACAAGGCGGTGTGGGGGATGCCATTAGCCTGCGAAATCTCAAGCAGTGTCATGCCCTTTTCGGCCACAACCTCGGGGCCGTCGACGTATTTTACCCGCACCGAATGCCTGCGCCGCCACAATTTGCGGATTACAAATACCGCCAGCGAAGCCCCCAGTGTTATCCAGAAGGCCATCAACGCATTGTCTTTGACGCTGAACATGGTCTGAAAGGCCTCGGATGAGGGCCAGTTGTAGTGTTCGATATACTGGTCGCGCAGGAACGGATCGGCGAAGTCCACCCAAAGCCGGCGCCCCTCGGTCAGCAGTCCGGCCAGCGCGAACGAGGGTACAAACACCGCCAGACCGATCAGGTAAGGCACCCAGCTGGACCACCAGCGGGTCAGCCGAAGCCACATGTGCAACCCGATGCAACTGTGAACCCAGACCACCAACAGCAACAGGCTTTGCATCCAGATCGCTGAATTGGGCCACATCAGAATGATAATGTACCCCATCTCATCATTGACGTTGTAGATTTCGTGGGCATAGCGCGTTTGCACGATATGCGAGATCAGTTGCAGTGGGATCAGCAGACCCAGAAGCACCTGCAGGCCAGTGCTGAAAGGCATCCGCAGTGTTCTGCGCTGAATGATGGAATACAGCGCAAGGCCGAAATGGACGAATAGCGCCAGATACAGGATGATACTGCTCAGATCATGCCGGGTGACCGCTTGGCGACCATCCTGCATGCCATGCAAATAATCAGTGTGGAATAGACCCAGCCCGATATTGATGAAATGAAAGAAAGCAAAGGCAAACAGGACCAGACCGCTAACGATCCTCAGCCGGGTTGCCCACCCGCCTTGCCATAGAACGCTTTTCAATCAAGCCACCTGTATTCGCCGTGCGTTTGCCCGAGTCTGGTACGCTGATGCCGACGGGTCAAGCTATGGTTGTGCATAGGACGGAACCCACGGGGCAGCCTGCCCATCGGCACGGATTATGGTCGGGGACAGGCTGAATAACACAAGATGGCTGAGCTCGGGGCGGGACCGAGAGCTATAGATCAATCCATCAGCGCCTTTGTCGCGGGCGTGATCGGAAAATCGCCATGTTGGTGAAAACCCGCGTTCTTCGTGGTTGTCCTGCCAGACAATCGACACCTCGGGTCGGCCCCTTAGATCGACCAACTTTGCACCAGTTACCTGGGCCTGCTGCACTATCCGAGGCGGATCGTCGGGTGAGATATAACGCCGAATAGCGATCCCAGCGCCCTCTGCGCTGAGAGAGGCGTAGAGCGCGACTTGCCCCGAATGATGAAAACGCCCCTCGGGTGCCCGGGCAGGGTCTAAAGGGGCGTCACTTTGGGATAAAAAAAGAATTCTCCAGACCGGACCGGAGAATTCCAGCATTGGGTTATTCCTGTTCCGCCAGGAAACGCTCGGCGTCCAGTGCGGCCATGCAGCCCATACCTGCGCTGGTAACGGCCTGACGATAGATATGGTCGGTCAGATCGCCTGCCGCAAACACGCCGGGCACCGAGGTTTCGGTCGAGCCCGGCTTGGTCACGACATAGCCGCCCATATGGGTGTCCAGCGAGTCCTTGACGAGTTCGTTTGCCGGCGCATGGCCGATGGCGACAAAGACGCCCTTACAAGGAATTTCGGTGATTTCGCCGTTCTTGACGTTCTTGACGCGTACAGCTTCGACGCCCAGCGGGGTATCTGTGCCGATCACTTCTTCCAACTCGTGGAACCACAGCGGTTCGATCTTTTCGTTCTTCAGCAGACGGTCCTGCAGGATTTTTTCGGCGCGTAATTCATCGCGACGGTGGATCAGAGTCACCTTGCTGGCAAAATTGGTCAAGAAAAGCGCCTCTTCAACGGCGGTATTGCCGCCGCCAATCACCACGATTTCCTGCCCGCGATAGAAAAAGCCGTCACAGGTGGCGCAGGCCGATACGCCAAAGCCCTTGAATTTTTCTTCCGACGGCAGGCCCAGCCATTTGGCGCGGGCACCGGTGGCCAGAATGACAGCATCGGCCGTGTAGGTCGTGCCATTGTCGCCCTTGGCGGTGAAGGGGCGCTTGCTGACGTCCAAATCGCTGATGATGTCGCCGATCACTTCGCAGCCCATTGCTTTGACGTGGTCCTGCATACGCACCATCAGGTCCGGGCCCTGAACCTCGGTATCGCCGGGCCAGTTCTCGACCTCGGTAGTGGTGGTCAACTGACCGCCGGGTTCGATGCCCTGAACCAGGATCGGCTCAAGCATCGCGCGGCTTGCGTAGACGCCCGCAGTGTAACCGGCCGGTCCCGACCCGATGATCAGAACCTTGGTGTGACGTGTTTCGGTCATGGTACCCCCAACTCGATCTGCCTGTTTTGGGCGCGTGGCCCTTGGCGGATGGATATAGCGACCCCTGTGCTGCGCTTAAAGCCCCTTACTGATTTGCGCCTCTTAATGGCCCGACAAAGGGCAATCGAAAAAGAACATTGAAAATAAACAATATTGCGCACTCACGAAAGATTATTGCGCATCTGCCGGGTGCTGATATAACAACCGAAAAATTCAGGAGTATTTGATGGTCGCGATACGGCTGGACGAGATTGACCGCAAGATTCTGGCGGAACTGCAGGCAGACGGTCGCATGACCAATGTCGAATTGGCAAAACGTGTGGGCATTTCGGCCCCACCTTGCCTGCGGCGCGTGCGCACTCTGGAAGAATCAGGCCTGATCCGCGGCTACCACGCCGAGGTAAACTCGCGCGAGTTGGGGTTCGAGGTTCAGGTCTTTGCCATGGTCGGCCTGGAAAGTCAGGCCGAATCCGAGCTGAGCGCATTCGAGGAACGCTGCCGCGAATGGCCCCTAGTCCGCGAATGCCACATGCTGAACGGCGAAGTGGATTTCATTTTGAAATGCGTGGCGCCTGACCTCAGCAGCTTTCAGCAGTTCCTGACCGGCGAACTGCTGACCACGCCGAACGTGGCCAGTGTCAAAACATCGCTTGTTATCCGCGGCGCAAAAGACGAACCAGGCGTGCCATTCGACGTTCTCGAGGAACGTATGAGCCGAACCGCCTGAATTCCAGATATTTCGGGTGTGGTTTCATCGGTGGCAGGAGTGCCGCCACTGAAACAGAGACCATCCAACTGATTAATAACTGCATAATGCCCCCACATTGCAGAACTCGATTTTAGACTAGGCGGATATTGCGTCCACCTCACCATCCCCCGCACGCGGCATGACCAACGGGCCGAAGTCATTTAGTGATTCGACATGCGAGAAGAGGTTCAGATAGACCGATCTTAGCGACCGGCTAACATGGCGAATTGCATTGGTACCAGGGTGATAAGATTCGAATTGCAATCCATCGACCCGAATTACCGAGTGCCGTTTCAGGCAAATGTGAAACAGCTCGACCGGCGTTGGCGGCAGGGTTTCAATGACGCCCATACCATCCTGAAATTCGTGGACCGGGGTTAGCACCTGTTCGTCCCCGTGCAGATGACGCAAATGCGCGGGCGTGCCCACGATTCGTGCGGCAGGGCCAGCGATCACGCCGGACATCGGTTTTTGCATCCCGAACGTGTCAGCCATGATCCGCGTCAGCGGGCGGGTTCGGCCACGCGAATCTACGCGCCCAGGTATCAAGGTGACGGACCCTTTCCATAAAACCGTTTCCGATTTTCCTTCTTGCGTCAGGACCGTATCGCCAGGCAACAGGTCTTCGATCGCCATTGGACCATATTCTGTTTCAACCAGCGCCCCACGCGTGAATGCACAAAATGCGTCCTCGAACATTGGCAGGGCAGGCGCGATGTGGCGTGTCTGAACCACGTCGCCGTCTTTCATCAGCGTGCTGACTTCATAGCGCCGCAGCTGCGCTTTTTGTTGTGTTGTGGGTCTTGGCGCGTCACGCAGTAATGCCGTGGTTTCAATGGCATTTCTGGCAGCGCGAGAAAAAGAATGTGGGAGAGCCATTACAATTCCGTCCCTTCTAAAAACCGCGCAGACGGGCTATACCCCCGTACAGGCCAGCCTGATCGGTCATTTTCTTGTCGTGGAAGAAGGCGGTGACGCGCAGTGCGACAGAAACGCTGAGCGTAAGTCGCGACGGATATTCCCATATCTTTGGTCAGCACATTGACCCCCCAGACAAACTCATACAAACGCGGGCAAAATTACCGGCGTACACATGCCCCAATATTGGACCGCACGAAACTTCGGCGGATGCTCGCACAACAGACCGGAGCGCCCCTCCACTGTGCGTATTGTGTCCCGGAACCGGCAGCTTGGTTCGCGAGATATTCATGATCAGCGACGAGCCGCCAAGCGGCGTGCAACTCTGACCGAGTCACTGGAAACCCGCTTCCACGGCATCTCTAGCTTATGCTCTCTGGTCGCCAACAGTACGGCGCTAAGAAAGCGTGATTTCGTCTTCATAATTGTGTCCTGCTCGCTAGGGGACTGACGCCCCATCTCCTCTGAAGCCTTAGTCTGTCCGGCCAATACGGCGGCGATAAGGCTGATCCGGGATGAATTCAGGACAAATGAAGCTTTGCGTTTCCTCTTATCTAATCGGGTCACGCTCTGGTGGAATATCGGCTGATAAACATCTGAGAGCGGACAATAAATATCAAATTGTCGAGACTCGAATAGACAAAATAATTGTGGCGAAAAAGCGGCGATTTCGCCACAATTCGGGCTTAGGTTTAAAGTTTTATGGCGGAAATAAGGCGGCCGTAGTCCGCCTCTTTCGCATGGGTCGACCTACGATACGAATAGAATCTGTCGGGGTCCGAATAGGTGCAATGGCGTGTCCACTCAGCCTGACCGACCCCTGCCTGACGCAGTCTGTGCAAGCCAAAAGCAGGCAGGTCAAACTGCAGCCTGTCGCCGGTTCCATTCGCAAAGAACTGCAGGTTTTCAGGTGAATCTGCAACAAACTCGTCCAAGAACTCAGGCCCGACCTCATACGCTGCCTGCGAAATTGAAGGGCCTATTACAGCCACGGTATTTTCCCGCATGGCGCCAAGGGATTCCATTGCGTTCAATGTCGCTTCAAGCACCCCGTCCAATGCGCCGCGCCAACCGGCATGTGCGGCTCCGATCACGTTTGCGTCAGAATCGGCAAACAGGACCGGTTGGCAGTCCGCCGTGAGAATCGTTAGGGCAAGATCGGGGGTTGCCGTGACCACCGCATCTGCTTTGGGTTTGTCGCCGTTGATTGGTTTGTCGATGGTCAGAACGGTGGGGGAGTGGACCTGATGAATGCCAACCAGGGCTTCGGGTGTGACGTCCATCGCTTGCGCCACCCGCTTGCGATTCACCGAGACAGCCTCGGTTTGATCGGACGAGCCGTAGCCGCAATTGAGGCCGGCAAATATCCCTGATGACGCGCCGCCGCGACGGCTGAAGAATCCGTGGCGCACGGGGGACAGCAAATCAGAGGTCAGAATTTCCAAGGTCATGGCTCTAATCCCGGTGGTGGTGCGCAAGGGGAGGGGTACAGGCCCAGCACTTTGAACAGATTTCCCATTTCCTCGGGATGCGTCAACCGGCGATGTGCGGCGATCAGTGCTTCAAGCTCGGACCCGCCGAGAGACGCGGCAAGCGCCTGTGCGCGGGTGGCAATACCCAGCCGCTCCAGAAACACACCCTGCGGTGTCAGGCGTGAATGAGCGCTTCCGGCGGCGCGGGCCGCCAGCGCCAGCGGCTCGAAATCTACATGTGCTGTCAGATCCGCCTGACCGGGCAAGGTCAGGGGATCCGTACGGTTATGCGCCTGCAATGCCTGCAACGTGTCGCCTAGCGAATGCCAGTCGCCGTAATCCACGATCAGCCCTGCGCCGCCAAAGCTGCCGATCTGACCGGCGATGACGGTGATGATGGGAATGGCAGCCGCGCATAATTCGACCAGATCGCCATCTTTAGTGTCGGCCAAACGATCCTTTAGCGCGATCTGTTCCGCCTGCGGTCCCAATCCCCAACTCAGCATGTTTCTGTCGCTGCCGATCAACCGCTCGCGCCAGCCATCGCCGTCGCGCAGATACTGGCGGATCGGCAGGGCGTCGAAAAACTCATTTGCCACTAGAAACAATGGCGCTTCGGGCAGGTCGGTAACCGAGTCGATCCAGCGTGGTTTAAAGCCTTTCAAGGTCTGCGCCTGTATGTCCCGCAGAGGGGACGAGACCTCAAGCAGCACGATCTCGGCTGCATCGTTGAAGCCCGGCACATGGGACGTGGCGCGCAGCATATCAGCCATCAATGTGCCGCGCCCCGGTCCAAGCTCGGCCAGCACGAAATGTTCGGGGTGACCCTGATCCAGCCAGCTTTGGGCCAGAGACAGGCCAATCAGTTCTCCAAACATCTGACTGATCTCGGGGGCGGTGGTGAAATCGCCTTGTGTGCCCAGAGGGTCCCGAGTGGTGTAATAGCCAAGCGTCGGGTGCAGCAGGCATTCGGTCATATAGTCGGCCACGCTCATCGGGCCGTCTTGCGCAATACGCACCAGCAGATGATCCAGCAGACTCATGCCTTCGATCTTGCACGCAAGGCGAACCACAAGCCAAGCGCGATCATTGGCAGCGACAGCATTTGGCCCATGGTCAGGCCATAGCCGCCCACATGCCAGGCCAGCCCAAGCGGGTTCCCGGCCGAGATGAACTGAGCGTCAGGCTGTCGGAAGAATTCGACAATGAATCTTGAAGCCCCATAGCCAGCCAGAAAGACGCCCATGATCAGGCCGGGCTTGTGAAACGCTCCGCGCCGGTAAATGAGCCACAGTAGCGCAAGCCCTAAAAGCAGGCCTTCCAATGCGGCCTCATATAGCTGTGAAGGATGGCGCGCGCACATACCGGCAACAACACCGGGACAATCCTGCGCCGCTCCGCCGGGAAAGATCACGGCCCACGGCAATTCGCTTGGGCGTCCCCACAGCTCGGCATTGGTGAAATTTGCCAGCCGCCCGAGCAATAACCCCGGCGGCACAGCATGCGCGATCAGGTCAGCCATGGAAAGAACTGGGACTTGGTGACGTCGCGCGTATAGGTAAGAGGCGATCACAACACCCAACAGCCCACCATGGAACGCCATGCCACCCTGCCAGACCTTGAGAATCTCAAGCGGGTTCGAAAGGTAATAGGCAGGCTGGTAGAACAGCACGAACCCCAGGCGCCCGCCCAGAATCACGCCGAGGATGATCCAGGTGATCAGATCCTCAAGCTGTTCGGGCTTCATCGGAGGTGTCTTTTCGGGCCACAAGTTTGGGCGCCGCAGCGCTGCAATGCCCAGCCGCCATGCGATCAGAATGCCGACGATATATGCCAGCGCATACCACCGCAGCGCGAACTCCATCCCAAACAGTGAGATCGAGAACAACTCGGGCGACAGATCGGGGAAATTCAGAACAGCCTGCATGTGCGTCTCATTGCCCGGGGTTTGCAGGGCAAGTCAACCTTGAGCCCGGCGTAATCATTCCCCATATAGAGACCAACCGCGATTTCGGAGTAGAACCATGCAAACCCGCAACAAGATCCTTGACGATGTTTCCCAATTGATGACCAACGCCATGGGCGTGGCGCAGGGGGCACGGGAGGAGGCTGAGAATGCGATGAAGTCGATGATCGACCGCTGGCTGGCCGACCGCGATTTTGTCACACGCGAAGAATTCGACGCTGTTCGCGCAATGGCCCAAAAAGCGCGTGAAGAAAATACCGCGCTCGAAGCCCGGATCGCTGCGCTTGAGGCAAAGCTGGACAAGTAACGCCCTAACATTTTTGATTTTTGGCTAAAGATATCCGCCGCGCAATCCAGACTTGGGTTGTGCGGTGATGTGTATCTTGCCGCCTTGCGGAGTTTAATCAAGACAAAGCTACAATTTGTGCCAATATTTTGATCGCCGTTGCCAACTGTCCACAACTTATTGCTGTTATCCCCAATAAATAGGGTTGCCAGAACCCATCTCGCATCGCACCATATTTAGTACAGGCAGACGGGGTAGACCCCGGCTTGTAGAGTAAGCAACTAGCATTGGGGCGCTGCCAGCCCTTAAAAGGCTAGAGATTAGTGAGGTGGCATTATGGCCCTTTCCGAGCAGTTTCTCGAAGAAGACCTTCATCCGATCGATATTGTTGAACACTTGGCGGAACATCACGACTGGGACTTTGACCGGATCGGGGATGATCAGATCGCCATGGCTGTCGAAGGGCAGTGGCGCACATACTCGATCACTTTGGCCTGGTCGAACTATGACGAAACCCTGCGCATGGTATGCTCGTTCGAGATGGAGCCACCATCGGATCGCGAAGCCAAGCTGTATGAGCTGCTGAACAAGATGAACGATCAGTGTTGGGCCGGGGCGTTTACATACTGGGCCAATCAGAAGCTGATGGTTTATCGTTACGGATTGGTTCTGGCCGGTGGTCAGGCGGCCAGCCCGGATCAGATCGACACGATGATCAACGCCGCGGTGCTGAGCGCCGAGCGCTACTATCCGGCGATTCAGTTGGTCACATGGGGCAATCGTACCCCCGAAGACGCGATGCAAGTCGCCATTGCAGAGGCCTACGGCCGCGCGTAAAGCTTTGCCCCGAACCGAATGAGGAGAGGGGCAATCATGGACATGTCACGGGTCGTCGAGCAGGGGCTGGTTCTTCTGGGATGCGGCAAGATGGGATCGGCCATGCTCGCCGGATGGTTAGAGCATGGCCTTCCTGCGTCAGCAGTCTGGGTGATTGATCCGAACCCCTCGGACTGGCTGAAGGCGCAGGGTGTCAATATCAACACACCGCTGCCCGAAGCCCCCGCCGTGGTGCTGGTCGCCGTCAAGCCGCAGATGATGGGCGAGGCCCTGCCTGCGATCAAAGCACTGGGCGGTGGCGACAGCCTGTTTGTATCCATAGCGGCCGGAACGTCGATTGCCACGTTTCAGGCTGTTCTGGGTGAGGGCACCCCAATCGTGCGCGCGATGCCGAACACGCCGGCTGCAATCCGGCAGGGAATCACAGCACTTATTGGCAATGCGAATGCTTCCGACCCGGATGTCGCGTTGGCCGAAAACCTGCTGTCCGCCATTGGCGAGACCGTTCGGCTGGAAGATGAGGCACAAATGGACGCCGTTACCGGGCTCAGCGGTTCAGGGCCAGCCTATGTTTTTCATCTGATTGAAACGCTCGCCGCTGCCGGTCAGGCTCAGGGCTTGCCGCATGAGCTGGCGATGAAGCTGGCCAAGTCCACCGTAGCCGGGGCAGGGGCATTGGCCTTGGCGGCCGAGGAAGATCCCTCGCAACTGCGCGTTAACGTCACCTCGCCCAACGGCACAACGCAAGCCGCGCTTGAGGTTCTGATGCACGAGGACGAGGGCTTTCCCGACCTGCTGCACCGCGCGGTCAAAGCAGCAACTGACCGATCCAAGGAGCTGTCCCGTGAGTGAGATTACATTCGACGAATTCCTCAAGGTCGACATTCGCGTGGGCGAGGTGACCCGGGCCGAGCCTTACCCCGAGGCCCGCAAGCCCGCGATCAAGATGTGGATCGACTTTGGCGATGAGATTGGGGAGCGTAAAACCTCAGCCCAGGTCACCGCGCATTACGATCCATCAACTTTGGTCGGCAAGCAGGTGATGGCCGTCGTGAACTTCCCGCCGCGCCAGATCGGTCGGTTCATGTCCGAGGTCTTGGTGCTGGGCCTGCCCGATGAAAACGGAGAGATCGTCCTGATCGGCCCGGATGGTGAAGTTCCTATCGGCGGGCGGATGCACTGATGAAACTGCTGATTGCCCGTCCAATGACTGCCGCCGTCGAGGCCCGCGCTCGCAGCGCGTTCGATGTTGAAATCCGTAGCAACACCTTGCCTATGTCGTCCGAGGAAATGCTACGTGCATTGAAGGATTTCGATGTTGTCGTGCCAACATTGGGTGACCAGTTCTCGGCTCAGATTTTCGCGGATGTCCCCAACCCTCGTTGCAAGCTGCTCGCCAATTTTGGCGTCGGTTACAACCATATCGACGTTAACGCCGCCCACGCGGCTGGTATTGCGGTCACGAACACCCCTGGCGCCGTCACCGATGCGACGGCCGATATTGCTATGACGCTGTTGCTGTCCACGGCCCGCCGCGCGGGTGAGGGCGAACGGCTGGTCCGCGTAGGTGAATGGCAAGGATGGCACCCGACGCAGATGCTGGGCCACCATGTTACCGGCAAGTGTGTCGGCATCGTTGGTATGGGCCGGATCGGTCAGGCCATTGCCCGACGCTGTCATTTCGGGTTCGGGATGCAGGTTTCGTATCAGTCGCGCAGCCCGAAAGACATGGAGTTTCCCGCAGAATACATCGCCGATCTGTCGGCTTTGGCGGCCTCGGTCGATTTCCTTGTGATTGCCGTACCCGGCGGGGCCGAAACCTGCCACCTGATCAACGTGCAGGTGCTTGAGGCGATGAATCCATCCGGCATCCTGATCAATATTGCCCGCGGAGAGGTCATCGACGAAACCGCCCTGATCGCTGCACTGCAATCCGGTCAGATCGCGGGCGCTGGGTTGGATGTCTATGAATTCGAACCCGTTGTTCCGCAAGCGCTGCGCGATATGGAAAACGTGACCCTGTTGCCGCATTTGGGAACAGCCACCGAGGAAGTGCGCAGTGACATGGGCCATATGGCGCTTGATAACGTGGCGGCCTTTGTCGAAGGTCGGACGCTGCCAAACCCGGTTTAAGACCCGACCGCCTCACGCCAGTGTTTGCGGCAGAGCGAGACGTAAGTCTCGTTCCCGCCGATCTGCACCTGTGCGCCCTCGGTGATGGTGTTGCCGTTTTCGTCCTGACGAATCACCATCGTCGCCTTGCGCCCGCATTTGCAAATCGTACGGACCTCGCGCATCTCATCGGCCAGCGCCAGCAAGGCGGCTGAGCCCGGAAACAGATGCCCCTGAAAATCCACCCGAAGCCCGTAAGCCAGAACCGGCACTTTCAGGTCATCCACTGCACGGGCCAATTGCCAGACCTGATCTTCCGTCAGAAACTGCGCCTCATCAACAAAAACGCAGGTGATTTTACTTTGATCCAGCCGTGATTTGATCATGGCAAAGACGTCATCTTCGTTTGCGAATGTATCGGCTTCGGCGGAAATCCCTATCCGTGACGCGATCTTTCCGACACCGGCGCGCCCGTCAAGCGCTGCGGTCATCAGATAAGTGTCCATGCCCCGCTCACGATAGTTGTGCGAGGCCTGCAGCAACACGGTCGATTTGCCCGCGTTCATGGTGGAATAATTGAAGTATAGCTTTGCCATGCGCCCGGGTCTAAATGGCAAGACCAGACGGGGCAAGGTATCAAAAGCCGTTAAAGAAGCGACGTCGCCGTTGTCATTGCAGGGACTGAGCTTACGCTCAAAAGGGGATGGACCCCCCACGCCTACAACAGCGACGCCGTCGGCCAACATGCGGCCTATACAGAGCAAGGCATAATGACGCCCCGCAATCACTCGTTACCGGCCGGAACGGCCGCCACTCACTCACAAAACCCCTGCATATCTGAGGGATAGCCAATTTATGACATTTCAATTATGAATCGAATATGGGAATTTTCCTGTCCCTTTCCCCCACAGGGGCAGATGTTGTGGGCGAGGCAGGCAGCAAAGGTAAAAACATGGCAGATATCGGGGCCTACCTGAAAAAGCACACAGAGGCGTTGGTCAAAGACGTCGGCATTGAATCCGCGTGCGAGATCACCGGGAAATCCAAGGCAACTCTGGGGCGGTATTATTCAGACAATGCCGAACATGCCGACCGGTTCATGCCCGTGGATGCCGTGGCCCGGCTTGAGGCTGTGTCGAACTATCCTCATGTGACATCGGCGCTCGCCGATCTGAAGAATATTACCTTGTCCTATGACGGCCGTAACTCGGACAAACCGCGCACTGGCGGGGTGAATTCCGACGTCATTGCGCTGAGTCAGCGGTTTGCTATGCTGATGACCGAATACCAGGCTGCCATCGAAGACGGCATCATTACCGTGAACGAGGCCAAGCGATTGCTGAGGGAAACCAGTCAGCTGCAACAGGTGCTGATCGAGATGAAGCTGCATCTAGAAGAGGAAAGCGTGAGTTAGGTCTGATCGCTAACCTTCCCGCGAAAAATACCTGCAGTCACGGGCTTCAAAGGTCCGCTTTGCGGACTTTGCTGTCATTCGATCTGTGGCTTTCGCTGACGCAGCATCGTCTCGCAGGAGCAGCACTGAATTAGTCTTGTCACAGCAAGCCTCGCCACAGCGGCCGTTCAAACCGCGTACAACGACCATGATCGAAAACGTACCTTCGCCACGTGGCCGGTTATGCGAACGACGTGGGACTTTGCCGCCATCGTCCCCGCGGGTATTGGCTGGCACAGTACTTGCTCGCGTGTGCAACACCTTAGTTTGGGCTTCCCGAAGCGTCGGGAGCGCATCGATCAGCAGCTTGTGCCACAAACTCGGTTCGGCATCGATTTCCAACGACATGTCACAGGCGACCGGCAGAGAGATATTGAGCCGTGCTTGAGACCAGGTTCGCACCAACGCCCGGGTGTGCGAAGAAACAGGCTTCCTGCGGGCGTTAACTTTGCTCCGCTCTTCCCGCATTCGAAGACAGGCTGACCTAGCTGATATTCCAGAGGACGAACGCGAATGCTGACCGTTGATTGTGTGATGTGCACCATTTCAGCGGCACCAAAGAAGCTGCCGGTCTCAACCTCCAAGGGGGTTGTTCGTGCAAATTCAATGTCCATACTTACCTATTTGTAGTTCCGATATCATCGTCAACATAAATTTGTTTTTCAAACCATTCGATTGACCCCATATTGTCTGTGTAGCGGTCAGTAGCAGTCACATGTTCGGAACACGATCCATGATATTGTGAGAAGTGTCGCACCCGATCTCTCGTGACGCCGACGCCTGTGTGAGGAGTTTTCACGGTCCCGCGCTTGGGCCGCTACATCAACAATGAAGATCTCAACCTGGGATCCCTTGGATGCCCCATTCATGGAGAAAAACATGAGCCGCGTATCAATAGGTGCACTACTCGCGATGCTGATGGTGACATCGGCTTTTGCAATGCCCGCCGAAATCGATACCGATGGTGATGGAATGGCGTCTTTTGCCGAAATCCAGGCGTTTTATCCTGAAGTGACAGAAGAACTATTCGGAGAGATCGACCTTGATGACGACGGATACGTCAATGATGAAGAATTCCTGGAAGCGGTCGGAGAAGAACTCATCCCTGATCCGGTAACTGACGCGTAGCCAGGAGGTCGCAGAGTGTTTGACACATGTCTAACAGCACACGGATCAAAAGACTGTTCTTAGCTGCTGCAGGCTTCTCGCTGCTCCTGTCCCCCTTCGTCATGCTCAGCCAGGCCAGCACGTCCGCTGGAACCTCGGCCCTGGTAGTTCTTGTTTCGATGTCCATAGGTTTTCAGGCGTTGGTGACCGCAGTATTGAATTCGCAACATTATTGCTGGGTTCGTGGCGCCTTGGGAATGGCATTGGGAATTGCAATACTGGGAGGTACGTCGGCGCTCGGCGACGCCGAACAGTACACGGTCGCACTAAGTGCCAGCATCGCAGGGGTTACTATCATCTCAATCGCAGTTGCCGAGTGTTTTGGTAACAATCAAAACGGCCGCTCCCAGGCAGGTGAAGGGCGGGAAATTGCCCTGTATTCATTGCGCTACTGGCACCGGCTGGGTGAGCCACGGAAGGCTCCAGAGACGATCTTAGCCTTCAGGTCAAGCTGTCAGAGGTCAGGTAAGCCGACAAAATCGATCCACCCTGTGACGATCAGCGGTTGACGTACTGGTAACTGGTGTTTTGCCGTCAAGAGACCTCGTAAGAAAACCACGCCGACAAGTTCACCGAGATCGTTAATTATGTATCGGGAACTTTCTTTCACCCCGTCAACTTAGGAGCCAGATGTCCGAAAATAGACTGCGTCCAAGGAGGATTTATTGACAAAACGAATATCAACGCGCAGATAAATTCGCTTTTCAGAATTCCGTGGCGCGCGTAGCTTTGAGCAATGATGCAATCGTTGGTCTAAGGAATCAGAGATGGCCAAGCAGAAACCCGTAGATAAGTATTTCCGCGACCAGGATCGCAGCCCTACGAGCATCTTGTCTCGCTTGAAGTCAAAAAAACAGATGCGCAAGTTTGCCAAGAAACACGCCAAAACCTGGCGTGAAGATTTTTACGGTTCACCCGCCCAGAACTAGCTTTCCGGCTACTACTTGAGTCCAACAGGGGGCATGAAGCCTGCATGCCGCTAAAAAGCGCATGCAGGTATCTTTTGCTGCATAATCCGAAAATTTGGCTTCAGCGATTGGCACACTCACATACCAAACGTCCTTGAAACACCAAAAGGAGACACTGCAATGACAACACTCACCATGAAAGACAGACGTCTTTGGATCGCGGGTGTCGCGGCGACCGTTGTTCTTGTCGTCGCTGTCGCTTACGTCAGCGGCTACTTTGGCGACGGACCAACTGAGACACTGATACCTACCAGCCCTGAGGTTTCGTCACCGGAGGGATGATCGACTAGCTTAGTGATCGGATGCGCTGACGCAGTATGCGTCAACGCATTCACTTTGCACCGGTCAGCAAGGATCGTGCGACTTCCTTCAGGTAACTGGCCGCCTGGCCTGGAAAGCTGTCACTTTGTTCTCTGTTAAAAACAGCATGAGCTGCGTAGGCAAACCTAGGTGCACTATTTACGATTCGTAGCGATCCGTCCTTGATCCCTGCTTCAACAATTCGGCGCGGAAAGTAACCCGACGCTGGTGTGGACATCAGGTATTGCAGCCCGAGTGTTCCGATTTCCAGGTGCAAGCCTGGCGTGACAAGGTCAGGAAAATTCAGTAGGTGATCCGCCCGAAATTCGGGTCCCCAATCAACAAAAATGTAACGGCCGCCGAGTGGATTTCCCAATTCTTCCATGTCGCTGCTGACGAGGACAAATTCGTCTTCAAAGAGCTGCAGTGCAACAAGCCCAACCGTATTTCTGGGACGGTACATGACTGCGAGGTCTAGAATGCCATCTTCGACTTGCTGGTTCAGATCAACTGCATTGGCCCAGGACGCTTTGACGGCCACGTTTGGCAACGTGTTCTCCAAGCCTGGCATAGCTGTGGTCAAGAACCCATCCCACAGGCTGGGGAATGCACCGATTTCAAGTGAGGCATAGAGTTCGGCAGGCAATGCGGCATCCAGCTTTGCCTGCGTCCATGTTCGCACAAGCGTGACTGCGTGCCGCTGAAAATGCACGCCTGCTGGCGTCAAAGTTGCCCCTGTCTTGCTCCGTTCAAAGACGGGTTGCCCAAGCTGTTGTTCAAGGGTTCTGATGCGCATGCTTACCGTCGATTGGGTAACGTGCACCTTATCTGAGGCTTCGAGAAAGCTACCGGTTTCGACGACGGCAAGGAAGGTTCGGGCGAGTTCGATATCCATACGGCACCTATTTGCATTTACGATAATATCGTCATGTTAAATTCGTTATTCAAGTTTGAACGAATGTGAGAATTTGATCCTGCGAGCGACTCTCGCTCGCTGTGATCAGGAGCATTTCACATGAAATCGACATCCAAACCCAAGCCCAAACCCTCGTCGAAACCGGAGTCCAAGGACAAACCAACGGTCGGCGCTGCCAAAGCCGGACACAACTCGGATCGCTAAGCGCCTCCGAGATCGCCCCAAAAACAACAAGGGCTGCTTGAGGGCAGCCCAATCGAGAAAGGAGAATACAATGAATCGCTTTTTCTACGCTGTTTTCCTCGCCTCTATTCTTGCCACAACGGCTGGCGCAATGACCGCCGATGTTGACACGGATGGCGATGGCTTCGCTTCGATGGCGGAACTTCAGGTGGTCTACCCTGACCTGACAGAAGAGGTGTTTCAGGAAATCGACACTGATGGTGACGGCCTCGTCAATGACGAAGAGATGCTCGTTGCCATCGATGCCGAACTGATCGCTGATCCCGAAGGCGACACGTAAAAGCCGACCGGTGAACGCTTGCCATGCAAACGTCTGATCTGTTCCGATGGCTCTATACCACAACTGGACTCTGGTTGATCCTGTCCCCCTTTTTGATCTTCAGTCGGTTCGCCCTATCCCAAGGTGTGGTAACCAATGAAGCGGTGACCTTGATGGTATTCGGCCTGCTTGCCCTTGTTATCTTATCGCGAGTCTCTGCTGCAAGAGGCACGGTGCAATTCAAATTGCCATTGGCAGCGTTCTCGGAGACGGACTGATCATGTCGCCCTGGTTGTTTGGATTTTCCGGCAATGTCGTGGCGGCGTGGTACACCGGACTGATCGGTCTTGGTGTTTTGGTGACAACTCTGTTTGCATTGGTGAATTGCACCGGTGAAGTCTCAAACCGAGTTGAGTACTTAGTAAGTTTGTTACCGAGGGGTGGGAAACCGCCCCTCACTCCTTTGGACCATTCCGGAACGCATGGAAGTAACTAGATGGACATAGAGTTTGCACGAGCATTTGTCGCGATTGTCGAAACCGGCAGTTTCCGTAAGGCCGCGGCAAGACTGAACCTGGAAGAAGCGACGGTGCGCGATCAAATCGCAGCTATGGAACGTCTGCTGGGCAAGCAGATTTTCAAGGAAAACGGATCTGCGCCAAACCTCACGTCAGCTGGTCGGCATTTCCTGCCGCATGCTAGGGCGTTGATACGCACCTGGACAAAGGCAAAACTGGAAGTTGCGTTACCAGAAGACATCGAAGTTGCGCTGGAGATTGGAACGACCTCCTATCTGTGGGAGCATCTGCTCTTGCCTTCCTTCTTCAGGATCAGAAAAGAGCTACCAAAGATTGCGATCAAGACAATCGTTGGCACTCCGGAAATGCTTGCCCAACAGTTCAAATTTGGAAGCCTGGATGCTGTCATTACGCATGATGCATCGCTCTTTGATGTTGGTGAACGTGCACATCTGTTTCGTGATGAATATGTCTTGGTGGGTCATGACAAGAAGCAGTCATCGCCAGACAATTCCTATGTGTTCCTCGACTGGGGTCCGCAGTTCAGGGCCGAGCATCTTCTGTACTTTCCACATCTTGTGACACCGAACTTGCAGTTGGATGCTAGCCCGGCCGTTGTCGATTATGTGGAGGACGTTGGAGCCAGTGGTTATTTTCCGCATCGTTTGATCTGCGAAGACCTGTCAGATTTGGAGTTCGATGTTGTCACGGACGCACCACGCATTCCCTATTCCGCCTACGCAATTTTTGATCGCGAGATGAGCCAGAATGTGATGGCCGTTCTGAAAGCGATCCTAACCGAGACGTCCAACCCTGCAGTGACAGCAATCCAACGCAAGATGACACTCGTTCATTAGGGTGCTGACGATGGTCAGCCACTGTTCTGGCACAAGCCATCGTCAAAGAGGGCATGAACCCCATGGGTATCAAACGCGGGATCGACAAGGTCGTCGCGGCTGTTGTGACCGAAGTGAAATCGATGTCTCCCCCGTTGGTGACACAACCGGGATCGCAAAAATCGGCACAATCTCTGCCAATGGTGAGGCTGCAATTGGTCGGCAGATTGCTGATGCGATGTGGAAATGCCGACCTGCAGGTGTGAGTGTCGCGCCGGATTTTCCGCGCTCGAACACAAGCTGACCAAGTTACTGCTCAAGCGTTCGAATACGCATGTTTACCGTGGACTGGGTGACGTGCACCTTGTTCGCAGCGTCGAGAAAAGTACCCGTTTCAACAATGGCCAGGAATGTCTGGGCAAGTTCAATGTCCATGGATCACCTATTTAAGTATCCGATATTATCCGCGAGAAAAATTCGTTATTCAACACGATTGGTACGTGCCATATTCACCATGTAGCGCGAAAGTGTCCCCACCAGGTCGGAACGCATTTCAACCGTGCTCATATTGTAATTGAGGTCCCGATCTGCGGAGCCGTTGCAATCTGGGTGCCAGAGAAGCCCAACCGACGCCCACGCGCTACACCAACCCCAAACTGGGCGCGCCATGAAAGGTAGCCCATATTCTCATGGAGAAAAAAATGAGTCGAGTTTCTATTGTGGCTCTGCTCTCTTCAGTGTTTGCCCTTCCGGCATTCGCAATGCCTGCCGATCTTGATATGGACGGTGATGGTCTGGCGTCGCTGGCTGAACTTCAGACGAAGTATCCTGAAGCTTCGAAAGATTTGTTCACTGAGATTGATGAGGATGCCGATGGCTTCATCAACGACGACGAATTCGTTGCTGCTGTCGATGCTGAGCTTCTTCCTGGTACCACGAGCGATCAGTAGGCAAAGGTCGTTACGGTCATGAGAAAGCCAATCCCACCCCGCAAATGGCTGCTTGCAGCGATGGGTATCTGGTTGGTTCTTTCCCCATTTCTCCTGTTTCGTGAGGAAACTCTGTTGCAGGGTATGGCTGAATCTGAAGCTCTCGTCTTCATGGCCGCTGGCTTTGGTGCCTTGGTCATGGCTGGCGCTGGCGACCGGAGCCACCTTCTCGCACGGGTGGCTCCGGTATCGGCACTTGGGGCTTCTCTGATTGCTGCACCTGCGACTCTGAGCTTTACCGGCCACATTGTGGCAACGGCAAATGCATGGCTATCGGGATCGGCGCTGATCGCGCTCGCTGTTTGGGAGGTAAAGGCGAGTCGCAGATTGCGTGCAATCTCGTAGACTGGCGCGGGGCGGTTATCCGCCCCGCGTTTTTAATCAATTCGACACGACCTCCTAAATTATCTCGACTTCTTCGAACATCAGATCGCCTTCAAGCTGTCTGGCAATCACGTCAGCCCGCATTCCAACATCCGCGCTGGTCGTTGCCGCGATGTGAAACAGCGCGTCGCCCTCATGTACGACACCGTCAGCAAGACCCTTTACCCAAGAGACGAAGATGAGCGGCACAGACACCATTCCTGGAGATATTGAAGCGCAACTGCAGCAAGTTTTGTCAGACGGCGATGGGGTAGCGCTTGCGAACCTGCTTGATCCGCTGCCCCTGAGTGACGCGCTGCGCGAATTGCTCAATCTGCCGGTGGAACTGCGGAGCGCCGCCCTGTCATTGTTGCCACCGGAACTCGCCGCCGAACTCGTTGAAGAAGCTCCGAACGCGCTGGCGGTCGATCTGGTCGAAAGCATGGTGACGGAGCAGGCTGCCGAGGTCATCGAGGAACTGGATTCGGATGTACAGGCCGATGTCATCGGTGAGCTTGAAGACGCGGACGCCGAGGCGATCCTCGCGCGCATGGACCCGGAGGACGCTGCGGATGTGCGGCGGCTGGTCGAGTATGACGACGACGTAGCTGGCGGTCTCATGGTCGCTGAAGCCTTCACCTTTTTCGAAACCGACACGGTGGGAAAAGTGCTCAGGCGGTTTGCCGATGAGGAATTCGATCTCGAACGCTACCGGGGCCTGCACCCTTATGTTCTGGATGCAAATGATGCGCCGATCGGTGTGGTCTCGCTGCGCGGACTGCTGTCCACCCGTCGTAGCGCCCGGCTCACCGACATTATGGTGCCGCCAATCACCGTCCCGGCGTCTCTGCCGCTTGAGGAGCTGGAGGATCTTTTTGATGAGCATCCGTTCTTGGGGCTGCCCGTTGTCGAGGCTGATGGCCACCTGGTGGGTGTCATCTCCCGCTCGGCGGTCGATGAGGCCCTGCGGGAACGCGCGGAGTCGACCAGCCTGAAACGTCAGGGTGTTTTTGGCGATGAGCTGCGGTCGATGCCCCTGCCGCTTCGGGCACGAAGGCGTCTTCAATGGCTTTCGGCCAACATCGTTCTGAACGTGATCGCCGCCAGTGTGATCGCTGCCTATGAAGAAACGCTTGCTGCCGTGATCGCGCTTGCCGTATTTCTGCCGATGGTGTCGGACATGAGTGGCTGCTCGGGCAATCAAGCCGTTGCCGTCAGCATGCGCGAGCTTTCTCTTGGCCTCGTGCGGCCCATCGACGCCATGCGGGTCTGGATAAGGGAGGTGTCGGTCGGCGTGATCAACGGGTTCGTTCTGGGTCTTCTGATCGGCGTCGTGGCATGGCTCTGGAAAGGCAACCCGTTTCTGGGACTGGTCATCGGCGGCGCGCTGGGTCTCAACACCATCATAGCTGTGTCGATCGGGGGTGTCCTGCCATTGGCTCTGAAGCGGATCGGTCAGGACCCGGCGGTCGCCAGCGGTCCCTTGCTAACGACCATCACGGATATGGCGGGATTTTTCCTCGTCCTGAGTCTCGCAACCGCGATGATGCCGCTCTTGGTTTGAATGCGACGTGACACTTTAGTCAGACGTGTATTCACCATTCTGAAATCCAGGATGGCTGGCGGTTGAACGGGCACACAGCTTTGGAGCCGCTACGCCCCAAAAACTATCTGTCCAAAAATAAAAAATACGTCGCTTTTGAACGCTTTGGTCGAAAACAGCGCAGCGACACATGCGCGTTGTCGCAATATCCACCTACAGTCTGGAAATGGTGTTCAGAATGATGAAAGTACATTCGATTCCCGGCGCTTTCACGGCGCGGGAATGCGAGCAAATTGTTGCCTCATCAAAGCGGGTCCCTGCAAATGATGCCTTGCTGGTCGGCCAGAACAGAGATCACAACTTGCGCAAGTGCGATGTGACTTGGCTGGACGACGTCACCGGCACCGGGTGGGTCATGGCACGTCTTATAAGTCTGGTGCGCCGCTCCAACACTGATAGGTTTGACTTTGATCTGCGGGAATTCTCCGAGAGCCCACAGGTTGCGCTCTATAAGGCCTCAGATGGTGGCCATTTCGCCTGGCACTCCGATGTCGGAGATGGCCATACCGCTCGAAAACGGAAACTGACGCTGGTTGTTCAGCTCAGCAAGCCGGGAATGTATGACGGGGGCGACCTTGAGATTATGCCTGATGCCTACGCAGTAACCGCCAGTCGGTATCAGGGAAGCGCGACCGTCTTTCCCAGCTTCTTGTTACATCAGGTGACGCCGGTTGAGCAGGGTGAGCGATACTCTCTTACAGTATGGGCGCATGGCCCGGCCTTCCGTTGAGCAATACATAAAGCGGGCTTTTTTCTACTCTTTACTTGCGTACCAAGTGGCGCTCATTGAACCTATCCCGCCCAGTGGTCGGACAATGACGTCGCCTCGGCCGGGGCGCTTCCTCGTCAATGTTCAAACCTCCTTCAAGCTATTAAATACAAACGATTCTATCCGATCTTTGCGAAGCCAAAAAAATATTCAATCATGTCTCTTGAAACTATGCTTTCACATCCCAAAATCTCGTCTGTTGGCACTCTTCAGCCGAAGGTGCCAACTTGTTGAATCGCCAATTGAGGAGCATTCAGAATGGCATTCAAACCTCTACATGACCGTGTGCTGGTCCGTCGCGTTGAAAGCGAAGACAAAACCGCAGGCGGCCTGATCATTCCCGACAGCGCAAAAGAAAAGCCCAGCGAAGGCGAAGTTGTTGCAACCGGCGAAGGCGCGCGCAAGGACAGTGGCGAACTGATTGCGCTGTCAGTCAAGGAAGGTGACCGTATCCTGTTCGGCAAATGGTCCGGCACCGAAGTGAACATTAACGGTGAAGAACTGCTGATCATGAAAGAAAGCGACATCATGGGGATCATCGAGGATTCTGCTGTGGCGGAAGCCGCCTGACCCTACGGATCATCTGGATACAACAAAGATTTATCTAAGGAGCAAGCCAAATGGCTGCAAAGGACGTCAAGTTTACTACCGATGCCCGCAACCGCATGCTGCGCGGGGTCAATACATTGGCCGACGCGGTCAAGGTGACCCTCGGCCCGAAAGGCCGCAACGTGGTTCTGAGCAAATCCTTCGGCGCGCCGCGCATCACCAAGGATGGTGTGACCGTGGCCAAGGAAATCGAACTGGAAGACAAGTTCGAAAACATGGGCGCGCAGATGGTGAAAGAAGTCGCCAGCCGCACCAATGACGAAGCCGGCGACGGCACCACCACCGCAACCGTTCTGGCACAGGCAATCGTTCGCGAAGGTCTGAAGCAGGTTGCAGCGGGCCTGAACCCGATGGACCTGAAGCGCGGCATCGACCTGGCAACTGCCAAGGTTGTTGAAGGCATCAAGTCGGCTTCGCGTGAAGTTAAGGACAGCGCAGAAGTTGCTCAGGTTGGCACCATCTCGGCCAACGGCGAAGCCGAAATCGGTCAGCAGATCGCGGACGCGATGCAGAAGGTTGGCAACGAAGGCGTTATCACCGTCGAAGAAAACAAAGGTCTGGAAACTCAGACCGACGTTGTCGAAGGTATGCAGTTCGACCGTGGCTACCTATCGCCTTACTTCGTCACCAATGCCGACAAGATGATTGCAGATCTCGACGACTGCATGATCCTGCTGCACGAAAAGAAACTGTCCTCGCTGCAGCCGATGGTTCCGCTGCTCGAGCAGGTGATCCAGTCGCAAAAGCCGCTGCTGATCATCGCGGAAGACGTTGAAGGCGAAGCGCTGGCGACTCTGGTTGTCAACAAACTGCGTGGCGGCCTGAAAATTGCTGCTGTCAAAGCACCGGGCTTCGGCGATCGTCGTAAAGCCATGCTGCAGGACATTGCAATCCTGACCGGCGGTCAGGTCATCAGCGAAGATCTGGGCATGAAGCTCGAGTCCGTTACCATGGACATGCTGGGCACCGCCAAGAAAATCGAAATCACCAAAGACGAAACCACCATCGTCGACGGTGCTGGCGAGAAGGCCGAGATCGAAGCACGTGTTGCTCAGATCCGCACTCAGATCGAAGAAACCACCAGCGACTACGACCGTGAGAAGCTGCAAGAGCGCGTTGCCAAACTGGCAGGCGGTGTTGCCGTTATCCGCGTTGGCGGCATGACTGAAGTTGAAGTGAAAGAGCGTAAGGACCGTGTGGACGATGCACTGAACGCGACCCGCGCTGCTGTTCAGGAAGGCGTTGTTGTCGGTGGTGGTGTTGCTCTGGTTCAGGCCGGTAAAGCACTGGAAACTCTGGAAGGCGCTAACGCTGATCAGGACGCGGGCATCAACATCGTTCGCAAGGCAATCGAATCGCCGCTGCGCCAGATCGCTGAAAACGCGGGCGTCGACGGTGCGGTTGTTGCTGGCAAGGTTCGCGAAAGCGACGATGCCGCATTCGGCTTCAACGCTCAGACCGAAGAATATGGCGACATGTTCTCGTTCGGCGTGATCGACCCGGCCAAAGTTGTCCGTACCGCTCTGGAAGATGCGGCATCGGTTGCAGGCCTGCTGATCACCACCGAAGCGATGGTTGCTGACAAGCCCGCCAAAGAAGGCGCACCTGCTGGCGGCAGCATGCCCGACATGGGCGGCATGGGCGGCATGATGTAAGCTAAGTCACAAGAAGGGGGCCCCGGCCCCCTTCGTTTTTTGCGAGCAACGGGCTTCATCGACCGAAATAGGCTGTCCTCACCCGCAGCGAAATTTGAGAAAGCCCGCGACCAGTAAACTCCCCATACCTAGTTCGGGGCACCTGAACGAATGGCCGGTTATCGTACGCATTGCCCTACAAAAAACCATGCTGGTGCAGCATTTTGAGCGACGTTTGCATTTGCAGCACGAAAATGAAATGACCGACATGGGCTCGAAGCGGACAGACTAACTCTTTTTTTACGTGACTTCTGGATACAGGCCTTTACCCGCACCGCTTCACAATCACCGACCCCACCGAATACCCCGCGCCGAACGAGCAGATCAGCCCCACGTCTCCGGCGGTCAGGTCATCCGAATATTTGGAAAACGCGATGATCGACCCGGCCGAGGAAGTGTTGGCATAGTCCTGCAGGATATTGGGCTGTTCACCCGCTTCGGGCTCGCGGCCCAATACCTTCTTACCGATGAAGTCATTCATCGTTTTGTTGGCCTGATGCAGCCACAGACGTTTCAGGTCACCGCTGCCAAACCCTTCGGATTCCATGTGATCCGAGATGTGCTTGCTGACCATCGGTAGTACTTCTTTGAATACTTTCCTGCCGTTCTGCATGAATTGCATGTCTCGACGGTCGACCACACCATCGGGGCGCGAACGGCGCAGGAAGCCGTTATTGTTGCGGATGTTATTCGAGAAGGACGTGGCGCATCGGGTCGAAAGAACTTCGAAATGCGGGCCCGTCGCGTTTTCGATCCGCTCGATCAGAGTAGCCGTCGCCACATCACCAAAGATAAAGTGGCAATCCCGGTCGCGCCATTCCAGGTGCCCCGAACAGATCTCGGGGTTGACCACCAACGCGGACCGGACCGAACCCGAGCGGACCATGTCTGCCGCAGCCTGAATGCCGAACGTGGCCGAGGAACAGGCGACATTCATGTCGAAGCCAAAGCCGTCGATGCCCAAAGCCTGCTGTATCTCGATTGCAATCGCAGGGTAGGCGCGTTCATGGTTTGACGCGGCGCAGATCACCAGATCGACATCCTTGGCGTTGCGGCCTGCCTGATCCAGCGCTTTTTTGCAGGCATCCACGGCCATCTCGGTCATGATGCCGGGTTCGTCATCGCTGCGTTGGCGCAGCAGGGGGTGCATCACGTCCGGGTCCAGTACGCCTGCTTTATCCATCACATAACGGTTTTCGATACCCGATGCCTTGAGGATGAACTCTTCGGACGAATGTTGCATCGGCTCGATCTCGCCCGCTGCAATCGCGTCGGCATTCCTGGCGTTCTGCGCGTCGGCATAGGCATTGAAGGCGGCGACAAGTTCGGCATTGGTGATAACGTTCTCGGGGGTGAAAACACCGGTGCCGGTGATTGCGGGCGTATACATGGCGGGTCCTGAATGTTTCGAATCCGCTTAAAATGCAGTCGCTGCGGGCTTTGATCAAGATAAGGTGACCCAAGGGAATGCGGTGTAAACAGTCAAATTACTGCTTCACATCTTGAATGGTTCATAAACTGAAGTATATGACGCCACGGACACACGGAGCCCCAAATGCCGGAAAACATTAGCGACAGACTTGGCCGTCTAAGCCCCGAAATCCTGTCAATCATGGGAGTGTATGCCCTGTATTGGAAACTGGAAGAGGCGTTCGATTGCATTGAAACGGAACTGAACCACCCGGAATGCCACATGTTGATCAAGCTGGATCAACCCAAGCGTATGGGCGTTCTTGCGGCAGATATGCTGAGTGTCCCTTCGACCATAACTGCCACGGCGGACGGTTTGGAAAAGGCCGGGTATCTGACCCGTGAACGTGACCCCGAAGATCGCCGTGCCTGGCTGCTGGTTCTGACCAAACAGGGCGAAGAGGCTCGGGACATGCTGGTGTCAGAAGCCGGAGACCTTTTCCACCGCGCGTCAGGGCTGGATGCAAAAGAAACTGCCGAATTTGCGCGTTTGGCGCACAAAATCCGAGACAACATCCTGAAATCAGGAATTCCCGAGGGATTGACGAAATGAAACTCCTCTCTTTGCTGAGTGCGATCCTGATCGTACTGACGACCCCGGTTCTGGCACAAGACACCGCCAAGCCAGTCAAACTAATGCAGGTGCGCGAAACCGCACCGGGCTTTTCACGCCAGTTTTTTGGGCGCGTGGCCGCCCGTCAAACCGTCGACCTGGCCTTTCAGGTCTCGGGTCAGATTGTTGACATGCCGGTGAACGAAGGCTTTGTGATCCCCAAGGGTGAGTTAATTGCGCAGCTAGATCAGGCCCCATTCCAGCGTCGGTATGACCGCGCAGTTCTGCAACAGGATCAGGCGGATCGGACCGTGGCCCGCCTGTCCCGCCTGCGGGGCACCACCGCCAGCCAAGTGGCCGTGGACGATGCCGAGACCGAAGCGCAACTGGCCGATATTGCTGTACGGGACGCGGAATACGATTTGGAACATGCCACTCTGACGGCACCGTTCGACGCGCTGGTGTCCAGTCGAGCGGTCGAAGCATTTACCACCGTGTCCGCTGGTGCACCCATAGTGCGCATCCATGATATGTCCGAACTACGGATCGAGGTCGACGTGCCTGAGATTCTGTTTCAACGCTCAGGCCAGGAAGAAGACATCACAATCACTGCGAAATTCCCGGTCAGTGACGAGGTGTTTCCCCTTCAGATTCGTGAATTTGACGCCGAAAGCTCGACCGTGGGGCAAACCTTTCGCATCCAGTTTGGCCTGACCCCGCCCGAGGGGTTGCAAATCCTGCCGGGCTCGTCCGTGACAGTAAATGTTCAGGTGCAGGATGATCAGACCGGTATCGTCATTCCGGCTGCGGCCATCGTCGCGGGTGCTGATGGTGCGCTGGGCGTCATGGTGTTTTCGCCAGTTGGCGCTGACGAAGGCGCCGTCCGATACGTCCCGGTCACCATCGAACCCACTCAGACTGGCGAAGTTCGGGTGCTGACTGGCCTGTCGGATGGCGACGAAATCGTTGTTGCGGGTGGAAGTGCGCTGACCAATGGTCAGGCCGTGCGCCGTTTTGCCGGCTTTGCGAACTGAGGGCACACAGATGAACATCGCGCGCGCCTCTATCGACCGGCCGATCTATACGTGGTTGATTATCCTGATTGCCCTGTTTGGGGGCATCTGGGGTTTCCTGTCGCTGGGTCGTCTGGAAGACCCGGCTTTCACCATCAAGAACGCCGTCATTGCCACTCAATATCCCGGGGCCACAGCGGAAGAAGTGGCGCTGGAAGTTTCGGAACCATTGGAATCTGCCATTCAGCAGATGGGAGAGGTCGATACGATCACTTCGGTTAACCAGCCGGGATTTTCGTTGATCGAGGTCGAGATCAAATCGACCTATGACGGCACAGAGCTGCCTGAGATTTGGACCAAACTGCGCGCCAAGGTGCGCGACGCATCGCGTGCATTGCCATCGGGTGTGAGCCCGCCTTTGGTGAATGACGGGTTCGGTGACGTGTTCGGCCTGTTTTACGCGGTCACAGCCGAAGGATTTTCGGACGCCGAAAAACATGAACTGTCCACTTTTTTGCGACGCGAATTGCTGACTGTTCCCGGCGTTGCGGATGTCGAGGTGATGGGCTTGCCGGAAGAGGCGATCTTTGTCGAACCCGATCTGGCCATTTCCGTGAACCAGAACGTTCCGATCGCGGCCCTCAACGAGGCCATCGCAAACGCGGATTCGGTGAATTCGTCAGGTTCGGTCCGGACGGATAGTGACCGCACCACGATTCTGACCGCCGAAGGATCGGACACCGTGTCAGCCATTGCCGGTTTGTCGCTGGGATCGCAGGGGCAAGTGATCAACCTGTTCGACATGGCGCACGTGTTCCGTGGCCGCCAAACCGACCCTGATGTCATGATCCGATTCAACGGAACCGAAGCGTTCACACTGGGCATTGCGGGCCTGTCGACTGAGAACATCGTCGAAGTTGGTCAGCGCGCCGACGCCAAATTCGCGGAACTGGACGCTCAGATTCCCTTTGGCGTCGAAATCCTGCCGATCTATCAGCAGCATGTGGTGGTCGAGCAGGCCTCGAACGACTTTCTGGTGAACCTTGCCATGTCGGTCAGCATTGTTGTCGCGGTGTTGGCTATCTTCATGGGCTGGCGTGCGGCGGTGGTCGTGGGCTCGACCCTGTTGCTGACCGTGGTTGGGACGCTGCTGTTCATGTCGATCTTCTCGATCGAGATGGAGCGCATTTCACTGGGCGCCCTGATCATCGCGATGGGGATGTTGGTGGACAACGCCATCGTGGTGGCCGAGGGGATGCAGATCGCCATGCTGCGTGGTAAAAATTCCCACGATGCGGCGGATGAGGCGGCATCGAAAACGCAAATCCCGCTGTTGGGCGCGACGGTCATTGGCATCATGGCTTTTGCCGGCATCGGTCTCAGCCCGGACGCGACGGGTGAGTTCCTGTTCTCACTGTTTGCGGTGATCGGTATCTCGTTGCTACTCAGCTGGGTTCTGGCGCTGACGGTGACGCCGATGCTGGGGCATTACTTCTTCAAACAGGGTAAAGAAGGCGCAGTGGATGCCTATGGCGGCATCATGTTCCGTGTTTACGGTGCAATCCTGCGCTGGGCTCTTCGCATGCGCTGGCTGGTGATTGCCGCGCTGGTCGGGGTGACGGTGGCGTGTTTCGCGGGCTTCGGGCTGGTGAAGCAGCAGTTCTTCCCCGACTCGAACACACCGCTGTTCTTCGTGCATTACAACCTGCCGCAAGGAGCGCCCATTGCACGCACGGCCGAGGACATGGCGGTCTTCGAAGACTGGTTGGCCGAGCGGGACGATGTTGTGTCTGTCACCACTTTTGTCGGGCAAGGCGCAACACGGTTTTTGTTGACCTATTCGGCTGAAAAACCAAACCCCGGCTACGGGCACATGATAATTCGCACGGAAACGCTGGATGACATTCCGGTGCTGCAGGCGGATCTGGAGGCGTTTGGTCAGGCACAATTCCCCGAGGGTAAGTTCCGCACCAAGCGGCTGATCTTCGGCCCGGGTGGCGGCGATCCGATCCAGGCGCGGTTCTCAGGCAGTGATCCGGCAGTATTGCGCACGCTGGCCGATGAGGCCGTGTTGAAAATGCGCGCGGCGTCCCCCAATGCGCTGAACGTCTATCACGACTGGCGTGAACAGGAACTGGCCGTCCAGCCGATCTATGCGACTGAACGGGCCCAGACCGCAGGTGTGTCTCGCGAAGATATTGCCGCGACTTTGCAGTTTTCGACGGACGGGATCACTGCCGGGGAATTCCGCGAGCGGGACCGTCTGATCCCCATCATTCTGCGCCGTCCGGCCGACGGGGATTATTCGATTGTCGATCAGGTCGTGTTTTCGGAAGAGTCGGAAAAATTCGTTCCGATCGAGCAGATGGTCGATGGGTTCGAATACAAACCGCTCAACACATTGGTGCATCGCCGTGACCGGGTGCTGACGATCACAGTAGGGGCCGATATCCCACCCGATATGACGGCGGCACAGGTCCATTCTGAGGTGCGCGGAGCCATCGAAGACATGGACCTGCCACCGGGCTATCGGATGGAATGGGGCGGTGAGTTCGAAAACGCGGGCGAGGCCAACGAAAGCCTTGGACGTCAGTTGCCCTTGAGCCTGCTGATCATGGTGCTGATCTCGGTACTGATCTTCAATGCGATCCGTCAGCCTATCATCATCTGGTTGCTGGTGCCGATGTCGGTGAACGGCGTCGTGATCGGCCTGCTGGGTACGGGTCTGCCGTTCACCTTCACGGCGCTGCTGGGGCTGCTCAGCCTGTCGGGGATGCTGATCAAGAACGGGATCGTTCTGGTGGAAGAGATCGACCTGGTCCGCGCCACTGGCAAACCACTGCGCGAGTCGATTGTTGAAGCCTCAGTCTCGCGTCTGCGTCCGGTGATGCTGGCCGCGATCACCACCATACTGGGGATGGCACCCTTGCTGACGGATGCGTTCTTCCGCTCGATGGCGGTGACAATCATGGGTGGTCTGGCCTTTGCCACGATCCTGACCATGGTTGCGGCTCCGGTCTTTTACATGGTGTTCTTTGCACGCGATGAAAAACGCGAGACCGTACAAGCCTAATGGCTACCGGGCGGCTGTTTCAGTCGCCCGGGTCCTTTGCCGGGTCGTAGTGATAGTAAAAACAGGACAGCTTGTTGCCGTCCGGGTCGCGCAAATACGCGACATAGAAATCAGGTGCGTAACAGTCCCGCGTACCCGGAGCACCTGCATCCGTGCCACCATGTTCCAAACCTGCCGAGTGAAAATGCCGGACTTGTGCTGCGCTGCCGACCGGAAAGGCAATCATCGTTCCATTGCCCACGCTGGCCGCCCCGCCATCATAAGGTGTACAGACCCAAAACCCGGTACCGGCATCGGGATGGCTTCCCCAGCCCGCGCGATCTTTTGACCAGCCTGGAAGGCGTGGCTGATCCAGTACAGAAAAGATCGCGTCATAGAACTGGATGGCTCGCGACAAGTCATTGGTTCCGTAAGTGGTGTAAAGGCGCATGGTTTCACCGGTTGTTTAGAACAGCATCATGCGGCCCGCGAAAACACAGGGAAAGCGAAAACGGCGCTGTAGTTCGCGTCAGATCAAGGGGATCAGCGGCACGTCGCACGCGGCAAGCGTCATCAAAGCGGCGAGAACCATAAACCTTCGCATTTCTCATTCCTTCTGCTCGTTTGCAGAAAAGATGCGCGCCCGACGACACAGGATCAACGGGCGTGGAAAGTTTGGTCAAAAATGCGCGGGTTTCGCCGCTTGTGGCCGGTTAGCCCTGCAGCGATTTTACCTCAACATCCCCTTCGGCCTGCGCCTTGATGGCCAGTGCTGCGGCGTGGCTTGCAGCAGCGGTGGTGAAGTAGGGGATCTTGTCATACAGCGCGATCGATCGGATGGACTTGCTGTCCTCGACCGCCTGCGCGCCTTCGGTGGTGTTCATCAACAACTGCACCTGACCGTCTTTCAGCATGTCGGCCACATCCGGGCGGCCTTCATAGACCTTGTTGACCACGTCGCAAGCTACGCCCTGTTCGGCCAGCCAGGATTGGGTGCCGCGTGTCGCCACCAGCGTGAAACCCTGTTCGGTCAGCACCTGAGCGGCCTCTAGCATCGCGGGGGTCTTGTCGGCATCCTTGATTGAGATAAACGCGCGACCCGAGGACGGCAGCACCATACCGGCCCCCATCTGTGCCTTGAGGAAGGCGCGGGGGAAGTCGCGGTCCCAGCCCATCACCTCACCGGTGGAACGCATTTCCGGGCCCAGAATGGTGTCAACACCGGGGAAACGGGCAAAGGGCAGAACCGCCTCTTTCACCGAGAACCACGGCATGTCCGGATCGGCCAGCGTCATCTGGTCAGCGATCTTGGTGTCCTGACCGTCTTGATAGGGCGGGCGTTGCGGGAAATTCGCCAGCTTCTCACCGGCCATAACACGCGCGGCAATCGACGCAATGGCACTGTCGGTCGCTTTGGCGACAAACGGTACGGTACGTGAGGCGCGCGGATTGACCTCGATCAGGTAGATCTCGTCATCCTTGATGGCGAACTGCACGTTCATCAGACCGACAACATTCAGCGCCTTGGCCAGTTTGAACGCCTGATCTTTGATCTGAGCCAGGATTTCTTTCGACAGCGAGTAGGGTGGCAGCGAACAAGCCGAGTCGCCCGAGTGCACGCCAGCCTCTTCGATATGCTGCATGATCCCAGCGACATGCACGTCAGTGCCATCGCACAGCGCGTCAACGTCCAGCTCGACCGCACCGGCCAGATAGCTGTCCAGCAGAACAGGGCTGTCGCCCGAGACCACCACGGCCTCGTTGATGTAGCGCTTCAGCTGCTCCATATCGCGCACGATTTCCATCGCGCGGCCACCCAGAACATAAGAGGGGCGGATCACCAACGGGAAGCCGATCTCATCAGCAATCTCTAGCGCCTGCTCATCGGTCGACGCGATGCCGTTTTTGGGCTGTTTCAGGCCCAGATCGTTGACCAACGCTTGGAACCGTTCACGGTCTTCGGCAAGGTCAATCGCGTCTGGCGTGGTGCCGAGGATCGGAATGCCCTCTGCCTCAAGCGCGTTGGCCAGTTTCAGCGGGGTCTGGCCGCCGAACTGAACGATCACACCGTGCAGCGTGCCGTTCTCCTGCTCTTTCGTCAAGATTTCCATGACGTGTTCGAAGGTAAGAGGCTCGAAATACAGACGGTCCGAGGTGTCATAATCGGTCGAGACCGTCTCGGGGTTGCAGTTGACCATGATGGTTTCATAACCCGCTTCGGTGAGCGCGAAACAAGCGTGGCAGCAGCAATAGTCGAATTCGATGCCCTGACCGATCCGGTTCGGGCCACCGCCAAGGATGACAACCTTTTTGCGGTCAGAGGGGCGCGCCTCGCATTCGACCTCACCCATCATGGGCGCTTCGTAGGTTGAATACATATAGGGCGTCTGCGCCTCGAACTCAGCCGCGCAGGTGTCGATGCGTTTGAACACGGCATTGACGCCCAGATTGCGGCGGGCGCGACGGACGTTGTCTTCGTCACGACCAGTCAGATTGCCCAGACGCGCGTCGGTGAAGCCAAGCATTTTCAATTTGCGGATGCCGTCTTCGGTCACTGGCAGACCGTCTTTGCGGACCACACGCTCAGCCTCGATGACTTCGCGGATGCGGGCCAGGAACCATGGGTCGAATTTGGTGACACCAAAGATTTCGTCGTCGGTCAGACCGTGACGCATGGCTTGGGCGATGGTGCGCAGACGGTCAGGGGTCTGCTGGCTGATCGCCTTGATCACGGCGGCTTTGTCGTCTGCTTCTTCCCAGACGCCAACGTTCAGGCCAGGGATTTCGACCTCATCAAATCCGGTAAGGCCCGATTCCATCGAAGCCAGCGCCTTTTGTATCGATTCGTGAATTGTGCGGCCGATGGACATGGCCTCACCCACCGATTTCATGGCGGTGGTCAGGTAAGGCTCGGAACCGGGGAATTTCTCAAATGCGAATTTCGGGATCTTGGTGACGACATAGTCGATGGTCGGCTCGAACGACGCGGGCGTGACCTTGGTTATGTCGTTGTCCAGCTCGTCCAGTGTGTAACCCACTGCCAGCTTCGCAGCGATCTTGGCAATTGGGAAACCGGTAGCCTTGGACGCCAGCGCCGACGAACGGGACACGCGGGGGTTCATCTCGATCACGACCATACGGCCATCAACCGGGTTGATCGCCCATTGAACGTTCGAACCGCCGGTCTCGACCCCGATCTCACGCAACACTGCAATCGAGTGGTTACGCATGATCTGGTATTCTTTGTCGGTCAGGGTCAGGGCAGGGGCAACGGTGATCGAGTCACCGGTATGCACGCCCATTGGATCCACGTTCTCAATCGAACACACGATAATGGCGTTGTCGGCGGTGTCGCGCACCACCTCCATCTCGTATTCTTTCCAGCCCAGCAGGCTTTCGTCGATCAGGATCTGGCCAACGGGCGAGGCGTCCATGCCCGTGCGGCAAATATGAATATAGTCTTCTCGGTTATATGCCACGCCGCCGCCTGTGCCGCCCAGCGTAAAGGCAGGGCGGATGATGGCGGGCAGACCCACTGTCTCAAGAGTTTCGAGGGCCAGTGCCACACCGGCGTTCAGATCCTTCTTGCCGCTCTCGTCCTTTGGGGCCGTTATGATCTCGGCTTTTGGATTTTCGATACCCAGCCGGTCCATCGCCTCGCGGAACAGGGCGCGGTCTTCGGCCATTTCAATGGCGTCGCGCTTAGCGCCGATCATCTCGACGTTGAATTTGTCCAGTACGCCCATCTCTTCCAGCGCCAGCGAGGTGTTCAGGCCGGTCTGGCCGCCCATCGTGGGCAACAAGGCGTCGGGGCGTTCTTTCTCGATGATCTTGGCGACAACTTCGGGGGTGATCGGCTCGATATACGTGGCGTCAGCCAGACCGGGGTCGGTCATGATAGTGGCCGGGTTTGAGTTCACCAGAATGACCCGGTATCCTTCTTCCCGCAGCGCCTTGCAGGCCTGAGCGCCGGAATAGTCAAACTCGCAGGCCTGACCAATGACGATGGGCCCCGCTCCGATGATCATGATCGACTGGATGTCGGTTCTTCTGGGCATGGCCTGGTTCCTTTGGTTATCTGCGAGTCAGGACGCCCCCATGCGCCCAAATTGTCCTGCGTTATAGGGACCGCGCGAAAAGGTTCAAGGGGTATCGGAAACGGTGACGAAATTGCCGCTTTCCCCTCTTTCCCTTACCGCCGTATTCTCTATACCGCGCAGCACGACAAATGAGGATGCAATTGCGTATTCGTTTCGATCAGGGGCCAGCCGGGCCGGGAACCAGTTTCGACCGGCCAGCCCATGTGATCCGTGCAGATAAGCCGGACGACGTGCCCCAGGCCCTGGTGGCGCTGGATGAAGCACGTGCCGATGGAGCTTGGCTTGCCGGCTATGCCAGTTACGAGCTGGGATACGTGCTTGAGTCGCGTCTGGCTGACCGGTTGCCCGCGGATCGCCGCCTGCCTTTGATTTGCTTTGGTGTTTATGACGCCCCGGTGCTACGCGAACTTCCCTCGGCGGCTGGTGGTGTCACCGGGTTTGAACCCCGTTGGGATGAGGCGCGGTATACGCGCGCCTTTCAACAGGTTCATGACGCCATCGGGGCCGGCGATATCTATCAGGCCAACCTGACATTTCCCATCGACCTGACCATTCAGGGCGACAGCGCTTCGCTGTACGCGGCGCTGGCATCCGGGCAACCGGTGGGCCATGGCGCGCTGGTGCAGCAGGACGGTTTGCCCGATCTGCTCAGTCGCTCGCCTGAATTGTTCTTTCATACCGATGCGGACCGGGGGATTGAAACCCGCCCGATGAAAGGCACGCAACCTCGCAGCGATGATATGGCTGAGGATGCACGACGCCGCGCATTCCTGTCGATTGATGAAAAGAACCGGGCAGAGAATCTGATGATCGTCGATCTTCTGCGCAACGATATAAGCCGCGTCGCGCTGCCCGGGTCGGTCAAAGTACCCGAACTGTTCAAGGTCGAAACTTATGCCACTGTGCATCAGATGGTCTCGCTGGTGCAGGCCCAGCTGCATCTAGGGGCCGAGTTGTCCGATATCCTGACAGCGCTGTTCCCCTGCGGCTCGATTACCGGTGCGCCCAAAATCCGGGCGATGGAGATTTTGGCCGATCTGGAGCCCTGGCCCCGCGACATCTATTGTGGCGCCATAGGCTGGGCCGCGCCGGACGGGCGGTCTGAGTTCAATGTGGCAATCCGCACGCTGATGGTCGAGGACGACAAGGCCACGCTGAACGTGGGCGGCGGCGTGGTCTGGGACAGTACTGCCCCATCGGAATACGAGGAAGCGCTATGGAAAGCCCGCTTTGCCCACCAGCTGATCCTGACTTCCGCGTAATCGAAACGCTGGCCTTTCGTCCGGGGCAGGGGTTCGTGCGGGAAGATCGCCATCTGGCTCGTATGGCGCGATCGGCCGAAGCTTTGGGTATTTTATTCGATGCCGTGTTGGCGGTTGAAAAACTAGAGGCGGTGGCCGGTGCGTCGTCGCTGCGCTGCAGGTTGACGCTGGCTGTGGACGGGCAAATGGAGGTGACAACCGGCGCACTAGCCGACAACCCTCCAGTGTGGCGGGTAGCCATTTCCGAGGCGCGCCTGAACGCGTCTAATATCTGGTTGCAGCATAAGACAACTCAGCGCGCGATGTATGACAACGCCCGCACGGCTTTGCCCCAAGGAGTTGACGAGTTCCTGTTCCTGAACGAGCGCGATGAGTTGTGCGAAGGCACCATCTCCAACCTGTTTGTTCACATGCCGGACGGCCGCCGTCTTACACCCACCCTGTCCTGCGGCGTGCTGCCGGGAGTTCTGCGCGAAGAATTGCTGGATAATAAACAGATTACCGAAGCCAACCTGACCTTGACCGACCTGAAAAACGCAACAAAACTCTATATGGGTAATTCGTTACGTGGCCTGATCCGGGCGGAGTTGGCATAAAGTGAGCAAACATACCGATTGGGCCGGCAGCGCGGTACCGCATATGCGATTGCGACTGGAATTTGGATTGTTCTTTGTCGCCGTGCCGGTGTTGATCGCCGTGCTTTTCCCGCCCGACTGGATGTTTCCATCGCTGTTTACCTTCACGGCCATCGGTATCGTGTTGTTGTATTTCACGCCCGGCTTTGTTTGGGATGAGCTACGATACAACTGGCGCAACTGGTCCTGGCGCGAAGTCGCGGTTTTCACGGTCGCCATGACGGTTTTCTGTGCGGTGCTTGTGATGTCTACGCGCCCTGAGGCGGCCTTTTTTCTGCTGCGCAACCGGCCCGAGTTTTTGTTGGTGATCTGGCTGGCCTATCCTCTGTTGTCAGCCTTGCCGCAAGAACTGCTGTTCCGCTCGCTTTTCTTCCGCCGCTATCACGCGATCCTGCCAAACGGGCGGGCGGCTTATCTGCTGAACGCAGCGCTGTTTTCGCTGGCGCATCTTATGTACTGGAGCTGGATCGTGGCCATCATGACCTTTGCCGGAGGGCTGTTGTTTACCTGGGCCTACCGCAAACGCGGATCGTTTTTCTACGCGGTCCTGTTGCACGCGATTGCGGGGAACATCATTTTTGCTGCCGGTCTGGGTATCTATTTTTACTCGGGCAACGTGCAAAGGCCGTTTTGACGGCGCGACCTGCCTTGACTTTCCAATCCTGACAGGGTGTACCGGCGCGACGAATTCTGCGCCCGAAGGGATATTCCATGCACGCCTATCGCAGCCACACCTGCGCCGCTCTGACCGCCGCCAATGTTGGTGAAACCGTCCGCCTGTCCGGTTGGGTGCATCGTGTCCGAGATCACGGCGGCGTGCTGTTCATCGACCTACGCGACCATTTCGGCGTGACGCAAGTTCTGTGCGACGGCGACAGTGCAGCATTCGCGGAGCTGGAAAAAGTCCGGTCCGAATGGTGCATCCGCATTGACGGCAACGTCAAAGCCCGCGACCCCGAACTGGTGAATCCGAAATTGCCCACCGGTGAGATCGAAGTATACGTGCGTGAATTGGAAGTGCTGGGTGCCGCCGACGAGCTGCCGCTGATGGTATTCGGCGATCAGGAATACCCTGAGGAAACCCGCCTGCGCTATCGTTACCTGGACCTGCGCCGCGAGGCGATGCAGAGCAACATGACCCTTCGCTCGGATGTTGTCGCGTCGATGCGTCGACGCATGTGGGATCAGGGTTTTCGGGAATATCAAACGCCGATCATCACCGCATCCTCGCCTGAAGGCGCGCGCGATTTTCTGGTGCCCTCGCGTCTGCATCCGGGTAAGTTCTACGCGCTGCCGCAAGCCCCGCAGCAATTCAAACAGCTGATCATGGTGTCGGGCTTCGACAAGTATTTCCAGATCGCGCCCTGTTTCCGCGACGAAGACCCGCGCGCCGACCGCTCTCCCACCGATTTCTATCAGCTCGACCTGGAGATGTCGTTTGTCGAGCAACAGGACGTGTTCGACACGATCCAACCCGTTCTGACCGGCGTGTTCGAAGAATTCGGCGGTGGCCGCATGGTTGATCAGGAGTGGCCGCAGATTTCCTATAAGGATGCGGCACTGTGGTATGGCTCTGACAAGCCGGACCTGCGCAATCCTATTAAAATGCAAGTGGTCTCCGACCACTTCCGCGGGTCTGGTTTCGCGATTTTCGCGAAGCTGTTGGAGCAGGAAGGCACTGAAATACGCGCCATTCCCGCACCATCAGGTGGCAGCCGTAAGTTCTGTGACCGCATGAACGCCTTTGCCCAGAAAGAGGGTCTGCCCGGTATGGGCTATATCTTCTGGCGCGATCAGGGCGAAGGCATGGAGGCCGCAGGCCCGCTGGCCAAGAACATTGGCCCCGAACGCACCGAGGCGATCCGGCAACAGCTGGGTCTGGGTGTAGGCGATGCGGCGTTCTTCCTGGGTGGCAAACCCAAAGCCTTTGAAAAGGTGGCCGGCAAGGCCCGTGACGTGATTGGTGAAGAATTGAACCTGACCGAGAAGGACCGTTTTGCCTTTGCTTGGATTGTCGATTTCCCGATCTACGAACAGGATGAAGAAACTGGCGCGATCGACTTTGAACACAACCCCTTCTCGATGCCACAGGGCGGAATGGAGGCGCTGCAAGGCAATCCTCTGGACGTGCGCGGTTATCAGTACGATCTGGCCTGTAACGGCTATGAGTTGGTCTCGGGCGCGATCCGGAACCACAAGCCTGAAATCATGCTGAAGGCCTTTGAGCTGGCAGGCTACGGTGAGGACGAGGTCAAAAGCCGCTTTGGAGCGCTGTTCAATGCCTTCCACTACGGCGCCCCGCCGCACGGTGGCTGCGCTGCGGGCATCGACAGGATCGTCATGCTGCTGGCCGATGAGGCCAACATCCGCGAGGTCATGATGTTCCCGATGAACCAGCGCGCAGAAGACCTGATGATGGACGCACCATCCGATCCGACCTCGGATCAGTTGATGGAGCTGGGATTGCGGATCATTCCGCAGGAATGATCAATCGCCCGTCGTAGCCCCTGCGGCGGGTTTTTCATGTGCGGCAGACATTGATACCGAGCGATTAACGTTTTGTGGTAAAATCTGAGCCGCTCCAGCGTTGGTCAACGGGCACGGCCGTGATCCGCGCGCGATCCGGATGTTTCGTGCAGTTGCGCGGGTCTGGAAATAGGCCCAAACGATCAGGATCGTGGACGTCAGGAAATAAGCGGTCGCCATCTCAGATTGCCTCACGCTGTTCCAGGCGCGCCTGAACGATACCGTCGACCTGTGCAGCCAGCGCGGTAACCGGCGCGCCGTCTTTGCGCGATGCGGTAAGTTTCTGCGCGGCGTCCGCCAGAATTTTGTCTTCGGCATCCCGGGCAACTCCAAGCAGGAATTGGGCTGCGTAATCCAGGGTGCGATGATCGTTTGGCCCGGCCAGCACATCCGCGATATGGGCCATGTCATCCTGATAGGCCATGGGATCGGGGTGGATGACCTCATCTCGGATCGCGTGCAGGCTGTTGGGCCGACGGTCTTCAGGCAGGCTTTCCAGAATGAACTGTTGAAAATGAGAAAGTGATTTCAGCGGTTTGGCCAGGAACCCATCGGCACCTGCCCGCAGCGCGGTATCTTGACTGTGTTGATCGCCGGACATACCCAAAATGGCGCCGATACGCGGCGTAGCCTCGGTCAATTCGGCAATCAGGTCGGCACCTGAGCCATCCGGCAGGCCGATATCGACCAAAATGACCGAAGGGCGGTAAATCTGCAGGTGACGTCGGGCCGAGGTCAGGCAATCCGCCCGACGGATGCGCGCACCGCTGTGCAGACACATCAATCGGATTGCATCGCAGGCATAGCGGCTGTCTTCGACAACCAGAATGGTTTGGCCCAGCAGAGGCCGCGTGGCCGTCGGCTGCGCGGGTGAGGCGAAGGGGCTCGAATCGTCCATGGCAGAACTCCTAATCAGCAGATGCCCTACGCTAGGAACTTCTGGCTAACACCGGGTTAACGGCAATTTGGCGCACTTGTTCTTTGACCAAACACCCCCCATAACCACTGCAACGCAGAACACAGGAGAGTTCAATGATTGGTCGCCTGAACCACGTCGCCATTGCCGTACCCGATCTTGAGGCCGCGTCCGCGCAATACCGCAATGCGCTGGGTGCCAAGGTTGGCGCGCCGCAGGACGAGCCCGATCACGGCGTTACCGTTGTGTTCATCGAACTGCCCAATACCAAGATCGAATTGCTGTATCCACTGGGTGAGAACAGCCCGATCAACGGGTTTCTGGACAAGAATCCCTCCGGCGGTATCCATCATGTCTGCTATGAGGTCGAGGACATCATCGCCGCACGCGATCAATTGAAGGAAACCGGCGCGCGTGTTCTAGGTTCGGGTGAGCCGAAGGTCGGTGCCCATGGCAAGCCTGTGCTATTCTTACATCCCAAAGACTTTAACGGCTGTCTGGTCGAACTGGAACAGATCTAACTAAGTGAGGCTGTCATGACGATCACTGCTGCACTGGTCCTGTTCGCCGTCATTTGGTTCATGACGCTGCTGGTTGTGTTGCCCATTCGTATCAAAACGCAGGGCGATATGGGTGATATTGTTCCGGGCACCCATGCGGGCGCGCCGGAAGTGCATCACATGAAGAAAAAGATGTGGATCACCACCGGTGTTTCGGTGGTGCTCTGGGCCATTATCGCCGGGATTATCATTTCGGGTGTGATCTCGGTTCGCGATTTCGACTGGCTGAACCAATTGGAGTCGCGGGGCTGAGCGTCAGGAAGTTGGTCCTGACAGCTTATGGAAAATGTGGGTGAATGTGGCGGCCCCAAGGATTGGGATCACCAGATTCACCAGCGGTACTGAAAGCGGAATAGCCATCAAGGTGCCCGCAAGCCAGATGGTAGCGGAATGCTTGGCGCGCAGCTTGCGAGCGCCTTCGCGCCCAACCCGCCGCATTGCTGCCAGCGTAAAATACTCTCGTCCCAGCAAGAACCCGTTCATGGCCCAGAAGATGAACGGAGCCAGCGGCGTGAAGATCGCATAGAGGATCAACGCCAGTAGGTTTGCCACTATCAGCACGCCCATAAAGCTAATCGCGTCCCTTAGCCCGTCGCTGAACGGGATGCCCGGAACAGCAGGCAGGGTAGGGTAGTGTTTGTTCTCGACTGCTTGCGCGACCTCTTCCAGAAACAAGGACGTAATCGCCGAAGCCACCGGCACCATCAGGAACACTGGCAGAATCAGAACCACGAAGATGCCGGAATAGTTCAGCACATCATTCAGCCAGGGCACAGTCCCAATCCAGGGCAATGAAATCTCATCCCCGGACAACCCGTTGATCAGCCAGATTGCTCCGGCGCACGCCGCGATCAACAATACGATCGTCAGACCTACACCGCGAAGCAGGACCGCGCGGAACTTGGGGTCTCCGATCTGACCGAGCGCCGCGAAAAAGGCGTTGAGGATCATCATTCAACGACCCATTCGGTTAGGGCAGCCACATCCGGGCGGGGGCGTTCTGGCGGGACTGTGCCTTCGGTGGCAATGTGGATCAAGCCTGCGACACGCTCGTTATCCTGCAGGCCAAAGGCCAGGCGACAGAATTCAGGATCATGGGTTTGCCAGCCCGACAGCCAGTTTGCCCCCCAACCCGCCGCCAGCGCCGTATTCAGCAGGGCCAGGCAAACAGCACCAGCTGAATAGGTCTGTTCAATGGCTGGGATTTTCTCTGACGGTTTTTGTGCCTCGACCACCGCAACGGCCAGATGGCCCATGTCAAACTGGCTTTGCGCCTTTGCAATCTCCTCGGGTGTCTTGCCCAAGGCAACTCCCCGGGTCTGCGTCAGCGCCGAAAGGCGTGGCATCGTGCCTTTCTCGAGCACGATAAACCGCCACGGTTCCAGCTTGCCGTGATCGGGGCTGCGGGCGGCGGCGGTCAACAGCGGCAACAGCTCATCCCGTGTGGGCGCCGGAGCAATCAGCGTTTTAGCGGGACGAGACCGGCGCGATTGCAGAAATTCCAGGGCAGCCGGGTTTTTCAAGGACATATGTTAACTTCCTTTACATGAGCATTCCGTATCTGGTTGAGTATCTGGCGCTTTTCAAGCGCAATCCGCTGGACATGCCGGATCAATTTCATTCCCCGGTTTCCCGTGCAAGAGTGTTTGCGGGCAAGAGGTAAAAAGATGGCCCGGCCAAAACTGCGCGACACACCTGATCTAAGCGCTTATGCCTCACCCGAAGTAGCAATTCCGGTCCGGGTCACGCGGAAAGCCGCACAGGACAGCATCGCGGCGAAACAGGGTTCAATCCGCATCACGGTGACTGTGCCGCCCGAAAACGGTAAGGTGAATGAAGCGGTGAGCTGGATACTGGCCACGGCCATGCAAATGGCCCCTCGGCGCTGTTCCTGAAACAGGGCCAGGCGGCGAGGGAAAAGCTATTTGTCTATTCGCCTTGATCGGGTCTTTCGTGGATTTGATACACCCCTTCCGGCAGATCCAGCGCGGCGGCCAGATCGCGGACCTGTTCAGGCGACAGGGTTATTTTCTGTATCTGGTCCGTACGTGGGTCCAGCTGCTCAAGCGTCACACATTCGGCGAAGCTGTTGATGACGACATCCTCTTGCAAAGGCTTGGGGCCTTCATCCACCAGAGTAATGACCGTCGAGTCGAATTCATGCTCAATCGAAAACATGTAACCAGAGTGCAGGCCACAGCGCGGCAATGCAACCCGTTCCCGCGCAATCCGGCGGTGGCAGTCCCGCCAAGGCCGCGCTATGGTTTTCCAAACGGGGTCGCCGTTTCAAAGGAAAATGAATGCGCCGTCTGACCTTTTTGCTGTTTCCTCTGGTACTGACGGCCTGCAGTGCTGGAGTCCTACGTGTGCAACCGGCAGCGGAATGGTCGCTGGATTCGGATGCGTTTCAGGTCGACGCGGCCGCGTTTCGGGACATCAGCCGCCAAGTCGGCGACGAAGCCCGCGCGGAATGTTTGCGCCAGGCCAAAGTCAACAATTGCGATTTCACGATTCTGGTTGACCTGAACCCGCGCGCATCAGCCAATGCATTTCAAACTTTGGATGAAGATGATCAACCGGTGATAATTGTAACGCGCGCGATGATCCAATCAGTGCAGAATCCTGACGAATTAGCCTTTGTCATGGGCCACGAGGCGGCCCATCACGTGCTGGGGCATATCGCTCGGCAATCGGAGAACGCCCAGGAAAGTGCGGTGATCTTCAACGAACTGGGCAAGCTGCATGGCGAGGGCGGAGAAGACCTTGAACGCACACAGAAACTGGGGGCCGAGGTGGGCGTGCAAGTGAACGTGAAAGCGTTCGAGCTTGAGGCCGACCAACTGGGAACAATCATCACCCATAACGCGGGATACAATCCTTTGGTCGGTGCCAAATACTTTGATCGTATACCCGATCCAGGGGATCAGTTTCTGGGTACCCATCCTCCTAATGCCGCGCGGGTTCAGATTGTTCTTGAAACCGCGAAACAGCTGGGTTTGACACAATGACGGCCGTGACCCAACTGGGCGTGATCCTGACGGATCGAGGATCGAAATACGCAGTGTCGGGCGCAGCCGTCAGCACGCGGGCGAATGTTGATGCGGTCTTGCAACAGCTCAAGTCGGACAAGGCTTACGCTAAGGCCACGCACAACACATGGGCGGCCATGTTGCCGACTGGGGCGCTTAAGGCCGATGATGGGGAAAGCGGCGCGGGCATGGTGATCCTGCGGATGTTGGAACGCGCCGGGCTCGACAATCATGTCGTTATTGTCACTCGCTGGTACGGTGGCAAAAAGCTGGGCGGGGATCGCTTTCGACGGGTTCAAGACGCGACCCGTGCCTATCTGGATCATATTGGCGCCGGGCTTTGACCTGAATCAAAGGCTTATATTTCAGGCTGCGATATCCTGTTCTGGACGTGCGACAGGAAAGGACTTTTTATGCCCGACCGCGAAGTGCTGAAACACCACGCCGGTCTTGTGGACCGGATGGCCACCAAACTTGGCGTGGATCTGCAACAATCGGCGATTGATGGCGATGTTTCGATCGACCAGCTGTCCGACGCCGTGCTGAGATGTACCGGCTGCGCAAACCCCAGCCATTGCCAGAACTTTCTAAGACAACCTGCCCAAGCGCGCCAAACGCCTGAGTATTGCCGCAATCGGGACTTGCTCCGAAAGCTGCTGCCATGACGACCAGAGTGAGGATAACCGCTGCGCCGGCACATAGTCGCCTGGCGCAGCATAATTGCTGAAATCTGCAACGCCTTGCCGTGTTGGATACAGAACAAAAACAGGAAAGCTGATGGCACGGAATGTTCTTGGAGATGTCGAAAAACATTTTTGGCTGACACGTTCGGTTGCGCGATGCATGAATATCTCGTTCACCGAAGCAATGGCAAAGGGACACCTGACGCCAGAGCGCTACGCCGAACTAGTGACTCGTTGTCGGGTATCGCAGTGCAGCGACCAATGTGGCAGTTGGTTATCTGAACAACAGTCCGAAGCCCAAAGGGCCCCCGAATTTTGCGCCAACGCCGATCTGTTAAACGCGATGAAAACGTGATTACAACTTGGAATGGGATCCGTCGCACAGCGGCGGTTTCGCGCTGTGCTTACAGCCACAGAAAAAGACTTTCTTAGTGCTGTCCGCAGTATATTTGACCGGTTCGAACCCGGTGCCCTTGTGCGATCCATCGCAAAAAGGCTGCCGTTTGGATTGGCCGCAGGCGCACCAGAAATAATTTTTCCCTTCGGTCACCTCGACCGGAAAGGGGCCTTTTTGCGCGATGGTGGGGCTGTCTGACATTTGGCTACTCCGTCTTTGGCTGGTGTCACCCTACCAGTGTAGGTCGATACGCGAAATACGATAGCATTTGCTCATAATTCCGCTGTTTCTGAGAGGGTTACCGGCGTTGTTCCGCCTTTCCTCACAAATGCGTGATTGATTTCGTTGCAAAAATACCATTCAAGTCGTATTGTGAGACCGGCCCCGGATTCTTGGGCAATATCAGGAAATTAATAGAGGAATGACGGACATGAAACTCAAATTTGCTGCCGTTGGCGCATTTGCCCTTATTTTGGCTGCTTGCTCGCAGCAGGAAGAACCGGCGCCGGTTTATATCACACCCGAATATGATAAATTCGGCACACCTAGCTGCCCGGCAGGCACTGAGCTGGCCACGACAGAAGCAGGCCAGACCGTCTGTAATCCGGTCGCACAATAAGTATTCCGTGGGCGGCTTTATTGCGAAGCCGCCCACACCTATTCACCGCCGCCGCCGCCCTGAGGGCGGTTTTTTCTTGCCTGTCACATCCCGTTTCGGCTTCAGTTCAATTCACCAAAACAAAGAATGCTGATGAGAAACTTCTTTACACACCTCAAGGATCGCACCCGTTGGAGTTGGCAAGGTTTGTTGTCAACTTGGCGCGATGAGTATTCGTTTCGTAGCTGGGTTTGGGCAAATCTTGTTTCGTTCGCGTTAGTCCTGTGGCTACCGATTGGGACCGCCGAACGTGGTCTTATTATTGTACTGGGAATTTTGGTGCTTGTGGCCGAGCTTTTTAACACCGCTTTAGAGCGGGCGGTGGATTTCACGTCAACTGAACAACACCCTCTGGCCGGTCAGGCGAAGGATGCCGCAAGCGCAGCGGTTGCGCTTACGGCGATTGCGGCAGGGGTTGCTTGGATTGTGGCCTTGGTTGCGTTGATCTGAGCCAACGGTTCGGTTCAGTAACGTTTGTAGTGAAAACTTTGTCTTGGATGGAACAAACTGCGTCCATGCTGCCTGTGCGGAGTGTATGAATAGCGCCCGAATTTCAGCCGTTTAATACCGGAACGCTTGACTGTTGTCTTAGGCTTCTCTTGCTTTTGGAAGTGATGCTTGGGCGTCGAGACATAATGTTTTTGTACATTAGGCTTGCTGCGTTTTTCAACGCTTTGTGCGCTACCCAACAAAGCACCAAATCCTGAGGCGCTTCTGGCTTGGTTCTGCGCGCTGGCCGCAGTTCCGAAAAAATGCGCGGCAAGTACAAGAGCCGCACAGAGTGAGTTGAAAGGAAACTTGCTATACATGAAAACCTCCTTTTTTGGCTTCATGTATCAAGTCGTATCCAGCAGCAAATTCTTCCAATAAACTCGGGTAACGCTTTTCCGATCCAGTTTGTTCCTAAAACATCAAGGGCTTAGCAGTAGAGAATCAAGCCAGCTTGCCCCAAAGGTCATATTCGCCAGCCTCATCCACCTCAACCGAGACGATGTCGCCGGGGTTGAGGGCTTCAAACCCTTCGTCGATAAACAGGTTCCCGTCGATCTCGGGTGCGTCGGATTTGGTGCGGCAAGTGGCAGCCTCGTCATCAATCTCGTCCACAATCACGTCGAGGGTTTGACCGACCTTGGCGGCCAGCTTGGCCTCGGAAATCGCCTGCGCCTTTTCCATGAACCGGTCCCAGCGTTCCTGCTTGACCTCAGCCGGAACATGGTCGGGCAGGTCGTTCGAACGTGCGCCATCCACGTTTTCGTACTGAAAACATCCCACACGATCCAACTGCGCCTCATCCAACCAATCCAGCAACGTCTGGAACTCAGCCTCGGTCTCGCCGGGATAGCCGACGATAAAGGTCGAGCGCAGGGTGATATCGGGGCAAGTTGCGCGCCACGCGGCGATCTCGTCCAGCGTTTTGGCCGCTGCGGCCGGGCGGGCCATGCGTTTCAAAACATCCGGATGGGCGTGTTGGAACGGAATATCCAGATACGGCAGGATGTTGCAACCGGCATCGGCCATCAGGGGGATCAGTTCGCGCACGTGCGGGTAAGGGTAGACATAGTGCAACCGGACCCAGGCATCCAACTGCCCCAGTTCGCGGGCCAGATCGGTAATGTGGCTGCGTACCTCGCGGTCTTTCCACGGGTTCACGTCGTATTTCCGGTCCAGCCCATAGGCCGAGGTATCCTGAGAGATCACCAGCAACTCACGCACGCCGTTGTCGACCAACTTTTCGGCTTCACGCAACACAGCATGGGCAGGACGGCTGGCCAGTTTGCCGCGCATGTCGGGGATGATGCAGAATTTGCACTTGTGGTTACAGCCCTCGGAAATCTTGAGATAGCTGTAGTGGCGCGGGGTCAGTTGCACGCTGGCGGCGGGCAGCAGATCAACAAATGGGTCAGGATCGGGGGGAACCGCTGAATGCACCGCATCTAGCACCTGTTCGTATTGGTGGGGCCCGGTCACGGCCATGATGCGCGGGTGGTGTTCGCGGATATAGTCGGGTTCGGCCCCCAGACAGCCGGTCACAATAACTTTGCCGTTTTCAACCAAAGCCTCGCCAATAGCATCCAGAGATTCAGCTTTGGCGCTGTCGAGGAACCCGCAGGTGTTCACAATCACGGCATCGGCCCCGGAATAATCCGGCGAAATACCGTATCCTTCTGCCCGTAGACGGGTCAAAATCCGCTCGCTATCGACCAATGCCTTGGGACAGCCCAGCGACACCATACCAATGGTGGGCTGGTTCGAACGTGGCGTCTCGGGCATCCGGGCGGCAGGCGCCAGGTCGGGGCGGAGGTTTGGCGGGTTCGTGCTCATGGCGCGGCATATAGTGGGGAACGCTTCCCCTTGCAAATGCGCGCTGGGATTTGAATGATCTTTTCAACGCATGCCAAATAAGCGGAGAGCAGAAAAATGAAGTGGCTATTGCGCATACTCTTTCTATTCGTGGCCGCATTCGGGCTGGTCATCGGCGCATTGTTGCTGATGCCGGGGGATAAGCTGGCAGCGATTCTGGCGGAACAGGTCAAAAGCGAAACGGGGCGCGACCTGACCTTGACTGGGGACGTGAACCTGTCGTTCTGGCCGGTTCTGGGGATGGAGACTGGTCCTGTCACATTTGGCAACGCTCCCTGGGCGGGGCGCAAACCGATGCTGAGCGCCGAAAGCCTTGCGGTGGGCGTGGATGCCGCAGCGCTGCTGAGCGGGGATCTACGGATACGGCGGGTTATCGCAGACAACCCGGTTCTGCGGCTTGAGTTGTCGGACGGTCGCGGCAATTGGGAATTAAGCACCCCAGCTGCCCCTCAGGTGACATCCAGCGGCGGTGCCAGTGCGCCATCTTCGACCTCACCGCAAGGCGCGGTGACGCTGGACCGACTGGAATTGACCAATGCGCGGCTGGTCTATGTCGAAAATGGCGCGACGAAGTTTAAATTCTCTGGCGTTGATTTGTCCGCGAGTTGGCCGGGCCCGACCTCACCCATGGTGATGGAGGCGCTGATGGCGGTGCCAGGTGGCCATGTGAAAGTGAACCTCGAAATACCGGACCTGCCAGCCTATGCATCGGGGGCTGTCGCACCGCTGAAACTGGCCCTGACCGCGCCGGGCGGCGAGGTCGGTTTCGATGGCCGCGTTAATCTTGCCGGTGAGATGGACGGCGCGCTCGCGGTCAAAACCACAAATACCGAAAAAATGCTGGCCGCTTTTGGACAAGCTGGTGTCGGGGTGCCGCGGGGGCTGGGGCGCAAGGCCGAGGTGTCTGGGCAGATGACCTATACCAGCGAGGGCCGTATCTCGCTGCGCAACATGGTGGCGCAGTTGGACCACAACCGCTTTACCGGAGAGACAGATATCGAGATTTCGGACCCACCGAAAATCACCGCGCGTCTTAAGAGCGGGGATATCGACCTGTCGCGTTTCAACGACGCCCCCGCAACGGCAGGGGGTGGCTCTGGGACGGCGTCGACGCCGGATAGCGGGTGGTCGACAGACCCGATTGATGCGTCGGCCCTTGCACTGGCCGATGGGGAAATACGCCTGACCGCATCGTCTATCGCTTTGCCCGACATAGAATTGGGGCCCAGCGACCTGACGCTCCGCCTTGATCGGTCCCGCGCTGTGCTGAAAATGAAACCGGCCACTTTGTTTTCAGGCCAGGTGATTGGGCGCGTGGTGGCCAACAATCGGAATGGTCTGTCCATAGGCGGCAAACTAAATGCGCAGGGCATGGATGTTCAACAAGCCTTGTCCACCTTGGCGGGGATCGAACGGTTGTCAGGCACAGGTTCGGGTCAGTTCGAATTTCTGGGCGTTGGGCAGACCGAGGATCAGATCATGCGCTCCCTCAGCGGCACCGGCAAACTGAATGTGGGGCAGGGCGTGATCTCGGGCTTTGATCTGGATCGCCTGATGGGGCGCGGTAAGGGGTCGGGCGGAACAACTGTATTCAACAGCCTGACGGCCAGTTTTGCTATTGATCAAGGGGTATTGACCAATAACGATCTGCTGATGTCGCTGGACAATTTCCGAGCTGACGGTGAGGGGAAAGTCAATATAGGGGCGCGAACGCTTGATTACCTGTTCACTCCCACCGCGCTGCGGGCCAACTCGGGGCAGGGCCTGTCAGTTCCGGTGCGCATTGTTGGACCATGGAGCGATCCTTCGATCAAGCCTGATCTTTCCAAAGTGATCGAGGCCGCCGCCGAAGGTCAACTTAAAGACCTTGAGAAGGATGCCAAACAGAAGGTTCTGGATAAGGTCGGGGATGAGTTGGGAACCGCAGTCACCGACAGCGAAAATGTCGAGGATGCCTTGAAAAACAAGCTGGAAGAAGAGGCAAAGAAAGGCCTGTTCAAGCTGTTGGGTGGAAATTGAAGGACGGGGCGCCCAAGGTGCCCCGATCCCGGTTCAAATGGTCTGGTCGTAATCGCCGACGCCGGGCTCGGTCCGGATTACAGCGTCGATATCGGCGAAAATAGCGCGCATTTCCTCTTCGCTTTCGCTGCTTTCACAAACCACAACCAGGTTCGGCGTGTTCGAAGACGCCCGCACCAGACCCCAGCTGCCATTGTCCAGAATGACCCGAGCGCCATTGACGGTAACGACCTCTTTGATCGCACGACCTGCCAAGCTTTCACCCGCATCGGCCTTGGCAACCAGCTTGTCCACCAGTCGCTTGAGGATGTCATATTTTTCGGTATCGGCGGCATAGGGCGACATAGTCGGGGTCGACCAGGTTTTCGGCAGCGCCTTGCGCAAGTCAGACATGCTTTGGTCCGGGTTGCGATCCATCAATTTACAGATCTCAACCGCGACCCGCATGCCGCAGTCATAGCCGCGCCCGATCGGTTCGGCCAGGAAGTAGTGGCCCGATTTCTCGAACCCGGCCAAGGCGTTGATTTCCTTGACCCGCCGCTTCATGTGGCTGTGCCCGGTTTTCCAATAATCGGCTTTGACGCCATGGGCCTGCAGCTCGGGGTCGCTGGCGAAAAGGCCGGTTGATTTGACGTCCGCCACAAAGGTCGCGTTGGGGTATAGCTTGGCCAGATCGCGGGCCATGATAACGCCGACCTTATCGGCGAATATCTCTTCGCCCTCGTCATCGACAACGCCACAGCGGTCGCCGTCACCATCAAACCCAAGTGCCATATCGGCACCGCTGGATTTCACGGTGTCGGACATGTCATGCAACATCTCCATGGCTTCTGGATTGGGGTTGTAGTTGGGGAAGGTGTAATCCAGCCGGTTGTGGCTGGGCATCACTTCAACGCCCATTCGTTCGAAAATCTCGGGTGCAAAGGCCGAGGCTGTGCCGTTGCCGGTCGCGCATACAACCTTGAGCGGCCGGGAAATTCTGAAGTCCCCGACCAGATCGTCGATATAAGCCTCTTTCACGCCTTCCACGAATTCGTACGAACCCCCTTCGTGGGTGACGCCTTCGCCGTTCAGAACGATGTCGCGCAATTCCGACATTTCATCGGGGCCGTGGGTGAGCGGACGCTCAAAGCCCATCTTCACACCGGTCCATCCGTTCGGGTTGTGGCTGGCAGTGACCATGGCCACAGCGGGAACGTCCAGATGGAACTGGGCGAAATATGCCATGGGGCTAAGTGCCGGGCCGATATCCTTGACCTGAATCCCCGCCTGCATCAGGCCAAGGATCAGCGCATTTTTAATCGCCAGCGAATAGTCGCGATAGTCGTTGCCCACCGCGATCACAGGTGCAATCCCGCGTTTGCGCATTTGTGTGCCCAAACCCAACCCCAGCGCTGTCATGCCCGGCAGGTTGATCTCTTCGGGGTATTTCCAGCGGGCGTCGTATTCGCGAAAACCCGTGGGTTTGATCATGGGGTCGCGCAGAAAACTCCAGGTGTTCGGAGTCACCTCGGGGATGGGTTTGGTCATACTATCGCTCTTGCTTAAATCTGAATCGGGTTGGCTTTGGCCAATGCATCAAAGCGCATCAATGTGTCAATCAATTGAGGCATTTGATTCAGATAGATCATGTTTGGACCGTCAGATGGGGACTTGTCTGGGTCTTCATGTGTTTCAATGAACACTGCACCCACGCCGATTGCCGCAGCTGCGCGCGCCATAAGCGGAGCAAATTCCCGCTGCCCGCCAGTCGATCCGCCAAGCCCTGCGGGTTGTTGAACCGAATGGGTAGCGTCCATCACGACAGGATAGCCGGTTTGGGCCATTTGCGGCAGAGAACGCATGTCGGTCACCAATGTGTTGTATCCAAACGAAGTGCCGCGTTCCGTCAGCAGAATGTTCGAGTTTCCAACGCTCTCAATCTTGGTGACAATGTTCGCCATGTCCCAAGGCGCTAGAAACTGTCCTTTTTTCACGTTGATTGCTGCGCCTGTTTCCGCAGCGGCCAATACCAAATCGGTTTGACGGCATAACAGGGCAGGGATCTGCAAAACATCGCAAACATTGGCCGCGTCAGCGCATTGGTCAGGAGAATGCACGTCAGTCAGAACAGGCACTCCGATTTGCTGCCTAACGCCTTCCAGTATTTCGAGCCCCTTGGAAATTCCGGGACCACGAACACCTGAAATAGAGGTGCGGTTCGCTTTGTCATACGACGCTTTAAAGACGTACTGCGCACCGGCGGCGTCGCAGGCCTCTTTCAATTTGCCGGCGATCATTTGAGCATGATCAGCAGTTTCAAGTTGGCAAGGGCCGGCAATGATCGTCAGAGGTAGATCATTGCCGACCGTGAGATCGGAGATTTTTACATGTTTCATGTGTCTTACGAGGATACCTGTTCACGAAGGACCGACGCGGTAAGCGAGATCATCAGGTAGATACCAGCAAATAACAGGAAAGCCAAAATCGTATTTTCGAACTTGCGCGGATAGCTGGGTTCCTGGCTGGCGACCGGGTTCACCGAAACCGTCAGATAACGCACCTTGCGGTTGGCCTCGGTCCGTGTGGTTTCCATCTGTTCCATTGCGGTTTGCAGCATCATATCGCGTGCGACCAGGTCGGCCTGAGCCATCTGAATGCGTACGCTTAACCGTGCCAGTGAGTTTTCGCCTGCTGACGCGTCCAACATTTCGGCATTCAGTTCTGCCAGGACGACCTCAAGCCGTTGTATGTCCGCACGGACGCCATCCACCTTGGCCTGGTTCGGGCGCAGGTTGTCCAGTAGCGCCGCCAGTTGCAGTTCCTTCTCCTGCAACTCGATTTCGATTGCGTTGATCCGGGCCCGCAGGCCAGCGAGGACGTTCTCGGGGTCGAGAACCGCCCCCTGCAACTGCAGTTCGATCAGTTCTTCCTGCGCCCTTCGGCGTTCGTCCTGCGCCAGTTCAAAACCTGCCCGGGCATCGCGCATTTGGTCTTCGCGCTTTAACTCGGTCAAACCGTTGATGGTTTCCTCGGCATAGGAGAGCAGAAGGGTCGAAAGCTCGACCGAAATCTCGGGGCTCGGTGCCGCAACTTCCATGCGGATGATGCCGTCACTGGGGTCATATCCAATGGTGATCATCCGGCGGAACAACTTATAAGTATCCTCAAGCGTTGCGTCCTGCGGCAGGCGCTGGATCGGATCAATCCACTCCTGCTTGAAAATTTCCGAGAAATTAGTGTCATTCTCAAGTCGAACTAGCGCGTCCTTTGATTCCAGAAACTCCTGCGTGGCAACGGAATCTTGAGCAGTGGCGTATTGAGTGCCGGCCAGAAACCCGCCAAAGGATGCGCCGCCACCGTCCGCCTGCAGGATCGAAAAAGCAGAATCGCTGGCGTACATCGGTGTTGCGTACCGATAGAAATACGTACCCACGATCAGAGTCGGTAGAAGAACAAAGGCCGCCAAACGTGCAAAAAGGGCAAATAGCTTGCGCTTGCGGCGGCGCGCGATGTCCTTCTGAATTTCGCCGATTTCAAGATTTCGCCGCTCTGCCGGGCTCAGCTCGGGGCCGGGGAGGCCTTGGGAGGAGTCGGATATGGTCTGGGGCAGCTGAATCTTGATTTTATCCTTGGCTAGATCCTCAGCGCGAGCCTTTTCGGCCGCCAGATCCAACAGATTGGTGCGCTCGAACGGATCAATGCCCTGTTTTCGCAAAAGCCGAACCGCATCGTAATCCGACGTCGCTGCCAGACCGTTTTTCTGTGCCAGACGCCGCGCCACGCGCAATTGGCGGCCGGTCAACCCTTCGCGCTTGATCGCGTCGATATCGGTTGCCGGGGCTGCGTCATTTGCTGCCTCGGTTGGTTGCGTTGCCTTTCTGATGCGCGATATCGCATCAGCGCGCGCATCTGCAGAATCTGCGCCCTGACGATTGCGGCGCCAGCAGTATTTTTTAGCCTTGGGTTTGGTAGTCATATAGCTGTCTGGCCTCTTCCAAGGTGTCGAACATGTAAAGCTGGCCGTCCAGTAGAACGGCGGCCTGCTGCGCAAATTTCTCAAGAACGTCGGGGCTGTGCGAGACAATCACCAGTGTAGTCGTTCGCAAACGTTCGCGCAGGATGTCTCCTGCTTTTCGGTTGAATTCAACATCCGTGGATGAGGGCATGCCCTCATCAATCAGGTACATGTCAAAATCCAGCGCCAGCATAAGGGCAAATGTAAAACGTGCCCGCATACCAGTGGAGTACGTTCCAATCGGCTGGTCGAAATACTCTCCAAGGTTACACAGCCAGCTACAGTACGCCTCGACATAGTCGGGGTCCATGCCGTAGATTTTAGCGATGTAGCGGGCGTTTTCCAGCGCCGACAGCTTTTTAATAACGCCGCCGGAAAACCCCATCGGGAACGAGATGCGGCAGGATTTGCGGATCACACCCTCATCCGGTTTTTCCAGGCCGGCCATCATGTTGATCAGCGTCGTCTTGCCGGTGCCGTTGGGGGCCAGAATGCCAATCGACCGGCCCAGTTCGATCTGGAACGAGACCCGGTCCAGGATCACCTTGCGTCGGGTCCCGGTCCAAAAGGACTTACTGACATTCTCAAACTCAAGCATTCACGGCCTGCTGCTCTGGCGTTTGTTTGGTTCACCGCTCAGGTTGGTAAACCAGCGATTATTTATGGGTCCATGTTGGCTACATTATGTCGAATTATGAAACAAATGATCAATGCGTACCAATGTGCTCCTGTTAGTATTGTGACTTTTGCACCGGTTGGCCTTGGGCCTTGCGTTGACTATCTTTCCCTTCGACCGTCAACCAGTTTGATGCAGGAAGTCTTGCGATCTGATGAATTCACTACAGAAAGAGATTGAGGCCTGCCGTATTTGCGCAGACCAATTTCAGGCTACGTTTACCGCGCATCAACCGCGCCCGGTGGTCTGGTTCAGGTCAGGCGCGCCGCTGTTGATCGCAGGGCAGGCACCGGGTGCGCGGGTTCATGCCTCGGGCCGTCCGTTCACTGATCCCTCTGGCGATCGATTGCGCGACTGGCTGGGGATAGACGAGACCGTGTTCTATGACCGCAACCGCGTGTCGATTGTTCCGATGGCCTTTTGTTTTCCCGGATATAACGAGCGCAAAGCCGATCTGCCGCCGCCGCCTATCTGCGGAAAGACATGGCATGACAGGGTGATGGAGGAACTGGGCGAGGTGCCGTTGACTGTTCTGGTCGGGGGCCATGCGCATAAATACCACCTTGGGGTGCGCACCGCCGTGACCGACACCGTACGCAACTGGCGAGACCATGCGCCGCGTGTCTTTCCCTTGCCTCACCCGTCCTGGCGCAATACGGCATGGCTGAAGAAAAACCCGTGGTTCGAAGCCGAACTGCTGCCGGTTCTGCGCGCGCGGGTGCAAGAGGTTCTGAATGACTGACACTACAGCCTTGGATGCCGCCCATGCCGCGATGGAGGCCAACCCGCAGGATGACGCTGTACGCCTGCGGTTCTTTGAACGCCTCGCGGATTGTGAGCTGTTTTTGTTGCTGGCTGAAGAGGCGCACGGCGAGAATATCTCGCCTGAATTGTTCGACGTGGCCGATGGCCGATTCGTGCTGGCCTTTGATCGCCACGATCGTTTAGCCCAATTCGCCGACCGGCCTGTGCCTTATGTGGCGCTGTCGGGGCGGGTGCTGTCGTCGATGCTGGCGGGGCAGGGAATCGGTTTAGGCCTGAATCTTGAGGTCGCGCCGTCGTCGATGCTGATCCCGACTGAGGCGTTGGGTTGGCTTGCCACCACCTTGGAGCATACGCCGGAAGAGGTGCAGCAACGCCTGGCCGAGTTTCTGCCTCCAAAAGGCTTGCCGGATGATCTGTTGAAAGCCCTGGATGCGAAACTGGCCACAGCTGTGGGCCTGGCCGAAGCCGCGTTTCTGGTCGGGACCAAGACAGAAGAGGGCGGCATGGGCCACCTTCTGGGTTTTGTCGGCGCGGTCGAGGGGGCTGAACCCGCCTTGGCCAAAGCCGCGTCCGAAGCGTTGACCTTTTCCGGGGTCGAGGCAGGAGCGATGGATGTCGGGTTCTTTGGCCCGCATGACATCGCGTCGGCTGCGTTGGCACGGGTCGGATTGCGTTTCGACCTTCCGCAGCCCGAGGCGCGGATCATCGAACAAGTGACACCGGGTAGCGACCCGGACAGGCCGCCGATCCTGAAATAAAACTCCGGTGCCGCCCCGCGATCCAATGAACCGCGGGGTATTGGAATTATTCTGCTGCCGCTTCCAGCTTGTCCTGTGTTCGCGTCTCAAAGTCGCTGGCGTCGTGGCGTTCATGTAGCTGCGTATGCGGCTCACCGAACGAGCGATTGACCATACGTCCACGCTGAACCGCTGGGCGCGCGTCGATCGTCTTGGCCCACCGCATCACGTTCTTATAGGATTCGGCATCCAGAAACTCGGCTGCGCTATACAGACGGCCCAGAACCAGCTGACCATACCAGGGCCAGATGGCCATGTCGGCGATGCTATAATCTTCGCCTGCAATATAGGTGTTGTCGGCCAATTGCCGATCCAGCACGTCCAGCTGCCGTTTGGCCTCCATCGCAAAACGATTGATCGGGTATTCCCATTTTTCGGGCGCGTAGGCGTAGAAATGGCCAAAGCCGCCGCCTAGATACGGCGCGCTGCCCATCTGCCAGAACACCCAGTTCATGACTTCGGTCCGTTCCTGGCCTGACTTGGGTAGGAAGGCGTCGAACTTCTCGGCTAGGTGAAGCAGGATCGAGGCGCTTTCGAACACGCGCACTGGTTCATCGCCTGAACGGTCCCACAGCGCCGGGATTTTTGAGTTCGGATTGGCATCGACAAAGCCCGAGCTGAACTGGTCGCCCTCACCGATATTAACCAGCCATGCATTATACTCGGCGTCTTCGTGACCCAGCGCCAACAGCTCTTCCAGCATTACCGTGACTTTGACACCGTTCGGGGTTGCCAGCGAATACAGCTGCAGCGGATGCTTTCCGACCGGCAGGTCTTTGTCATGGGTCGCCCCGGCAATGGGTCGATTGATATTGGCAAAAGTGCCGCCGCTTTCGCTGTCCCACGTCCAGACTGCGGGGGGCGTGTATGGGGATTGCTCGCTCATCTGCTATCTTTCTCAGCAAAGTTCGGGTGAATTTGTGTCCGCATCCACAGGTAATGTTGCAAAGCCCTGAGTCCAACCCCGGATGTTACGGCAATTTTGTAACAAACGGGATTGAACCTCTCACGAATCTTCATTCGATGTCACAGCGGCGCGAGCAGGACTGCCCATCGGGGCGAAAATATCTATTCTCTCACCAAGTGCCCAACCCCGAGGACAAAAGGATTGACTACATGAAACGCTTTGCCATGACTTTCGTGACCGCTTTGACACTTGCTATGCCTGCCTTCGCTGGTGATCAGTATGTAGACGGCACCGGATACGCCGTGTCAGGTTATGACGTTGTTGCCTATCGCAGTCTGGATCAGGTGCCGGCTGGTCAGGCCCAGCCCAAAGCCGTACGCGGCCACTCCAACTTCACTGCAGAGTATAACGGGGCCACCTGGGCCTTTTCGACGGAAGAGAATCGCGATAAGTTCTTGAAAAACCCCGCTTATTATGTTCCGGCTTATGACGGACACTGCGCCTATGGCGTTTCGCGCGGTGGTAAGGTTCCGGCGAACCCGAACCTGTGGCGGATTGTCGATGACAAGCTGTACCTGAACATCACAGACGTTGTTGTTGGCTTTTTCGAAGAGGATATCCCCGGCAACATCAATCTGGCCGAAGGCAACTGGCCGGGAATCGAAGGTGATGGCGCATCGAACAGCGTCATTCCGAAATTCACTTCGGAAGGTCCGGTCGCAAACTAAAAAAAACCACTAACCCAAGTCAAACCCGGCCCACACCAGGCCGGGTTTTTTGCGTCAGCTAGCCAACCAAAAATCATCCCGCATTTGCTGATCTGCGTCGAATTTTATTCGAACGCTTTTGGCACCGGGGAATTTGCTCTCTATGATCGTGTTGGGAACCAAAACTTCACCGGAACCCGCATTATTTGATTGGAAGCTCAGCATTTCGGTTTCCGTTCGCCGGGCTGATGACAGAACCGAAGTCGGTAGTGCGATCCGGTTTGACCCCTCACACACTGGTGTCGAAACGAAATAGGTCAGGTGACGACCGTAGAAGCCTACAGCGTCAGGGACATGGTCCGCTTCGATGGCGTTCTTCTCGTTTGGTTTTTCACCATCCGAGCTATGCGTCAGCGCCGTGTTCAGCAAAACACGGCAGGCGTCGATATCTGCACTTTCTAGTTCTATGACGCGCTTGCGCAACTTCGGCCTGCGCGGCCCCGTCGTTGACCGGCCCTTGGTGGTCAGGCCTTCGCGTCGCAGAAAATCGTAAGCCTCTTTCGCGCGGGCAAATTGCGTACAATCACCGTTTCTGTGATCTGGGTGTGCATGAAACGCAATGTGACGCCAAGCGTCGCGGATATCGTCAGATCCGGCGTTTTGATCCAATCCCAACGCCTCAAGTGCGTCCGCACGGGCATTTATCTTTTCAACAGGCTCCATACCAAATTTACTCGTTAAACAAACACTACAGTCTCAGTGTGAGAAGCCTCACGAATTTGTCAAACTTTAGCAAAAATTTATCGCTATCTGAGGGACAGTTGGCAGGGGGATGCCTTATTGTTCACAACTAGGTTGTGCCTTTAACCACGAAAAAAGCCCGGAGCCTTGGCAGGGTCCGGGCTAAGTGACCAATCAGGGATTAACTCACGCGACGTTCTGCAATTCGGCCTTCGGGGTAATACCCAGTGCAAAACATACGTCGCGCGTCAGTTCAGGCCGATTCAGGGTATAGAAATGCAGCTTGTCCACGCCTTCGTCGATCAGGTCCGAACACAGTTCGGTACACAAAGCGGTGGCAAGCAAATCCTCACGATCATCGCGAATCGCCTTTTCAAAGGCGTTTTCGACCCAGTCGGGAATATGTGCGCCGCAGCGGCGCGCAAAGTTACGGGCACCTTTCCAATTCTCGATGGGCAGGATGCCGGGCACGATCGGCTTGTCGATCCCGGCCTTTCCGCAGGCATCGCGGAAACGGAGAAAAGTCTCGGCCTCGAAGAAGAACTGCGTCAGGGCTTCGTCCGCACCCGCATCCAGCTTGGCCTTGAGCCAGTCAATATCGGCCGAAAAGTCCTGCGCCTCGGGGTGTTTGTCGGGATAGGCGCCGACGCGGATGCTGAACATTTCGGTTTCGGCCAGAGCTTCGATCAACTCGACCGAGTTTGCGAACCCTTCGGGATGCGGCGCGAACCGATCCTGTCCTTTGGGCGGGTCACCCCGCAGGGCGACAATGTCCTGAACCCCGGCACGCGAGAATGTATCGGCGATTTCCAACGTCTCTTGGCGCGAGGCATCAACGCAGGTCAAGTGCGCGGCCACTTGCAGGCCGGACGACTTGTGTAGGGTGGATACAGCATCGCGGGTCAATTCGCGAGTGGTGCCGCCCGCCCCATAGGTGACCGAGACAAAGCGCGGTTCAAGCGGGGCTAGGGTTTGAACAGTATCCCACAGGCGGAATGAGGCCTCGAGTGTTTGCGGCGGGAAAAACTCGAATGAAATCTCTGGTGTCGTCATGTCTGCCTCACAATTCCTATTTGTGGTCCTTGTGCCAGTTTGTAGATTGTGAGACAAACTCATATTACTCAAGAACAACATGAGTCACACAACAATGCACATTGAATTCCGGCACCTGCGCACGATCAAGGCCATCCATGAATGCGGCGGTTTGGCCCGTGCGGCGGATCAGTTGAACATCACCCAATCCGCGCTGAGTCATCAGATCAAAGGGCTGGAGGATCAGGCCGGGGTTGAGCTGTTCCTGCGTCGGTCCAAGCCGATGAAACTGTCTGCGGCAGGGTTGCGCCTGTTGCGTTTGGCTGAACAGATTTTGCCGCAAATCGAGGCCACACAACAGGAATTTTCCTCTTTGCGCGATGGGCGCACGGGGCGGATGCACATCGCCATCGAATGCCACGCCTGTTTCGAGTGGCTATTCCCGGTGCTTGAATCCTTCCGCAAATCCTGGGGCGATGTGGATGTCGATATTCGCCCGGGTCTGGCCTTTGACGCCTTGCCTGCCCTGCAGAAGGAAGAGGTCGATCTGGTGGTGTCGTCTGACCCCGAGGACCTGCCGGGTATCGAATTCATCGAACTGTTCGACTATGACGCGGTTTTTGTCGCGTCGTCCGCGCACCCCCTCGCACAGAAAGAGTTCATCGAAGCCGAGGATTTCCGAGGGCAAACCCTGATTACGTATCCGGTTGAACGCACGCGGCTGGATGTGTTTAGCCAGTTGCTGATCCAGGCCCGCGTCGAACCGGCAGCGATCCGACAGGTAGAACTGACGGCGGTGATCCTGTTGCTGGTGGCGTCGAACAGGGGCGTTGCGGCGTTGCCCGACTGGGTCGTGCGTGAGGTGAAGTACAATTCCGACTATGTGACCCGCCCGCTGACCAAAGACGGAATTACCCGTACATTATACGCGGCAGTGCGCACCGAGGATCTTGAAAAACCTTTTGTACAGGAGCTAATCGAACTGGCGGGAACAGAGGCGCGCAAGCTGCAGGAGCAATAGGTCAAAAACGCTGGTCTGCTATGCGCATCATTCCTCTTGGCAAGGGCGCGTTGCACCAGTATACGCGCGGTTTGACCGGACAGGAGCCTTTGGACAATGGTTGGCAGTGCAAACCTCAACATCATGATCAAAGCCGCGCGCAAGGCGGGGCGTTCTTTGGTCAAGGATTTTCGTGAAGTCGAGAACCTTCAGGTGTCGATGAAAGGCGCGGGTGACTTTGTTTCCAAGGCCGATATTGCCGCCGAGGCAATCCTGAAAGAAGAACTGCTGGGCGCGCGCCCGACCTATGGTTGGCTGGCCGAAGAAGGTGGCGCCATAGACGGTGAAGATCCTACCCGCCGTTGGATCGTAGATCCGCTGGACGGCACTACCAACTTCTTGCACGGGTTGCCGCACTGGGCAGTATCAATTGCGCTGGAACACAAGGGCAAGATCGTGGCCGGTGTGATCTATGACGCCGCCAAGGATGAGATGTTCTTTGCAGAAAAAGGCGAGGGCGCATGGATGAACGACACCCGTATCCGCGTCTCGGGCCGTCATCGCATGATCGAGTCGATCTTTTCGACCGGCCTGCCATTCGGGGGACGCTCGGACCTGCCTGCCACGCTGCAGGATCTGGCCCGCTTGATGCCTGCCTGCGCCGGAGTGCGCCGCTGGGGCGCTGCGGCGCTGGACATGGCCTATGTGGCCGCCGGCCGATATGAAGGGTTCTGGGAGCGTCGTCTGAACGCCTGGGACGTGGCCGCAGGGATCATCATCGTGAAAGAGGCAGGTGGCTTTGTGCAGCCGTTGAACCCCGAAGGCAATGTATTGGCAGATGGAGAAGTGATCTGCGCCAATGAGCCGATCTTTGACACATTCGCCAAGGTGATCCGGGCCTGACGTCGCAGTCCCGAGCAGCCTGATACGGCAATGATCGCGCGCCCACTAATCGGGCGCGCGATTTTGTTTCAAAAGTCGACTTCGATGGCGATGCCTTGCTTGACGGCAAGGTCGACAACGGCGCTGGCAACCGCCAGATCCTGAAGCCCGACGCCTGTCCCATCGAACAGCGTCACCTCGTCATCGGAATTGCGGCCCGCATGGGTGCCGTTGATGACTGCGCCAATCTGGTGAATGTCAGCTTCGGCCTTGTCGCCCGCAGCCACGGCATGCTGGCTTTCACCCAATGTGATCGCCTGCGCGACCTCATCGGTAAAGACACTGGCGCGTATGACCAGATCGGCACCTACTTCTTGCTTTCCGACGGTATCGGTTCCCATACAGGCCACGTGTGTCCCGTCAGAAACGTGTTCGGACAGCAATGTCGGCTCAAAGGACGAAGTGATGGTGACGATCACGTCAGCCTCGGTCAGGCCCGGCAGTTCTACCGCTTCAAAGGGCAGTCCGGCCTCGTTTGCAACCTTTTCGATATTGGGCAGCATTTCGGGGTGCAGGTTCCAACCGATGACTTTTTCAAAGTCACGTTGTTCCAGCGCCGCGCGCAGTTGGAATGTGGCCTGATGGCCAGCACCCACCATTCCAATCACTTTGGCGTCCTTACGGGCCAGATGATTGATCGAAACCGAAGACGCCGCAGCGGTGCGCAGCGCGGTCAGCAGATTGCCCCCGACGATGGCCTTCACGCGCCCGGTATCAGGATCGAACAGAAACACGGTTGATTGGTGATTGATCAACCCATGTGTTTCCAGATTGTTCGGCCAGTATCCCCCAGCCTTCAGGCCCAGCGTCATTCCAGCGCGATCAAACCCGCCTTTAAAGCCATACAGGGCATCGGCGTGACCGATGGCTTCGCGCACAACCGGAAAGTTGTATGCATCCCCAGAGGCCATCGCAGCAAATACCTGCTCGACGGCACTGTAACTTTCCTTTCGACCCAGCAGAGCGCCGATTTCCTTTTCGGGAACGATGATCATCGTTTGTGCCTTTCTTTGATATTTTTGGGCCACATGCAAAACGGGGCGGGTCGAAACACCGCCCCGTCAGTCAATTAATGGGTCTGCTAGTAAGCTTTTCCGCGGGCCGAGACCGGCCAGAGGGCTTCAACCTTGCCGTTACGCACCCCAACATACCAGTCATGGACGTTCGCTGTCGGGTCGCAGTGCCCCGGAACCAGGCGCAGTTTGTCGTTCACTTTTAGCGCACCGTTCGGATCGGCGATCACGCCATGTTCGTCCGAACACTTGATGTACTCGACATCGTCGCGCCCATAGATAAAGGGCAGTCCGCTATCGACCGATTGCGCCTTGAGGCCCGCATCGACGATGGCCTTGTCGGCCTTGGCGTGGCTCATCACGCTTGTCAGGATGAAGAATGAGTTTTCCCATTCGCCCTGGTCGATCCGATTGCCTTCTTCGTCTAGGATACGACCGTAATCTGCATCCATGAACGCGTAGGACCCACACTGCAGTTCGTTGTAAACGCCCGAGTTGGATTCGAACTGATACGAACCGGTGCCACCACCCGATACCAGTTCTGGCTCAATCCCGACGGATTTCAGGCCCTTGACCGCGTTGTCGACCATTTCGATGGCAACATCCAGTTTGGCCTTGCGGTCCTCGAATTTATCCATGTGTTGCATGGCGCCCTGATAGGCCTGAATACCCAGGAACTTTAGGTTGTCTGCTGCTTCGACCGCCTGAGCAATCGCGACGACATCCTGCGTGGTCGTCACGCCACAGCGGCCCGCGCCGCAATCGATTTCAATAAAGACGCTGAGTTCCGTGCCATGCTTAACGGCTGCGGCCGAAAGATCAGCAACATTGTCGATATCATCGACGCAGACAATGATGTGCGAGCCTAGCTTGGGCAGGCGGGCTAGACGGTCAATCTTGGCCGGGTCGCGTACCTGGTTCGAGACCAGAACATCCTTGATGCCGCCGCGCACAAAAACCTCGGCCTCGGACACTTTCTGACAGCATACGCCGACGGAACCGCCCAGCTTTTCCTGCAGCTTGGCGACATCGACCGATTTGTGCATCTTGCCGTGGACGCGGTGGCGCATGCCATGATCCTTGGCATAATCACCCATTTTCTTGATGTTCCGCTCCAGCGCGTCCAGATCAAGGATCAGGCAGGGGGTCTGAATCTCAGACTCGTCCATGCCAATGGCGGCAGGGATGTCAAAGCCGACTTCGAAATCGTCCAAATTCACGGGTTTGTTCATTTCTTACTCCTCCTCAGCCCTTGATCCAGGGCAGTTTATCCAAATCCACGTTGCCGCCGGTAATGATCACGCCAACGCGTTTGCCTTTGAACACCTCGGGGTTTTTCAGGATGGTGGCCAACGGCACGGCGCTGCTGGGCTCCATCACGACACGCAGGTATTTCCAGGTCAGTTTCATCGCATCGACAATCTCCTGCTCGGATGCGGTGAAAATGTCGGTGACGTTCTTCGAGACAAAGTGCCAAGTGTTTTCCTTGAGAGGAACCAACAACCCATCGGCAACTGTTTTGGGGGCATCGTCGGCGATGATGTGCCCGGCTTTGAACGACCGATAGGCGTCGTCGGCTTGTTCGGGTTCGGCCGCGTAAATAGCGGTTTGAGGGGCCAGGTTTGACACGGTCAGGCAAGTGCCTGACACCATTCCACCACCCCCGATAGGCGCGATAACCGCATCTACTCCACCCGTCTGTTCCAGCAATTCGGCAGAACAGGTCGCCTGTCCGGCGATGACCCGTGGGTCATTGTACGGATGCACAAACTCACCACCGGTCCGCGCCTGAACTTCGGCAAAAGTGGCCTCGCGGGACGACGTTGACGGCTCGCATTCGGTGATTGTACCGCCAAACCGGCGCACGGCATCTTTTTTGGCCTGCGGAGCGGTGCGGGGCATGACCACGTTGCAGGGAATACCGCGCCGACCAGCAGCATAAGACAGCGACAAGGCATGGTTGCCGCTGGAATGCGTGCACACCCCTTTTTCGGCCATCTCATCGCTTAGCCCAAATACTGCGTTGCAGGCCCCGCGTACTTTGAAGGCCCCGGCCTCCTGGAAGTTTTCGCACTTAAAGAACAACTGTGCACCGGTCAGCTCGTCCAGATAATCAGAACGCATCACCGGGGTGCGGTTGATGTGAGGCCGAATCCGCTCGTGCGCTTCGCGCATATCGTCCAGCGTCAGGCGATCTGCCGTGGTTTGTGCGTCCAACATCAAGCTCCTCCTTAAGCTGCGGATTGCATTGGCGTGGCACTGCTGGTGCGGAAGTATTCCTGCGCTGCCGCAACACCGCTGCCCAGTTTGATCGGATAGTCCAGATCAGCCATCGCCATTTCGATTGTGGCCAGACCGGACAGAACCATTACATCCGTCAGGCTGCCAAGATGGCCGATACGGAAGGCTTTGCCGTTCATTTCACCCAATCCGATACCGAAGCTTACACCATAAGCGTTGAAAGCATGATCGGTCAGCGCATTACTGTCAAAGCCATCAGGTACGTAAATCGCACTGACCGTATCGGAATACAGCTCGGGCGATTGCGCCACCAACTCCAGTCCCCAGGCAGCGGTGGCCTTGCGGACCCCTTCGGCCAGACGGAAATGGCGGGCATATACGTTGTTCAGCCCTTCTTCGAACAGCATCTTCAGGCTTTCGCGCATACCATAGATCAGCTGCAGCGGTGGGGTATAGGGGAACCCGCCCGACGCATTTGCGTTCATCATATCGCGGAAGTCAAAGAAGGTGCGCGGCAATTGGGCCGTTTCCATTGCGGCCAGTGCCTTGGGACTGACGCACAGGATTGCCATGCCAGTTGCCAGCATGAAGCCCTTTTGCGAGCCCGAAACCGCAATGTCGACGCCCCAGCCATCAAACTCGAACGGCATCGAGGCCAGCGAGCTGACGCAATCCACAAACAGCATTGCCGGATGATCGCTGGCATCCATTGCCCCACGAACAGCACCGATATCCGAGCGTACGCCGGTCGCCGTCTCGTTATGTGTAACCAGAACTGCCCTAATCTTATGCTCTTTGTCTGCGGCAAGAGCTTCAGCGAATTTATCTGCGGGCGCACCGCTGCCCCAGGGGCATTCGATGATGCGTACATCCAGACCGTGCCGCTGGCACAGGTCGATCCAGCGATGGCTGAACATGCCATAACGCGCAACCAGTACGCTGTCGCCTGGGCTGAGCGTATTGGTCACCGATGCCTCCCAGCCGCCGGTTCCGCTGGCGGGGAAAGTGATGATTTTTCCTTCTTTGGTTCCAAACACCTTTTTGGTGTCCTCCAGAACCGGAGAGAAGGTTTCGACAAAATCAGGTGCGCGGTGGTCCTGTGTCTGGACCTGCATCGCCAAGCGCAAGCGATCCGGGATATTGGTAGGGCCGGGTATAAATACCGGGTTTTGATTGGACATGACTAAATCCTCCGATTTGCAGTTAAGTGTCGTTGAAAATGCTGTTCCGTGCAATTTTCTTGAAAAATATTTTCATTTTATGAATTAAATAAATAGTCCATTGAAAAAGCGTGATTTTTTGTTTTTCATTTTCGATGCCGAGGAATTAAGATGGAAAAAACTGCGCCAGGTCGAAAAGGAGAAGCCAGGGATGGAAACCCAAAAAAGGCCGCGTGGCAGGCCCAAATCGTTGTTCAAGGAAAGCTCGGCGGGGACCATGCAGTCGCTGGATCGGGCACTGGTCGTTCTGACCGCCGTGGCGCGAATGGAACGAGCTGCGTTAAGTGATCTTGCGCGTGAGGTGGATGTGCCCACGGCCACGACGCACCGCATTCTGGCGACGTTGCAGAAACATGGCTTTGCCGCCTTTGACGACGAGCGGCAGGAATGGATGATCGGGATTGAGGCATACCGAACCGGTGCCTCGTTCCTGCGTCGCAACAGTGTGATTGAGATTGGGCGACCGATCCTGCGACGTCTGATGCAGGACAGCGGCGAGACCGCCAATCTGGCTGTGCCGGACGGGGCCGAGGTGGTCTTTGTCGGGCAGGTTGAAGCACAAAACCCGATACGGGCTTTTTTCCCACCGGGTGCACGGACACCGATGTATGCGTCTGGCACGGGTAAGGCGATTCTAGCTGCGATGAGCGAGTCTGCGGCAAGCAAAGTGTTGGCGGCCGAAGCTGTTCGCTTTACTTCACATACGTTGCTGCCAGGCGAGGGGTTGCGCGAGGATCTGGCAAATACACGTTCTCGTGGCTGGTCGCATGATCACGAAGAACGGTACGAGGGCATGTCCTGCATCGGCGCAGCGATCTACAACGACCGGGGTGAACCCTGCGCCGGGATTTCCGTATCCGGGCCGTCTGTGCGGTTCATTGCCGATCGGGCAATGGAGCTGGGCGCATTGGTTCGGGATGCGGCGGAAGAGATCACGCAACTCAGTGGGGGTCGATTGCCGAAACCGTCCGAGGAATAGCGTCTATTTGCGTGGAACTCGGGGAATACGGGAATGTGACAGTTTGTATTTGTGCTCGGGGTGGGGCGGGTGGCCATGGGTGCGGCCCCAACATGCAGGCCCACCCCGTATCAGCCACAGCGGGATGCACAGGATCAGGCCAACGAAAAAGCCACCAGTATGGGCCCAATAGGCAACTCCGCCTTCATCCGGGGTGCTGGCAAGGCTGCCCATGAACTGAAGGCCCAGCCAAATGCCCAGCATGATAAAAGCAGGTATGGTGAAAATCCGGAAATAGACGATCAGGATCAGCAGAACATCCACGCGCGCCTTGGGGAACAGCAAAAGATAGCCGCCCATCACCCCGGCAATCGCACCCGAGGCTCCGATGGTCGGCACAACCGAGCCCGGCGCGGTGGCAACGTGGATCAGGCCTGCCCCGACACCGGCCAAAATATAGAACAGCAGGAAGGGCAGGTGCCCCATCTCATCTTCAAGGTTATCTCCGAATATCCAGAGAAACAGCATGTTGCCTGCCAGATGCATCCATCCGCCGTGCAGAAACATCGAGGTCACAAGGGTTTCGAACGCAAACCCGTCAGTGATCCGCGCCGGGATGATGGCATAGTCGAAATACAACCTATTGATTAGTGGCGCGTTATCCATGATCCCCACATAGCTGAAGAAAATCATGATATTGGCTGCCATCAGCAGATAAACGACATAGGGCGTGCGCCCCGAAGGGTTGTGGTCACGGATCGGAAACATGGGGGGACGCTGGGCTTTTCCCGGCCCAGCGTCAAGGTACGGTTACGCCGCACCTCCCAACAGGGCGGCGTTGCCACCGGCGGCTGTGGTATCGACGCAGACGTGATGCTCACCCAGAACCCGTGCCCTGTCGGGTCGACCGGGGATCAGCGGCAGGATCGGGCCATCGCGGCGGGCCAGATGGCGTTCGATCTCGCGTGCGGTTTCGTCGTCGCCCCACCACAGAACCCCGGAGAAGCCGGTGATGTTTTCCAGCCTGTGTAGGTCCATCATGCCGGTCGACAGGATTGCAGTGCCACCCAGTGCCACAACTGCTTCGGCCTGCGCTTGCGCGGCTTCGGGCCCTGGTCCCATGCACAACAAGGGCGCGCGGGGGATTTCACTCAGCCGATTGGATTCGCCGGTCGGGCCGGGTAGGGACTGGGTGCGAATGGCAGCAGGTTTGCCTTGCGGCTCGGGAAACTCGCTCATGGTGCTACTCCAACCCGCGGCGCTGTATTGGCGATCCGGCGCACAGAAACGTGTCATATAGTTTGGACCACCTGCCTTGGGCCCCGTGCCCGACAAACCTTCGCCGCCAAAAGGCTGAGAGCCTACGATCGCTCCGATCTGGTTGCGGTTGACATAGATGTTGCCCGCGTGAACAGCCTCGGTGATATGCTGCACCCGGTCGTCGATGCGGGTGTGCAGGCCAAAGGTCAGCCCGTAGCCCGTGGCATTGATATCGGCGATGACCTGATCAATCTCAGCAGCCTTGAACCGCACGACATGCAGGACCGGGCCAAACACTTCACGCTCCAGTGCGCTGATACCGGGGATTTCGATCAGGGTCGGGGCGATGAATGTCCCTTCGGGCGGTGTGCTCAGTTCCTTCAGCACCCGACCTTCCGCGCGTGCTTGTCCAATGTGATCCGCAATGCCCTGCAGCGCGCCGTGATCAATCACCGGTCCGCAGTCGGTCGACAAAAGCCAGGGGTCGCCGATCTGCAAAGCCTTTATCGCGCCGGTCAGCATGGTCAGCAAATCGTCGGCGATATCCTCTTGCACGTAAAGGCACCGCAGGGCCGAGCATCGCTGCCCTGCAGATTGAAAGGCGCTTTCAATGATGGATTGCACGGCCTGTTCGGGCAGGGCGGTGCTGTCAACGATCATGGCATTCAGCCCGCCGGTTTCCGCGATCAAAGGCGTGCCCGGTTTCAGGTTTTCTGCCATGGCCGCGCGGATTTTCTGCGCGGTGGCGGTCGATCCGGTGAAAGCTACCCCCGACACGCGTGGGTCCGAGGTCAGCGCCGCCCCGACAGACGGTCCGCCGGGCAACAGTTGCAGCACATCGCGTGGTACCCCAGCCTCGTGCAGCAATTGCACTGCCCGGTGCGCGACCAATGGCGTTTGCGGCGCGGGTTTCGCCAGAACGGCGTTACCGGTGGCCAGAGCTGCAGAAATCTGTCCGGTGAATATCGCCAGTGGAAAGTTCCACGGGCTAATGCAGGTGAACGTGCCCGCCGGATTAGCGGCCGGAATGTTTGCCGCGTAATAGCGCAGAAAATCGACCGCTTCGCGCAGTTCGGCCACCGCATCGGGGATGGATTTTCCTGCTTCACGGGCCAGCAGGGCGAAAAGCTCGCCATAATGGGCTTCGTACAGATCAGCCGCCGCGTTCAATATCTGCGCGCGTTGCGCAGCCGGAGCATTCCACGAGGATGCCGAGGCCAAAGCAAGTTCGACATCCTGAGCGCTGGCCGGGGCGACTGCGCCCGGATGGTCTTGTGGATGCGCCGGATTGGTGACGGGTTCGTCAGTGTCGGGGTGCGCGTCGTCGGACAACAGCGGCTGCGCGTACCAGTGATGAGCGCGAAACGCATCGCGAGCGGCATCAATCCGGTCAAGCGTCGGCGTATGTTGCAGATCGAACCCTTTAGAATTTGGGCGTTCGGGTTGAAACATTTCGGGCCCGGTTGGCAGCGGCGGCTTGGGCTCTTGAATACTGTCAAATGGGTCCGAGGCGACCTCCTCGGGCGGGACATTTTCATCAACGATCTGGTTCACGAAGGAGGAGTTCGCGCCATTCTCAAGCAGGCGCCGAACCAGATAGGCCAGAAGATCGCGATGCGCCCCGACCGGAGCGTAAATCCGGCAGCGCGTGTTGCTTTGATCCCGAACGATCTGGTGCAGAGTTTCACCCATTCCGTGCAGGCGCTGAAACTCGAAGGGTTGCGTGTCGGCCATATTCAGGATTGCGCTAACCGTATGGGCGTTGTGGGTTGCGAATTGCGGGTAAATCCGGTCGGTCATGTCCAGCAGCTTGCGGGCGTTGGAGATGTACGAGATATCGGTCGCGTCCTTGCGCGTGAATACTGGGAACCCGTCGACACCTTCGACCTGCGCGCGCTTGACCTCGGTATCCCAATAGGCCCCCTTAACCAGTCGGACCATCAGCTTGCGGTCGTGGCGTTCGGCCATTTCATAGAGCGTGTCCAGCACGATCCCGGCGCGTGGGCCATAAGCTTGAACCACGATGCCGAAACCGTCCCAACCGGCCAGCGCGGGTTCGGCCATCACCGCCTCGATCACCTGCAGGGACAGCGAGAGCCGGTCGGCTTCTTCGGCGTCAACGTTCAGGCCCATGCCAGCGGCTTTGGCCAACAGGCACAGGGCGCGCAGGCGGGGAACAAGCTCTTCCATCACGCGGCGTTCCTGCGCCAGTTCATAGCGCGGGTGCAGGGCTGATAGCTTCACCGATATCCCGGGGTTGGCGCGGATATCATCATGAGTGCAGGCATCGGCGATGGCCGCGATGGCACGTGAATAGGACAGGTGATAGCGGGCGGCGTCAGCCTCGGTGCGCGCCGCCTCGCCCAGCATGTCGTAAGAATAGGTGTAGCCTTTTGCCTCCATCCCGGCGGCACGGTCCATGGCGGAATGGATGGTCTCGCCCAGAACAAATTGACGGCCCATTTCTTTCATCGCACGACCCACGGCGGTGCGGATCACCGGCTCTCCCAATCGCTTGATGGCCCCGCGCAGGGCTCCGACGGGTGACGCTTTGCCTTCGTCCAGAACCTTGCCGGTCAGCATCAACGCCCAAGTTGACGCATTCACCAGCGAGGATGAGGACTGCCCCAGATGTTTGCCCCAATCCGACGGCGCGATCTTGTCCTCGATCAGTGCGTCGATGGTATCGGCATCCGGGACACGCAGCAGCGCTTCGGCTAAACACATCAGCGCGATGCCTTCGTCGGTGGACAGGCCGTATTCGGCCAAAAACACCTCCATCATGCCGGGCGAAGTGCTGGACCGGATGTCACGCACCAATTGCGCCGCGGCTGCACAGATCGCTGTGCGGTCGATCTGGGACAGGCCGGCCTGTTCGATCAGGTTATCCAGAATTGCGGATTGATCGGCATAGGTCTGGCCGTCGATAAGGGTGCGCAGGCTGTGTGTCATGTATCCTCCGGGCTTTTGGGCAGTATACAGTCGATTTTTCAGGACAATCGCCTTATTTTCTAAAATCAGAAGGCGAATGATCTGAAATATTGAGGCTTAAAGATGCAAAAAGGAAACCCCGATCTGGATCGGTTCGACCGGTCGATCCTGGCGATTCTGGCCGAAGACGGGCGTATCTCGGTCGCCGACCTTGCGCGGCGTATTGGTTTGTCGAAATCCCCTACACAATCACGTGTGAAAAGACTTGAGGCCGAAGGCATCATCACCGGATACCGCGCCCTGCTGGACCCCATCCGCCTCGGTCTGGATCATGTTGCATTTGTTGAAGTGCGCCTGACAGACACGCGTGAGAAGGCCTTGGCCGAGTTCAATGCAGCGGTGCGCAAAGTGGCTGAGATCGAGCAAGCCCATATGATTGCGTCGAATTTCGACTATTTGCTGAAAATCCGCACCGGCTCGATGTCGGAATACCGCGCGGTGCTGGCCGAGAAAATCTCATCCTTGCCGCATGTGGCCAACACGTCGACTTTCGTCGCGATGGAGGCGGTGAAAGAGACGGGCGTATCCGGTGCGATTGACGGAATGGGTTGACGAAACCCCAGCATGCGTCACCATTGGTGCATGAAACAGATCGCCTTTGCCTCCGTCCTTTTCATTTCCTCCACCGCTGCGAATGCACAGGACTGCCCTGTCGCGCCGGATCACAGCGCAGGTGTCAGCGGCGTCATTGCACAAATCCAGCAGGCCGAAAACGAGCAGGCTGCCCGCGCCCTGTCGAACCAATTGTGGGAGTTCTGGACCGACGCGCCGGATGAAAGTGCGCAAGCGGCGTTAGACCGGGGAATGGCGCGTCTCAGAGCTGCGGACCTGTACGGCGCGATTGAGGATTTCGACAAGCTGGTCGCCTATTGCCCGTCTTATGCCGAGGGGTACAACCAGCGCGCTTTCGCAAACTATTTGCGGCATGATTTTCAGGCCGCGTTGCCCGATCTGGACAAGGCGATCGAACTGTCGCCAAACCACGTGGGCGCCATAAGCGGGCGTGCCCTGACTCTATTGGGCCTGCATAGGATGGATGATGCACGCAAAGCTTTGAATCAGGCGCTCGAACTGAACCCGTGGTTGTCGGAACGCCATCTTCTGGCGCCCGGCGGGCCACTGGCGCCTCCGGGTGAGGATATCTGACAAAGCGCCCCCGACCTTAAAGACAAGGATCGTTTTCTATCGTGCTTAACCGACCAGACCATTATCGGTGCGCTTGATCGCAATGACCGATGATCTTGGCGTACCCCCATCGGGCCAGTTGCTGCCCGGATGCTGGATGCCAACAAACATGGTGCGCAGGTCGGTGGACCAGGCCAGACCGGTGACCTCACAGCCATTAGGACCGGTCATGAACCGCGCGATCTCGCCGGTCACCGAATCCCCAACCAGCATTTGGTTGTTGCCGTTGCCAGCAAAATCACCCTCGTTATTGTCCTTACCGTCTGTCTGAATCCAGATCAGGCCGGTCGAGTCGATGACCATTCCATCGGGTGAATTGAACAGGTTGCCCTCATTTATATTTGGCGAACCCGCGCGGTCATCGGAATGCACTGTCGGATTGCCCGCCATAACGTACAGATCCCAGTCGAACGCCTCGGCGGCATGGTCGTCATTCGCCGGACGCCAGCGCACGATCTGACCGTATTTGTTTGCCTCACGTGGGTTGGCGGCGTTGATCGGAGTGTCATCACCGCCGGCATTCGGCTTGACGCCGCGGTTTTTGTTGTTGGTCAGGCAGCAATAGGCTTCGACCGCAACTGGGCTCGACGCTACCCATTCGGGGCGATCCATGGTGGTGCCGCCAGCAGCAGAAGCCGCCATGCGGGTAAAGATCCGGATTTCAGGATCATCCATACCGGTGGTTTCCGGTGTCAGGGGCAGCCATTCGCCAGTTGCGTCTTCGCCGAACTTGGCAACGTAAAGCGTGCCGTCATTCAATAGGCTCTCGGTCTCAGCCCCCGGTTGGTAGGTGCCGTTCGAAACGAACTTGTACAGATACTCGCCACGCTCATCATCGCCCATATAGACAACCACGCGACCATCTGCGGCCAGCGTCACCTCGGCGTTTTCGTGTTTGAAGCGGCCCAGACCGGTGTGTTTGATCGGTGTGCTGTCCGGCTTGGTCGGGTCGACTTCCACAATCCAACCCGCGCGGTGCGGCTCATTGGGGTTTTTCGAGGTGTCAAAGCGTGGGTCGAACAGCTCATACCCGTTCCAGCTTTCGGCTTTGACGCCATAGCGATTGAAGCCGTCGGCGACCTTCTGGTCGTAGCTGGCGTTTTCGTCAGACGATCCGAAATAGCCGTTAAAGTTTTCTTCGCAGGTCAGGTAGGTACCCCAAGGCGTCTTGCCCGCACCGCAATTGTTCATAGTACCCAGCGAGGTCGTGCCGGTTGGATCAGCTTCGGTCTTCAGCAGGTCATGACCCGCTGCAGGACCGACGAACTTCATGGGCGTGTTATGGTGGACGCGGCGGTTGAAAGGACTGTCTTTGATAACCGACCAGCCGTTGGGGGTTTCGGTGATTTCCATCACGGTCACACCCTGTATGTTCTGCAACTTCAGAACGTCGTCCACGTTGGCGGGCACGCCCTCCTGGGCAGCAGGCAAGTTGATCTTGCGGTTTGGGTATTCGTGGTTGATCGCGATCAGTTCGTGACCCTGAAACGAGAAGGTCTCCATCCCGTCGGTGTTCTCGCCAAAGACACGATCCGATTTCTGAACCGGGCCACCGTCAGTCAGGTCGTACCCATCGGCGTCAGAAAACAGCGGATCGCCCCAGCGCATCAGCGTCTTCCATTCGTACCCTTCCGGCACGTGAACGGTGCCATCGGTCTGGGCGGCAATCGGAGTAAAGGCGAAGCGGGAAGCAGTGACAGCGTGGGCAGCAGTCGACCCCATCAGGCCCGCGCCCATGGCCGCTGCGCCTGAACCAAACGCCAGAACGCCACCCAGGAAACCACGGCGCGAGATGGCGCGTTCAACCACGCGGTCAAAATCATTTTCTTCGGGGCGGGGGAAATGCAGCTCATCCCAGTCATCGGCGGACAGGGTGGTGGGATCAACATCTTTCATGAATGGCTCCTAGCTGTCAGAATATAGCAGATGAAATACATTTAGGAGGTCTTTGTGACAGGTTGATAACAACCCAGTTAAAAGGGTCATCCCATCCTTCAAGGTTATGAGAGAGATGAAAAGGGCGAACGTCTTATTCGCAGGGGATTGCGGGTATCAGCGAGCCCATGCAACCCTACGACATTCAGCGCAAACGTTGACCGTCTGCATCAAACCGATACGCCTTTTCGGCGGCGTAGGTGAACCGCAATTCCTGACCTTCGGAAATGGCGTGCTGGCCGAACAGTCGCGCGGTCACGGATTGGTCGTGTACTTTGGCGATGACGTTTGTATCCCCACCTAATTTCTCCACGTGGCTGACACGCGCAGCCAGCGGGCCATCGTCAGCCAGAAACAGATCCTCGGGGCGGATGCCGATGGTGTTCTGACCGCCATCGCCCAGCAAGCCTTCGGGTAGGAAATTCATGGAAGGAGAGCCCAGAAACCCGGCCACGAACTGGTTTGCAGGGTTGTTATACAATTCCATCGGGCTGCCGATCTGTTCCACCCTCCCGTCGCGCAGCACGACGATCTTGTCGGCCAGCGTCATCGCCTCGGTCTGGTCATGGGTGACATAGATCATCGAGGCATCCAGCGCGCGGTGTAGGTTGGCGATCTCGATCCGCGTATTCATCCGCAGGGCGGCGTCCAGATTGGACAGCGGTTCGTCAAACAAGAATAACTTGGGTTTACGAACAATAGCCCGCCCAATCGCTACGCGCTGCCGCTGACCGCCCGACAGTTCAGACGGATAGCGATCCAGATAGGGTTCGAGGTTCAGCATCCGGCTGGCAATGGAGACACGTTCTTCGATCATCGCTTTCGACTGTTTCTCTTGCTTCAGCGCAAGGGTCATGTTTCCGCGCACGCTGAGATGCGGATAAAGCGCATAACTCTGGAACACCATCGCAATGCCTCGTTTGGAAGGGGGTACCAAATTGACCTGTTGGCCGCCGATGTTGATCTCGCCCGAGGACGCATCCTCAAGCCCTGCAATCACACGCAACAAGGTGGACTTGCCGCAGCCCGAAGGGCCGACGAAGACGACAAACTCGCCTTCTTCTACCTCAAGCGTGATGTCTTTGAGGACATGCACATTGCCGAAGGACTTGTTCACATTGCTCAGCATTAGGGCGGTCATTTTGCGGGCTCCTCAAGGGAAACGGGCTGGCCAGTGCGGATGCTTTCATCCGCGGCCAGACAAATGGCGAGGGATTGAACGGCGTCGTTCATGTGGCGCGTCATATCGATGTCTTCAGCGATAGCGCGCAGCATATAGGCTTGCTCAGCGTCACATAGTTCCTGGTGGCCGGGCTCGTCGGGCATCTCGACAGTGCGGTCGCCGCCTGGCGTATGGATCAGCAACCCGCCGACCTTGGTGTGCCCGTCGATATCGGACGAAGCCCCCTTGTTGCCGTCGGTGATCGAAACCGATCCGTTGGGCGACACGATATCTTTCACGAAAAAGGCCGTTTCAGACATCATCGGGCCCCAGCCGGCTTCGTACCAGCCGACCGAGCCATCAGCGAACATCACCTGAAACTGGCCATAATTATACATGCCTTCGGCGATCTCATCGGAAAGGCGCAAGCCCATTCCGTGGACACGAATGGGGCGTGCGTCAGTGATCTGGCACATCACGTCGACATAGTGCACACCGCAATCGACGATAGGCGAGGTTGTCTGCATCAGGGCCTTATGCGTCTCCCATTCCGCGCCCGAGGATTGCTGGTTCAGATTCAGGCGGAACACATAGGGTCCCCCCAGATTGCGGGATTCAGAGATCAGTTGCACCCATGACGGGTGATGGCGCAGGATGTACCCGACCACCAACTTGCGGTTCAGCCGCGTTGCTGTCTCGACCACGCGCCGAGCGTCGGCGACGTTGGTGGCCAGTGGCTTTTCAACGAACACATGCGCCCCCGCCTCCATCGCGGCACAGGCATAGTCTGCGTGGCTGTCGGAATAGGTGGCGACTACGACGAGATCGGGTTTGGTCTCTGCCAGCGCAGTTTCGAAATCCGAATAAGCCGGGTAGTCTGAAAGCTCTGGGTGCTCCACTCGACCGGATCGGTTCACCAGCCCAACAATCTGCGCGTCCGGATGGTAGTGATGGGCCAACGCATGGCTCAGCCCCATATTGCCCAGGCCTGCGATCAGAACACGGGTCATTTGACAGCTCCGGATGTAATGCCGCGGATCAGCTGGCGTGAGAAGATAACGTAGAGCACCAGCACCGGCAGGATTGCCATCGACAGCGCCGACAAGACCGCGTTCCAATCAGTGACGAACTGGCCGATAAAGACTTGGCTACCCAGCGTCAGCGTTTTGGTTTCTTCAGCCGGAGCAAGGATCAGCGGGAACCACAAGTCGTTCCAGATTGGGATCATGTTGAACACGGCCACGGTCGCCATGGCTGGGCGGACCAGCGGAAGCACCAGCCGGAAAAAGATTGTGTATTCCGACAGCCCGTCGATGCGCCCCGCGTTCTTAAGATCATCACTGACTTGCCGCATGAATTCGGACAGGATGAACACCGCCAAAGGTAACCCCTGCGCTGTATAAACAAGGATCAGCGCCCAGAGCGTATTCACCAGCCCCGTCGCCACCATCATCTCAAGGATCGCCACAGTGCCGATGCGGATCGGGATCATGATTCCCAACGCCAGATACAGCCCCATAAGCAGGTTGCCCCTGAACTGGTATTCAGACAGCGCATAGGCAGCCATGGCGCCAAATAACAGGACAAAGAACAGTGACGCGACCGTGACGATCATCGAGTTCTGGAAATAGAGGAAGAAATCCCCCTGCTTCATGACCGTCTCGTATCCGATCAGCGAGAAACTGTCGGCGCTGGGCAGGGCCAGGGGTTCGCGAAAGATAGCTCGACGGGTTTTGAAGCTGTTGATCAGAATGACAAAGACCGGGAACAGGGCGATCAGCGTATACAGGATCAACGCTCCGTGCATTGCAGCGGTGTTGAAGGGATTTTGGCGCGCTTTGTTCATCGCTGGGCCCTCACAGTTGATACCGGCGCATCCGGGTCTGGATGCCGAACAGATAGATGCAGACACCGACCAGGATGATGGCAAACATGGCCCCGGCAATGGCCGATCCCATATGCGGGTCGCCCAGTTGCAGCTGAAAACCAAAGAAGGTGCGGTACATGAACGTGCCCAGAATGTCGGTTGAGAAATCCGGCCCGGCTAACGCGCCCTGTGCAGCATAGATCAGGTCGAACGCGTTGAAGTTTCCGACAAAAGTCAGGATCGAGATGATCCCGATTGATGGCAGGATCAGCGGCAACTTGATCTTCCAGAAGGCCGAGGCCCCGGTGATACCGTCGATCTCGCCCGCCTCAAGGATTTCTTCCGGAATGGTCAGCAAGGCGGCATAGATGAGCATCATCGGGATGCCCACGAATTGCCAGACCGAGATCAGCGCCAGCGTGGTCAGTGCGTATTCCTCTTTTCCCAGCCATGGAGCGAACAGGGATTTCAGCCCAATTGCGTCCAGCATGGAAGGCGCGATGCCCCAGATCGGTGACAGGATCAGTTTCCAGGCAAAGCCGACGATCACAAAGCTCAGGATCGTAGGGATGAAGATCGCCGACCTATACAGCGCCGCAAATCGCAGGCGTGGGTGGCTGAGCAGCGCGGCCAGAGCGATGCCAATGGGGTTCTGAACCAGCATGTGGATCAGGAAAAACCAGAAATTATTCCCCAACGCATTCCAGAACTGTTCAGACCAGATCGGGTCAAAGAACAGTGTTTGAAAATTCTGCAATCCGACAAATACGCGGGTCTGGTCGATCTCGGTGTACAGCGCCAGACGTAGCGTGTTGAACAGCGGAAAGATCATAACTGCGGTATAGACAAGCACGGCGGGTGCCAGAAACACGACGATATGCCAGCGTAAGCGGGGGCGGTTCATTGGGCAGCTTTCAATGGGGTGTCGGGTTTACCCGGGCGATCATTGTCGCCCGGGTATGCCATGGTTTACTGATGCGGCGCGTACCAGGAGGCGAGGCCTTCCTGCAGTTCTGCACCCAGTTCCTCGGGGGATTTGGCACCTTTGATTGCGGCAACCGATGCGCCCCAGGTTTCATTCTCAAGGTTTGGCGTGCCGCGCGACAGGATTTGATAGGTCGAGCGAATGGTTGATTCACACTCGTTGCGCCAGCCTACGATTTCCTTGGCCAATGGGTCCTGCAATTCGACCGGGGTATCAGACAGTGGGAAGAAACCGGGCAGGGCATTGCCAAAGATTTCGGCAAATTCGGGGCTTGCGACCCAGGCCAAGAAAGTCTCAGCGGCCTCGGGGTGTTCAGTCGCGGCGTTCATGCCAATGCCGATATCGGTGTGGTCCGAAATATAACAGGTGTCGCCCGCGTTGCGGACTGGCGGTTTGAATGCCCCCATCTCGAAGTCGGCCTGTGTATTAAAGCCCGAGATTTCCCATGACCCTGCGGGATAGATCGCCGCCCGACCCAGTGTGAAGATGTTCTGACTGTCGGGATAGGTCTGTGCCTCATACCCGTCGCCCAGATACTCGCCCCAACGGGCCAATGTGGCATAGGGGGCGGTCCAGGCCTCATCGGTTAGCTTTTGCTCACCCGCGATCAGGGCCTGACGGCCTTCCTCACCCTTCCAGTAGTTCGGCCCGATGTTGTTGTAACCCATGGTGGCCGCTTCCCACTGGTCGTTGGTGCCCATCGCCATAGGGATATACGTACCGTCTTCCCGGATTTTGTCGAGCGCGGCAAAGAATTCATCCTCGGTCGTTGGGACCTCAAGGCCAAGTTCAGCAAAAGCGTCCTTGTTGTAAATGAAGCCATGAATTACAGAAGCCATCGGAACGCAGAATGTGACCGCGCCATCATCCGTCTGCCAGGCCGATTTCGCCACGTCCGAGAAGTTGCTCATTGCATCGACCCCGGACAAATCGCTCAGGTGTCCAGCGTCATACAGCGCCAAAGAGGCATCAAAGGGGCGGCAGGTAATCAGGTCACCGGCTGACCCGGCATCCAGCTTCGAGTTCAGAACGGCGTTGTACTCTGCTGGTGCAGACGGGGTGAAGTCAATCTTAATGCCCGGATGCTGCGCTTCGAACGCGGGAATGATCTGGTCCTGCCACAAGGTTAAGTCGTCATTACGCCAGCTCTCGATGGTCAGGGTTACGTCTTCGGCATATGCGGTTGTGGCCATCAGAGTCGTGCCCAGTAAAGCCAGTTTCAGTCTTGTGTGTTTCATTTCTCTCTCCCGTTATGTGGTTGTTAATCTTTGGCCAATGCTGCGGTCAGAACTCCGTTCGTGGCCTGCAGACGCGCGTCAGCTTGCGCCAGAGACAGGTCTTGTGCAGCAATCAGGATGGCGGGCTTTACATCGCCATGTGCGATGTCCAGCGCGTGTTGCGCAGTCTTTGTATCGACGTCAGCAATGCGGGCGACGATCCCTGCGGCGCGACCCCGCAGCTTGTCATTGTCAGCGCGCAGATTGACCATCATTCCGCCGTGCACATGGCCAAGCTCGACCGCCATAAGCGATGACAGCATGTTCAGCGCAATCTTCTGCGCTGTTCCCGCGCCCATGCGGGTAGAGCCCGAGATCAGCTCGGGCGGTGTGGTCAGAAGGATGGGAATGTCGGCACCCGTCAGCAGAGGGCTGCCCGCGTTATTGGCGATGCTGATCACGGTTGCGCCCTTGGCCAGGGCAATGTCCATTGCGGACACTGTGTAGGGCGTAGATCCGCTGGCTGAAACCGCAATCACTGTGTCTTTGGTCTGGAGGCCGCCCAACGCGAGCTCTAACCCTTCGGTTGCATCTTCGGCCCCGCCGGGCATTTCGACCCCGGTGGGCAGGCCGCCTGCCATGTGAATGCGCAGTTGGGCAGGTGAGATCGAGAATGTGCCGCCCAACTCTTGTGCGTCGGCGGCGGCCATCAGACCAGACGACCCGGCGGCCACAAAATGCAACACGCCCTCTGCCCGAATGGTCTTTGCCATCGCCCCGGCCCCCCGGACGATGTTGTCCTCAGCGTTACGGACGGCTGTGGCTGCGGCAATCTGACCTTCGATCAGCGCACGAGCTGAAGCAGCCAGGTCGCCTTGGGTCAGGCGTGCAGCATCAGGATGCAACTTTTCGGTCGACGGCAGCGTCAAGAGAATCCTCCCATGTGTTCTCTATACAATACCTATCTAATACCACTTGTCTAGAATTTTATTTCTGAATGAGATTTTCCAGCCAGTTTCACTGACTTAGGAGGAAATTGGCCAATTTTCTCCGAATAGGGTCTTCCTTAAAACTAAAAGGTATTATAATGGTATTGCTATGATTGAGTCTCATAATAATGCTGTGCTGGCCGTAGATGGGGGCGGAACACGGTGTCGTGTCGCCTGTGAATTAAGGGGCGTGGTCCGTTGTGTCGAAACCGGTGCCGCCAATGTTTCGACCGATTTCGACAGTGCGTTGACGCAGATTCGGGCGGGGTTAGATCACTTGTCGGGTCAGGTCGGTCTGACGACTGATAACCTGCGCGAACTGCCGGCATTCATCGGTTTGGCAGGCGTCACTGATGCCGGGATTGCCGCACGTTTACGGGATGCGCTGAGCCTGACTTGCGCGCGGGTCGAGGATGACCGACCCGCTGCCGTTCGGGGGGCGTTGGGTGCACAGGACGGTTTGATCGCTCATTGCGGCACCGGGTCGTTCCTTGCTGTGCAGGTGGATGGTGTGATGCGGTTTGCCGGAGGATGGGGGGCGATTCTGGGGGACGAAGCCTCGGCCCAATGGGTTGGACGCAGAGCTTTGGCCGAAACGCTGTGCGCTTTTGATGACACGCAGATTAAGACGGGTCTGACGCAAAAACTTTTGGCTGACCTTCAAGGTCCCGCTGGCATTGTGCGGTTTGCTGGCACGGCGACGCCCGCCCAGTTCGGGGCGCTGGCGCCTGTCGTGACGTCTGCCGCGAAGACGGGTGATGAAGTAGCCACCTATATCATGCGGGCCGGTGCAAGTTACATTACAGAAACCGCTAAAAGATTGGGTTGGCACGCTGGCCGAGCGATCTGTCTTACAGGTGGGATTGCCGGGCAGTATGCGGGCTATCTGCCTGATGACATGCAAGCGGCCATTCGCCCGCCACAGGCTGAACCGCTGACCGGGGCATTGGCCCTGGCGAAGGAGATCCGACATGAGCATCTCTGACTTTCTGCGCGCCGATCTGTGGCTGAGCCCGGACAAAGGCCCGCGCTATGTTCAGCTCAGGCACAGGCTGCAAGAGGGGATCGACACCGGCGTTCTGCCTCCGAATTCTTCACTGCCGTCGGAACGCGAACTGGTTGAAATCACTGACTTGTCGCGTGTCACAGTCCGCAAGGCAATTCAGGAACTGGTGCAGGAAGGCGTGATCGAGCAACGTCAGGGATCCGGCTCCTTCATTCGCGAACGCGTTGCGCGGGTCGAACAATCACTGACCCATTTGACTTCATTCACCGAAGACATGTCGAGCCGTGGTATGCAAACCACCTCGAAATGGCTTGAGCGCGGTGTCTTTGCGCCGACGCCCGAGGAAATCGAAGCGTTAAGCCTGAAAGAGGGCGAACAGATTTCGCGCATCTACCGTTTGCGCGAGGCCGATGGTCGCCCGCTGGCGCTGGAACGCGCCGCGCTGCCGTTGGACATCCTGCCGAACCCGATCGAGGTGACTACTTCGCTCTATGAGGTGCTGGATGGGCTGGGGCGGCGGCCTGTGCGTGCGGTTCAGAAGATATCGGCCCTCAACCTTGCGGCGCGCGAGGCCGAGTTGCTGGAGGTGCCCGAAGGGGCCGCCGGGCTGAATATCGAACGCGTTTCATTCCTTAAAAACGGGCGGGTCGCCGAACTGACCCGGTCCCTCTATCGGGGCGACACCTATGACTTTGTCGCCGAGTTGCGGTTATAGCCGGAAAGGCAAGTAAGCATGTCAGAACACAGTTCGAAAATGCGTCAGGAGGTTTTGGAAATCCCCGACGCCGTTGACCGATTGCTGAGCCAGGGTGCGGCCAATATTCAGGAGGCGGCTGCACGCGTGAAAGAGGCTGGCCCCGGGTTCCTGATCACAGTGGCGCGGGGGTCGTCCGATCACGCCTGCACCTATCTGAAATACGCCGCTGAATTGATGTTGAACCTCCCCGTCGCTTCGGTCGGGCCGTCGGTTCGTTCGATCTATGGGGCCGATCTTCGTGCGACCGGGGCGCTGTGTCTGTCCGTGTCGCAGTCGGGCCAAAGTCCGGACATTGTGGGGATGAGCCGTTCGCTGAAATCCTCGGGCGGGGTAACAGTGGCGATCACCAACAACACCGCCTCGCGCCTTGCGGATGTGACGGATGCGGTATTGCCGCTGCATGCGGGGCCGGAACTGAGCGTGGCTGCAACCAAGACATTCGTAACGTCGCTGGTGGCAGGGTTGTGGCTGTTGGCTGAGATTAAAGGGGATGAAGCTCTGACCACCGCGATCCGAGCCTTGCCGGGTCATCTGGCGCAGGCCGCGCAATGCGATTGGTCGGCGGCGGCTGATGCCATTACTGGTCGATCACTGTTCACGCTGGGCCGGGGTCCGTCTTTTGCGATGTCGAATGAGGCTGCGCTGAAGATCAAGGAAACATGTCAGATTCACGCCGAAAGCTATTCGGCGGCTGAAGTTTTGCATGGTCCGGTCTCAATCGTTGAACAGGGGTTTCCCGCTATCGTGTTTGCAGCCGCAGACGCCGCCGAACAGACAACGGCCGAGGCTGCCGATGCGCTGGCGGGCAAGGGTGCGGCTGTTTTCGCGGCGACCGATAAGGTCACTAAGGCACATAGCTTGCCGGTAACTCGCACCGATCACTGGCTGACCGACCCCATTGCCGCTATCACTTCGTTTTACAGCATGGTCGAGGCCGTCGCGCAGGCACGCGGGATTGATCCTGACACGCCGCGCCATCTGAGAAAGGTGACAGAGACGGTATGATCTCGGAATCCAAGACATATCTCAACGGTGCCATGTTTGATGGCACGCGCCTGCTTTGCAATTATGCCATGACCTTTCGTCAGGGCGCTCTGGCCGCGCTTGAACCTGAAGGGGCTGCAAGATCCGAAGGGCAGGTCGTCGACCTGAACGGAGATATTCTGTGCCCTGGTTACGTCGACCTGCAGGTGAATGGCGGCGGTGGCGTGATGTTTAACGATGATCCAACCGTCGACACGATTCATAAGATCACTGAGGCGCATCACCGTCTTGGCGTAGTATCCTTGTTGCCGACGTTGATTACTGACACGCCCGAGAAAACCAAGGCAGCCATCGCCGCCGCGATTCAGGCCGTTCGTGCAGGGGTTCCGGGTGTGGCAGGGTTGCACCTTGAGGGACCGCACCTGTCGGTGGCACGCAAGGGGGCGCATGACGGGGCATTGATCCGCCCGATGAAGGACGCGGATCTCGCCGCGTTGATTGCGGCTGCAAGCGAGTTGCCTTGCCTGAAGGTGACCCTTGCGCCCGAATCCGTGTCTGAGCAACAGGTGCAGGCCTTGTCTGACGCAGGGGTTTTGGTGTCGCTGGGTCATAGTGGTGCAAACTTTGAGACGTGTCAGCGTTATGCTGCGGCGGGCGCACGTTGTGTTACACACCTGTTCAACGCCATGAGCCAGCTGGGCAGCCGCGAACCCGGTCTGGTCGGGGCGGCGTTGGCAACTGGCCAGCTGTCGGCGGGATTGATCGCCGACGGCATCCATGTTCATCCCGAAACGATCCGCGCGGCCTGGGCCGCCAAAACCGCGCCTGGCCAGATCTTTCTGGTCAGCGATGCGATGGCGGTCGCAGGCACCGATCAGTCCGCATTTAAACTGGAGGGCCGCAGGATTACGCGGACGGACGGCCGTCTGACGCTTGAGGATGGAACGCTGGCCGGGGCTGATCTGGATCTGACAACTGCGATAGGAACTTTGGTCAATCGGGCTGGCGTGCCGCTTCAGGATGCGTTGGCGGCTGCTACAACCTATCCGGCGATTCTGATTGGTCAACCGGTCGCGCAACCGCTGCGCGCCGAGTCGATGATCCGCATTTCAGCGGACCTCGATTCCTGTTCGTGGCTTTGCGAATAGGATTGAAGAAAAGCTGCCTGTCACCTTCGCCAAAACCGAGTGACAGAAATTGATTTCCACCGTCGAACGGCGCTTGACGGCACCAGACGCATCCCTTAAACCGACCAGCGCTGAGCGGGCGTCGTATACTGGCTATTACCTCAGCCTTCCAAGCTGATGAAGCGGGTTCGATTCCCGCCGCCCGCTCCAAATCAGCCCCATAATTCTGCGTCAAATAGCCCTGACCGGTGGCCTATTCGTGATGCCCTGCTTGACCCCACCGTCCGCTGCCGCCAAGAAGCGATCACGAGAATGAGAACATGAATTAAGGGCCACGCATGGCAAAAACCGCCCCAGCCAGTCCAGCACAGCAACCTGCACCCGGTGCCAGTGAAGAGCGCGCCCGGTCCAAGAAAATTGGCGTCCTGGCGTCACTGTGGCCTTTCATGCGCCCCTATCGGACGTTGATGGCCGGGGCGATTCTGGCGCTGGTTCTGACGGCCAGCATGACCCTTGCGCTGCCACTGGCCGTGCGCCGTGTGGTCGACAATTTCCGCATCGAAGACGGTGAGCTGTTAGAGTGGTACTTTCTGGCCGCACTGGGCATCGCCGGGGTTCTGGCCGTGGGCACTGGCCTACGCTATGCGCTTGTCACCCGGCTGGGCGAACGCGTCGTGGCCGATATTCGCGAGGCCGTGTTCGACCGCGTCATCGGTATGAGCCCCGAATTCTACGAACGGATCATGACCGGCGAGGTCCTGAGCCGGATTACCACTGACACGACGCTTATTCAGTCAGTGCTGGGCTCGTCCGTTTCCATAGCGTTGCGCAACATGTTGTTGTTCTTCGGTGGGTTGGTGTTGATGCTGCTAACATCGGCTAAGCTGACGGGGCTAGTTTTGCTGTTGATCCCGGTCGTGGTAGTGCCGATTCTGGTATTGGGGCGTCGTCTGCGGGTGATCAGCCGCGAAAACCAGGATTGGATCGCAGCCTCGTCCGGTAACGCGGGTGAAGCGCTGAGCGCGGTGCAAACGGTGCAAGCCTTTACCCATGAACAGGCCAGCCGCAAACAGTTCGCGGATATGACTGAAACCTCCTATGCCGTCTCGCTGCGCCGTATTCAGACCCGTGCGGTTCTGACGGTGATTGTTATCTTTCTGGTGTTTTCGGGCATTGTCGGCGTTCTTTGGATGGGCGCAAATGACGTTCGAAACGGCGTGATGACCGAAGGCGTTCTGATCCAATTCGTGATCTATTCGATCATCATGGCCGGGTCCGTGGCCGCTCTGTCTGAAATCTGGAGCGAACTGCAACGCGCCGCAGGAGCAACCGAGCGGCTGGTGGAACTGTTGAATGTACAGGACACCGTTACCGATCCGACGAATCCCAAGGCGCTGCCCATGCCGGTTCGGGGAGAGATTCGTTTCGACGACGTGACCTTCCGCTATCCATCACGCCCCGATGTTGTGACACTGGAACATCTGTCATTGCAGGTAAAACCCGGCGAGACGGTGGCTTTTGTCGGCCCCTCGGGGGCAGGCAAAACGACCGTCATCCAGTTGATCCTGCGATTTTACGATCCGGTTTCGGGTCGGGTCAGCATAGATGGCGTCGACCTGCGTGATATCGACCGAGCTGATTTCCGTCGGTATATGGCTCTGGTTCCGCAGGACCCGACCATCTTTGCCGCCTCGGCCCGTGAAAACATCCGCTTTGGCCGTCTGGATGCCACTGATGCCGAGGTTGAGGCCGCCGCCCGTGCCGCCGCCGCGCATGAATTCATCTCGGCCCTGCCTGAAGGCTATGACAGTTTCGTTGGTGAACGCGGCGTTATGCTGTCGGGTGGGCAAAAACAACGTATCGCTATTGCCCGTGCGATCCTGCGGGACGCGCCGGTACTGCTGCTGGACGAGGCGACCTCGGCACTGGATGCCGAAAGCGAGCGCGCCGTGCAGGGGGCCGTCGATCAAATGCGGGCCGGGCGCACCACGCTGATCGTGGCGCACCGGCTGGCGACTGTCAAAAAGGCTGACCGGATTGTGGTGATGGAGGCTGGCCGGATCGTGGCGCAGGGCACCCATGACGATCTGGTGGCACAAGACGGTCTGTATGCCAGATTGGCGCGTCTGCAGTTTACTGACGGCATGGCGGCTGAATAACGTGACGCTGGGGCAGGGCAATTCGCTCCGCAGCGTAATTCTACCTCTTTCCGGGCTTCGCAGCTAAGCCCTTCCTTGATCATGCACGGTTTTGCTTCCATCTTGGCGGTGGATACATAACCCGTGCCGGACACGGGAGAGATAAGGGAGGAGCCACATGGCCTTTGTGGGTTTGGAAGACAAGGCAAGGATGGAGCAGGAAATGCCGTGGGAGGACCGCGATGTTCCGGTCACCTTCCATCAGTTGCTGTCGCGCACGGCAAGCAAGTTTCCCAACAGCAATGCGATCAGCTTTCAGCTGTTGTCCGGGCCGACCGACAGGGCCGAAACGCTGACGTGGTCGGAACTGCTGGGTAAAGTCAATCAGGCCGCAAACCTGTTCCGCTCGCTGGGGATCGGGGAAAAGGACGTCGTGGCCTACGTGCTGCCCAACAGTAACGAGACGTTGGTCACCATGATGGGGGGGGCGGTTGCAGGCATCGTGAACCCGATCAACCCGTTGCTTGAGCCCGAGCAAATCGCTGCGATCCTGCGCGAAACCGGTGCCAAGGTCGTGGTCACGCTGAAATCTTTCCCCAAGGCCGATGTGGCGCAAAAGGTCGAAGAGGCCGTGCGTCATGCGCCTAACGTCAAAACTATTCTTGAGATCGACCTCAACCGCTATTTGACGCCGCCAAAATCCTGGCTGGTCCCGTTCTTGCGCCCCAAAATGGGCGACAAGGAACATCTTGCCCACGCGGACTATAAGAACTTCAATCAAGAGCTGGCCAAACAGCCTACGACCCTGACGTTCGAGGACAGCACCGAAGATCGAGTTGCCTGCTATTTTCACACTGGCGGCACGACCGGAATGCCCAAGGTAGCGCAGCATAAATATTCGGGCCTGATCTATAATGGCTGGCTTGGGAACACACTGCTGTTCTCGGATGAAGACGTGATCATGTGCCCGTTGCCGATGTTCCATGTCTTTGCTGTGCATGTGATTGTTATGGCTGCGGTGTCCTCGGGCGCGCATGTAGTCTTCCCAACCCCTGCCGGGTATCGGGGCGATGGCGTGTTCGACAATTTCTGGAAGCTGATCGAACGCTGGAAGGTCAGTTTTATCATCACCGTCCCCACCGCGATTGCCGCCAAGATGCAACGCCCGGTGGATGCCGATATCTCAAGCGTGAAAACGGCGTTTTCGGGTTCGGCCCCGCTGCCCGTTGAACTGTTCCGCCGGTTCGAAGAGGCAACCGGTGTTACCATTGTCGAAGGCTATGGCCTGACCGAGGCGACCTGTCTGGTGTCGTGCAACCCGGTGGATGGGGAAAAGAAGATCGGGTCGATCGGGATTCCATTCCCGTATACGGATGTGAAGATCCTACAAGATGGCCCCGATGGGCCCAAGGAATGCGGCGCGGATGCGATTGGCGAGATCTGCATTTCAAACCCGGGTGTCTATGCAGGAAACACCTACACCGAGGCCGACAAAAACGTGAACCTGTACCATTTCGAAAAGTACCTGCGCACCGGTGATCTGGGCCGGTTCGACGAGGATGGGTATCTGTGGATCACGGGCCGCGCCAAGGACCTGATCATTCGCGGTGGCCACAACATCGACCCTGCAGAAATCGAAGAGGCCTTGCTGGGCCACGCCGCGGTTGCCTTTGCGGGCGCCATTGGTCAGCCCGACGCGCACTCGGGCGAGGTGCCCTGCGCCTTTGTCGAACTGGTCGACGGGGCCAGTGTGACCGAGAAGGAGCTGATGGAGTACTGCGGCGTGCATGTCCACGAACGTGCGGCAAGGCCCAAGCACATGACCATTCTGGACGAGTTGCCGAAGACCGCCGTGGGCAAGGTCTTCAAACCCGAATTGCGCAAACAGGCGATCACCCGCATTTATAACGGCGCGCTGGAAGAGGCCGGCCTAGACGCGCGTGTCGTGTCTGTGCTGGACGACAAAAAGCGCGGGCTTGTCGCGCAGCTTGACGCGAACGGCTGCTCGGACGACGATGTTGGTAAGGTGCTGGGATCGTTTACCCGGCCGTGGGAATGGGCTGCCTGATCGGGAGGGAAAATGGATTATGAACGTCTGATCGATGAAGAAACCTGGGCGTTCATAAAACGAACGGCTGAAAGCTATCCTGATGACGCGGTTGATCTGTCGATCGAAGATCAGCGTTGCGTTTATAACAGAATGTGTCAGGACTTTCGCCAACCCCGACCCGTTGGTCTGGATGTGCAGGACAGGTCTGCCGGAGGTGTGCCTGTCCGGGTTTACACCGCCGGAGAACCAACGCGAACCGTCGTCTATTTTCATGGCGGCGGTTTCGTCGTTGGTGGGTTGGACAGCCATGACGATGTCTGCGCCGAACTGTGTGTGCAGACCGGATATCGGGTTGTTGCTGTGGATTATCGCCTGTGCCCTGAACATGTGCACCCGGCGCAGTTTCAGGACAGCTGGACCGCGACGAATTGGGTAGTGCAGGAATTTGGCGACCCGTTGATTCTGGCAGGGGACAGCGCAGGGGGAAATCTGGCTGCCGCCGTGGCGCAGCATGCGCGGGGACGGCTTGAGGGGGTGCTGGGGCAGGTCCTCATCTATCCCGGTCTGGGCGGAGACACATCCGCAGGGTCATACGTCGAACATGCTCAGGCACCGCTTTTGACGCTGGAAGAAATCCGGTTCTATGAGAAAGTGCGCTGTGGCGGGCCTGCGCCGCAGAACGACCCGACATTCGCGCCGCTGCAGGATATTGATTTCTCGGGCCTGCCGCCGACCGTAGTGGTTACCGCCGATTGCGATCCGTTGCGCGACGATGGCCCGGCCTATTGCAGAAAGATCACCGAAACGGGTGGGCGAGCGCATTGGGTGAATGAGCCCGGCCTTGTGCATGGGTATCTGCGGGCGCGTACCTCGGTCAAACGCGCCGCAGACAGTTTCGAACGGATTTCTGTCGCCATCGAAGCATTGGGCCAGCAGATCTGGCCCTACGACTAATCCGTCACTTCAGGAAAGGCTTGGCTTTCATCGTCTCGGCGATTGGTGCGCCCATGCGGTTCAGAATCGTGGGCGCCAGTTGCAGCTGGTCGATCACCGTATCAGCCTCGGGGCCTTTGGCATCGCCGAAATAATACAATGCAGTTTCCTGTTGCAGCGATCCCCGTCCGCCGTGATGGCCACGTTCGTCCTGACCATGGTCCGCGGTCACGATGACCTCATACCCCAATTGCCGCCAACGTGGGATGAAAGGGGCCAGCATTTCGTCCATGACGAAGCAGGCATGGTCCATTTCCTCGCAATCGTGATGGAATCGGTGGCCCATGCTGTCCAGCGTGCAGGTGTGCAGAATGCCGTAATCCAACCCAAAGCGCAGGCACAGATTGGTCAGTGTGCCAAACAGATCCATGTCCGAGGGCGTCATCTGGTTCACCTGTCCATAGCCGGTCATCGAGTGGAACCGGCCATGGTTGATCGTCTTGCTCTCAGGCTCGTCGTATTCGATGTCGCGGACATAGTCGAACGGGTGACGGTTGAAGAATTGCGACCAATAGCTGTGGGTCACGGCGCCGGTCACGCCACCCGCCTCGCGGACCTGGCTGAAGACATCCTTGTGGCTTAGACGGAAGACGTTGCTGTTGCCTGTGCAGCCATGTTCCTGCGGTGTGACGCCGGTGTGGATCGAGGCATAGCAACTGGCCGAGGTCGATGGCAGCACCGCGCGATGCTTCCAGACCTGTGCCTCGCCACTGTCGACCCAGCCTTCAAGGTTGCCGAACAGGCGGCGAAAATTGCGCCATGGAACACCGTCCAGAATGATGAGGAGGAGTTTACGGTCCATTCCCTGACCCTTTCTTAGAATCCTTCAGGCGACCCTAGGGGATTCGTTGCCTCGGGGCTGCCTGTTCCCGCCCCAAATAGCAAAATCCCGACACCTGCCATCAGACAAAGCGCCGGGATTTTCAGTTTTCTTCAACCTGTCGCGAACCGGGTCAGTTCCCCGCACTCTCCATCTTGCGGTGGGCGACAACTTCTTCCAGCCAACCCAGATGCATTTCGGGCACCGAGCTGAGCAGCAGATCGGTATAGTCGTCAAACGGCGGGCTGAGCACCTGCGATTTCGGGCCATAACGAACCACGCGGCCCTGATACATCACCGCGATACTATCGCTGATTGCACGCACCGTTGCCAGATCGTGGGTGATGAACAGGTATGCCACATCCTCGATCTTTTGCAGGTCGAGCAACAGCTTGAGGATGCCATCCGCCACCAGCGGATCAAGCGCCGAGGTGACCTCATCACAGATGATCATCTTGGGCTTGGCCGCCAGCGACCGCGCGATACAGACACGCTGTTTCTGACCACCGGACAGTTCCGCCGGATAGCGATCCATGAACTTTTCGCCCAGTTCGATCTCATCCAACAGTTCGATGATCCGCTTGCGCTTTTCCGCGCCGCGCATGTTGAAGTAGAACTCCAGCGGGCGACCGATGATCGTGCCGACGGTCTGGCGCGGGTTCATCGCCACGTCGGCCATCTGATAGATCATCTGCAACTCGCGCAGGTCCTCGCGGGTGCGGCCCTTCAGATCGCCACTGAGCTTGCGGCCTGAAAAGGTGATCTCACCATCGCGCGGTGGCAGAAGGCCGGTGATCACCCGCGCCAAGGTAGATTTGCCCGAGCCGGATTCGCCCACCACAGCCAGCGTCTGTCCTGGATGAAGCTCGACATTGACATTGTGCAGCACGTCGAAATTCAGCCCCTTGTAGCGCGCGGTGATGCCGTCAACGCTCAGCACCGGGTCGGGTGTAGGTTTCTTTTCTTCGTGCTCGATGGAACGGACCGAGACCAGAGCCTGAGTATATTCCTCTTGCGGGTTGTTGATGATCTGGTCGGTATTGCCATACTCGACCGTATTGCCCATCCGCAGCACCATGATGTCGTCGCTTACTTGCGCCACAACCGCCAGGTCGTGGGTGATGTAAAGCGCGGCAACACCAGTGTCTGCGATGGCCTCTTTGATCGCCATCAGAACGTCGATCTGAGTCGTAACGTCCAGCGCTGTGGTAGGTTCGTCGAACACCACAAGATCAGGCTCGGGGCAGAGCGCCAGCGCTGTCATGCAACGTTGCAACTGACCACCCGAAACCTGGTGTGGATAGCGCTCGCCGATATTGTCCGGATCGGGCAGACCCAGCTTGGCGAACAACTCGCGCGCACGGCCTTCGGCCTCTTTGCGGCTGAACTTTTTCTGTTCCACCGCAGCTTCGACCACCTGATCCATGATCTTTTTCGCTGGGTTAAAAGATGCTGCGGCGGATTGGGACACATATGTAACCTCACCCCCACGCAGCTTGCGGATATCGCCATGCGACGTCTTGAGGATATCGCGGCCATTGACCCAAACCTCACCGCCGGTGATTTCCACACCGCCCCGGCCATAGGCCATCGAGGCTAGACCGATGGTCGATTTACCGGCACCGGATTCGCCGATCAGCCCCAGGACCTTGCCGGGCGCGAGGTCAAAGCTGACCCCGTGCACGATTTCGATGTCATGGGGTTTTTCACCCGGTGGATAGACGGTCGCGCCGATTTTGAGGTCGCGGACCTTGAGAAGGGCTTCTGTCATCCCCGGCCTCCTTTCAGCGATGTGGTACGGTTCAGGACCCAGTCAGCCACAAGGTTGACCGAGATCGCCAGCGTTGCGATGGCGACAGCAGGGTAGAGCGCCGCGCCGATGCCATAGACGATGCCGTCCTTGTTTTCCTTCACGATGCCGCCCCAGTCCGCCAGCGGCGGCTGAACGCCCAGACCCAGGAATGACAGGGTCGAGACAAACAGAACCATGAAGATGAACCGCAGACCCAGTTCCGCCACCAGCGGCGACAGGGCGTTGGGCAGGATTTCACGGAAGATGACCCAGACCTGGCCCTCACCACGCAGACGCGCGGCCTCGACATAGTCCATGACCGCGATATCCACGGCGACGGCGCGGGCCAAGCGATAGACACGAGTGGCGTCCAGCAGCCCCATGACGAGGATCAGAACGGGAATGGTCACCGGCACCATGGCCAGAACCACCAGCGCAAAGATCAGTGTCGGGATCGACATGATCAGATCCACCATGCGCGACATGACCTGATCAGCCCAGCCACCCAGCACCGCGGCCAGAAAACCAAGGATCGAGCCGGTCACGAAGCTAAGGATCGTGGCCACCGTGGCGATAAAGATCGTCGTGCGCCCGCCATAGATCATGCGGCTAAGAAGGTCGCGGCCAATGTTGTCAGTACCCAGCCAGAATTGTGAGCTGGACGGCTCCCACACGTCGCCCACGACCTCGGCCATACCGTAAGGGGCCAGCAGAGGGGCAAGGAGGGCGATGATGAAGTACAGGGCTGTGAAGGCCAGCCCGATCATTGCAGAAATAGGGATGTTCTTCATTTCGGATGCCTCAGCCTTGGGTTGGCCAGAATGGCAACAATGTCTGCAATCATGTTCAGCCCGATATAGATCGCGGCAAAGATGACGCCGCAGGCCAGAACCACCGGAACGTCACGCTTGGTCACGTGGTCCACAAGGTACTGCCCCATGCCGGGATAGACGAACACCACCTCAACCACGACGACGCCGACGACCAGATAGGCCAGGTTCAGCATCACCACGTTAACGATGGGCGCGACGGCGTTCGGAAACGCGTGGCGGTAGATAACTTGAAAATTGCTCAGACCCTTCAGTTCTGCTGTTTCAACGTAGGCAGACTGCATCACGTTCAGAATCGCGGCGCGGGTCATGCGCATCATATGCGCCAGAACAACCAGCGTCAGAACGATAACAGGCAGAGCAATTGAATTCAGCTTTTGCCAAAAGGACATGCTGTCGTTGATCATTGCCAGGGGCGAGAACAACCCTAGCTTAACGGCCACGAAATAGACCAGCACATAACCGATCAGAAACTCGGGGATCGAGATGGTTGTAAGGGTAACCGCCGAAATCAGCTTGTCCGGCCAACGGTTACGATAACGCACGGCCAACAGGCCCAAAAAGATAGCCAGCGGTACGGAAACAACAGCGGCCCAGAAGGCCAGAAACAGCGTGTTGCCCAGACGACTGCCGATCGACTCGGCGATATCCAGTTTATTGGTCAGGGATTGTCCAAGATCACCTTGAACAATGCCGCCCAGCCATTCGAAATAACGGGTCAGGGCGGGGCGGTTGAGGCCCATTTCCTCGCGCAGGTTTGCCAGCGCCTCGGGGGTTGCAGCTTGGCCTAGGACCGCTTGCGCAGCGTCCCCAGGAAGGGCTTCGGTGAGGCCGAATATCAGAGCCGATGCACCGAAGAGAAGCAGGAATCCCAGCGCAAGGCGCTGGGAAACCAGTTTAATGATAGGATGCATTATCCGTGGGCCCTATCAGGAGAACCACATCTTGCGGGACATGTTGCCATTCATCATCTCTTGGGTCGGATCGTTTTCCCAACCTTCCAGCTGATTAGTGACGCCTTCGACAAAGTCATTGAACATTGGGCAGATCAGGCCGCCTTGGTCACGGACCATCATGCCCATCTTGCTGTATATGTCCTTGCGCTTGTCGTTGTCCAACTCGGCGCGGGCTGCAAACAACATCTCGTCGAATTCTGGAACCTTGAAACGGGTATCGTTCCAATCGGCACTAGACAGATAAGCGGTTGAGTACATCTGATCCTGCACCGGACGGCCACCCCAATACGAGGCGCAGAAGGGCTGCACGTTCCAGACTTCGGACCAATAGCCATCGTTGGGTTCGCGCTTGATTTCCAGCGGGATACCTGCCTGTGCAGCTGTTTGCTGGAACAGCGCCGCAGCATCCACGGCACCTGGGAAGGCGCCATCTGCAACGCGCAAGATGATCGGCGAACCGTCATGGCCCGACTTCTTGTAATGCTCAGCCGCTTTCTCAAGGCTGAACTCGCGCTGAGGAATTGATCCATCAAACAGCGGGTATGCTGCGTTCACAGGCATATCGTTGCCAACTGTGCCATACCCGCGCAGAACCTTGTCGACCAAGTCCTGACGGTCAATGGCGTGTTTAAGTGCCAGACGCAGTTCGTTGTTGTCGAACGGCGCGGTGTCGCAATGCATGATGAACACATAGTGCCCACGTCCCGCCGTCGAATGTACGGTCAGATTCGGTGCGCGACCCAGCAAGTCAGCAACCTTCGGCTCAACGCGGTTGATCGCGTGAACCTGCCCACCCTGCAGAGCAGCCGTTCTGGCGGTCGCATCGTTGATGACAATTACTTCAACGCTGTCGAAATTTCCGAAGTCAGGGTTCCAGTGGTTTTCAAACTTCGTGTACAGGTGACGTACACCGGGCTCATCCACTTCTACCTTGTATGGTCCAGTGCCGATACCTGCACCTGGATTTTCCATGCCGCCGTCTGGCTGAATGATCAGGTGGTAGTCTGCCATCAAGTAAGGCAAGTCGGCGTTAGGCTCGGTCAGTGTGACCTGGAAGTTGTCGCCATCGGCCTTCATCGACTCGATGCCTTTCATGATGCCCAGAGCACCAGACTTCGAATCTTCGTTTGAGTGGCGCTCCATAGTCTTCAGCACGTCTTCACTGGTCATGGTCTTGCCGTTGTGGAATTCGACGCCCTGACGCAGTTTGAAGGTCCAGACTTTGGCATCCGCGCTGCCTTCTACGCTTTCTGCCAGACGAGGTTCGATCGAGCCGTCGGGTGCAACCTCTACCAGCTGGTCACCAAATTGCTTGCCGTTCTGGAATGGCACCGAGCTTGCATAGGTTGCTGGGTCAAGCGAGTTGGTGGATTCACCGCCCTGAAGACCGAACTTCAGATCACCGCCTTTTATCGGGCCTGCCGCACGCGCGGCGTCTGCAAACATGGTGCTTGCCATCGCTGCGGTGACACCCAAAGCCGCTGCCTTCCCCATGAATTCGCGGCGGGTCAGCTTGCCCGCTGTGACCTGCTTGGTCATGTGAGTGAGTTGTTCGTTCATTCAAAGATCTCCCAGTTGGTAGGTTTGTCGGCCCTTTACGGGCTTTTTATTGACGCATGAGTCAAAGTAGGCGCATTTCGGTTGGGCGGGCAAGGGTAAATGTCCAGCCCATTCCGGCGAATGTTTTATATTTGATCGCGTGAAACGGTATCCTCCACCTGCTTTGTTGATACCAAGCTTTCGCCGTCAAAGGCATTCATTTCTGCCCTGAGGTAAAATGTCGTTCGATCCGACCACATTTCGCAAGACGTTTCTGTTCTCAGATTGATACCGTTCCGGTTGATTTCCTGCGTCCAGCGACAATAGCCACGGGCCGAAAGGGGATCGTTCGGATGGATCGACCAACGCTCATAGGCTGTGCTGCCATGTGTCAAACCATGGTCGTTGTTTGTGACCAACCCAAAGTCGTCGTCGATGATCAGATGCGTTTCGCCGGTGTTCATGTCCATCTCGACCCGCCGGGAATTGTTCGGTTCGCGCAGGGTTGTCTGATCCAGCGGCGGAGCCGATTCCGGAGGTGGGAACGCGTATGAATCAGGTGTGGCCGAGCGGTGGGGCAGGTATAGCGTGCCCTCGGTCAGATGCAGTCCAGCTCTGTCGGGGGATGGCCAGATCAACGGCCAATAAGCGCTTGAAATTGCGACCCGCAGGCGGTGCCCCTTGGGGACGCGATAGGTGATATGGTCAAGATCCAGTGCAACCTCGTAACTGGTGCCAGGTACTAGAGGTGTCGGTTCGGCGTGGCTGTCCCTATGCGACAGGTTCAGAACGCCATAGGTGATGCGGGTCGACGCGCCATCCGGGTGAAGATGGTTCAGCCGCACGGCAATCTGCGCTTGAGGCTTATCGACGCTAAGTCGCAGGCGGATGCGCGGCGCACCGACAATGTCCAGATCCTCAGCCAAAGCTGCGCCATCGAAACAGGCTGACAGCGCATCGTCGGTGCGCTGATCCCCCGGCATGTCTGGACCCAGCCAGATGGCGCAGTATTCACCCCCCTCCATGCCGCAGGTCTGCGGTGACCGAACGCGTTGATCCAGCGGTCCGTCCTGACCCAACCCGGCATTCGACAACCCCAGCGTCATGCGGGGCAGATGAGAGGTGGCCCCATCGCTTTCGGTGATCCAGCGCCCAGGTCGTTCGCTGTACCAGCGTTGCGGGCGCACGCCGTCCATCAGATAGGCGCGATAATCGGGATCAGAATCGACGCCGGTATCCAACCCTTTTAGCCAGTGGTCCCACCAGCGCAGCGCTTCCTGCAGGAAACCGATCCGGGGTTCAGGCACTGCGAAATGAGGGTATTTGTGCACCCACGGCCCCACAATGCCTTTGACCGGGGCCTCCAGTTGCTCAACCAGCAATGGCACAGTGTTTTTATACGCATCGCCCCAGCCGCTAACGGCCAGAGTCGCCGCCCGGATGGCACTGAAATCCTCGCAAACTGAGCCGTGCCGCCAATATTCATCCCGCCGCTGATGGCGCAGCCAGACAAGTGGTAGAAACGACTCGTTCTCCAGCCTCTCTAACCACAGCTCACGCCAGTTCGGGCGTAGGTCCGGATCCGGCGGGCGCGAGGAATAGGACCACATGGTCGCGCCCCAGCCCAGATTCTCGTTCAGCAAACAGCCACCCTTATAGTGGATATCATCCGCGTAACGGTCAGCCGTCGAACATAAGGTGATGATCGCTTTCAGCGGCTCAGGTTGCAGCGCCGCGACTTGAAGCGCGTTGAAGCCGCCCCAACTGATCCCCATCATTCCAACCTTGCCCGTGCACCACGGTTGTTCGGCCAGCCATTGGATGGTGGCCACGGCATCGTCCAACTCTTGCTGGGTATATTCATCCTCCATCACCCCTTCGCTGTCGCCATTGCCACGCATGTCGACGCGAATGCAGGCATAGCCGCGTTCGGCGAACCACGGGTGGGTCAGTTCATCCCGCACCGAGGTGCCGTCGCGTTTGCGATAGGGTAGAAACTCCAGAATGGCGGGAACGGGGTTTTCCACGGCATCCGTGGGGCGCCAAACACGCGCGGATAGGCGACAGCCATCCGGCAATTCGATGCCAATATCAGGAAGATCTTCGATGGTGCGTAGCGCGTTGGTGGGCGGCGTCATTAAAGTATTGTCCGGATGTTTTACATTCCGGGCAGTCCAAAAACCGTCAAATCATGTGCGGATCGCGACAAGCAAATCCATCACGTTTGTTCCCGTCGGTCCCGTCACCAGCAAAGCCCCTGCGTGGTCCAGATAGCTGCCGCTGTCGGCCTGTTGTAATGCCTGCTCAGCACCGTCGCCCCATGTGGTGCCGTCGACAACCGCCCCGGCGGCTTGCGTGGGTCCGTCCGTGCCGTCGGTGCCGCCGACAACCACCGTGATACCCTCGCAACCAGCAATCTCGCGTGCCAGGGCCAAAGCCAGCGCCTGATTGCGCCCACCGCGCCCTGGGTTAGTTGGCAATACAACAGTTGGTTCGCCACCGAAAATCATGACGCCCTTTGGCATCGCGCGGATGCGTTCGCCCAGTGCTTCGGCGATATTCAAGAAATCATCGTGCAGGCATTCTTCATTGGCATGAACCGTCAGACCGTCAACTTGTGCCAAGTCCGCTGCGGCCGCGCGGGCATGAGCGTTTGACGCCACGATCTGAGTGGTAGCCGCAAAATCAACCGACCCCGGCAGAGCCCCAATGCCCGAGCCGACAACATTCAAGTCATCTCCGGGTACATCCGAAATGGCCAGAACAGTCACCCTGTCGCCATGAAAGTGGGAAAGCAATCCTCCCCTCTTGATCCGTGACAGCTTGCGCCGTTCCGCGTTCATCGCGGTGATGTCCAGCCCCTCGGACAGCAGCTTTATGTTCAGCTGTTCCAGATCACCCAGCGTTTTGCCCGGCACCAGATCTTCGGCCAGAGAGGATGCGCCGCCCGAAACCAGCAACAACAGATGTGAACCGGGCTTCATTGCCTCAACCGCCTCGCGCAATGCCTGACCACCTTGAAGGCTGCGCGCGTCTGGAACGGGGTGCGAGGCCTCGATCACCGTCACATAATCGGGCAGATCACGCCCGTGGCCATCCTTGGTGACAACCAGTGTCGGGCGCGGTCCGAAATGTTCCAGCGCCGCGCGGGCCATGGCCGCGGCGGGTTTGCCGACCGCCAATATTTGATCGGGCTGGGGGATGCCCTGCAAAGCCTTGCTGGTTGCGGCGTGACCACCTACGGCGTCGACCCCGGTCTGCCAGATGCGAATTGCCTGTTCTTTCCTGTCCATCAGCTTTCCATCCAAATCGTGACGGGCCCGTCATTGACCAGCTCAACCGCCATATCGGCACCGAATTGCCCGGTCTCTACCGGCACACCATGTGCCTGCAACCGCTGGGCAAAGACCTCATACAGATGTTTGCCGACATCCGGTGTGGCGGCCTCGGAAAATCCGGGCCTATTGCCGCGTGAGGTATCGGCGGCCAACGTAAACTGGCTGATCACCAGCGTGGACCCTTCGATATCTTTCACTGACCGGTTCATTTTACCAGCGTCATCCTTGAAGATGCGCAGCTTGGAGATTTTGGCGGCAAGCTGATCTGCCTTGGCTTCATCATCGCCCTGCATAGCGCAGACCAAGATCATCAGCCCCGGTCCGGTCTGGCCGATCATCTGACCGTCAACCGATACACTGGCCTTCGAAACTCGTTGTAGAACAGCGCGCAAAATCGTTCTCCGTCCGGTGTGGTTGTTATCCGACCCAGTTCACGATCTCACTCAGATCGGCGCGGTCGGTGCGAAAGCCGTTGGCTGGGTGATCTGTATCCGCATAACCGAAAGAAATCGCGCATAAAATCAACCGATCTTCGGGGATATCGAAATACCTGCGCAAGAACGGGCTATAGGTGGCCAGTGCAGCCTGCGGGATCGTGGCGATGCCAAGTGCCTGCGCAGCCAGTGAAAAGGCGGTGATAAACCCGCCGCAATCCAGCGCGCCATAAGCGCCAAGTTCGGTGGGGCTTGAGACAATGGCGCAATGGGGTGCCCCGAACAAAGAGAAATTCTGTATCATCTGCTGGGTCGAGGCGCTGCGGTCACCGCGTTTAACGCCGACTGCTTGATACAGAGCCCACCCGCAGGCCCGGCGGCGGTCCTGATAAACGCCGGAATAGGAAGTTGGAAATGGAATGTCCGGGCAGGGCGTGCCCGCAGCAGCCTCGGCCTGCATTGCCGCGCGAAACCGCTCGGTTTCTGCGCCGCTGGTGACCGAGACGTGCCAGGGTTGAGCGTTGCACCAGCTGGGCACGCGGGCGGCGCTGGTCAGGATTTGTTCGATCTGATCCTTGGGCACCGGGTTGGGGCGAAAGGCCCGGCAGGAATACCGCGAGGCCAGCAACCGATTTAGATCGGATAGTGTCACTATGGCCTCTCCCCTTAGGCGTTGACGCGGCGGAGAATGGCGTCAGAGTGACGGAAGTTCAAGCGCTAACATTCACTGATTTCATGGCTGGCGCTCAGCGTTGTCACTGTTGGCCGGTGGCCATCAGATACCCGACGCCGGCCGCCACAAGCAGGCCCAGAACAACGGCAACAGTGATCTTGATGGCGGACCAGGGGCGTTCTCCCTGTACGCGGCCGGTGCGCCCGTTAACGACGAAGCGATAGGTCTGGCCACGGTACTTATAGGCCGCCATCCAGACCGGTAGCAGGATATGTTTGAAGGTAACGTCTCGCACATCCGTATCGATCCCGTGTATCCGCTGACGATCGCCGCCAATATCAAAGCGCACTTCACGTTCGATCACTCGCGCTATGTACCCACGGGCCTCGGAGTAGCCTTCCTGCAATTCAACGGTATAGGCCTCGGCCCTGAATCCGGCCAGATATTCCGGCTGATAAGGTTCCAGCGATGGTAAGTCCCAAGGCTCCAGCGCGTCAGTATAGCTTTTGGGCAAAGACTGTGATGCCAACACCAGCACGTCGTCGAAGAACCGCGCGACCTGTCCGGATTTTGGCGACCACCGCACCTTTGGCACCTGCTGCTGTACGCGCTTGCCGTCGCGCATGACGGTCCGGGTCTCGTAATAGACAACGCCCCGCTCACCGCGATAACTGGACTTAGTGTCCGCATCAAAGGTCCAGTAGGGCACATAAATGCCCTGCATCTTGCGGCCTTTGCGGGCGTATTCCTTTAACCCGTTGGGCGCGAACCAGAGACGACCCAGCCAGTCTCCCATTGCCTTGTGCGCCGTGCGTTCGTCCAAAGCAAAGGGCAGCACACCGCGCGGTTTGATATGCCGACTAACGCCGGTATCCGTTACCACGGGCGTCGCGCAGAACGGGCATTCTGCGGCGTGGGTCGCAGGATCGAACTCGACCTGAGCTGCGCAATTGGGGCAGGACAGAACACGCGTTTCCTCGATCTCGCTCTCCGGAAGTTGTTCCGCGATTGCAGCGTCGAAATCCAGCTCTTTCAGGCTGGCCCCGCCCCATGGACCAGCACCAATCGTCACGGAATGCCCGCAATGGTCGCAGGTCAGACTGCCATCACCGGGGTTGAACCGGTAATCCGCGCCACATTGCTCGCAGGGAAATCTGTGTTCTTCACTCATCGTGCAGCCCTATGCGCCAGCGACTAAAACGTTACGCACCCGGCGGCGGTGGCGGCAGAATGGTGAACAGCTGCGCCAATTCCTGCACGTCTCCAGCCTTTTTCCAACCATCCTGACCCGCAGTCCAAACGTGGGTGTCGCGGGTGATTTCTCCGTCGGTGGCCATGCGACCCATTTTGGCCTTCGAGAACGGCCCGCTGGTTTGCCCGTCCACCGCGATATGCCACACATGCTCGACCGGAGGCGGAGGGGGCGGTGCGGCATGCGCTGCCGGTTGCGGTGCGGCGGGGGCGGAACCGCCCCACGGGCCACTGGGTTGACCCGCTGCCATGTTCGACATCTGCTGTGCCATCGCCATGCCCATTCCCATGCCAAGCCCCGCGCCCATGCCGCCGCCCTGACCGGGATTGTTGGCCGCGGCGGTCATCGCCTCGGCCGCGGAATACTGGGTGAACTTACCCAGATCACCCGCCAACCCCATCGAGGTCCGCTTGTCCAACGCTGCTTCAACTGCGGGCGGTAGAGAGATGTTTTCAATGTAGAATTCTGGCATCTCAAGTCCGTAACCGTCCAGCACCGGAGAAACTTCAGCCGCGATCAGCTTGCCCAAATCGGCTGTGTTGGCGGCCATGTCCAGAACTGGAATGCCTGATCCGGCGATCACCCGGCTAAATTCCTGCACGATGATGTTGCGGATCTGAAAGCTGATCTCATCCATTGTGAATTCACCATCGGTGCCCACGATCTCGATCAGGAACTTCGCAGCGTCCTTCACGCGCACCGTATAGGTGCCGAAGGCCCGAATGCGGGTTGGTCCGAATTCCGGATCACGTAGCATGATCGGGTTTTTGGTGCCCCACTTCAGGTCATTGAACCGGGTCGTGTTAACGAAATAGATCTCGGACTTGAACGGAGACTGAAAGCCGTGATCCCAATGCTGCAGAGTCGTCATGATCGGCATGTTGTTGGTCTCAAGCATATAGAGACCTGGCGTGAACACATCCGCCAGCTGACCTTCGTGCACAAATACCGCCGCCTGACCCTCGCGCACGGTCAGCTTGGCGCCGTATTTGATCTCGTGCCCCTCACGCTCGAACCGCCAGACCATTGTGTCGCGGGTGTCGTCGACCCAGTGAATGACGTCGATAAATTCTCCGGTCAGAAAATCGAAAATACCCATTGGGGTCTCCTTTCCTTGGGCTCAGAGCTGCTGGCCCATCAATTCGCGTGCAATGATCCGCACCACAGGGCGGGCGTCTTCAGCTGTTACCCCGGGCTCAAGGCGTGGATCGTAGAGCATTGTCAAAAGTTTTTCGTCATGGCTGGTCAGCAGCGCAAACTCATCATTGTCGTTGAAAATCGAAGGCCGTGCGTTGGGGCTGTCGTTGGATAGACCCAGCCCCTGTGCGATTTCCTCGTGAATGCAGCTGCGGCGCGTCAGGTCCGGCAATTCAGCCCGGATGAGCGTCACGGCCCGCACAAATTTATACGGCGAGCTTTTGGTAGGGGACGCAAAGACAAGGCAGTCAATATTGGCACGCGGATTTGCAACTAATTCCAGTGATGGCGTGCTGATGCCGGGGATCAGTTGTTTCAAGCGTTTCACTACATAAGCGCTGTCATCCTTGCCTGCGAAGAAGACATGGAAATTGGCTTTGCGATTGACGACCGAGATCGGATGATCCGTCAATTTGCCAAGTCGCTTTGCAAATGCCTCAACCTCGGCCGTGTCTTTTTCGCGCGCTTCGGGTGCGACGGACGGGGCGAATTCCGTTTGAATTCGTACAGGCCCGGCCCATCGGCTAAGTTGTCCGTCCGTTCGCTGAATACGCGTTGTTACAGCGTGATCAGGGTATTCGCTGTAAAAGGCTATGGCCTCGAAATTGCGGGCCAGATCGTCGGCGTCATAGGGTGTATCCGGGCCGCCCCCATCAATGCGCAACATGTCGCGGGTCAGCAGGTCGCGTTCGACCCGCTGATAGAACCTGGCCAAGTCCTGACTGGCTGCGGATGGGGGCACATAGGCATTGGGTGCAGGGGCGGGCGCCACCGGGCGCGGTTGCGGAACAACCGAAGACGTCAATGCTTCATCGCAATTGGCCAAAACCAAAAGTGCCATCAAGCCCAATAATGGCTTCAGATATCCCGCTACCCGCACGTCTGGCCCGCCGTCAGCCCGGTACCGCCGTTCCGGCATTGTCGCCGATCCCGTCCTTGCGGGCCTTGGCCGCGGCCAAGGTGTCGCGCAGTTCGGTCTCCATCTTCTGCAGTTCCTGCTCGGCAGCGGCGCGTTTGGCCTTACCTTCGTCAGCAATCGCCAGACTTTCGTTGATTGTACCGATCAGATCGGCATTGGCTTGTTTGACCGCCTCGATATCGAACACGCCGCGTTCCATTTCCTCGCGGATCATCTTGTTCGACTCACGCAGGTTAGCCGCGTTCGAGGTCAGCAATTCATTGGTCAGATCGTTGGCATCGCGTACGGCCGAGGCCGCTTCGGCGCTGCGTTGAATGGTGACCGCCTGCGCCAGCTGGGTTTCCCACAGCGGCACGGTATTGACCAGGGTCGAGTTGATCTTGGTGACCAGCGACTTGTCATTCTCCTGCACCAAGCGGATCGAGGGCAGCGACTGCATCGTCACCTGCCGCGTCAGCTTCAGGTCATGCACACGGCGTTCCAAATCATCCCGTGCGGCACGCATATCGCGCAGTTCCTGTGCTTTCATCACCTGTTCATCTTCGGGCGCGGCCTGAACTTCGGCCTCTTTTTGGGGGATGTCCTGACTGTCCAGTTCGGTCAGCTTTTCTTCACCTGCCGCGATATACAGCGCCAGCTCGTCGTAGAACCCAAGAGTCTTTTCATACAGCAGATCCAGCGACTTGATGTCTTTCAGCAGCGTGTGTTCATGACCCAGAAGATCGTCCGTGATCTTGTCGATCTGGCCCTGAACCTCTTCGTATTGCGCTGTGAACTTGGCGAAAGGCGCGGCCTTGCCCAGCAGTTTTTCCCACCAGCTGCGTTCGCGGCGCACATCTAATTCGCTGACCGAAAAGCCCCGGATCGAGGTGACGATATCGCGCAGGCTGTCCCCCGCGGGACCCACATCCTTGTTGCGTACATCCGCCAGCATGGCCTGGCTGATTTCCTGCAATTCCGCCTGGGCGGACGAGCCGAAGGACACGATCGAATTGGTGTTGCCCATATCCAGCTCATCCATGCGGTTGCGGATTTCAGCGCTGACCGGATCGTCGGCCTCTTCAAGCGAGATGACCTGATTTGTGGGTTCAGGCAACGCAACGGCTGTTACTTCCTGTACCAGCGTTTCTGCTTCGACCGCTTTGTTCTTGATCTCATCGGACATGGGGTAATCCTCTCTCAAAAAATGGGCCGGTTAGTCCAACCGGACGCCTTCGCGCTGCAGCCGTTCGCGCAACACGTCAATTTCAACCGTCAGATCGCTGCGGTCATCCAATAGCATCTTGCGGGTGCGAGCCGCGAAATTCTGTTCCAGATCGTCCAGCAGAGCCGAATAGTCGGTCAGGGCCTGCGCATCGCGGGTTCGGGCGTAGACATCGGCAAACTTCACCGTCGCGTCACGGGCACCCTGCAGATAGACGGTCAGGTATTTGCGGGCGCCGGCCAGATCACGCGGGTCTTCCTCGACCGTGCGAAACAGATCGCGGGCGGTTTCCTGAAACCGTTCGACGCGCGCCTCGATCCGGCGGTCGCCTGCACGTTTTATAGCATCGGTCATCTCTGTCAGATGGGTTTCGGCATCTTCAACCACACGGGCCACGCGGTCTTGCTGAAAGGTGTCGACCCCCTCCATGCCCTTGTCTTTCATCGGGTCCAGACCGAAGGACACGGAATGCAGGACCGTTGCCACCACCCCGAACAGGATCGGGGCCAGCAGGCCGGCCTGAGCAGCAGTTTCGGCATCCAGGTATTCCGTCCGGTACGCGGCCACAGCGACACCAATACCGGTCAACACGCTTGCGAAAATCTTGCGTGGAAAGGCCGGGCGTCGCGCGGTGCGACGTGCGTTAAATTCGGCCTCGGCGCGCAAACCTTCGCGCAACAGAAAGGCAGCGGCGGTCAGCAGGCCAGCGGCGATCAGCCCGATCGTCATGCCGACTGCACCGTCGTTTAGCGACAGAAACACCAGGGGAATGGCAGGCAGAAAAAGGATATTGGCCCGTGCGCCCGCCGGTTCGACGCGTGCGCCATGAAATTGTCCGCGCTGCGGTTGGTCGTCGTCAGAGCCGCCGCCTTCGGGGCTGAATTTTCCGCCATACCGCTTAGCCATGCGCTATAGTCCCCCCAGCACACCGGTACAGACACCGAGCATCAGCACAAGAAGGGCCGCATAGGCCAGTTTTTGCACTCCGGTCCCTGACATGGCGTTCCCCCGTGGAATAACTTACGGAAAATTTAGGCGATGCGCGGGCTTGGCGCTAGGGGGAAGGTTGCTAAACCCGCGTCACTTGCGAGGTTTCTTGCCGATCGGTGGCCGTTTTCTTTGCGGACGGGCAGGGCGTTTGGGTTTGGCGTCAGGTTCGCCGTCCAACCCCAACTGGTCCCGCATCACGCGGCGGCGGATCTCTTCAACCTCGCCGGGCTTCAGATTGCCCAGCTGGAAAGGGCCGTAAGACACCCGCAGCAGGCGGTTCACGGCATAGCCGATATCCTCTATCGCGCGGCGAATCTCGCGGTTTTTACCTTCGCGCAGGCCAATGGTCAGCCACGCATTTGCGCCTTGCTGACGGTCCAGCGACACGTCCATCGGCAGGAAACGCTCTCCGTCGATCACAAGCCCTTTGCGCAGCGGCGCAAAATCTTCGTCCTTCGGCCGCCCATTCACCCGAACGCGGTATTTGCGCAGCCAACCAGTCGAAGGCAGTTCCAGCTTGCGTTTGATGCCGCCATCATTGGTCAGCAACAGTAACCCTTCCGAGTTCAGGTCCAGCCGTCCAACGCTCATGACGCGGGGCATGTCTTCGGGCAGGTTGTCGAAAATGGTGGCGCGGCCTTTTTCGTCGCGCGTTGTCGTCACCAGGCCGGACGGCTTGTGATACAGCCACAGGCGCGAGGGTTCAGGTTCCGACACCGGTTTGCCGTCGACGACGATCTTGTCTTTGGCGGTCACGTTCAGGGCCGGGCTGTCGATGACCTTGCCATTCACGGCCACTCGGCCTGCTTCGATCATACGTTCAGCTTCACGGCGCGAGGCAACGCCTGCGCGGGCAAGAACTTTGGCGATCCGGTCGCCGGGAGGAGGGGTTTTGGTCATCCGCAGCCCATAGCGCATCCCGCCCGCTTGCGAAAGACAGGTTTCTGATGCAGTCAGAGGCATGACGTTCAAATCACATATGGACAAGGCGCTGGTCGAGGCGCGCGCTGCCGCAGATCGCGGAGAGGTTCCGGTGGGCGCCGTGATCGTCGCACCCGACGGCCGGATCGTGGCCTCAGCAGGCAACCGGACGCGCGAGTTGAACGACCCCACCGCCCATGCCGAGATCTTGGCCCTGCGCGTGGCCTGCGCCGGGGTTCGGTCAGAACGGCTGCCGGACCATGACCTTTACGTCACGCTGGAACCCTGCGCGATGTGCGCGGCGGCTTTGGCCGCGGCGCGCATCCGGCGTATATACTATGGGGCCGCCGATCCGAAATCGGGCGGCGTGGCCCATGGTGCGCGGGTTTTCACCCATAAACAGGCGCACCATGTCCCCGAAATTTACGACGGCATCGCTGCACAAGAGGCCGCCGATCTTCTGAAAGCCTTCTTCGCTGCACGCCGTGATTTTAAAGAGTGATAGGTTTCATCAACTCAGGTTCGATCACGTCCACCCCCGGCAACCCATCAATCAGCGCCTGAGCAGACTGTTCCAGAATTGGGAAGGTTTTGTAATGGCAGGGAATCACTGTCTTGAAATTGAAATACCGCTTGGCCGCATAGGCCGTGCCCTTCATGTCCATGGTGAAATGCCCGCCCGCCGACAGGATGCCGATATCGGGTTTGTAGTAATCGCCCATCCATTCCATATCGGCCATGATGTCGGTGTCCCCTGACACGTAAAGCATGTGCCCGTCCGAGGCGATCATGAAGCCGACCTCGCTGCCACCGGTCCGCAGGCCGTCCGGCGTTGAAAAGGTCGAGCTATGTGAGGCTGGAACCATGGATACCTTGACCCCGTTCAAATCCACTGTGCCGCCTTTGTTGAAACCGATGGTTTCCAGCCCTTCGGTCTCGCTCCAATACCCCATCAGGTCATATTGGCCGACCACGGGTACTTTCAGGTGCTTGGCCAGCGACACCACGTCCGCAACGTGATCGAAATGTGTGTGCGTCAGCAGAATGTGTGTCGCACCATCCAGCGCGTTGTCATGGTGGTCCTCGGACAGCACCGGATTCCCGGTCAGCCAGGGGTCGATCAGCAGCACCTGCCCGCCGGTTTCAATGCGGAAACTGCCGTGGCCCAGCCAGATGATATTCATTGAAAAAAATCCTCCTGATCATACTGTTGGCATCAACCTAGCATCGGCTATGTAAAAGTGCATGGACTGGTTTCAGGAAATTGATGGCTATTGCGAGCGCCTGTCGCCCGCCTATTGGGCCGAGCCGATCAACGCCTTGACAAACGCGGCGTTTCTGATTGCGGCATTTGTGATGTGGCGGCGCGTGCGGGGGCAAGGAATGCCGCTGGCGATGGCGCTGTTGGTCATTCTGGCCACCATCGGCGTCGGCAGCTACCTGTTCCATACTCACGCTCAGGCCTGGGCGGCCATGGCGGATGTTGTGCCGATCCTGCTGTATATTCTGGTCTATATCTTCGCCATCAACCGGGACGTCTGGCGGTTTAGACCGATGATCGCGGCAATCGTGACGGCCCTGTTCATACCTTACGCAGCGCTGACCGTTCCCGTGTTTCAGCTTGTTCCGGGGCTGGGAGGATCAGCGGCTTACGCTCCGGTTCCGCTGCTGATCCTGATTTACGCGGTCTTGCTGCGCCACCGGGTGCCGGATACCGCGCGGGGTTTGGCCATCGGGGCGGCCATCCTGATAGCCTCGATTACCTTTCGTGCGCTCGATGCCCCCATTTGCGGGCATATGCCACTGGGCACACATTTCATGTGGCACATCCTGAACGCCGTCATGTTGGGTTGGATGATAGAGGTCTATCGCAGGCACCTGACCCGCGCGTCTCAGACCTGAAACGCGGTGGCCAGATGTTCCGGTAGGTCAAACTCGGAAAGAACCCGCGCCCGTCCGTCGCCGGACATCTTGCGCGCGGTTTTTTCGACAATGCGCTGAATTTTCTCGGCTGAGTGCTTTTCCGCGAAAGGCGCGAAATACCACTTGAGGAAAACGAAACAGATAACGTCTTCCAGCGCCTGAACCTCATCATCGCGCTTGATGCCTTGTTTGCGCAGCATGCGGCCGGCAGATTCGGTCTCATCCGCGCTGTATCCGGCCCTTTTCATCAATCCCATGACAATTTCGGCGTGATGTTCAGCCTGCGCTTTGCGCCATGTCAGATATCCGGTGCGACCTTCGGGGTATTCGCTGCGGGCCAGCTTCCAGCGTTCCACATGCTGACCGCGCGCCGCGATCTGCAACGGGTCCGAGGCATCGGGAAACAGCCTGTCTAACTCGGCGCTCATCCTTTGGCCGTATAGCAGGGCGGCGGGCTGGCCGTCTTCGATCGTGGGGTCCTGCTGGTTGGCTGCATCTATAGCATCCAGAACCGTTTGCTTGCGTGCGCTCATCTCTCGCTCCGTTAGCTTGCCGGAATTGCACTGCAACCCGGCGGATTAGTTCGCATCATCGTAGCGGTTGGTTTCAATGGATGCAGCAGGCAATTGCATCCTGACCGGGCCAGCAGGGGGATTCTGGCCCGGCCGCGCACGTCATCTTATTTGCCCAGATTGGCACTGTCCTGCGTCACCGTCTCGGATGCGGGGGCCGGAAATGAAAGGTCGGGGATCAGGGTTTGCGTGCTGGGGCCAAAGGCCATGGCGGGGGTGCTCAGAACAGTTGCGGTCAAAAGGGCTGCGGTAATGAAGGTTTTCATTTTCTTTCTCCGGTTTTCGGCTGTGCCGTGCTCTATGAGGTGAACAGTTCAGTTCACTTTTTCAAGGCAAAAACTGAACTAACTAGTTTACTTTTGCGCATACTGGTTATTCAGATTTGAATGGCTGCTTGCACTCATGTGGGAAACAGGACCACATCCGCACTTCGGTGGACTTGCGACCCGGGCACCAGACAGGTAAATGCCCCCTAACGCATATGAGGTTTTCCGATGTCGATTGACCAAAGCACCGCCGCCAAGGTGGCCAAACTGGCCCGGATCAAGGTCGAGGATGACGCGCTGCCCGCGCTGGCGTCCGAGTTCAACACCATTCTTGGGTTCATCGAGCAACTGAACGAGGTCGATGTCGAAGGCGTCGAGCCGATGGTCTCGGTCGAGCCGATGCGCCTAAAGCGTCGTGAGGATGTGGTTACTGACGGCAACCAGCAGGCTAAGGTTCTGGCCAACGCCCCCGACGCGCGCGAAGGCTTTTTCGCAGTCCCCAAAGTGGTGGAGTAAGACATGAGCGATCTGAACAAACTGGGCCTGGCCGAGGCCCGCGACGCGCTGCGCAAGGGTGATGTGACCTCGGTTGAACTGACCGAATCCTGCCTCAAGGCCATCGACGATGCCGACGCACTGAACGCTTTTGTCCACAAAACGCCCGAGATTGCTTTGGAGCGTGCCAAGGCGGCGGATGAGCGGATCAAGGGCGGCGACGCGCCGTCGATGTGCGGTCTGCCAATCGGCATCAAAGACCTGTTCTGCACCAAGGGCGTGCCGTCACAGGCGGCGTCAAAGATTCTGGAAGGCTTCAAGCCCGAATACGAATCCACCGTGTCCCAGCAACTGGCTGATGCGGGCGCGGTGATGCTGGGCAAGCTGAACATGGACGAATTCGCCATGGGCTCGTCCAACGAAACCTCTGTCTATGGCAACGCGGTCAGCCCGTGGCGACGCGGCAATGACGATGCGCAGTTGACGCCGGGTGGTTCGTCCGGCGGGTCGGCGTCGGCTGTTGCCGCCGACCTGTGCCTGGCTGCAACGGGCACCGATACCGGCGGCTCGATTCGTCAGCCTGCCGCCTTTGTTGGCATCACCGGTATCAAGCCGACCTATGGCCGCTGCTCGCGTTGGGGTATCGTGGCCTTTGCGTCCTCGCTGGATCAGGCCGGGCCAATGACCAAGAACGTACGTGATGCGGCGATCATGCTGGAAACCATGTGCGGTCACGACGCTAAGGATTCGACCAGCGCCGAACTGGCCGTGCCGAATTTCGAGGCGATGCTGACGGGTGACATCAAGGGCAAGAAAATCGGTATTCCAAAAGAATACCGCATGGATGGCATGCCGGCCGAGATCGAAAAGCTCTGGTCCGAAGGGGCTGAGATGCTGAAAGCAGCAGGGGCTGAGATCGTCGATATCTCGCTGCCGCACACCAAATACGCGCTGCCGGCGTATTACGTGATCGCACCGGCCGAGGCATCCTCGAACCTCGCGCGCTATGACGGTGTCCGCTATGGCCGCCGCGCGCAGCTGGCGCAGGGCGACGGCATCACCGAGATGTACGAAAAGACCCGCGCCGAAGGCTTTGGCCACGAAGTGCAGCGCCGCGTCATGGTCGGTACCTACGTGTTGTCGGCAGGCTTCTACGACGCCTACTACAACCGCGCACGCCGCGTCCGAACTCTGATCAAGAAAGACTTCGAAGATGTCTTCGCCGCAGGTGTCGACGCAATCCTGACCCCGGCAACGCCGTCGGCCGCTTTCGGCCTGGGTGAAATGACCGAGGCGGACCCGGTTCAGATGTACCTGAACGACGTCTTCACTGTGACGGTGAACTTGGCCGGTCTGCCGGGTGTCGCGGTACCTGCTGGTCTGGACAAACAGGGCCTGCCGCTTGGCCTGCAGCTGATCGGTCGGCCGTGGGACGAGGGCGATCTGCTCAACACCGCTTATGCGCTGGAAAACGCCGCCGGGTTTGTGGCCAAGCCGGGCAAATGGTGGTAATCCTCGGGTCAGGCAAGACAACGAAAGACGGAGCAGCTGGATGCGCTTTACGCTTCTGATCCCCGCAATTGGGTTCGCGGCCGCCTGTAATACGGTGGCCCCGATAGGTGGCACGGATTTCAACACGCCCTCCTATCAGGCGCAGCGAGAGGCGCAATTGGCGGGGCAGGGCTATACAGGTAACCCCTTGCTAGGCCCGGCCGAAGTGTCTGAGCAGCAGTTGGGTGCACCCAGCACAGTTACCCCGTTGCCAACCGGCGAAAATGCCGACCTCGCTTCGGCAACCGCAGCTGCGCTGGCGGGCACGTCAGCGCAAGGCACGGTCACACCCGCGCCGTCACCTGTTGAAGATCCCATCAATACTGCGATTTCGGACGAACAGGATTTCGGAGCGGTCTCTGATCGCCGCACCATCGAATCCGACGCTGCATTGATCGAACAGAACCGTCAGACTTATGAGGTGGTCGCGCCTACGGCTGTTCCTCAACGTGGAACGGACGGCCAGCCCAATATTGTGCAATACGCACTGAACACGTCGAATCCGGTCGGAACCCAACTGTACAGCCGTGCCGGTTTCAATCTTCAGGCCAAGGCGCAACGCAATTGCGCACGCTATCCATCTCCGGATCAGGCGCAGATTGAGTTCCTGTCCAACGGCGGCCCGCAGCGTGACCGCAAGGGTCTTGACCCGGATGGCGACGGCTACGCTTGTGGCTGGGACCCCAGCCCGTTCCGCAGTGCCGTCAACAACTGAACCGCTGACGCCCGTCTGGCACCCGTCCCCTAATTTTGGCGAACGCAGGGATGGGCTGACGCCATCGCTGATTGTCCTGCACTACACAGCAATGAAGGATGCTCAGGCGGCGCTGGATCGCTTGTGTGATCCGGCTCATGAAGTGTCCGCGCATTTCCTTATCGGTATGGATGGCACACTCTGGCAGATGGTGCGGGAAGAGGATCGGGCATGGCACGCCGGGGCAGGCGAGTGGCATGGTCAGAGCGATATCAATTCCCGCTCGATCGGAATTGAACTGGACAATTCTGGTGCGCACCCTTTTCCCGAGCCACAACTCGAAGTGTTGGAATCCCTTCTGCACCAGATCATGAATCGCTGGTCGATCCCCCCGGAACATGTGATCGGCCATTCCGACATGGCACCGGGCCGAAAATCCGATCCCGGTCTGCGCTTCCCTTGGCAACGGCTGGAACACATGAATCTTGCCGGGAAACGCTCGCAAAGCGGACCCGGTAATGCCCCGGCAGACAATTTCAGCGCCTTGGCACATGCAGCAGGTTACACAGCCGAGGTCGACGACGACACGCTTCTTGCCGCCGTGCGCCTCAGATATCGCCCATGGGGCAAAGGTCCGCTGGGGCCGGACGATCTTGCGCCATTGGCTAGGAAAACCTGATCCGCTCTTCATCTGGCCAAAAATATCTTGAGGTCGAATTGGCCGCAGGCCAAGAAACGGATGGCGCCTTCACGCTCCATCTGCCCTTGACGCCGCCGGACCCAAAGCATACCCACGACCCCGCGCGGAGGGCCGGATGGCCGCTGGGGCGTATGCCCGAGAGGAAAGTCCGGACTCCACAAGACAACGGTGCCGGGTAACGCCCGGGCGGGGCAACCCGACGGAAAGCGCCACAGAAATCAGACCGCCGCACCATTGCAGAGGTTCGCCTCCGGCAAAACGCGGTAAGGGTGAAACGGTGGGGTAAGAGCCCACCGCGCCGCTGGCAACAGTGGCGGCACGGCAAGCCCCACCGGGAGCAATGCCAAATAGGGTCCCCGCGCGGGCCGGTCGGCGTCAGCCGATACCGCCGCTAAGCTCGTCTTGGCCGAGAGGGACCGGGTTGGCAGCTTGAGCCGCGCAGCAATGCGCGGCCTAGAGGAATGGTCATCGAAGGGGGCTACCCCGGAACAAGATCCGGCTTACAGGCCCTCCGCGCATATTCCCCGATTACCGGCCCGGCGCTTTGTAAGCTCCGGTCAGTTTGGCGGCTTTTTTGGTGACGGCGACAAAGTCCTTCGCCTTCCAGGCACGCACGGTTTCAACCTTGGACACCGCGCCCGAGGCTGCAACGGCCATACCGATAGCAACTGCATCCGTGCCTTCCGGCAACTCGCTGACGACCACCACGTCATTGTCACCCGAGGTCATGTAAAACGCCACCAGTTTGCCGCCGGCTTTCTTCAGCAATGCCCTGACTGCGCCCGAGCGGTCCACGGGCTTTTTCAGCATTCCTTTGACGCCATCTTGTGAATAGGACGCGTAAGTAATGAAAATTGGCATGTCTACCTCCTGTTAAAAGTTTATGCAGGACCCGAAAATTGGCCGGTCCTTTGGCCTTCATGCGCCTGTCAGGCAGTCGCAAAAAGCGGGTTGGCAACCAGCCAAATGCCCGCGACGATCAGTGCCAGACCGGTAAGCGGAACTAACCACCGCGCCCGTGGCATCAGCTTTTCCAGCGCGACATAAAGGGCGATGCCGACGATCCAATACAGGTTCATCACACCGCCGACGAACAGCAACAGCATCAAAGCCCAGCAGCAGCCCAGGCAAAACGCGCCATGCAGTGCGCCTGTACGAAACGCGCCATAGTTACCGGGCCGATTGTGATCGGCCAGGAACTGGGCAGGGCTACGGCAATGGCGAAGGCAGGCGGTCTTAAGGCTGGACATCTGATACAGCCCTGCAGCGATCAGCACACAACCAGCGAAAAATTTCGAATGGATCGTCATCATCGGACCATCTGATAGACCGATGCTTTCCATCCACCACTGCGCGCCCGTCGCAATGATGCTGAACAATGCCCATGCGGCCAAATAGCCTGACAGGAAAAGCAGGCTGAGACGCGACGCCTGCGACCTGTCCGGCCCCATCCGCTTGATGGCCGTATACAACAGCACGGTGGGGGCGGCGCTGGGGGTCATCATGGCAATCATCATGACCCACCACATCAGGAAAATCAGTATGGCATAGGCCGGAGTCCAGCGAACTTCGGTTGCCATGCGCATCGGTTCGCCAATTGGCCCCGCCATCCGGGTCATGTCGATGGCGGACATGTTCATGCCGATGCCTGCAATCGTGTACCAGAACGCGCCCAGAATGATCAGCAGAACGCAGAACAGAACGATGCTGCTGTCGCGTCGCAGCATCCGGTCTACTACGCCGGGTCGGGGAGGGGATGTGCTCATGTCAGCCCCCGCTATGCGCCGAGGACCCCATGCCCTGAGATGTTGAGATGTGCCAGATGCGCGTGCGTCGCGTCAAAGGTCAGACTGATTGCGCCGCCTGTTGTCTTGGCCGTCCCCGACGCCGCCTCGGCATGGCGATATTCGAATCCGTTAGGCAGTTGTATCGAAGCCCGGTGCGGCATGCCCGAAACGATATGCGGAATCGGATTGACCTCTACGTCAAACACACCTGAAACCTTGGCATATCCGGTACGCTCGTCCCGGTCCCATTTCAACTCGATCGGGGCATACAGTGTGTCATGCTTTGTCGGGGCCATAGCGCTGTAGACGTACCACATGGTGGCCATTTCGTCGGTATCCTCACCTTTCATGATGGCCTCTATGGCGGAGCGCTGATCGGCACTAGTGCTCTCGTTAACGATCAATTGCATCTGTCCGTTGCCCTCGTGAATGGGGCCGGGCCAGTGGTACACACCTGCCGCGCGCACTCCGGAAAGATCTGTATCGCCATAGCGCCCGGATGCGATGTCAAATACGACAACGGCCTCGCAGTTACCGTGGCTTGGAAGAACACTGAACTGGCATGGACAACCAAAATTGCAGTTACAATTGGCCAATTCTTCGCCCTGAATTTCCCATTCCGTCATGATAGCCCCCAAAAACATGCTTAAAACCTCTGCTGACAGAGGGTTTCGCCTGTTGCTGCCGTTTTGAAATACGAGCCTGTCGTCGGCTTCTTTGCGGGATAGAATGGCGGGACCATATCACAGAACTGTGAGCGCGCCAAACCGAGGCAGGACGCGACGGCAGGATTTGTGCGCTTTCCAGACGGAATCCGGTTGACTCGGCTGCGCGACCGGGTAAAAGCGCACGCTCATAGGAATTCAACCGAAAGGCCCCTGCCTTTCCGGACGCAGGAGATAACCATGGCGAAGCCGACGACAATCAAGATCCGTCTGAACTCGACCGCGGGTACGGGCCACTTCTACGTGACCAAGAAAAACGCTCGCACCATGACCGAGAAAATGACCATTCGTAAATACGATCCGGTCGTTCGGAAACATGTCGAGTACAAGGAAGGCAAGATTAAGTAATCTGCCGTCCAGCTTGGACAGTTTCAAAGGGTTCTGCCACGGCAGGACCCTTTTTCTTTGCGTATGCCCCGGGAGATGATGCGCAAGTGAACCCTTGTGCCGTTGCAACGAAGCATCAGCGGTTGAGGCAATCGTCCCGTCGACGGGTTGCTTTTTCAAATGGCTTGCCTCTACGCTTCAACAACTCGTTCCAAAATGTTGGCCGTCATGAAAAAAATCTTGTTTTCCTCTATGATCGTTCTGGCCCTAGCGGCCTGCGAAGATCCGTATAACCGCGAGGGTGTTGGATTCACGGGTATCGATGGTGAACCCCGCACGCTTTCCGACGTACCGGGTGCGGTGGGTTTCCTGCCACCCGCGACGAATGTACCTGCTGAGCTGGCTGTTCTGCCAGAAGTGGCTGTTACGACGGATGCGACCGAGCTTGAGAAAGTCGCCAGGGTCGCCATCGAAAATGGTGGACGCAGCGATACGAGCGCGGTGGTTCTGACCGGGCAAGATACAAACCTGTTCCTCAGCACGGTCAATGTGAACGGCACCCTGTATGGTGTTCTGCGCACCGCGAATAACACTACGCGTATCGACAATCAGATCGGTGCCAACTTTGGTCGCAATGCAGAACAGTTCACTGGCTGTTTGCCCGCTGGAGACGTTTATCGCAAAGGCTCTTCCGGCAGCAGCTCTGGGTTTGCGGTGCCGCTGAACTGCAGTTAAGGCCCCGTTCATTCTATCTTCCAAGGCCTCGTCATCTGGACGGGGCCTTTCTACTTTGTGGCACCTGATGAGGGCTTAGCCGAACGGCGGTGACGGATGCGATAAAAAGAAAAGGGCGGGTCGATTGACCCGCCCTGTTTGATTGGTGCAGCGATGAGGCGCGTTATTCTTGCTGCCCCATGAACATCAGTAGGAACTGGAACATGTTCAGGAACGAGATGTACAGGCTCAGCGCGCCGTCAATCGCGGCTTTGTTCAGCCATTCCTGATCACCATGGGTCGCGTGTGCAATGTAGGTGTTCTTGATGTCTTGCGTGTAGAACGCGGTCAGACCAGCAAAGATCAGCAGACCGATGGCCGAGATTGCCAGCATCATTGGGCCCGACTGCAGGAACAGGTTGATGACCATTGCAACCAGCAGGCCGATCACACCCATCATCAGGAAAGTGCCCATGCCGCTCAGGTTGCGCTTGGTGGTGTAACCAAACAGGCTCAGACCCGCGAAGGCAACGGCCGTGACCAGGAAGGTCTGCGTGATCGAATACGGTGTGAAGATCATGAAGATCGAGCTCATCGAAATGCCCATAACGGCGGCGAAGACGAAGAAGCCCAGTTGGACTGCCGCGGCAGAGCCACGACGCATCAGAGCACCCCAGCCAAACAGCAGGAAGCCCAGCGGTGCAAACATCACAACCCATTTCAGCGGCGACAGGAACAATGTTCCACCCAAGCTGGTCAAGTAACGGTCAGCGCCGATCTGGGCCACCGCGTTGGTCGGATCAGAGGTCACAGCAAGCCCGGCAATCGCCCACGCGGCGAGCGCCGTAATCAGCATACCCACGGACATCGTGCCGTAGACTTTGTTCATATGGGCGCGCAGGCCCTCGTCAATCTGGGCAGCGCGCGTACCGGCGGCCGTCCGGATCGTGTCAAATTGTGCCATTAAAAGGTCTCCCTTCACATAATTCTTTTCGCGGTCCGAAACCCGGACCCCGTTCCCAGCAAATATCGGCAACTGCGGGCCGTGTTTCAAGAGTTTAGAGCGGGAAACCGGGTAAAACATGCAACAAAATGGCGACCTGCGTCTGCGGGCCGCCATTCAGTAGGAAAACATGAGTATCAGAATCATTTTTGCCAGAATTCCGGGGCATCCCAGATGGGGCGGGCAGCTTCGGCATCGGCCTGTTCGCGGGTGATTCCGATATCTTCCAACGCTCGTGCATCCAATCTAGCAAGAGTGCAACGCTGGCGACGCAGTGAAAACGCATCCAACAACATGGTCAGGCCAAAACGGCGACGAGGCGGGCAAGGATTGTGTACTGCAATTTGGGTCATAATATATGTCCTTTCATTGATCCTCGATGAGTATTCGGTCTCTCATCAAGTTCCTTGATTTATATGGCGCAATATGACACATTTTAAAAATGAATGTTTTTGAAGTGATGCATAAGGATTCGTGAACATGCGGAATTTGGACATTACGACATTGCGGTCGTTTGTGGCGGTGGCGGATCAGGGCGGAGTGACACGCGCCGCCGGCTTCCTGCACCTGACACAATCCGCCGTTTCGATGCAGCTGAAGCGCTTGGAAGAGCTTCTGGGGCTGGAATTACTGGATCGCAGTGGCCGAACCATCGCTCTGACCGCGTCTGGCGAGCAACTGCTGGCCTATGCCCGCCGGATGATCGCGCTGAACGATGAGGTGATCTCGAAACTCACCGATCAGGCATTTGAGGGCGAAGTCGTTCTGGGCGTGCCGCACGACATCGTTTACCCGGCGATTCCGCGGGTTCTGCAGCGGTTCAACGTAGATTTCCCGCGGGTTCGGGTGCAGTTGATCTCCTCATACACGATGCAGTTGAAGGAAATGTTCAAGCGCGGCGAATGCGATCTGATCCTAACGACCGAAGCAAATGCGGGCGATGGGGGCGAAACCGTCGCCGAATTGCCCTTGCGTTGGATCGGTGCACCGGGCGGGTCGGCGTGGCGCAAACGTCCGATCCCCATTGCGCTTGGCCGTCGCTGCATGTTCCGGCCGCAGGTCATCGCGGCATTGGACGAGGCTGGCATCCCGTGGGAGCTGTCGGTTGAAACTGAAAACGACCGTACCATCGAGGCGACCGTCGCCGCCGACCTTGCCGTCCACGCCATGCTTGACGGAACCGAGGCCGCGCATCTGGTTCAGATCGACGATGGCGGCGTTCTGCCCGACCTGCCCGCGCACATGATCAACCTCTACGGTGGCGAAACCGGGCGTGGCCCGCTGGTCGAGGCACTGGCGGCGCTGGTCCGGCAGAATTTCCGCATGCTAGGCAGTGCGCCCCTGAAGGCCGTGGTCGGTTAAGGGGTAATAACGACCTTGCCGGTTGCCGAGCGGTCTCGCAGCAATTGCAGACCTTTCTCGGCATCGGTCAGGGGCAGTACATGGCTGATATGCGGCTTGATCCGCCCCTCGGCACACCAGCGAAACAGCGTGTCAAAGCTGTCCCGCACGATTTGCGGTCGAAAAGTCAGGTATCCACCGATGTAAAAGCCGATCACCGTCAGATTCTTGACCAGCAGGTGATTGGCGGGAATTTGCGGTACGTCCCCGCCTGCAAAGCCGATGGGCAGCAGGCGGCCTTCGGGATTGGTGGCGCGGAAGGCCGCTTTGAACACGTCGCCGCCGATGGCGTCATACACAACGTCCGCTCCGCCCAGTTCCTTGACGCGTGTGCGCAAATCCTCGGACGCATCGATTAGGTGATCCGCCCCTGCTGCCTGAGCGACGGTCAGTTTGTCCGCTCCGCGCGCATGGGCAATCACGGTTGCGCCCATCAGTTTGCCGATCTCGACCGCTGTCAGGCCGACACCACCAGCCGCACCAGTGACCAGCAGGGCTTCCCCGGGTTGCAAGCGGGCGCGGTGATCCAGCGCGAGGTGGCTGGTGCCATAAGCGATTTGAATCGCGGCGGCATCTTCGAAGCTGACAGAATCAGGCAGGGGAATTGCTCGGTCTGCGTCAAACACCCCGAATTCCGCCAACCCACCCTGACCTGAATAGACCGCAATCCGGTCGCCTGGGTTCAGGTGTGAAACTCCGGGACCGATGGCATCGACCACACCGGCAATCTCCATTCCTTGTGTGAACGGCGCGGACGGCGTGTCCTGATACGTTCCTTTCTGCATCAACAGATCGGCAAAGTTCAAACCACAGGCTTTGATTGCGACACGGATCTGACCTTCTTGCGGATCAGGCTTATCAATATCACAAATCTGGGCGGCCTCGCCCTGGGATAAAATTCGATAGGCCAGCATAGTCGCCCTCCTGTAGTTTGGCGCATAGGTCCGTGCGGGGCGGAGATTGTCAATCTCTTACAAAAACGCCCAAAACTGGGCTAAAAGCTTACGTAACGGCAGGTACAACCATAGTCCTTTACCCCGCGAAACGGATTCAACCTTCTTGAAAAAAAGACCAAAAAGCGCAATATTGTCCCAGTTGCTGATTTGGGGGCATGTTCCTGATTAGGGAGTGATTAAGGGCGGCTCACTAGTGTTGCGGTAGTACATATATGTCGCACACCCCAATCGGTTGTGTGTGTGTAGTTTAGAGGAGTATACCAATGACCCATCACGTCGATGTCCATGTGGGCAAACGCGTCAGGCATCGCCGCTGGCTGATTGGCATGACCCAACAGCAGTTGGCGCAGCAAGTTGGTATTAAGTTTCAACAGATTCAGAAGTATGAAACAGGTGCCAACCGGATCAGCGCGTCGCGTCTGTGGGACATTGCCGAGGCATTGGACGTTCCTGTCAGTTTTTTCTTCGAAGGCCTGGAAGAGGCTGAAAAGGAAGCAACCGGCAAGAAATCGGTTCCGGCCGATCTGATGGGGGACAAGGAAGCTCTGGATCTGGTGCGCTCGTACTATGCGATTCCGGAAAACCAACGCCGCCGTCTGTTCGAACTAGCCCGCGTGCTGAGCGACGTCGCCTGAGAGAACCAGGGTTGACTCTGTTGCGTTCGAACCGCACGGGTAACGCATGCAAGAGACACCTATAAGTGATCTGGAAGTAGCTGAAGAAATGGCCGACGCGGCGCGTGCGGCCATTCTTCCGTTTTTCAGACAATCAAACCTTGAGACATCGAACAAGCTGGCAGACGGCTTCGATCCGGTTACGGTGGCAGACCGGAACGCGGAAAAAGCCATGCGCGCAGTTTTGGCCAGACACCGCCCCGATGACGGTATTTTCGGTGAGGAGTTCGGTCAGGTGCAGGGCAGTTCCGGCCGGACCTGGGTTCTGGATCCGATTGATGGCACTCGTGGTTTCATCAGCGGCACGCCGACATGGGGCGTTCTGATTGCCCTTAGCAATCAAGGCGGCCCGTTCTTGGGGGTCATCGACCAACCTTATATTGGTGAGCGTTTCGTTGGATCGGCAGACGTTGCTCTAGCGACCGGCCCGACCGGGACTATGCAGCTGAAAACCCGCACGACCTCCAGTCTGGGTAAGGCGGTTCTGTTTACAACCTTCCCAGAGGTCGGGACTCCCGAAGAACGCGCTGGGTTCGAAGGCGTGGCACAACACGTGCAACTGACACGCTATGGTATGGATTGCTATGCCTATGCTCTGCTGGCGGCGGGGCAGGTCGATCTGGTGATCGAGGCGGGCCTGAACGCCTATGATGTCCAGGCACCTATTGCTGTGATCGAGGCCGCAGGCGGAATCGTGACAGATTGGCAGGGTGGTCCCGCGCATGAGGGTGGCCGGGTGCTGGCTGCAGCAAACGCGGACTTGCATGCCGCGGCACTGGCGCTTCTGCGCAACTATTGAAAAATGTTGCGGGGTTAAAGCTGGTCGGGTAATCTCTGCCCGGCTGGTTCTTGTGCCCGTTTTCCGCCAGCCCTTGCCTTCTTGCACGAAACGGGCGGATGCAAGGGGGCGACATGACCGAAATCCTAATCAAAAACGCAGACTCCATCCTGACGATGGATGATACACGCAGCGAGCTTTCTGGCGCGGATATCCTGATCCGTGGTGGACAGATCGACCAGATCGGTCATGGGCTGCAAACAACTGGAGAGATGCATGACGCGGCAGGATGCGTCGTCACGCCAGGTCTGGTCAATACTCATCACCATCTCTATCAAAGCCTGACCCGCGCAGTGCCTGGCGGACAGGATGCGCTGTTGTTTGGTTGGCTCAAGACGCTTTATCCTATCTGGTCCCGCTTTGGGCCCGAAGAAATGTTCATCTCGGCCCAGATCGGGCTGGCCGAGCTGGCACTATCCGGTTGTACGCTCAGTTCCGACCACCTTTACCTGTTTCCCAACGGCGCACGGTTGGACGACACCATTGCCGCCGCCGCCGAGATCGGCCTGCGATTCCATCCGACGCGCGGTGCGATGAGTATCGGAGAAAGCGACGGAGGACTTCCGCCCGATGCCCTGGTCGAAAAAGAGCAGGCGATTCTGGACGATATGATCCGTGTAGTCGATGCGTTTCATGACCCGTCCGAGGGCGCAATGTGCCGGGTCGGACTTGCGCCGTGTTCGCCATTTTCCGTCAGCCGCGATCTGATGCGCAATGCGGCGATTCTGGCGCGGGATAAGGGTGTTATGTTGCACACTCACCTGGCGGAAAACGATGAGGATATCGCCTATTCGCAGGCCCAGTTCGGCTGCCGTCCGGGCCAATATGCTGAGGATTTGGGCTGGACCGGCCCGGATGTCTGGCACGCCCATTGCGTTAAGCTGGACGGCGCCGAGATCGACCTTTTCGCCAGAACCAAAACCGGCGTCGCGCATTGCCCCTGTTCCAATTGCCGGTTGGGATCTGGCATCGCGCCGGTACGCGCGATGCGAGATCACGGCGTGCCGGTCGGGCTGGGCGCGGATGGCTCGGCCAGCAACGACAATGGCAGCCTGGTGCTTGAGGCGCGTCAGGCCATGTTGCTGCAACGGGTGGCCAATGGTGCCGATGCCATGTCGTCACGCGAAGCGTTGGAAATTGCGACCCGTGGCGGGGCGGATGTGCTGAACCGACCCGATTGCGGACGTCTGGAACCCGGAAAACGTGCGGATATTGCTATTTGGGACACTGGCTGTATCGAAAGCGCGGGCAGTTGGGATACGGCGGCGTTGCTGCTGGCTGGTCCTCTGAAGGTCAAACACCTGTTCGTCGAGGGCCGTCAGATCGTGCGCGACGGGCATGTCGCTACTTTGGACATGCCCCGTGTGATCGAACGGCAGAACCAGCTGGCCCGTGCGCTACAGGACTAGTTGGAAACGCGCCGACCGGCGATCCAGACCTCTGTGATCGCCCGGTCATCGCCCATCATGATGGTCGGGAAGATGGCCTCCCACAGGTCCTCGGCGCAGGCCTCGCGCTGGGTGATGGCGGGGGTCGAGGCTAGGTCGAGCACGATCAGATCGGCCTCCATCCCCGGTGCAACGTTGCCGATGCAATCGTCCAGCCGCAGCGTGCGCGCCGATCCGACCGTGCTTAGCCACAAAAGTTGAGCCGCGTGCAGAGGCGTCCCGCGCAGCTGTCCGATTTCATACGCCGCGGCCATCGTACGCAGCATTGAAAAGCTGGACCCGCCACCGGTATCCGTTGCCAGCCCGACGCGATGACCATCACGCATCAGCCCGTTCATGTCGAACAGGCCAGAGCCAATGAAAGTATTCGAGGTTGGGCAATGGATTAGCGCCGCATCGACCTCGCGAAGACGGTCGCGTTCGCGCGCTTCAAGATGGATGACATGGCCGTACAGGCCGTGAGACCCCAGCAACCCAAATTTTTCATAGGTATCCAGATAGTCGCGCGCCTCAGGGAATAGCTCGCGAACCCAGGCGATCTCATCGGTTTGCTCGCTCAGATGCGTTTGCATCAGGCAGTGCGGATGCTCGGCCCAGAGTGCGCCCATCGCATCAAGCTGTTCGGGCGTGGATGTGGGTGAAAAGCGCGGAGTTATGGCATAGGACAGGCGGTCGACGCCGTGCCATTTCTCTAGCAACGCTTGGGACTGATCATATGCTGTTTGCGCCGTATCCCGTAGCCCCTCTGGCGCATTGCGGTCCATGCAGGTTTTGCCCGCCACGACTCGTTGGTTGCGCTGCTGTGCAGCGTTAAAGATTGCTTCAACACTTTCGGGGTGGACGGTGCAGAAACTGCACATGGTCGTGGTTCCGTGCTCGCTTGTCAGGTCAAGGTACCGGTTGGCAATTTCAGAGGCATAAGTCGGATCACCGAACTTCATTTCTTCGGGGAAGGTGTAGGTGTTCAGCCAGTCGATCAGGCGTTTGCCCCAGCTGGCGATCATCGCGGTTTGGGGGTAGTGCACATGCGCGTCCACGAATCCCGCCATGATCACGTTCTGGCCGTGATCCACCACCTTGGCATCTGGGTGGGTGTTGCGCAGGCCGTCGGCGTCTGCAACTGCAGAAATGCGACCGTCTTCGATCAGAACTGCCTCGCTGATTTTGACGGCTTCGGTCGGTTCGCCTTCAAAGGGGGAACTCGTGAAGCTCAGGACACGCCCTTTCAGTAGCGTTTTTTGCGCCATTTTCATCCATCTCCGCCTATGTCGGACTGTGAAACAGCATAGGCGGGCGAAACTTGTCGGTAAATCGGCGCATTGTCATTGTTTTCCGGTAGCTGCTTCTTCTAATTAGGGGCAATGCGCGAAAAAAACGGGGGCAGACATGACCACAGGCTTTGATGAACCCGTAACTGAGTCCACTAGTGACGAAGATGTCTATGCGCTGGACCGCAAGACTGTGGCTGACATCTTGTATGCGGTCGAAGTAGAGGATCGCGACAAGCTGATCGAGCTGATGGATCCGCTGCACGCCGCCGACATCGCCGACCTTCTGGAACAGATCAGCCCGAATGAGCGTATCCATCTGATCCGCCTATACGACAAGGAATTCGACGGCGACATCCTGTCGGAGCTGGACGAAGCCGTCCGCGAAGAGATCATCGATGTGCTGCGCCCAGACGTTCTGGCCGAAGCTGTGCGTGACATGGAAAGCGACGATGTCGTCGACCTGCTGGAAGACCTCGAAGAGCCGCAGCAAGAGGCCATCCTTGACGCGCTGGAAGATTCCGAGCGGATCGCGGCCGAACAGGCGCTGTCCTACCCCGAAAGCTCGGCCGGCCGCCTTATGCAGCGCGAGGTTGTCATGGCGCCCGAGCATTGGACCGTAGGACAGGCCATTGATTTTATGCGGGCTAACGACGATCTGCCCGAACAGTTCTATCACGTCGTTTTGGTCGATCCCCGGCTGAAACCAGTGGCTCAGGTCATGCTGGGCAAGCTGATGGCCGCCCGGCGCGAAGTACCGTTACATGACATCGCCGAAGAAGAGTTCCACACCATCCCCGTAGATCAGGACGAAGAGGACGTGGCCTATGCGTTCAACCAGTACCACCTGATTTCTTCGCCCGTGGTCGACGGCGACGGGCGGCTGGTCGGTGTGATCACTATCGACGATGCGATGGTTGTTTTGGATGAGGAATACGAAGAGGACATGCTGCACCTTGCCGGGGTCAGCAACGAAAGTTCGCTGTCCGACAGCGTTGCTGCGACCAGCAAGCGGCGCCTGCCTTGGCTGGCGGTGAACCTGTGCACGGCGATTTGCGCCTCGCTGGTAATCTCGCAATTCGAGGCGGCGATTGATCAGCTGGTGGCGCTGGCGATTCTGATGCCGATCGTGGCGTCGATGGGCGGGAATGCGGGAACTCAGTCGCTGACCGTTGCGGTGCGGGCCTTGGCGACGCGCGACCTTACGGGTTCAAACGTTTTGCGCGTGATCCGACGGGAATTGATGGTGGGGATGCTGAACGGCCTGTGTTTCGCCATTGTTTTGGGAACGGTGGGGATGATGTGGTTCGATTCCGCGATGCTGGGTGTCGTGATCGGTGCCGCCTTGGTCGTGAACATGATCATCGCCGGTTTCATTGGTACGGTAGTACCTGTGGTGCTGGACCGTCTGGGCGCTGACCCGGCGCTTGCCTCCGGCACCTTCGTGACGACTACAACGGACGTCATGGGGTTCTTTCTGTTCCTTGGACTTGCCAGCGTGGTGCTATTGTGACCGATCTGACCGAAATCAAAGCTGCCGCACGCAAGGCGGCTTTTGCACGCCGCAAGGCTGCGTTTGACACCCGTCTGCCTGGGACGGCAGGACGCTTATCCGAAGTGCTGGCCGGACACCGCGGTGTGCCGCTTTCCGGTTACATGCCGATCCGAACCGAGATTGATCCGGTGGCGGCGATGGCCGAAGCCTCGGCTTATGGTCCGGTTGGTGTTCCCGTCATTCAGGCCGCAGGTCAGCCGCTGAAGTTTTCGCGCTGGACGCCCGAAGGTACGCTGAAGGACGGCCCGTTCGGGGCCAAGGTGCCCGAGGTCGACGATTACTTCGACCCCGAGATTCTGATCGTGCCACTGGTTGCTTTCGATGCGCAGGGCGGGCGGCTGGGCTATGGCGGCGGCTTTTACGACCGCACGTTGCAGGGCCTGCGCGTCAAGCGCCCGACACTGGCCATTGGCTTTGCCTTTGACGCACAAGAGGCCAAAGGGTTGCCGTTGGAACCCACAGATCAGCCGCTGGATATGGTGATTACCGAAAGCCGGGTTCTGACGTTCTCAGCCTGATCGCCTTAGCCCGGGTGGTTCTCACGGAAGAAATCCCACGCGTCGACTTCACGCCCATCCGGCAGAATGCAAACGCCCGACTGACCATTATCGCCGTCGCGAATTTCATACTGAGCGCCGCTGTCGATGCAATAGGTCGCCGCCGGGTTCGCCAGTTGCGCGGTGGAATCGGTCGCTGGGGTTTCATCGCAGGCAGCAAGTGCGAACAGGCCAACAGCGGCCAAAAGGTTGCGAGTCATCAAGATTCTCCTGTTTAAAAGGCTTTGGCAGATTATGCAGGCAGCTTAACCACTTGTGCTGGACCATTACCACACTTAGGACAAGTTGGATGAGGATACTATTTCTGGGTGACGTCATGGGCCGCGCGGGACGCACGGCCATTCAGCAACATCTGCCACGTCTGCGCGACGAATGGCGGCTGGATTTCGTTGTGATCAATGGCGAGAACGCCTCGAACGGGATGGGACTGACTGGCGATCACGCCAAGTTGCTGCTGGACGCGGGTGCGGATTGTCTGACGCTGGGCGATCACGCGTTTGACCAGAAAGACATGCTGCAGTTCATCGAGAAAGAGCCGCGCATCGTGCGCCCGGTGAATTTCGCCAAGGGAGCACCGGGGCGGGGGCATCGGCTGTATACCGCGCCGGGCGGGCGCAAGGTTCTGGTGGTGCAGGTGCTGGGGCAGGTCTTTATGAAACGGCCTTTTGATGACCCGTTTTCAGCCGTTGAACCCATCCTGAAATCCCATCCGCGCGGCGGGCAGGCCCAGGCGATCATCGTCGATATGCATTGCGAGGCAACGTCCGAGAAGATGGCAATGGGCCATTATTGTGACAAACGTGCCAGCCTTGTAGTCGGCACGCATACGCATGTCCCGACTGCGGATGCCCAGATCCTGCCAGGCGGCACGGCTTACCTGACCGATGCGGGAATGTGTGGCGACTATGACTCGGTGATCGGGATGGACAAGGTCGAGCCGATGCGCCGCTTTATCACTGGTATGCCCAAGGCACGGTTCACCCCGGCCAATGGCGACGCAACGCTGAGCGGTGTTTTCGTCGAAACCGATGACCGCGATGGGCGATCAAAATCCGTGCAAATGGTACGCGTTGGCGGGCGATTGCAGCAGGCCGGGCCGCAGTAAGGCTTGCTCTGGCGTCCCCAATGCGGGAAACTGCCCGACGGGCGCGTAAGCTAGGCCAGGGTTCGGACACAAAACCAAGAATGCAATTCCTTCAACTGACAGAAACAGGCAGCGCGATACTGGCGCTTTTGGTCGTCGCGGGCATGTTTATCATGTTCCTGCGCGAAGTTTATCCAACCGAAGTCGTCGCCATCGGCGGTGTCGCCGTAATGCTGGTGACCGGCATCTTGCCCTATCAAAGCGCGCTGGCTGTACTCTCTAACCCAGCACCGTGGACGATTGCGGCGATGTTCATCATCATGGGGGCGCTGGTGCGCACCGGGGCGCTGGATGCATTTACCTCGACCGCGCAGAAGCAGGCACAGGTGAACCCACGCTTTGCCATCGGGATGCTGATGGCGTTCGTTGTGCTGGCCTCGGCCGTGGTGTCGAATACGCCGGTGGTGGTCGTGATGATCCCGGTCTTTGTACAGATCGCGCGCACGCTGAATGTTCCGGCTTCGAAACTGTTGATCCCGCTCAGCTATGCGGCAATTCTAGGCGGCACGCTGACGCTGATCGGGACTTCGACCAACCTGCTGGTGGATGGTGTGGCCCGCGCGCAGGGGATGACCGCTTTCACCATTTTCGAAGTGACCCCGCTGGGCATCGCGCTGGTGATCTACGGCATGGTCTACCTGCGTTTTATAGCACCGCGTCTGCTACCGGATCGGGACAGCATGGCTACGCTGCTGTCCGACCGGTCCAGGATGAAGTTTTTCACCGAGGCCGTGATTCCCCCCGAAAGCAACCTGATCGGGCGAGAGGTAACAGGGGTGCAGCTGTTCAAGCGCCCCGGTGTGCGGCTGATCGACGTAATCCGCGGGGATGAGTCGCTGCGGCGTAACCTGAAAGGCGTTGAGCTGAAACTTGGCGACCGTGTCGTTCTGCGAACTGAAATGACCGAGTTGCTGAGCTTGCAAAGCAACAAGGAACTAAAGCGCGTTGACCAGGTCTCGGCGGTTGAGACCAAAACGGTTGAGGTTCTGATCACCCCAGGTTGCCGCATGGTGGGTCGAACGCTGGGCACGCTGCGTTTGCGGCGTCGGTATGGTGTCTATGTGCTGGCTGTACACCGCCGGAACCAGAATATCGGGCGTCAACTGGATGATCTGGTGGTGCGGGTCGGGGATACGCTGCTGCTGGAGGGGTCGCCTGCCGATATTCAGAAACTGGCCGCCGACATGGACATGGTCGACGTTTCGCAACCGTCTGCACGCGCGTTCCGGCGCAGCCATGCCCCCATCGCGATTGGCGCGCTTGTCGGTATCGTCGCCTTGGCCGCGCTGGGTGTCGCGCCGATCCTGCTGCTGTCGGTTCTGGCAGTTGCAGTGGTTCTAATCACGCGCTGCATCGACGCGGATGAGGCGTTTTCTTTTGTCGAAGGTCGCCTGCTGGCGCTGATTTTCTCAATGCTGGCCATAGGTGCGGCGTTGGACAAATCCGGCGCTGTTTCGCTGATTGTCGAGGCGATTGCACCCGGCCTCAGCGCGTTGCCGCCTTTCCTGATTATCTGGGCCGTTTACCTGCTGACCTCGGTCCTGACCGAGCTGGTGTCAAACAACGCGGTGGCCGTGGTGGTGACACCGATTGCCATCGGGTTGGCGCAGGCGGTCGGGATTGATCCGCGCCCACTAGTGGTAGCTGTGATGGTGGCAGCCTCGGCCTCATTCGCGACGCCGATTGGGTATCAGACCAACATGATGGTCTATGGTCCGGGCGGATACAGGTTTGTCGATTTCATGAAGGTCGGCATTCCGCTGAACTTGACCGTCGGATTACTTGCGTCGCTGCTGATTCCGCTGATTTGGCCTCTGTAGGGCAGGCGTGGAATCGCCGATCTGGATCGACTGACCTTGTAAATACTGATCCGACCACGATCTTTTCTACCAATGCGGAAGTGAAAGGATTGTGTCATGCCATTTCCAAAGCTCGGTCAGGCCATTGTAGCCTGTGCTCTTGTACTGACTATTCTGGGCACCCAAAGTCATGCCGGAACCGTAACAGGAACCGCCGCTTATCGTGAACGTATTGCCGTGCCACCTGATGCAACGCTTTATGTTGAACTGCAGGGTGTTTCACTGGCAGATGCGCCGGCGGTGTCCCTTGCCGCAAAACGCTATGCAATGGATAGCGTGCCTGCGCAGTTCGAGCTGACCTTTGATGACGAGTTGATCAAGGACGGGCACCGCTATGTGGTGCGGGCCTCGATCAGTCAGGGGCAAGACCTGCTGTTCACCACAGATACGGCCTATCCGGTTCTGACCGATGGAGCCGGGAATTCTGCAGACCTTATGCTGGTGCAAGTGCAGGGGGGAAGCATCCTGGACGACACACAGTGGACAGCCGCCGCGCTTAACGGCACGCCGATTGAGGCCGAGCGTCGCCCCGAGATCAACTTTGCCCAAGACGGTGCCTTTTCAGGCAGCGGTGGCTGCAACCGGTTCAACGGGCAGGCTGACATTTCTGGTGCGACTATCGCATTTCCCGACAATATGGCTGCCACGCTGATGGCGTGCCCTCCGGCCTTGGAAGAAGTCGAGCGGCAGTTCTTCCAAGCCCTGCAAAGCGCCACCACCTATGCAGTCGAAGGCGATGCGCTGGCCTTTCTGGACGCTGCGGGGGAACCGGTAGTCAAATTTGTGCGCACCCGGTAAAGCAGGGCCGTCAGGCGACGGCCCTTGATCGCCCGGCATTGCGGCCCGAGAATATGCAACCGCCCAGAAACGAGCCTTCCAGCGCGTTGTAGCCGTGATAGCCACCGCCACCAAAACCGGCGACTTCACCCGCTGCAAACAGGCCGGGCACAACTTGTCCGTCCGCGCCGATCATCTGGCTGTCGAGATTGGTCTGCAACCCACCCAACGTCTTACGTGTCAGCACGTGCAGCTTCACGGCGATCAACGGACCGTTTGCGGGATCCAGGAATTTATGCGGCTTGGCGGTGCGGATCAACTTGTCGCCCCGGTAATTGCGGGCAGCCAGAATGGCGGCCATCTGCGCGTCTTTGGTAAATGGGTTGTCGACCTGGCTATCCCGCGCTTCGATCTGGGCGCGCAGATGGGTCTCGTCAATCAGACCTCCGCCCAACTGGTTCATGCCGCTGACCAGTTCGGTCAGGGTGTTGGCGACAATGAAGTCCTCACCATGTTCCTTGAATGCCTCGACGGGCGCAGTGGCTTTTGAGCCGGTCAGGACGCGCTGAAACAACACTTCGCGCCAGCCGCCATCGGTCATGTCTGGGTTCTGCTCGGACCCGGAGAGGGCGAATTCCTTTTTGATCACCTTTTGGGTCAGCACGAACCAGCTGTATTCATATCCGGTTTTCAGGATTTCCTGCAGCGTGCCCAGTGTGTCGAACCCCGGCATGAAGGGCGGCTTCAACCGGTTTCCACGCGCGTCAAACCACATTGAGCTGGGGCCGGGCAGGATACGAATGCCATGCGAAGGCCAGATCGGTTTCCAGTTCCGCACGCCCTCGGTATAGTGCCACATCCGGTCGCCGTTGATCACGTGACCGCCAGCCTTTTCGCTGATCGGGATCATGCGGCCATCGACATGAAACGGCACGCCCGCCACCATATCTTTTGGCGGCTCGCCCAGTCGGTCGCGGGGCCAGCTTTTGCGCACCATCTCGAAATTGCCGCCGATCCCGCCCGAGGTGACGACAACCGAGGGCGCATAGACCTCGAACTCACCCACTTCATCGCGGTTGGTCTTGGCTCCGTGGGGTGCCGTGTCATCGGCCAGAACTTCGCCCGAGACCCCCTTGGCGCACCCGTTTTGCATGATGATGTGGCTGACCTGATGGCGGAATTTCAACTCGATCAGCCCAGCACTGACATGTTCGCGCACGCGGCGGACAAAGTTCTTCAGAACGCCCGGTCCAGTGCCCCAAGTGATGTGAAACCGCGGCACCGAGTTGCCGTGACCATCCGCATAGGACCCGCCACGTTCAGCCCAACCCACGATGGGGAACCAGCGCAGGCCCATCTCATGCAACCACGGGCGCATCTCTCCGGCGGCAAATTCCACATAGGCCTCGGCCCATTTGCGGGGCCATGCGTCTTCGTCGCGGTCGAACTGGGCGCTGCCCATCCAGTCGCGCAGCGCAAGATCGTGACTATCCTTGATGCCCATCCGGCGTTGTTCCGGTGTGTCGACCATGAACAGGCCGCCCAGGCTCCAATGCGCTTGACCGCCCAGAAAATGCGCGGGCTCCTGGTCCAGCACGATCACCTTTTTGCCGCGATCCCCCAGTTCGGCCGCAGCGGCCAGACCGGCCAACCCGGCGCCCACGACAATGGCGTCAGCTGTGTTGTTGGTCATGTCTTGTCCTTTCAGCGGCCGCGGAGCCAGGCGATATAGGGCAGGGCTACGACATACATCATGATCCCGTAGACGGCCGCAGGCAGGGCCAATGGGCTGAATCCGCTGTCCGTTCCGGTGATCAACGCCGCCAAAGTGATCCCCAATGTCGAGTTCTGGATACCGGTTTCGATTGAGATCGTCTTGCTTTCAGTCCACGACAGCCTTGCAGCACGGGCGATCCCCAGCCCAATTGCCAACAGCGCGACGTTCAGGGTGACCAGCCCCGCGCCCATGATCCCAAGGTTGTCGATCAGCAATTGCCAGTTCCCCGCTACGGCGGCCATCACGATCAGAACAAAAAGGACGGTGGCCGCTTTCGACAGCGGCGCGTCGATCCGTTCGGCGAACCCGGCTGCGAAATGGCGCAGGGTGACGCCGATTGCCACGGGCAAGGTGGTAATCAGGAACATCGCAATTGCCAGCCCGGTGATCGAGACGTCAGGTGCGTCCTCGCCCATGAAATGAGTGATGGTCCAGGCCGCGAGAACGGGAACAGTAATCATCGACAGCAGGCTGATCACGGCAGTCAGGCTGACCGACAGCGCGACATCGGCCCTTGCCAGCTTGGACAGGATGTTGCTGGTCACACCGCCGGGGCAAAAACTGAGCAGCATGAAGCCCACCGCGATTTCAGGCGGCAAGGCGAACAGTTTGACGATGATAAAGGCCACGATGGGCAGCAGTACAACCTGGCTCAGCGCGCCGATGGCAAACGGGTAGCCCCGGCTGAATACACGTTTGAAATCAGAAACGTGCAGTCCAACGCCCAGAGACAACATGATAATAGCCAGCGAAACCGGCAGGCCGACATTTATTAGCAGATCCAAGAACAACTCCTCCCAAAGCCATTCCGATTAGCCTATGCGAGGGGGGAAGCTACAGGCAACCAGTCCGTTGGGTCACATGTAGCGCTGGGCGAAGCGGCGCAGGATTTCGCCGGGCTTGGTGACGTCGGCGGCGTGGCAGATATCGATCAGGCGCTGGGCATCTTCGGGCGGGAAATAACCGAAATCCTTGTAGATGTTGATGCGCTGTTCAAAGTCCTGCGCGTTGGCCTCGGGGTGGAACTGAGTGGCATAAACATTTTGCCCCCAGCGGATCATCTGAAACGGGCAGGGGTCCGAGGCCAGCAGATGCACGCAACCGTCGGGCAGGGACTGCACGGCCTCTTTGTGGCCAACGAAAGCTTCGAAACTGTCGCCCAGCCCGGCGGTCAAAGGGTCATGCGCGCCTTCTTCGGTCAGGTGACAGATCGAGGGGCCGACGGGCTCTCCGAACTGATTTTTGCTGACATCACCGTCCAGATGTGCGGTCAGAATGCCCAGCCCATAGCAGCAGCCCATGAAAGGATGATCGTTTGCGGTGATCTGCGGCATAAGTCCCATGATGGACGCTTCAACGCGCGCATCCACCGGCGACTTCGTTGCCGGATCGTCACTGACACAGCCGGGACCTCCGCCAACGATTACGCCAGCATAGTCTGTCACATCCAGACCCTCAGGCAGGTCTTCGCAGTCCAGTCGGATACGATGGCTCTGATCCGGCGACAAGCCGGTCTTGTCCAGAATCGAGGCGTATTCGGCGTCTGAAGCTTCGGTCTCGGGGCGCAATTGCAGGATCAGAAATCGTTTCATGCAGTGCCCTTACCCGTCAAAGCGGCCAGAAGACAAGGATGGCGGGAATGGAAACCGCAACGATGAGGATTTCCAGCGGCAGCCCCATACGCCAGTAATCCCCGAACCGATAGCCTCCGGGGCCCAGTACCAGCGTGTTGTTCTTATGCCCGATCGGGGTCAGGAACGCGGCAGAGGCCGCCACGGCGACCGTCATCAGGAACGGGTCGGGCGAGACTTCAAGTGTACGTGCCATCTGAATGCCCACGGGGGCCGCCACGATCGCCGTGGCGGTGTTGTTCAGTACATCCGACAAGGTCATCGTGACCACCATCAACACCGTCAGAATGGCCCAAGCAGGCAGCCCGTCGGTAAGTTGCACCAGCGCGTTGGCGATCAATTCGGTGCCACCCGATGTCTCTAACGCACTGCCCAGCGGGATCATCGAACCCAGCAACACAACGACCGGCCATTCGATATGGTTATAGAGATCGGCAATCGGCATGATCTTGGTCAGCACATAGGCGACGACGACAAACCCCAGCGCAATCGGCAGGTAAATCAGCCCGACACTTGCGGCCAGTACCGCAGCGACAAACAGCCCGATGGCCAGCCAGGCCTTATCATTGGCAGTGACGTTCAGGCCGCGCGCGGCCAGCGGCAGGCAGCCCAGCCATTCGGTCACGTCAGCACTGCGGTCGCGAGGGCAGAGCAAAAGCAGGATATCTCCCGCCTCCACTTCGGTCTTGCGGACCTGTTCGGTGATGCGGCGACCCTGGCGCGAGATGCCCATCAGCACAGTGCTTTGGCGCCAGGCCAGTCCCAGCCCCTGCGCAGTGCGCCCGGCGATGCGGGCGCTTTCGGTGGCAACGACCTCGATTACTTCCAGACCGTCGCCCTCGGCGGTCAGCAATTCCTGCCGCCGCGTGTCCGAAAAATCGAGGTTCAGCGCCGCGCGGAATTCATCCAGCGCCTCGGGGCGGGCCTCAAGCACCAGCGCGTCGCCCGGTTTCAGGGTGGCATGAGCCGACCGTCCATAGCGTCTCTTGCCGTCACGGATCAGTCCAAGGATGGCGACGTCGGATTTCTCGGCGGCCTCGTATAATTCGCTGACCCTTTTGCCGATATGGGCCGATTCCGGTGGGATGGTCAGTTCAGCGATATATTCGGCCAGCGCCTCGGACGTTTCCTCTTGCGGGCCACGGTTCGGTATCAGCCGCCAGCCTATCAGCGATACGAATGCCAGCCCGGCAATCGCCGCCAGCCCACCGACAGGGGCGAAATCGAACATCCGGAACGGCTCGCCCAGTGTTTCGGCGCGGATCGAGGCGATGATGATATTTGGCGGCGTCCCAATCAGGGTCGCCATGCCGCCCAGAATGGTGGCAAAGCTCAGCGGCATCAGGGTCAGACCCACCGACCGCCCCGCCTTGCGCGCAGTCTGGATATCGACCGGCATCAGCAGTGCCAGCGCGGCCACGTTGTTCATGAAAGCCGACAAGACCGCGCCGATCCCACCCATAAGTGCGATATGCGCACCAAGCCCGCGCGAGGCATCTACCAAGGTGCGTGTGATCAGAAACACCGCCCCGGACCGAACCAAACCGGCTGAGACGACCAGAACCAACGCTACAATAATAGTCGCCGGATGCCCGAACCCCGCAAAGGCGTTGTCTACCGGTACGACACCCAGCATGACCCCGATCATCAACGCGGAAAATGCTACAAGATCATAGCGAAAGCGCCCCCAAAGCAGCATTCCGAACACAGTGGCGAAAAGGGCAAAAAGAATAATCTGGTCTGTCGTCATGCTGTCACCATACCCGCAAGGGGGCGTCTCGCAAGCCGCTCTCTTGATCCCATGCCCTGCAAACGTCTATATGAGCGCCGAACACGCAATTTCTATCACGAGGACGCACCATGGCAGGCCACTCCAAATGGGCTAACATCCAGCACCGCAAGGGACGTCAGGACGCCGCGCGGTCCAAGCTGTTTTCCAAACTGTCGAAAGAAATCACCGTCGCCGCCAAGATGGGCGACCCCGATCCCGATAAGAACCCCCGCCTGCGTCTGGCGGTGAAAGAGGCAAAGTCGAACTCGGTTCCAAAGGACGTGATCGACCGGGCGATCAAGAAATCGCAGGCGGGCGACGGCGACGATTACGAAGAAATCCGGTACGAGGGCTATGGCCCCAACGGTGTGGCCGTGATCGTTGAGGCGATGACCGACAACCGCAACCGGACGGCGTCGACTGTACGTTCAACCTTTTCCAAAAACGGCGGCAATCTGGGTGAGACCGGCTCAGTCGGGTTCATGTTCGAACGCAAGGGCGAGGTCGTCTATCCGGCAACCGTAGGCGATGCCGACGCGCTGTTTGAAGCGGCGATCGAAGCGGGTGCGGAAGACGTCGAAAGCTCGGAAGACGGTCACATCATCTGGTGCGCCGATACCGACCTGAACGAGGTGTCGGGTGCGCTTGAAGCTGCGCTGGGCGAATCCGACACAACCAAGTTGGTCTGGAAACCCACCACCACGACCGAGCTGGGGCTGGAAGACATGCAAAAGCTGATGAAGCTGGTCGATGCGCTGGAGGATGACGACGACGTCCAGCGCGTTACCACCAACTTCGAAGCGACGGACGAGGTCATGGCGCAGCTCTGATCTGATCGAAAACTGTTAGATATTAAACCCGGTCTCTGACCGGGTTTTTTGCTTTACAGGAACTGGGTTCTTGGCCGGTTGGCCTGAACCCGTTAGGCTTGATCCGAACATGTGTGCCCGCCCAGCATATAATCTGACTGAGAGAATGACGGACAATTCACCCGGTACGCCGAAACGGAACATCCCGGTTCTGACTGGGCAAAGCATCCTGTCTCAGGTCGCTTGGACCCTTGGCAGCCCTTCCATCGTCCTGCCGTTTCTGGCGGTGTCGCTGGAATTGCCCATGTTCATCGCAGGCGCGCTGGTCTCTATCCGCATGTTAGGCAGCATGATTTCCGATATCTTCCTGGCGCAGCCGATCTCGGCGCGACAGCAGAAGAAACGCGGAATAGCCCTGACCGAGGTCGGGGTCGGAGCATGCCTTGTCATGGCGGTTTTGGTGGCCGCGACCGGATATGTCCCCGCAATTGCTCTGGCCTTTGTTGCGGCGTTCTTCGTGATCGGCTTGATCGAAGAGATTCAGTCGCTGATGTTTACTGATTTGATCGGCGATCAGGTGCAATCCAAATCGCGGATGATCATGCACTATCTTCAACTTGGTATTGGAGGGTTGGGGGCCATCGGATTGGTAGTTTTGGTGCATGAGATCACAAAGGAAAACCCGCCTTTTTCCCGACATTCCGCTGTGATCGCGGTATCGGTAGCTTTCTTTGTTCTGTCTGGACTTACCATTTTGGCAATCTCGGAAATCGGGCGCGAGGCCGACGTTAGGGATGCGCCGCAACAGAAAGCCAAGCGGAAGTTTTCGGATAACTTCACTGATATTGTCGCCATGTTTGAACAGGCCTGGTTCCGCCGGTATCTGGTGATGCGGTTGCCCTTGGTTGTGGTGTCCCTGTCCGTGCCGTTCTTTGCCCTGATCGCAGCCGAGGCGCATCATGCTTCGGCCAAGGGGCTGACGGCCATGATCATCTCGTCAGCGTCGGGATATCTGGTCTCGGCCCCGTTGTGGCAGCTGGTGAACATGAAATCTCATCGTGCCGTTATGGTGACCGGAAACCTGATGGTGTCCGTGACTGGTGCCACGCTTGTGACGGTGCATTTCCTGGGCGTCGATCACGCTGTGCACCTGCACGCTATCGCGCTGTTCATCGTGACTGTGGCAGTAACGGGCATAAGCGGTGCGCGGAAATTGTACTATCTTGATGTGGCCCCCAAGGATCAGCGCGTAAAAGGGGCGGCGGCGATCAAAAGCATTTGCCGGATTACGGCGGTGATCCTGTCGGCGGCCCTGGCCGGTGTCGCGCATATGCATGAGGTCGCATGGGCGATTGTGTTCATCGCTCTGGTCAGCCTGTTCGCTGCCGTCACCTGTTACCGCGTGGTTCTGCCCAACGCTGAAAAGGCCGCGGCGGCGTGACGTGGCTCATTATTACTGCGGCGGAAGAAGCATTTCTGCTGCAGTTCGCCGGATTGCGTGGGTCAACGGGGCAAGTGCGGGCGAAAGAACGCGGCCCACCTGCCAGGTCAGAGACACGTCGAGGGGAGCGTCGGGCAACAGCGGAGATAGTCGCCCATCCTTTAACGCTTGCTGCGCCAGTGCGATCGGGTTCATACCCCAACCCATTCCCGCAATGGCCGCATCCACAAATCCTTGTGGGGACGGCAGATAATGAGAGGGCGGAGAAATTCGGCGCCCCATTTGTTCGATGATCCATGTGCGCTGCAGGCCGTCCTTGCGATTGAAAGTCAGGCAAGGGGCAAGGGCCAGCGAGCGTTCGTTCACACCCTCCGCGAACCACCGCTGCATGAAGGCGGGGCTGGCCGTCGCGATGTAACGCAGTACACCCAGAGCATAAGTATCGCAGCCCGAAACCAACTGACCGCCAACAGTGATGGCGGCGCTGACCTCGCCGCGACGCAGCCACTCTGCCGAGTGATCCTGATCATCCACTACCAGATCAAACAGCAGCCCATCCACCTGTGCCATGGCGTCGATGAACCAAGCGGCCAAAACGTCGGCTGGCACGGCGACACGGACGCGGGCCGGGCCTGTGCCTTGATCCAGGGTCAGTTCGCGGGTCAGCTTTGCCTCAAGCAGCCCGATATCCTCGGCATGTTGGGCGATGCGCAGTCCCGCCGGCGTTCCGGTGCAAGGCGGTCCGCGATTAATCAACGCCGCGCCCACACGATCCTCCAGCGCCTTGATCCGCTGAGAAATGGCCGAGGGCGTCACCGAAAGTTCAGCTGCAGCTGCATCAAAGCTGCCATGCCGCAGGATCGACGATAAAGCCGACAGGTGATTGGGATCCAGTAGCATTAGCCATACTTAACTGAGGTCAACATCTTTAATTTGATAGGTCGTGCAAATACTCGTAGTCAATGCCTCAGACTACAGGAGGTTTCATGTCTACATCCCTGATCGCCGGTTTTGCCCTGGGCTTTAGCCTGATCCTGGCCATTGGTGCGCAGAACGCATTTGTTCTGCGTCAGGGTCTGCGGCGCGAGCATGTGTTCCCTTTGGTCCTGACCTGCGCGGTGTCGGACGCCATCCTGATCGCTGCGGGTGTCGCAGGATTCGGTGCGCTGGCTGCGGCGGCGCCATGGTTTGAAACCGTCATGCGGTACGGAGGAGCGATCTTTCTGACCTGGTACGGGCTACGCAGTCTGCAGTCCGCGTGGCAGGGCGGGGCAGCGATGGACGTGTCCAAAGGTCAGCGCGCCAGCCTGCGGTCGGTGTTGCTGACCGTGCTGGCCTTTACCTGGCTAAATCCGCATGTCTATCTGGATACGGTTGTTTTGATCGGGTCGATCTCGGCCCAGTATGATGACCGTTTGGCCTTTGCCAGTGGCGCGATGCTGTCCAGCTTCGTATTCTTTTTTTCGCTCGGCTATGGATCTCGGGTGCTGTCCCCGATCTTCGCCCGGCCGCGCGCTTGGCAGATTCTGGATGTGGTTATCGGCATCGTCATGCTGGGTATCGCACTAAAACTTGTTGTCATGTGAAGGGTTGTGCCTGCGCTGATTTCAGTGTTCAGGTTTCGACATGACAACCTCTGCCGTCTCATACCGACCCCTTGCGGGCATGTTCTGGATGTTCGCTGCCGGGCTATCGTTTGTGGTGATGACGGCCCTGGTCAAATCGCTGGGCACAACCATGAGCCCGATCCAGGCAGCCTTCATACGTTATGCTTTGGGGCTGGTGTTTCTGTTGCCAGCGTTGCGGTCGATCCTGTCGACCCATCTGACGAGCCGGCATCTGACGCTGTTCGGGCTGCGTGGAATCATACACGCCTTCGCGGTAATGCTGTGGTTTTACGCGATGACCCAGATCCCTTTGGCGGAGGTCACGGCGATGAACTACATGACTCCGGTCTATGTCACATTGGGAGCTGCGCTGTTTTTGGGTGAGCCGCTGGCCTTTCGCCGGATCGCAGCAATTCTGGTAGCGCTGGTCGGCGTGGCGATTATCCTGCGCCCCGGAATCCGAGAGGTGTCGACCGGCCACTTGGCCATGCTGGGTACGGCGCTGATGCTGAGCGGATCTTACCTGCTGGCCAAATTGTTGGTGCGCGATATACCGCCCTCTGTCGTGGTGGCGCATCTGTCGATCTGGGTAACGCTAGCGTTGATCCCCTTTGCCATTGCCGTTTGGCAAACTCCCACCCTGCGTGACATATGGGTGTTGTTTCTGGTCGCCTGCTTTGCCACCGCAGGGCACTATTTTATGACGTTGGCGTTGCAGGCAGCCCCGGTGGCGGTCACGCAGCCAGTGACCTTCTTGCAATTGATCTGGGCCACGCTGCTAGGCGCGCTGGTTTTTCACGAAAGTGTTGACATCTGGGTTGTAGCCGGGGGTACGCTGATCCTGTCCGCCGTCAGCTTTATCGCCTGGCGCGAAGCGGTTCTGAACCGCAGCAGCTTGACCACACCGAGCATAGCCCCAAAACTCTAGCGGGTTTTAGCGTGCGAAAATGGTTATTGATTGACGAGTCAATAAAAACACCGTAGCGTTTTCCCTACCAATCGTAGGGAGGGGATAGCTATGCCGAAACTCGGAATGGAGCCGATCCGCCGAGACGCGATCGTCAGGGCGACGATTGCCGAGCTTGGGTCGAAGAAATCCCTTGATGTGACCGTCAGCCAGATTGCCAAACGGGCCGGAATGTCCAGCGCCCTGGCGCATCACTATTTTGGTGGTAAGGATCAGATCTTTCTGGCCGCGATGCGGCGCATCCTGTCCGATTTCGGTGCCGAAGCACGCAGTGAACTAAAGGCCGCAGCGCCGCAGGAGCGGGCGCAGGCGATCATTCGGGCCAGTTTTGCGCCCTCGTGTTTTACGCCTGACGTTATCGCGGCGTGGATGACATTTTATGTTCTGGCCCAGACGAACGATGACGCGCTGCGCTTGTGGCAGATCTATCAGGCTCGCGTCCGATCCAATCTGATTTATGCCCTTCGCCCGCTGGTAAGTGATCCGGTCGAGACGGCCGAGAACATGATCGCTCTGATCGATGGGTTGTATATCCGCGCCGCACTGAGCGCGCCGAAAAAGCCGCAATTGGCCGTGAACCACGCATTGCGTGTCCTGAATATTCTGCTCGAGGCTGAAAAATGACAAAACCGAACATTCTGATCCTGATGGTGGATCAGCTCAACGGGACCCTCTTTCCGGACGGTCCCGCAGGCTGGTTGCATGCACCAAACCTGAAGAAACTGGCGGAACGGTCGACGCGGTTCGCCAACGCCTATACGGCCTCGCCGCTCTGCGCGCCAGGGCGGGCCAGCTTTATGTCCGGCCAGTTGCCGTCGCGCACAGGTGTCTATGACAACGCGGCTGAGTTCCGCAGCGACATTCCCACCTACGCGCACCATCTGCGCCGTGCGGGCTATTACACCTGCCTGTCCGGCAAGATGCATTTCGTCGGCCCTGATCAGTTGCACGGATTCGAGGATCGCCTGACCACCGACATCTATCCGGCCGATTTCGGTTGGACGCCCGATTATCGTAAACCGGGCGAGCGGATTGACTGGTGGTATCACAACATGGGCTCGGTGACGGGCGCGGGTGTGGCCGAGATTTCCAACCAGATGGAATACGACGACGAGGTCGCCTATAACGCAAAGACCAAGCTGTATGATCTGGCCCGCGGTAAGGATGACCGCCCGTGGTGCGTAACCGTCAGCTTTACCCACCCGCATGACCCCTATGTTGCACGCCGCAAGTATTGGGACCTATACGAAGATTGCGAGCACCTGCTGCCCGAAGTCTCGGACCTTGGTTATGACAACCAGGACCCGCATTCCAAACGGATTTTCGACGCCAATGACTGGCGCAGCTTCGACATAACCGAAGAGGATATCCGCAAATCCCGCCGCGCCTATTTTGCCAATATTTCGTATCTGGACGACAAGATAGGCGAGATTCTTGAAGTGCTGGAAAGTACACGGCAAGAGGCGATCATCCTCTTTGTCTCGGATCACGGCGATATGCTGGGTGAGCGTGGATTGTGGTTCAAGATGACCTTCTTCGAGGGCTCGTCCCGTGTTCCGCTGATGATTTCGGACCCTGATCTGCCTGCGGGCCGGATCGACACGCCGGTTTCGACAATCGACGTGACGCCGACATTGGGCGCTTTGGCGGGCGTTGACATGGCCGAGATCGAACCGTGGACCGATGGGGAAGACCTTGTGCCGCTGGCCAAGGGCGGCGAGCGCACCGCGCCCGTTGCGATGGAATACGCGGCCGAGGCGTCTTACGCGCCGCTGGTCTCACTGCGCTATGGCAAGTGGAAATACAACCGCTGCGCGCTGGACCCGGACCAGCTGTTCGATCTTGATGCTGACCCGCACGAACAGACCAACCTGGCCGAAGACCGAGCGCATGCTGGAACGCTGGAATCGCTGCGCGCCAAGTCCGAAGCTCGTTGGGATCTGGATCAGTTCGACGCAGATATCCGCGCCAGTCAGGCCCGCCGCTGGGTGGTGTACGAGGCGCTGCGGCAGGGTGGGTATTACCCTTGGGATTACCAGCCGCTGCAGAAGGCATCGGAACGCTACATGCGCAATCACATGGATCTGAACGTCGTCGAGGAAAACGCACGTTTTCCTCGTGGCGAATAGACTTATCAACCTAATCGAAGACACCCCGCCGAAAATTCGCAACATGGTTCGGCGGGGCATGGAGACCTAATAATGGAAGCAGATTTCGTCATCGTTGGCGCAGGATCCGCAGGATGCGCGATGGCTTATCGCCTGAGCGAGGCGGGGGCCTCGGTTCTGGTGATCGAACATGGCGGCACGGATGCCGGACCGTTCATCCAGATGCCCGCGGCGCTGAGCTATCCGATGAATATGTCGCGCTATGACTGGGGCTATCATTCCGAACCCGAGCCGCACCTGAACAACCGCCGTCTGGCCTGTCCGCGCGGCAAGGTGATCGGTGGGTCATCCTCGATCAACGGCATGGTTTATGTGCGCGGTCATGCGCGCGACTTTGACACCTGGGCCGAGATGGGGGCTGATGGCTGGTCCTATTCGGATGTGCTGCCCTATTACAAGCGTATGGAGACCTGGCATGACGGCGGCCATGGTGGAGATCCTGAATGGCGCGGCACTGATGGGCCGCTGCATGTTTCGCGCGGCCCCCGTGAGAATCCGCTGTTTCAGGCCTTTGTCGATGCTGGTCAGCAAGCCGGCTATGAAGTCACCGGCGACTACAACGGCGAAAAGCAGGAAGGCTTTGGCCCGATGGAGCAAACCGTCTGGAAAGGGCGGCGCTGGTCGGCTGCGAATGCTTATCTGAAGCCTTCGCTCAATCGTGAAAACTGCGATATCGTGCGCGGGCTGGCCGCGCGCGTTGTAATGGAAAACGGCCGTGCGACGGGTGTTGAGCTGATGCGCGGCGGCAAAAAGGAAATCATCCGTGCGCGGCGCGAGGTGGTACTGGCCGCATCCTCGATAAACTCGCCCAAGCTGCTGATGTTGTCGGGCATTGGTCGGGCGGCACATCTGGCTGAACATGGGATCGAAGTTGTTGCTGATCGCCCCGGTGTGGGTGCGAATTTGCAGGACCATCTGGAGCTTTATATCCAACAGGCTTCGCTGCAGCCGATCACGCTGTACAAGCATTGGAACCTGATCAGCAAGGGCTTGATCGGGGCGCAGTGGCTGTTTACCAAAACCGGCCTTGGCGCGTCGAACCAGTTCGAAAGCGCGGCCTTCATCCGGTCGAACCCCGGTGTCGAATACCCAGACATTCAGTATCACTTCCTGCCCATTGCTGTCCGGTATGACGGGCAGGCGGCGGCCGAGGGGCATGGCTTTCAAGCGCATGTGGGGCCGATGCGCTCGCCTTCGCGTGGGGCAGTCACGCTGCGCTCGGCCAAGCCCGAGGACGCGCCGGTGATCCGCTTCAACTACATGAGCCACGAAAAGGATTGGGAGGATTTCCGCAAATGTATCCGCCTGACCCGCGAGATTTTCGGGCAAGATGCGTTCAAACCCTATGCGGGCAAGGAAATCCAGCCGGGTGCCGACGTGCAGACAGACGAAGAGCTGAATGGCTTCATCGCCGAACATGCCGAAAGCGCCTATCACCCCTGCGGCACCTGTCGCATGGGTCGAGCCGATGACAAGAATGCGGTGGTCGATCCTGGGGGCCGCGTGATTGGTGTGGACGGCCTGCGCGTCGCCGACAGTTCGATCTTTCCGCAGATCACCAACGGCAACCTCAATGCGCCGTCGATCATGGTGGGTGAGAAAATGTCGGATCATCTGTTGGGTAAAGAAGCCCTGCCAAAAGCCAATGACCGTCCGTGGATTCATCCGGCATGGGCAACAGCGCAGCGGTGATTTGATCCGCGTCAAAGCAGGGTGTGGAAAAGACGTATAGACCTAAATCGCAACGACATATTTTGAGGAGCGAACAGGAATGTCCCACACCCCGCATGAACTGGCCGAAGAGTTTCCGGACAAGATCGAGCTGATGAGCCAGCTCAAGCAATCGGATGCGCATTTCGCCCGGCTGGCGGATGAGTATCACGAGATCAACCGCATCGTGCATCGGGCCGAGACCAACATCGAACCAGTCGAAGATCTGACCGAGGGCGAAATGCGCAAGAAGCGCGCGGCGCTCAAGGATGAGATCTGGGCGATCTTGTCGAAAGCCTAAACCTTAAGGCGGGGGCGATGCCCCCGTCACCGCAGGCCGCGACACCCCCGAAGTATTTTCAGGCCAGGTGAAGATCAGGTGACTTCGTAGGGCAGGGTGCCACGGGTATGCGCGTCGATGGACAGGCGGCGTTCCAGCGGCGGGACCGAGCGTTGGTGGCAGGTTTGCCGTTCGCAGATACGGCACGAGATGCCGATGGGCTCATAGGCGCTGGCGTTATTGATGTCGAGATTGTCGGCATAGACCAGCGCTTCGGCGTGGCGGATTTCGCAACCAAGCGCGATGGCATAGCGACGCACCGGCGCGCCATAGGAACCGCCCGATTTCGAAACATCCCGCGCCAATGAGATATAGCGAACACCGTCCGGCGTTTCCGCCAGTTGCCGCAGGAAATGACCGGGGGTTTCAAAGGCGCGGTGGACGTTCCACAGGGGGCACGCGCCGCCAAACCGCGCGAATTGCAGGCGGGTGGCCGAGTGGCGTTTGGTGATCGTTCCGGCCTGATCGACGCGGACGAAAAAGAACGGGATGCCTTTGGCACCGGGGCGCTGCATCGTGGAAAGCCGATGCGCCACTTGTTCGATTGACGCGCCGAACCGGTTGCTGAGCAGTTCCAGATCGTGGCGGTAGTTTTTCGCTGCGGTCAGAAACGCGTCGTAAGGCATCAACGAGGCCCCGGCGAAATAGTTGGCGAGACCGATCTTGGCGATGGCGCGGGCTTCCTCGCTTTGGAACTTGGCAAAATCCAGCGTGGCTTCGAGTAATTTATCCTGATTAATAAGCGCCACCTGAAGCAGCAATTGAAATACCTGCGTCTGCGGCGCGGTGCGCGAGGACAGCTGCAGCGTTTTGCTGTCGGCGTCATATTTCCGCGTTTCAGGGATGTCGACGAACTGGACCCGAATGTCGCGCTCGCCAAGGTTGTTGATTGCTTCGGCTCGGATGCCTCCGGCCTTGTCGGCACGGGTCGAAAAATGTTCAGCCGCGCGGTCGACCGCATCAATGTAGTTGTCGCAATAGTGGAAGAAATCGCGCACCTCTTCCCAGGGGCTGGCCTGAATTTGCGCGTCCTCTCTGCCCAAGGCTTCGTCCAGCGAAGCCAGCCGTTCATGGGTCTGGCGATAGGTGCGGTGCAATGCGATGAATGCACGGGCCAGCGCAGGGGCGTTCGAGGCCGTCAGGCGCAGGTCGGCCAGCGGTGGCATGGCGTCGTCAAACACCGGGTCAGCCAGCGCCTCGCGCATGTCCGAGACCAGACGCTCACTGTCACCGGTGCTAAGTTCGGTCACATCCATGCCGAATTCCTGCGCCAGAGCTAGAACAACAGTGGTCGAGATTGGCCGGTTGTTGTTCTCCATCTGGTTCAAATAAGGCAGGGAAACACCCAGTTTTGTGGCGAATTCCTTTTGCGTCAGGGTCAGGCGCGTGCGCGTTTCGCGCAGTTTTGCACCGGCGTAAAGCTTTTGGGTGGCCATGGCGTGCCTTTGCAACTTTTCTATTGCTGCAAGCTAACTTTGCAAATCCGTTGGCGCAAGCCGTGTTACAGACCCAATTGCCTCTCGCGTCGGATGACCGAGATGATGGCGCAGATGCCGAGCACGGATGTTGCCAGCATTAGCCATAAGAGTGGCATTGCACCGGTTTCGTGAGTCAGCAATGCTCCGGCCAGGGCGCTTAGACCAGCACCGCCGCCCAGCATGATCGCACCGCTCAGGCCTGAGGCGGTGGCGGCCAGATGTGGACGTACCGACAGGGCGCCCGAGGTGGCGTTTGGGATCGTCATGCCGTTTCCGAGGCCTACAAAAGTCATAAGACCAAAGAAGCTGAGCGCAGTTCCAAGACCTGCCAGAAACAGAATGGCCGACAATGCAACACCCATCGCGTTCAGCCAACATCCCCAATACACCATCCGGTTCACGCCGAACCTGACCGAATATCGACCGCTGAGAAAGTTGCCGACGAAATACCCAAGCGCAGGAGCACCAAAATAAATGCCGACCTGGGCCGCAGTGAGGCCGAACAATTCCGTGCCAATGAAGGGGGCACCGCCCAGATAAGCAAAAAACGCACCCGAGGACAGCGCTGAGGACAGCGAATAGCCCCAGAACCGTGGCGAGCGCAAAAGTTCCGGGTATTCGCGGAACTGCTGCACCAGTGTTTTGCCGCTTTTGACAGAGGTTTCCCCAAAGTCCGCGAAGGTCAGGGCAAGCGTCATTGCGCCCAGACCGAATGGCAGCCAGAAATTCGCCTTCCACCCAAAGCCTTCCTCAAGCAGGCCGCCGATGGCCGGGCCGATCATTGGCACAATGGCCATGCCCATCGTCACATAGCCGATCATCGAGGCCGCCTTATCCTGATCATACAGATCCCGGACGGCCGCCCGGCTCAACACCATGCCGACAACCACAACGGCCTGACACATGCGGAATGCCAGGAAAACCTCGACTGTTGGCGCATAGATGCAACCCAGCGTGGCGATCAGGAACAGCGACAGCCCCCAAAGCAATACGGGCCGGCGTCCCGCCTTGTCTGCAATCGGTCCGATCAAAATCTGTAACACCGCATTGATCAGCAGATACAGCGCGATGGACAGCTGCATGACCTTGTAGTCGGCTTGAAAATACAGAGCCATATTCGGAAGGCTGGGCAAGAACAGGTTCAGGCTGAGCGCAGACAGCCCAGACAGCAAAACAAGTGTGAAAATTGTGGGCGGCGACCGACGCGCCAACGGCGAACTGAACTGCATGATTCACAGGTATATAGACCGTTTCGGGGAATGCCATCCAAGACAGTGTTTCAATATGAAACTTAGCAAATTTACAATATGCAGATACGTAATTGCTGTAAGTTTGCATATTTGCCGAAAGGTGCTTTGGCTTTGAAACCACTGCGTATAGGGTCGCGCCAAATTTCACAGGGAATTAGCGCCATGAAAGACATCCTGACTGAGCTTGAAGACCGTCGCAACAACGCCCGTCTTGGAGGTGGGCAAAAGCGCATCGACGCGCAGCACGGCCGTGGCAAGCTGACCGCTCGTGAGCGGATCGAACTGCTGGTGGATGAAGGCAGTTTCGAAGAGTTCGACATGTTCGTCAGTCATCGCTGCACCGATTTCGGGATGGAAAATCAAAAGCCTGCAGGCGACGGCGTGGTCACTGGCTGGGGCACGATCAATGGCAGGATGGTCTATGTGTTCAGCCAGGATTTCACCGTGTTTGGTGGCTCGCTGTCGGAAACCCATGCGCAAAAGATCTGCAAGATCATGGATATGGCGATCCAGAACGGCGCGCCGGTGATTGGAATCAACGACTCAGGCGGGGCCCGCATTCAGGAAGGTGTGGCCTCGCTGGCCGGTTATGCCGAGGTGTTCCAGCGCAACATCATGGCCTCAGGCGTGGTGCCGCAGATCAGCGTGATTATGGGCCCATGTGCGGGCGGCGCGGTTTACAGCCCGGCGATGACTGATTTCATCTTCATGGTCAAAGATACGTCATATATGTTCGTGACCGGCCCTGACGTTGTGAAAACCGTCACCAATGAGGTTGTCACCGCCGAAGAACTGGGTGGTGCGTCGACCCACACCAAAAAATCCTCTGTCGCTGATGGCGCGTTCGAGAATGACGTCGAAGCGCTGGCCGAGGTGCGCCGTCTGGTCGATTTCCTGCCGCTGAACAACCAAGAGAAACCGCCCGTTCGTCCGTTCTTTGACAGTCCCGAACGGATTGAAACCTCGTTGGATACTCTGATCCCCGACAACCCGAATACGCCCTACGATATGAAAGAGCTGATCACCAAGGTCGCGGATGAGGGCGATTTCTACGAAATCCAGGAAGACTATGCCAAGAACATCATCACCGGTTTCATCCGGCTGGAAGGGCAGACCGTGGGTGTCGTGGCGAACCAACCGATGGTCCTGGCCGGATGTCTGGACATTGACAGTTCACGCAAGGCGGCGCGGTTCGTGCGGTTCAGCGACTGTTTCGAAATCCCGATCCTGACGCTGGTGGACGTGCCGGGCTTCCTGCCGGGGACGTCGCAGGAATATGGCGGGGTGATCAAGCACGGTGCCAAGCTGCTGTTTGCCTATGGTGAGGCGACGGTTCCAAAAGTCACCGTGATTACCCGTAAAGCCTATGGTGGTGCCTATGACGTTATGGCGTCCAAGCACCTGCGCGGTGATTTCAATTATGCCTGGCCCACGGCCGAAATCGCGGTGATGGGTGCCAAGGGCGCGACCGAGATCATCCACCGTGCCGATCTGGGCGACGCCGAGAAGATCGCGCAGCACACGCAGGACTACGAAGATCGCTTCGCCAACCCGTTTGTTGCTGCTGAACGCGGCTTCATCGACGAGGTGATCATGCCGCAATCAACCCGCCGTCGTGTGTCACGCGCGTTCGCCAGCCTGCGCAACAAGAAGCTGAAGAACCCGTGGAAAAAGCACGACAATATTCCGCTGTAACAAGAAAACGCTGATTGGCCTGCTTATCGCAGAATGCTCTGCGGGCAGGCCATGACAAGGGAAACTGTCGGTATGTTTGACTTTGAGGCCAAAGCTGCTAGATGAAACGCCTTACCAGATACAAACACGCGCGGGCCGAAAGCCATGCGCGCGCGATCCCGGAGAGAGGAGCCCACCTGTGGGTCTGGGGTCGCGCTTTTGTATCGGCTGTTCTGACACTGTCATCCCCGGCGTTTGCCCAATCCGAAAACCTGTTGCCTGTCCCCTCGGGCCAACCCGTGCATCTGAGTGACGTGCTGCTGGATAACAATCCTGGTGAGCTGTGGGTCAGGTTCCGCTTTATTGCACCCAAGATCGGGTCAACCGTCGGGCGGATCGGGTATGATGTGGCGTCAGCTGATATGGAGCATCTGTGCCAGACCCTCGCCGTGGCCTATGTCGCGAAATACGAGCTTGATCCGGCGCGGATCGTGATCTCTTTGTCTGATCGGTCCATCGAATTCGGGCGTTCCGAACCCGACGCAACTCAGTTCTTTGAAGCCTATCGGTTGGAGCAATCCCAATGTATCTGGGAGGGGCTCTGACCATGAAGCCCCGTTTTCACTACGTCCGAGCGTTTCTGAACACCAATGCGGCTTTGGAGGTGCGCGAAATGACCCCGTTTGCACTCGGGTACAAACCTGTTTCCCCGATTACATCGAACAATGAGGTGCTGGCATGTTAAAGCACCGTGGATTCCCCGGGCGGCTGCCCGGTACCGATTTTCAGTTCACCATTCGCCGCGCCAACCCCAAGGGCGTCACGCCGATCACCCGGCGCGAGCGGTTCCGTGACCGTAAGCCAGCAGACCGCCGTGCAGATGCGGCGTTCATAGAGGCGCTGTGGCAGAACTTTGGGGATCAACCGTTCGAGCGTGGCAACCTGGACGCCGGTCGTCTGAGCTGGTTGTTCGAGCGTGAGGTGATCGCGGCCGAAGATCCGTTCGATCCGGCCAGCTATGATGCGCTGCTGGTGATTGATGTGGATGCGGCGCGGATGTCGTTCCCGGACATTTTCGACGGGATACGCTGACCTGTGCAACCTATGGCCGCACATATCCATTCGGGGGAAACTTCGGAAAAAGCCCTGCCCGGGATCGGGCAGGGCGGAGTTATGTGCTTAGAAGTTCAGCTGGGCCGCGACCTGCACGCGGTCGCCATTAAACGTCCGACCCGTGGTCGCGTCATTCCGTTCGCCAAAGATGTATTCGGCGCTGAACGTCAGGTTTTCAGTAGCCTGATAGAAAGCGTTGACGTGGACCGTTTCAAGTTCGGTGAAGGCCAATGTTCCGGTCGAGGTGGGCAGGTCATAGTCTTCTTCGCCGTAGGCGATGCCGACGTTCCATTTTTCACCCAGCTGCTGACGCAGCTCGATAGTGTAGCCATCGACGTCATTGGCTTCACCGCCGACAACCGCATCGCCCAAGCCGATCAGATAGGGGCCCAAGGCCTCACCGGTGGTGTAGTTGACTTGGAACAGGCCGCCTTCCCAGAGTTTGGCAGAGCCAGATACGGTCAGACCGGTCTGGTCAACCTCAACTCCGCCACCTTCGGCCTTGCCGTACAGGAGTGCTGCGCGAGCGATAAACCTGCCGTCATTGTATTCGGCCGAGGCGGTCAGCACCGGATCATCCGAGTTCGACCCACTGACGTTCTCTTCGACCGAGAGCGCGAAGGACGTCTTGGTGCCGAAGTCATTCGTGTAGCGGACCTGTGGCACACGCGCAAAGGCAATGCCGACCGGTCCATTGAATTCTACCGAGACAGGGTAGGTATCCAGCGGCTGGAAGTTGGTCCAGTACTGACCGATGATCCAGTTGTCTCCGATACGGATATTGGCGTGGCGCAGGCGGAGCTCGGCCGTGCCGTTCGAGGCAAACAGATCAAGTTCCAACTGACCGCCAATTTCACCAATCCCGCTTGGGGTCGAAGTCAACAATCCGATCCGCGACTGACGGACGGTCGAGCCGAATGTGCCACTGGTGGCGGCCGAAGGCTCACCAATGACGTTCACGAATGCCGTGTCGCCCTGATCAAAGTCGAAGTCATAAAAGAAGTCGGCCTTGATGTAACCATAGACGTCCAGAGCGGTGTCGCCGATCCGGAATTCACCGGGTGTAGAGCCTGGCCCAACGGATTCCAGTGCTTCGATCCGGGCGCGCAGTGCGTCCAGTTCGGCCTGGGTTTCAGCATCCTGAGCAAAAGCCAGCGATCCGGTCATGGTGAGAGCAGAGGCAGCAAGCAGGAATGCCTTTTTTCTCTTAAAAATCATGTGGGTGGTTCCTTATATGCGAGTGTGCACGCACAAGATTTCACGCAAACGTTAGATGGGGAAATCACGAGAACGGCAGTGAAGATGCCGTTTTTCTCAAGTAAAAGTGTTCAGATTTCGCATACGTTTCACGCCAAGGTGAACAGATCGGTTAACTATCCGTTTATGAATAAATTTTTACTCATAGTTGGCATGTCAAGTCGTGATGATGCAGGCGCAGAAAGTTTCCCATGCGATAAAATTTGTCACGAAAGTGTGACTGTTTCAGAGGGCGAATTTTGCCTGTTCGCGCTACCAGATATAAGCATGATTTTGCGCGGAAATTCGCCTTATGGGCGAATTCCAGCCGGAATGCTAACCAGAAACAATACTTTGTTTGCGGCCCGGATTGTGACGTGCAAGCTAAACGGGCCGTGCGGCTCTACTTTGCCTGCGCCGCACAAGCACCTACTATTCCGTACCCCTTCCTTCCGCGGGCAGGTTTGTGAAACTCACAAAATCCTGCCCGCGTTTTTCTTTACGCTCGTTGCGGGTATAAGGCGGCATAAATCTGCGCAAAAACTCGACAAACATCGCTTGTTATTGAATAACAGTGCTCGGTTCCGGCATCTGCGCCCCAATGCATCAAGAAACCTAAAGGGGCAGAACGCATGCGATTCTCAAATTTCATCCTGGCCGTTGCGACCTGCGCAGGCCTTGCAGCCTGCGGCGATTCCACCGGTGAACAGGCACTGCTTGGCGGTGGCGCGGGGGCCGTGGGCGCGGCGGTTGTCAGCGCCGACCCGCTGCTTGGTGCCGTGGTCGGGGCTGCGGGCAACGTGCTGTACTGCAAAACCCAGAAGAACTGTTACTAACGTAAAATTCGGGGCGTCCGTCGCCCCGTCCGTCATCGCGCATCACGCCGTCGCAGGGTTTACGCCTTGCGGCGGCGTTTTGCGTTTCCAGAACATCAAGACAAAGGACGTTTCATGTTCAACAAGATCCTGATCGCCAACCGGGGCGAGATTGCCTGCCGGGTCATCAAGACTGCGCGCAAGATGGGTATTGGCACGGTCGCCATATATTCGGATGCGGATCGACAAGCGTTGCATGTGTCGATGGCAGATGAGGCCGTACATATCGGCCCGCCGCCTGCGAACCAGTCCTATATTGTGATCGACAAAGTGATGGACGCCATCCGCCAAAGCGGCGCGCAGGCTGTGCATCCAGGTTACGGTTTTCTGTCGGAAAACGCGAAATTCGCCGAGGCGCTGGAAGCTGAAGGCGTAGCTTTTGTCGGCCCCCCGGTTGGGGCGATTGAAAGCATGGGGGACAAGATCACCTCGAAGAAAATCGCGCAGGACGCGGGTGTTTCGACTGTTCCAGGTTACATGGGCCTGATCGAAGACGCGGACGAGGCGGTTAAGATCTCGAACGACGTCGGCTATCCGGTCATGATCAAGGCCAGCGCTGGCGGTGGTGGTAAAGGCATGCGGATCGCGTGGAATGATGAAGAAGCGCGAGAAGGCTTTCAGTCCTCAAAGAACGAGGCCGCGAATTCGTTTGGTGATGATCGAATTTTCATCGAGAAATTTGTGACCCAACCGCGCCATATCGAAATTCAGGTACTTTGTGACAGCCATGGTAACGGGGTTTATCTGGGTGAGCGGGAATGCTCGATCCAGCGCCGCAACCAGAAAGTGGTCGAAGAAGCCCCGTCGCCCTTCCTTGATCCCGAAACCCGCAAAGCGATGGGTGAGCAGGCCGTGGCCCTGGCAAAGGCGGTGAATTACGCCAGCGCGGGTACGGTCGAATTCATCGTGGATGGCGACAAGAACTTTTACTTCCTCGAAATGAACACGCGTCTGCAAGTGGAACACCCAGTGACCGAGCTGATCACCGGCGTAGATCTGGTTGAACAGATGATCCGTGTTGCGGCGGGTGAGGCACTGTCGATCACTCAGGACGATGTGACCCTGACGGGCTGGGCCATCGAAAATCGTCTTTACGCCGAGGACCCGTATCGCAACTTCCTGCCGTCGATTGGCCGTCTGACCCGCTATCGTCCGCCACAGGAAACCGCTGCCGGCCCTATGTTGGTCAACGGCAAGTGGCAAGGCGACGCGCCCAATAGTGAGGCCGCCGTGCGCAACGATACCGGTGTCTATGAGGGTGGCGAGATCAGCATGTATTACGATCCGATGATCGCCAAGCTGTGCACCTGGGCACCGACTCGCGAAGCCGCGATCGAAGCGATGCGTGTGGCGCTGGATAGTTTCGAGGTCGAAGGCATCGGCCACAATCTGCCTTTCCTGTCGGCTGTGATGGATCACCCAAAGTTCGTCAGCGGCGACATGACAACGGCCTTCATCGCCGAAGAATACCCCGATGGTTTCGAAGGTGTAACCTTGCCCGAGGCCGCCCTGCGTCGCATCGCGGCCTCGTGCGCAGCGATGCACCGTGTTGCCGAGATTCGCCGTACCCGCGTCTCGGGCCGCATGGACAATCACGAACGCAAGGTTGGAACCGACTGGATCGTCACCCTGCAAGGTCAGGATTTCGAGGTCGCCATTGATGCGGATCACGAAGGGTCAACGGTAACCTTTTCGGATGGCGCCGTGATGCGTGTTGCGTCTGATTGGACACCTGGCGATCAGCTTGCGTTGCTGGATGCCGACGGCAGCCCTCTTGTTCTAAAGGTGGGCAAAATCTCTGGCGGCTTCCGCATTCGCAATCGTGGAGCTGACTTGAAGGCTCATGTCCGTACGCCGCGTCAGGCAGAACTGGCCAGGTTGATGCCCGAGAAGCTGCCGCCAGATACGTCGAAGATGCTGCTTTGCCCGATGCCGGGCCTGATCGTGAAGGTCAATGTTGAAGTGGGACAGGAGGTACAGGAAGGCCAGGCGCTGTGCACGGTCGAAGCAATGAAGATGGAAAACATCCTGCGCGCCGAAAAGAAAGGCACCGTTGCCAAGATCAACGCGGGCCCGGGCGACAGTCTTGCCGTCGACGATGTGATCATCGAGTTCGAGTGATCATGTCCGCGCGTTTGCCATACGTCCAATCGGTCCCGGCGTGTCGCGCCAGGGCCTTCGGGCATGGCAAAAGCAGTCAGCCGCCTTGCCGCCGTTCGCGAATCTCGCGTTCGCGCAGGGGGGTTTTGTCGATGGATCGGCCGATTTCACGCACGCTCCACGGGGACGGTTTGCGCAGTTTTACCACGCCGTCCTTGTCGACAAACACCATCTGGAACCCGCGCGGTCGCAGCTGCGAACGGATCGGGGACGGCGCATCAGGGTCGGTATCGGTCAGCACGATCACATCCCGGTCGCGCATCGCCGCCTCACCTTCGATCAGCATGTCGATCTGTTGCTGGAATCGCGGGTCGGCGGGCGTATCGGCAAAAACGACGATGGGTCGATTGACCCAGAGAAATTCACTGAGATCGCTGTCACCAGTGGGGCGAACATATTCGTCTTCCACCGGTGCAGACCCGTCGGCGGCAAATACAGCCAGCGGGAATAGTGCCGAGAAAACAAGGGCAAGCGTTCGTGTCATGGGGCCTCCTGTTGATTTGAATATAGCCTCTGTACCGCTGAATGCGACCGGCGAATTTAACTTGGCGCTCAAAATTTCGCGCTTTGCCGCCTTTGAAGAGGCAAACACCAACATCGCCACCCGCAGGCCACACCCCGCGGTGCCCCGAATTGACGAGAGGATTATGCAATGACCGACACAAACGAATGGCGCGCGCTTGCCGAAAAAGAGTTGCGCGGGCGTCCGTTGGCGGATCTGACGAAAGAGACGCTGGAAGGCATCGAAGTCAAACCGCTCTATACCCAAGAGGACACGGCCGATCTGCCCCATATAGGCAATCTGCCCGGTTTCGGTCCATTTACCCGGGGTGTGAAGGCGACGATGTATACAGGTCGCCCCTGGACCGTTCGGCAATATGCGGGGTTCTCGACGGCGGAAGAATCCAACGCATTTTACCGCAGCAACCTGGCCGCCGGTCAGCAGGGCATTTCGGTCGCCTTCGATCTGGCGACGCACCGTGGCTATGACAGCGACCACCCGCGTGTGGTCGGGGATGTCGGCAAGGCCGGTGTAGCAATCGACAGCGTCGAAGACATGAAAGCGCTGTTCGACGGCATCCCACTGGACAAGGTCACTGTTTCGATGACGATGAACGGCGCGGTGGTTCCCATCCTCGCCAGCTTTATCGTTGCGGGCGAAGAGCAGGGGCACGACAAATCGGTTCTGGCGGGCACCATTCAGAACGACATCCTCAAGGAATTCATGGTGCGCAACACTTACGTGTACCCGCCCGAGCCGTCGATCCGGATCATTTCGGATATCATCGCCTATACGTCGAACGAAATGCCCAAGTTCAACTCGATCTCCATCTCTGGCTACCACATGCAGGAAGCGGGCGGGAATCTGGTGCAGGAGCTGGCCTATACACTGGCCGACGGTCGTGAATATGTGCGCACTGCCATCAATGCCGGGCTGGACGTGGACAAGTTCGCAGGGCGGCTGAGCTTTTTCTTTGGCATGGGCATGAATTTCTTCATGGAAATTGCCAAGCTGCGGGCCGCTCGAACCTTGTGGCACCGTGTGATGACGGAATTCGATGCCAAGAACGATCGTTCGAAAATGTTGCGCACTCACTGCCAGACTTCCGGTGTGTCGTTGCAGGAACAGGACCCCTATAACAACGTGATCCGTACCGCGTATGAAGCGATGAGCGCCGTTCTGGGCGGAACCCAGTCCCTGCACACCAACGCATTGGATGAGGCGATTGCCTTGCCGACCGAATTCTCAGCCCGAATTGCGCGAAACACCCAGTTGATCTTGCAGGAGGAAACAGGTGTGACGGATGTGATCGATCCTTTGGCCGGTTCTTATTACATCGAATCTCTGACCAATGAACTTGTCGAGAAGGCATGGGCGTTGATGGAAGAGGTCGAGGAAATGGGCGGAATGACCAAGGCCGTGGCCAGCGGTATGCCCAAGCTGCGCATCGAAGAAAGCGCGGCCCGGCGTCAGGCGATGATCGACCGCGGCGACGAAGTGATCGTTGGTGTCAACAAATACCGTAAGGAAAAAGAAGACCCGATCGAAATTCTGGATGTCGACAACGTCGTCGTCCGCGAGGCGCAGATCGCAAAACTGAAGAAGATGCGCGAAATGCGGGATGAGCTGGCCTGTCAAGCAGCTTTGGATGAACTGACCCGACGCGCTAAAGAAGGCGGTAATCTGTTGGAGGCCGCTGTCGAAGCCGCGCGAGCGCGGGCATCCCTGGGAGAAATCACAATGGCTATGGAAAAAGAATTCGGCCGTCACCGCGCCGAAGTGAAAACTTTGGCCGGCGTCTACGGCGCAGCTTATGAGGGCGACGAAGGGTTTGCCGCCATTCAGGAAGCAATCGAAAAATTCGCCGAAGCCGAAGGCCGTCGACCCCGATTGCTGGTAGTTAAAATGGGCCAGGATGGGCATGACCGAGGTGCAAAAGTGATCGCGACCGCTTTTGCGGATATCGGATTTGACGTCGACGTTGGTCCCTTGTTCCAGACGCCCGCTGAAGCAGCGCAGGATGCTGTCGACAACGATGTGCATGTGGTCGGTATTTCCTCGCAGGCCGCGGGGCACAAGACACTGGCGCCGCTGTTGGTTGAAGAGCTTAAAAAGGCCGGGGCCGAGGATATTATCGTGATCTGCGGGGGCGTGATCCCTCAGCAGGATTATCAATTCCTCTATGACCATGGCGTGAAGGCAATCTTTGGTCCGGGCACCAATATCCCCGAGGCCGCGCAGGACATCCTGCGCCTGATCGGCGAAGCAAAAGGCTGACGTCTGCCAAGGTTTTTTGCCGAATAATCTTGTGATTCAGCGCCGTTGACGAAAACATGCGACCAGATCCCTCAGGGTCTGGTCGTTTTTGTTGGAGAGAGCTCACGTGCTACTGGATCATCTGGCCGTTGCGGGCGAGACCTTGGAAGAAGCCTCGGCCCATATCGAACACGCTTTGGGAATGCCGCTGCAGGCGGGCGGCAAGCATGAGGCTTTCGGCACGCATAACCGGCTGCTGGGATTGCGGGACGGCCTTTATCTTGAGGCCATCGCAATCGACCCGCAGGCCCCAAAAATAGAACGCACGCGATGGTTCGATCTGGATCGCTTCACTGGACAGCCGCGCCTGACCAACTGGATATGTCGGGTTTTGGATATTCAGGCCGCGCTGTCTATTTTTCCCGATGGCGTGGGCCAGCCCATAGACCTGACCCGCGGCGCGCTCAGGTGGCAAATGGCGGTCCCGCCCAACGGGCGGTTACCTTTCGACAACCTGTTTCCGGCGCTCATTCAATGGCATGGCGATTTGCATCCGGCGCGGATGTTGCAGGACAGCGGATGTCGGCTGAAACGGTTGGTGGTCTTTCATCCAGATGCTCTGGATTTGGCCCGGCTCCTGGGCAACCTGGAAGCCGTTGTGTTCGACACCGGCCCGGCTGCGTTACGGGCCGAGTTGGAAACGCCTCATGGCGTGCGCGTGCTGGAATGAGGATACGGCAGGCGCGGGCTGCGGACGCTGCCGCTATTGCAGATATCGTCAACGCGATTATTAAGGACACGCTCGTCACCTTCACCACGGATGAACGCAGCAACGAAAGTATCGCTAAAGATATCGAAGCCCGTGGTCGTGGTTATTTGGTTGCGGAACAGGAAAAGCAGGTTTTGGGATTTGCCACTATTAGCCCGTTCCGCTCCGGGCCAGGTTACGCGCAGTGCCGTGAACTTACGATTCATTTAACCCCTGATGCGCAGGGGCAGGGTGCCGGACGCGCCTTGATTGCAGCGCTCGAATCCGATGCCCGGAAGGATGGTGTGCATGTGCTGGTCGCTGGGATCTCCTCGGCCAATCCGGGGGCGGTCGCATTTCACACTGCACTGGGGTTTGAACAGGTCGGCCGCATGCCCGAGGTTGGAAGAAAGTGGGGCAAATGGCTGGATCTTGTGCTGATGCAGAAAATTATTTCTGGGGAATGATCTGTGGCACCTGACAGTCGCGAATTCGAGCGCTAGGGTGCGAGCATGTCGATCTGGACTCGCATATCCGACGCGCTAAGCGCGCTTGCCCAAGGCGAAAGCCTGACTGCTGTATTCGAAAAGTTGCGCACACCGCCGGAGCGTTCGATCGCGTTCGCGATCGCCGTGATCGCGCTGGGCGCGAAGATGGCCAAAGCCGATGGGCAGGTGACGCGAGATGAGGTCACAGCCTTTCGCGATGTCTTCCAGATTGCCCGCGATGACGAGGCCGGTGCTGCACGTGTGTTTGACATGGCCCGGACAGATGTTGCCGGCTATGAGGATTATGCCCGCAAGATCGCCCGTATGTTTGCCGATGACAGCACAACGCTGTGCGATTTGATGGAGGGGCTGTTTCACATCGCTATGGCCGACGGGTTCTATCACCCGAACGAGAACGAGTTTCTGGAACAGGTCAGCCGTATTTTCGGCCAGACCGATGCGCAGTTCATGGCCTTGCGCGCCCGCTTTGTGCCTGATGCGCCCAATGACCCCTATACCGTTTTGGGTGTGCCACACGACATGCCGCTGCCCGATATCCGCAAAGTCTGGCGGCAGCTTGTGCGCGAAACCCATCCCGACGCGATGATGGCCCGCGGCGTCCCCGAGGAAGCCATTCGACTGGCCGAAAAAAAGATGATCGACATCAATCGCGCCTGGGACGAGATCAACGGCGCAAAGGCCTAAGCGGATGCGGTTGGCGACCTACAACATCGAATGGTTCGCCAACCTGTTTGATCGCAACGACAATCTGGTCATCAATGATCGTTGGTCTGGCCGTCACAATGTTACTAAGGCACAGCAGGTCGAAGCCATTGCCAAGGTTCTGACGGCAATCGACGCGGATGCAATCCTGATCGTCGAGGCCCCCAATTCCGGAAAATCACAAGACACCATCCGCGCGTTGCAGAACTTTGCCGAGGCGTTTGACCTTCGCACCTCAGACGCGGTGATGGGGTTTGCTAACGATACCCATCAGGAACTGGCGCTGCTTTATGATCCCGATGTGCTGCAGGCGCGGCACGATCCGGTTGCAGGAACCGAGGCGGCACCCCGGTTCGACAATGTGTTCCATATCGACCTCGACATAGACGCGACCGAAGATCACGTGCGCTTTTCCAAACCCCCGATGGAACTGGCCGTGCAGACCCGGTTCGGGGCGAAGCTCCGCCTGATCGGGGCGCATCTGAAATCAAAGGCCCCGCACGGGGCGGGATCGCGAGATGAAGCGATCCGCATCTCGATCGCGAATCGCCGCAAGCAACTGGCGCAGGCCGTGTGGCTGTCTCGGTGTGTCAAAGCGCATGTCGAGGCCGAGGAACAGGTCGTCCTGCTGGGCGATTTGAACGATGGGCCAGGGCTGGATGAGTTTGAAAACCTGTTCGGTCGGTCGTCGGTCGAAATTCTTCTACAGGCCGGGTTGTTTGACCCACATGCCTTGGGGGCAGACGCCGAACTTTCAACCGCCAGGTTTGCCCGTGAGGGCGGGCAGTATCTTGAGGCTCTCCTAGATTACATCATGGTTAGTGAAAACCTACGCGCCAAACGTCCGGCGTGGCGTATTTGGCACCCATTCAAAGACCGGGGCTGTCGGGCATCAGCAGACCTGCATCAGGCTTTGCTGACCGCATCTGACCACTTTCCTGTAACGCTGGATATCGCGTTGTGACCTTTCAACGACCGAAGGCACCGCTTATATTCCTTACCATGAGACATGTCATTCCGATCTGTGCGTTAACGGTTGCGCTGGCACTGCCTGCCCAGGCCGAAGAAGACACCGGCCAATCTCTGATGGAGCAGGGGGCCGAGCTGTTTTTTGAGGGGCTGCGCAAGGAAATGGAGCCCGCGCTGGAAGACTTACAGGGGCTGGTTAGCCAATTTGGCCCGGCTATGCAGTCATTCTTTGAAGAGATGGGCCCAGCCCTGGCCGAACTGGCGGGTGAGATCGAGGATTGGAGCGCCTATGAAGCGCCCGAAATACTGCCCAATGGGGATATCATCATCCGCAAAAAGCCTGAGGATCAGCACGAAGAGCCCGGGCAAATCGAAGAAGAAACCGACGGCGCGACGGAAATCTGACGCCTAACCCCGGATTTTCACACTAACTTCTGACTTCAGGGCATTCGCCAATGAGTTCAGGCGCGCTTCGGCTACTTCACTAAACAGCGGTTCCCCGGCTTTTGGCAGCCGCAGTTCAAGTTGACGCTTTTTGGGGTAGAACCGCAGAGTGCCCATTTTGGCGTCATGATGCATCCACAGCATGGCACCAAAGCGCATGGCCTTGCCCAAAATTTCAGCCTGTTTTTGATCTTTCTCGTCCAGAAGTTTGTAAATCGGTTCGAACCGATTGCCCTCGCGCTTGTTGCGATAACGGTGTTGCAGGGCAAGGCCGATAAAGACCCGTTCAGAATGTTTCAACCCGCCCAGATTGGCGCGGGTGACGTTGTCGAAACAAATCTCGGCACGGTAGTCGGGGTGGGCGCGCCAGCTTACATCGTGCAGCAGGCATGCTGCCTTAATCAAACGTATGCGCACGTCTGGCGCGGATTTGAACAGCGGCATGACGAAATCGAATAAGTGTTTGCCAAAGCCGGGCAGGCGGGCATCCTTGGCCTCGGAAAAGCGGCTGGCTTCGATCAACGGGTCGCGATCGCGCAGGATTTGCGGCATTTGCTCGTACAGCAGCCCCTCGCGGATGCCATAGCTTGAAATCGCGATATCCTTGGGTTTGAACGTACGGATCAATCGCGCCAGCACGTCCATCGCGTAAGGGATCAGCGCCATGCGGGAGCTAGAGACGCCTGCATGGCTGCGCAACTGGTTCGGATCGCCTTTTTCAATGAACTTTATGGTCTCGTGAACTTGCTTTGTGGTCATGCGGTATTCATGCAGCACGTTCAGGGGATAGCCCCGGCGCAACATGTCCAGCCGCGCAAAGGCACGCCAACTGCCGCCCACAAGGAACAGGCGGTCCCGTTGTGGCCCCAGCTGATCACGCAATTCTTCCATGGTGGCCTTGATATGAGCCTTGCGTGCGCGCCGCCCGCCCTTGATATCGCGCAGCTTCAGCGGACCCAGGGCCGAGGTCAGTCGGTGCCCGACCTGCCCGTCACCAATTTCAGCGAGTTCCATAGACGAGCCGCCAATGTCGCAGATCAGGCCATACGCCCCAGGCCAGCCCAGCAGTACACCCTGCGCGGACAAACGCGCTTCTTCCCCGCCATCTATGACCCGAACGGTCAGGCCGGTTTCGGAATGAACCTGATCACAGAAATCCGGGCCATCTTCGGCCTCGCGCACAGCCGCAGTCGCGACGACATGCAGGCCGGGCAAGCCGAGGTCGTCGGCCAAATGTTGAAACCGGCGCAGGGCAATCAGGGCACGCTTGCGTCCGCGTGGGTTAAGGCGACCGGACTCTGAAAGACCCGCGCCCAACTCGCACATGATCTTTTCGTTGTAGAAATAGGCCGGGGATCGCGCGGCCCCGTCAAAAATCACCATTCGGACCGAGTTTGATCCGACGTCGACCACCCCTACCCGCGACAGGGCGCGAACCTCGGGGTTGTCGAATAGTGGTTTTCCGAACGACCCCCAGTCCGGGATTTTGGCTTCTGCGATTTGATCCATGTCTTTTCCAGGTATTCCGGTGGCAGAATGCGAAATCGGCGGGTGCGGGTCAATTGTCGGATGCGACATCTGTCAAGTCCGCGTTTAGCACCCGGATTGCAAGCGCACGGCTGATTTCTCGCTTTTCTGACAACGCCAGATGATCCAGCCGCGCCACTACCTGGGCGGCAGTTTCAAACCGCCGGTCCATGTGTTTGACGAGATACGCGATCACGTCGGGTCCTGGGTTCAGCTGACGGTCGACAAACAGTTTGGCCAGAACGGCCCCCAAAAGCGCATCGTCCGGCGGGTCCAGCGCCACGTGATGCGCACCTTCGATCCGGCTTTGCAGATCTGGCAGCGGCAATTCCCACAGCTTTGGCGCCAACCGTCCGGTCATCAACAACGCATGACCTTCTGCCAACACTAGATTGTGCAGGTGAAACAAGGTTTTCTGCTGGTCGAGGTCGCCTGCAACTATCGGAATGTCTTCGACCGCAACCGAAGTGTTGGCCAAGGCGGGCACGTCCTCGTACCGCACGTCGTGGGCTTGAATGATCCGACCACCGGTTTCGGCGGCCCAGACATGGGCCAGATGTGTCTTGCCAGACCCGGCGGGGCCACTAAGCACCAGCTTGTCGCCGGGCCACGAGGTTGCCGAGATCATCGCAACAGCCAGCGCATTGGCGGGCGAGACAAAGAAATCCTCGCGGCCCAATGCTGTTTTGGCCGGAAGATCAAAGCTGAGTTGTTGGGCCATTTACTCGTCTTCCTGCTTCAACCCGTCAAGGCCGGTATACAGGCGGCTGTCCAGATAGATCGAGGTCAAGAACCGGGCCACCACGCCCAGTGCAGCGGCAACCGGCACTGCGACCAGCATACCCACAAAGCCAAACAGAGCGCCAAAGACTGACAGGGCCAGCAGTAACCAGACCGGATGCAACCCGACCGAGCTGCCAACGAGCTTGGGGGTCAGGAAATTCCCCTCAGTCACCTGACCCAGTGCGAAAATACCTGCGACCAGCCCGATCTGAACCCAGTCGCCCCAGAACTGAAACAGGGCAAGGCCAATGGCCAGCGTGCCACCGATCAGGGCACCCAGATAGGGGATGAAGGTCACAAGCCCCGCGATAAAGCCCACGATCAGTCCGAATTGCAGTCCGACCACCATCAGCGCAACGGCATAATAAGTGCCCAGGATCAGACACACGGTTCCCATGCCACGCACAAAAGAGGCGAGAACGCCGTCAATCTCGCCCGCCAGCCGCTTGATCGTGGGGGCATGGTCGCGGGGCAGCAGTTCGCCGATGCGGGCCATCATGCGATCCCAGTCCATCAACAGGTAAACCGCCACAACCGGCGCAATCACCAGCAGCACCACGACGTTGATGGCCGAGCCAAGCGATGCGACAACCGATTGCAGCACATCGCCGGTTTTCGATTGCAGCGTTTCGCCAAGTGAAACCAGCGCCTGATGCGAGCTGGATTCGCGGTCCAGAAGCGACGGGAATTGTTTCTCGATAAATCCGCGCAGCTCTTTGAAAAGGCTGGGCAGGATTTCAACCAGGTCAATCAACTGCGTGATCAAAGCCGGTACAACCATCAGAATCATCAGGACAAAGCCCAGAACGCCTGCAATCGTGATGAGACCGGTAGCTGCCATGCGCGACAGGCCCATGGCCTCAAGCCGGTCGGCGACCGGATCAAGGAAATACGCGATAGCCCCCCCGATCACGAAGGGTAAAAGAACGTCGCCAAGTGCCCACAACAACAGCGCAAATACCGCCGCTGCAACCCCCCAGTATCTAAGCTGGTCCTTCACCGGCAAAGCCATGGCTGTCCCCTTGTTATCGGTTCTTGCCAGTGTTCTTGGCGTATGCGGCCCCGTGATGCAAGCGCTTCATCGCCCGGACATTTCTCGGGCGCTAATCGCTAAGCGTGCCCAGTTCGGGAGTGGCGTCGTGGGCGGCCTCGTCCGGCCAGTTCGTACGCCAGATTTCGGCCGACCAGTGGCCGCAATGCACTGCGGGTCGATCAAAGCCGGGCAAGGGGTCAATCAGAGGTGCGACTACCACGTCATGGCGGGGCACGGCGAAATAAGGAAACGAGTAGCGTTCCTGCCCCGAGCGATTCACCACCCGGTGCGGCGTTGATTTCAGACGCCCGCCGGACCACAGCTCCAGCATGTCCCCGATATTGACAACAAATCCGCCCGGTGGGCAATCAGGGCGGACCCAGCCGCCGTCGCGGGTTTGTACTTCGAGCCCGCCAACGGGGTCGGGGGCAATGATGGTCAGGGCGTCGGTGTCTTTGTGGGGGTGAATGCCATAACCGCCCTCATCGGCGGCTTGGGGCGGATAATGCAGCAGGGTCATGTTGGTCATCGGATCGCGAAAGGCGTCACGCAATTGGTGCGCGGGTAGGCCAAGGCCTGTCTCAAGCGTTCTCAGCAGGGCATCTGCAACGCGATCCAGTTGGGACCAGTAATCAAGGATCACGCCACGTGCGTTTGGCACCTGCGGCGGCCAGACATTCGGACCATAAAGGGTACAATCGTTGCGGATTGGCGCATCGCTGGCGACCTCATGGTGCAATTTGTAGCCTTCGTATTTGTCCGCCTTGCCTGATCCGTCATTTGGCGTGAAGAACCCCAGAGGGATGAACCCGCGATAGTTTTCGCGGGTAATCGCCTGATCCCACTTGGTATCTTCCTCGACGTTAAAAATAGCCTGCACGCAGGCGCGCATATTTCGAACTGCGTTGTCGGGAATGCCGGTTCCGGTGATCGACAGAAACCCGATATCGGTGCAGGCGTTCATGACGCGCAGAACGGTCTGCTCATAATCACGATGGGACGCGTCAAATAGCGGGGCGACGTCAATAGTGGGAATGCGGCCCATCAGTGAACTCTGACACCTTGACGGTCAAGCTCGGCATGAACCGGGGCCAGGTTCAGTTCACGCAAGTCCTGATTGCTTTTCAGTGATAGGGCCGCGGCTATTCCAGCGCCCTGGCCCATGACCGCACAGCAGGACATGTTGCGAGTGGCAGCGTGCGCAACCCTTTCCGCCCCGTGTGACCGGCCTGCAACCAGCAGACCCTTGACCCCCTTCGGCAACATCGAACGATAAGGCACATGCATATACCGTCCCGTGGTCGGTAGAATCAGGATGCCATAGCCGTCGATGAATTCTGGGTAGATGCCGATCGTATCCTCGAACCGGCCCTGATGGCGGGCGTCGTCTTCGGTCATATTGTAGACCGCGTCGATCTTACGGGTGTCGCGAATACCGATGGTCATGCCGAAATTCCGCAGCCGCGCGTTTTCGCAACCGGGCATGAAACGGCGCAACGCCTCGATGGCCAGCATCGATTGACGGCGGCCCTCGATCTCGCCACGGGTCAGGCTGTCGGGGTCGGTCCCGTCTATCCCGTCCATATGGATCAGGTTCATATAGGTCAGCTCACCCGTATCGTGGACCGCGCCCCAGGTGCCCGCGATGGTGTTTAGGTGCGGCGGGATCAGACCCTGTTCGATGGCTTGTTGGAACGGCTTCTTGACGAAGGGAGAGAACATGTCGTCCTCTTTGCCGCTGGTTTCGATGTTCCACTCGCCCCCGCCGCCCCAGTCCTTGTAGGTCTGCGGGTCGGCCTTGACGCCCTCCATGAAGGCGCGTTTGTCGACGCCTGCCAGATGGAACATGACCGAAGCGGCCATCATCTCTTCGGGCGCTGTCTTGTGGGTCGGTGCGCCCGCACGGTGGGCCACATCGGCATCGCCGGTGGCGTCGATCACGACACGGGCCAAAATCGCCTCGCGCCCAGCCTTGGATTCGGTGATGATGCCGGTGATCCGGTCACCGTCCATGATCGGCGCGACGAATTGCCGGTGCAGCATCGGATGCACCCCGGCCTCTTCGACCAGCTTGTCGGCAACCAGCTTGAAGCCTTCGCTGTCCAGCTCATAACTGAGCGATTGGCTTTCCGGCACGGCTGCACCCATGTCTCGGGCGCGTGTTTCGAACTCTAGACCGATACCGCCCGCTTCGACGGTCTTCTCATGGCGGTACCAGGCGAACCCTTCGACCCCCACGGCGGTGATGTTACCGCCCATGCAACCGAAGCGGTCGACAAGAGACACTTCGGCCCCTGCGCGCGCTGCGGCCAAAGCGGCGGCCAGCCCGGCGGGGCCGGAGCCCACGACCAGAACGTCGGTTTGGTGAACGACAGGGATTTGACGGGCGGGTTCCTGAATGGTCTGCATCGGCGCCTCATGGGGTTTGCATTTAAGCCACCATTGAAAACCCCGACTGGCGGGTCAATCAAAATTCCGACAGGCCCGAGGTCGCAAAATTGCCAATGGCCGATTGCCCCCGGCGGGGCTTTGGCATAAGGACCTTTGAAGTCAAATTCTCACCTGTGAAGGTCCTACAATGCGCCTCAGCCGTTACTTTCTGCCCGTTCTTAAGGAAAACCCGTCGGAGGCCCAGATCGTCAGCCACCGACTGATGTTGCGCGCCGGGATGATTAAGCAGGCTGCTGCCGGGATCTATTCCTGGCTGCCGATGGGCTTCAAAGTGCTGCGCAAGCTGGAAAATATCATCCATGAAGAGCAGGCGCGCGCGGGCCATATCGCAATCCAGATGCCCATTATCCAGTCGGCGGATCTGTGGCGTGAATCCGGGCGCTATGATGACTACGGTCAGGAAATGCTGCGTATGAAAGACCGGCATGATCGGGATATGCTGTTCACGCCCACGGCCGAGGAACTGGTCACCGACATCTTCCGCGGCCATGTCAACAGCTACAAGGACCTGCCGCTGACGCTGTACCAGATCCAGTGGAAGTTCCGCGACGAAATCCGCCCCCGTTTCGGTGTGATGCGGGGCCGCGAGTTCTACATGAAGGACGGCTACAATTTCGACCTGACGAAAGAGGACGCGCTGCACGCCTATAACCGACATCTGGTTACCTATCTGCGCACTTACGAACGCATGGGGTTGCAGGCGATCCCGATGCGCGCAGATTCCGGCCCGATTGGCGGAGACAACACGCATGAATTCCTGGTGCTGGCTGATACCGGTGAATCTGAGGTGTTCTATGACAGCGCTGTCACCGACCTGAGCTTTGGTGATCGTCAGATCGACTATGACGACCGGGCGCAGTGTCAGGCTATTCTAGAAGAGTTCACTTCGAAATACGCCCGTACAGATGAGACCCACGACGAGGCGCTGTTCAATCAAGTGCCTGAGGATCGCCGCCGCGTGGCACGCGGGATCGAAGTGGGGCAGATCTTCTATTTCGGCACCAAGTATTCCGAGGCGATGGGTGCAACTGTTCAAGGCCCCGATGGTAAACCAACGCCAGTCCATATGGGCAGCCACGGTATTGGTGTCAGCCGCCTGATCGGTGCGATCATCGAAGCCAGCCACGACGACAAGGGCATCATCTGGCCCGAAGGCGTCACACCCTTCCATTGCGGGATCGTCAACCTCAAGCAGGGTGACGATGAGGCTGACGCCGCCTGCGACAAACTCTATGGTGCGTTGACCGCACTGGGGCTTGAGCCGCTGTATGATGATCGCAATGAAAGGGCAGGGGGCAAGTTTGCCACCATGGACCTGATCGGCCTGCCATGGCGTATCACTGTCGGTCCGCGTGGTCTGAAAAACGGAGTGGTCGAACTGACCTGCCGCCGTACCGGCGAAAGCGAGGAGCTAAGCCCCGAAGCCGCCGTCACAAAAGTAGCCGAAATCTATGAGCAATTCATCTGAACAGGAGCAACGGCCGCTGATCTCGGTCGTTACCGTTACGCGGAACTTGATCGAAGCAGGGCGCGAGGAACAAGTCCTCGCTGCCCTGGACAGCGTGCAGTCCCAGAAGTTTCGCAACGTCGAACACGTCATCTGGGACGGTCAATCAGATGATGGCACGCAGGATCTGTTGAAAGACGCTATTCAAAAAATCTCGGACTCGGGCGACGCTATTCCAGTTCGCTATTTCTGCGAGGCGGACAAAAGCCTATATGACGCGATGAATCAGGCAGTCGAACGCTGTAGGGGTGAATATGTCCTGTTTCTCAACTCGGACGACCTGATTGCCGACGCTGACAGCCTTCTTAGGGTGCAAAAAGCCCTAGAGCCGAACAGGCCCGACTTTGTGTATGGCGAAACGGTTTTCTTTGATGATGAGGGCAATCGCCGTCACGCCCGTCGGCTGACCCCAAAATCCATCCTGCAGCGCCTGCCCTTCGGTCATAATGCGATGGTTCTGAAACGGGCGCTGTTTCAGGAGTTGGGCGGTCATGACCTGCAATTCCGTATCGCTGCGGACTATGACATGGTTCTGCGGATGATCTTGTCCGGCCATTCAGGTCAACGATTGCAGGCCCCGATTTCCCTGTTTCGGATTGGCGGCGTGTCAGCGGACACAGACGCCGCCGGGGCCGAAATGGCCGCATGTTGGTTGAAAAATTATAGTCAGTTCTGCGACCTGTCCGGATACACGGATGCGCAGCGTTTTGGGTGGTACAAACAGGGCCACCTGCCGGTGCGGGTTTCAGGTGCGATTTTATTTAATTCGCTGTCGCAGCCCGCCATCGCACGCGCCGCGCTGTACAGCCTGACAAAAACCCTGCGCCGAAAAGCTCAGTTCTGGCGGCGCTTTTAGGTTCGCTGTGGTTCCGGTCGTTCTGCCAAAATGTCGCCGTCCGCATCGTTGCCGCGTGCCACGACTATCGGACGGCCCAGACGTCTGACCAGTTCCCTGAATTCGAAACCCAGAAAGCGTATCCCGCAAATTCTTTCATCGGTTGCGCGATCCGTAATGCACAACCGCCCCTGACGAAACGCCAGACGGTACCCTTTGTCTTTCAGGATATCGGTCAAATTCGACCAGCTTGCTGCAGTGTCGAAAACAGGGCGAATGGTTGCACGCAACAGCGCTGCAGTCTCACAATCCAGTTCTGTAGATGCGTTTCGGACCAAAATCGGGTCCAACAATTCCGTATTACTCTTTACAAACATGAGCGACCCCCGCTCTTTAAATGGTATCCCCCTTATTCATTAGGGTGACAAAGTTTTAAAAAATAAGCAAAAGGCGAAATAAAATTGCTTAATTGATGTTGCATTTTGAGTTCAGTAACTCACGCAACGGCCCTATTGACTTCATAGCTGAAACAATTGCGGGTTGTCTGTGAAAGGGATCACAACCAACGGTATAAATTGAATACCCCCTATCTCCTTATGCCAGAGCACCTATCATGATATCGAGAGTGATTCGCATTTAGTCGCACCAACAAAAGCCGCAAGATTGCTTATCGTTGGGCTGGGCGCGCATAACCACCTTGACCATCCCGGCAAATGCCGAAAGGGTCGCGCAAACCAAAAAAGCCCGGAGCAGACATGGCCAAGACGCCCCCGCCCTTTGCCCCATTCGAATGGAAGATCGCCTGGCGATACCTGCGCGCGCGCCGCGTCGAAGGCGGTGTCAGTGTGATGACCTGGATCTCGCTGATCGGGATTACGCTGGCGGTGTTTGCACTGATTGCGACGCTGGCTGTTCGGTCCGGGTTCCGGTCCGAATTCGTGGGCACCATTTTGGGGGCCAATGCGCATGTCACGGTTTATTCTGCGGGCAATTTCGATGCGCAGGGTAATCTGGATCGAACCATCGAAGATTATGATGGCGTCGCCGACCGTATCGCGCAAGTGCCCGGCGTTGAACGCGCCGCGCCCTTGGTCAAGGGGCAGGTGCTGATCACCAATCGAGAGCGCAGCAGCGGGGTCGAGGTGTTTGGCATTCAGCCCGACGACCTGTTGGACCTGCCCGGCGTCGCCGAAAGCGAACAGGCGGTGGGTGATCTGTCCGAGTTCCAGAATGGAGAAGACGTCATCGCCATCGGTTCGGGCGTGGCGCGCAGTATTGGGGCAACTGTAGGGGATACAGTCAAACTGACGTCTCCAAACGGGGTGAAAACGGCCTTTGGCACCTCACCACGTGTGAATGCGTATCGGGTGGTCTATGTTTTCTCAGCAGGGCGCTACGACATCGACCGCACCCGCGTTTATATGCCGTTCGAACAGGCACAGAGCTTTTTCAACCGCGAAGGTGTTGCAGATGAGATCGAGGTGATGGTCGACCGCCCCGAAGAATTGACGCCGATTCTGATCCCTATCCTTGAGGCCGCAGGCGAACGCAGCCAGATCTGGACTTGGCAGGACGCTTCGGGCGGGTTCCTGCGCGCGTTGGAGGTCGAGGACAACGTGATGTTTATCATCCTGTCGATCCTCGTGCTGATCGCGGCGATGAATATCGTTTCGGGGTTGATCATGCTGGTGAAGAACAAGGGGCGCGATATCGGCATCCTGCGCACCATCGGGCTGAGCGAAGGGTCCGTCCTACGGGTGTTCTTTATCTGCGGTGCCTTCACCGGGATCATCGGCACCGCAATGGGTGTTGGTCTGGGCTGCTTGTTCGCGATCTATATCGACCCAATTTTCTCTTTTGTGAACTACGTCATGGGCGGTGGCGTTTGGGACCCTTCCATTCGCGGCATCTACGCCTTGCCGGCCGAGTTGCATCTGTCGGATGTGCTGAAGGCAATCGGATTGTCGCTGGGCCTGTCCTTTTTTGTCACGTATTTCCCCGCCCGCCGCGCAGCGCGGCTGAACCCGGTTGAGGCGCTGCGCTATGAATGATGTGACTTTGCGATTGAACGGTCTGACCAAAACCTACTTGAAGGGTACCCCGGGCGAGGTTCAGGTGCTGCGAGGGGCCGATCTGGAGTTGCACGCGGGTGAGGCGGTGGCGCTGGTCGCACCGTCCGGTGCAGGCAAGTCGACCCTTTTGCATATCGCCGGATTGCTGGACACACCGGATGGCGGCACGGTCGAGATTGCGGGCCAGAAAGTTAAAAACAAGGGCGACCGGAGCCGTACCGCGTTGCGGCGGCAGGACGTCGGGTTTGTGTATCAGTTCCACCACCTGTTGCCTGAATTCACGGCGCTGGAAAACATCACCCTGCCGCAACTGGCTAACGGAGTGTCTGAAAAAGCAGCGCAGGCACGGGCGATGTCCTTGCTGGACCGCGTTGGCGTGGCACCGCGCGCCGATCACCGTCCTGCGGCCCTGTCGGGTGGCGAACAACAGCGGGTAGCATTTTGCCGGGCGCTGGCCAACAAACCGCGCGTTCTGCTGGCGGATGAGCCGACGGGCAATCTGGATCCCGAAACCTCGGATCAGGTGTTTGATGCGCTGATGGCACTGGTACGGGACGAGGGGCTGTCGGCACTCATCGCCACGCATAACATGGAACTTGCCGCGCGGATGGACCGCAAGCTGCGGTTGGAGGGCGGTGTACTCAGGCCAGTTGAGTGATCGCAACGCCCGCAGCCATCACGGCGATCCCACCAGCGCGCACCCATGTCAATGGCGTGATCTGCGCGCCGAAAAGTCCGAAATGGTCGATGGCTGCCGTGCTGATCAGTTGCCCGAGTAGAACAAAGAACACCGCGTTACCGACTCCGAAATGCGGTGCGACATGGGTGATGGACAGGACGTAAAAGGCGATCAGGACACCGGCCAACAACAGGTGTTTCGGTGCCTGCATGACTTTGGGCAACGCGCCCGTGCCGGTAAACAGAACCATCACCAGTGCGGTTGCTCCGAACGCGATGGCGAACAGGACGACAGCGGCGGTGGTCGGCGATCCGATCAGTTTGCCAAGCGCCGCGTTCAGAGCGGCAAGGATTGGAACGCCAATCCCGGCGGCCAGCATGATTACTGCATATTGTGTCATTGCCCGTACCCATCTGCTTCGTTGATCTGGATCATTGCGCCAAGCCGGTCCTCGGGCAAGCCTATATATGTCAATCGTGACAGGAGGATGCGATGCCCAGACCCCTAATGACTGCCGTTTCGTTCGGAGTGCTGATGACCGCCGCTCAGGTCGCCGCGCAGGACGTGGATACCGGGGCCGAGCTGTATCAGCACTATTGTGCAACGTGCCACGGAATCGATGCGACAGGGCATGGACCGATGGCCGGGATATTGGTCATTCAGCCGGTTGATCTGACCAAGCTGGCCGGAGAAGACGGTGTTTTCCCAACTGCGCGTGTCGTCGCGCGGATTGACGGGCGCGACCCGTTGGTCAGCCACGGCAGCCCGATGCCGGTCTATGGGCCATATTTCGACGGTCAGGACACTTCGATGAAAACGCCTGAGGGGCAGCCGATTTTGACCAGCCAGCCGATCGTGGATCTGATCGCCTATCTTGAAACATTGCAGGGCGGGTAACGTCTAGCGGCAAATGCCTTCGATCTTTGCCCCGCTCCAGGGGATGACGACATCACGCTCGCGCGGTTGGGTTGGCAAGGGCGATATATCGAAATGCGCGCCCAGCATGTTGTGCAGGCGTTGGGTGCGGGGGGCTTGGGGGTCCAGCGCCCGGCAGCAGACATATTCCTCGACAATCGCGCCTTGTTGTTCGAAACCGTAAGACAGAAAATCGGGGGAAGTTTCGATGTCGAACAGATATGGGTCCTTGTTGCCGCCATGCTCGGCCGCCGCGCGCAATGGGTGATAGCCGGTGGTTTTCCGGTTCTGCCATTGCCACACATGGGTCAGCTCATGCGCCAGCAGCATTCCGGCGATCAGGTTCATCTGCTCGGGGAAGTCGGTCATATAGTCCTCAAGATACCATTCACGGGTGAAATAGACCTTGTTGAACAGAGCAACGGCGGCGGGTTTTGCGGTCACCACCCCCTCGGTCGGGGGCGGCAATATGCGTTCTCGACAGGCCAGGCGGGGTCGTTCCTTGCGGTAGAAGGTGATCGGCGCGACCGGAGCGCCCTCGATCAGACGCACCCGGTCCAGATTCAGCGACTCACCCTGAACGGCGCTGGCAAAAGCGCGTTCCTGCTCGGTCAGGGGGCGACCGCAGGATGCAAGCAGGAGGAGAACCATCATCAGGATGCGGCAGGTCATGCGGTGAGCCTAGTGTGATGCTCCCGCTCTGCAACCGGTTTTACAGGCTCATCGCCAAAACTCGGCTGATTTCTGTCAACGACCGCCCGGATTGGTCCATCCACGTGTTGAATGCGTCTTGAACGGCGGCCATCGCTTTCTTGGAACTGGGCGCTTTGTCGATCACGCCTTCGGCGATCAATCGGGCGGTAACGTCCCGCGACAGGATGAAACTGTCGCGCCTGGCAAACCGCATTGCGTATTGCGCCGAGGCCCCGCCCAGACGCGATCCGCGCTTGCCCAACATTGCCAGCAAACCCACGAAATCGGTCGAGGGCCATCCGCCCAGCACCTGACCCACTCCACCTTCCTGACGCAACTCAAGTAGAAACGCGGCATTGTCCCGCACAGCGGCGATTTTGGTGCCGTTGCGGACGATGCGGGTGTCCTGCAGCAAGGCGTCGAATTTCTCATCATCCATAAAGGCGCAGCGACCAACGTCAAAGCCATCAAAGGCGGTCTCAAAACCATCCCATTTGTTTTCGATGACCTTCCAGTTGAACCCGGCCTGAAAGACGCATTTCGTGATGATCGAAAGCCAACGATCATCGGGCAGGGCGGCCAGTTCAGCCACGCTTTTGGGTTTGCTGAGCTTTGCCTGCAAAGCATCGGGGCCGCCGTGGCGGTTGGCGGCCATGGTGTAGATTTCATCGAAATGGTGCATCGGCTTCCTCCGCGGGCAGGGTTGCCTGATCACCGCCCAGTTGCAAGCCTTGCCTCTACTTGATTTCGGACAAGGACCAACCTGCGTCACGGACCTAAACCGGGGCCAACATTGACGGAGAACACCATGCTGGGTTGGGCCCTTTTCCTTGCCGCACTGATCACCTTTCTGCTGACCCATGCCATTCCGGCCCGACCCGTCGTGCGTGGTCGGTTGATCGAAGTGATGGGACGCAGGGGTTATTTCACGGCCTATTCTGTCTTGTCCTTGCTGGTGTTGGGCTGGCTTATCGTGGCCTCCGCGCAGGTGCCTTATGTCGAAGTTATCCCGCCATCTCCTGTCCTGCGCTGGGTGCCGCTATTGGTCATGCCGGTGGTGTGTTGGCTGGCTGTGGCCGGTTTGACGATCCAGAACCCGTTTTCCTTTAGCGGGTTGGGCCACCGTCGGTTCGATCCTGAAAACCCCGGTATCCTGCGGACTACGCGCCACCCGCTTCTTGCCGCCATGATGTTATGGGCCCTGGCGCATCTTCTGGCGAATGGCAGCCTGTCACATGTCATCCTGTTCGGTCTTTTTGCGGGTTTTGCAGCGTGGGGCATGGCGCTGATCGATCAGCGCAAAGCGTGTGATATGGGGATCGAATGGGTGCGCCTGTCCCGCAACACGGCGCGGTTTTCCCTGCGCGCGCCTCAACCATGGCCGGGCTTGGGGATTGCGCTGATTTCATTGGCGGCCTTTGCAGTTCTGCTTCACCTGCACGCACCTGTGATCGGCCTTTCACCAATTCCATAACGCGGGGAGTGGCCGGACCGGGCCATGCGTGCTATCTGGAATGTCACACTATAAGACTATGAGGGTCTTTCAATGTATCTGGCCTATGTTACCACCACCGACCGTGGCGCGACCGACCGACTGCTGAGCGCCGTTGCCGAGCATCTTTTGGCCAACGATGCCCGTCTGGTTGGCGTGGTTCAAACCAACACCGAATGCGCCGATAGCAGTAAATGCGACATGGATGTTCGCGTGCTGCCCGAAGGTGAAACCATCCGCATCTCGCAATCGCTGGGTGAGCATTCGCGCGGCTGTCGGTTGGACCCGGCTGCGCTGGAACGGGCCGTGGGATATGTCACCAGCTCGCTGGAGGATTCGCCACAACTGCTGATCATCAACAAGTTCGGCAAGCATGAGGCTGACGGGCGCGGGTTTCGTCCGGTGATCGCCGAAGCGCTGACGCAGGATATCCCCGTGCTGGTCGGTGTGAACGGTCTGAACAAGGACAAGTTCCAAGAGTTCACCGGTGGCGCGGCCGAGCAGCTTGACCCGAACCTCGACGCCATCATTGCATGGTTCGATCACGTCAGCGCGCAGCGCGCAGCTGCGGCCTGAGCTAACCTCTCGTTGGGTAAACCGCTGTAATCCTGTCTTGTTTCAACCCAACTGTGCTGCAATCTTCGATCCAAGGGGAGATTGCACATGTGGACCAATTGGGCCGGAAACCAGCGCGCGCAGACGCCGATCACACGTCCAACCTCGATTTCTGAGTTGCAGCAAGCCGTGGCGCAGTCGGGCACGCTGCGGATCGTAGGGTCTGGTCATTCGTTCACACCCATCGTTGCCGGTGCGGATCGGATACTGGACTTGTCGGATATCGACTTGCCTGTGGTCGGAGAAGTCGGGGAAGAAAAGGTTTGGGTGAATGCAAATGCCCGGCTGCGCGACTTGTCTCCGGCCTTCGCAGGGCAAGGGTTAGCCTTTTGCAATCTCGGTGACATCAACACGCAGTCCTTGGCTGGTGCTGCTTCGACTGCGACGCACGGGACAGGACGCACGTTGCCCTGTTTGGCGGCCGAAATCACTGCCGCGAAGCTGGTCAGCGCGGGTGGCGATATCTTATCCACCGATGACATTCCGCTTGAGATGGCACAGGTCACCTTGGGGATGCTGGGAATTTTGACCGAGGCTCAAATTTCAGTCGTGCCAAAATACAACCTGCGCCGCCAGGTACGATTGGCCGATCTGCAGGATAGCATCGCCAACATGCACCAGAACTGGGCCGAGAACCGGAATTTTGAGTTCTTCTATATCCCTTTCACCGGCAAGGCCGTCGAGCTGCGCCATGAGATTTCAGACGCACCCGAAGGCAAGGCACCGCGTGACTTGGACATGATTGCCGTTAAAGTACTGAAGCTTGCGCGCAATGTTGGTCTGCTCAGCAGTGGGCTCCGTAAAATGCTGCTGAAACTCCTGACCATGGCGCAATCGGACGAGGACTATGTCGGGGAAAGCTGGCGTGTGCTGTGCAGCGATCGGCGTATTCGGTTCAAAGAGATGGAGTACCATCTGCCGCCCGACGTCGCCCAAGATGTCCTGCAAGAGGTCATCACCCGGCTGCATCGCGACCACAAGGATATCTACTTCCCAATTGAGGTTCGCCAGACTGCGGGCGATGCGGCGTGCCTGTCTCCGTTTCAGGGCGGGCCGCGCATTTCAATCGCAATACACACAGATGCGGCTGAAGACCACCAACGGTACTTTGATGCGATTGAGCCTTTATTTGTCGAAGCCGGGGGACGACCGCACTGGGGCAAGATGCACAGCTTGGGTTTTACCAAGCTGTCCAACCTGTACCCAGATTTCGACCGGTTCTGTGCGCTGAGGGAACAATTAGACCCCTTGGGCAAGTTCCTTACGCCCGCGCTTGCCAGGTTGTTTCGGCCATGACGGGCTATCTGCAAACCTTGTCTGAAACACTGCACGCTTATGGCGTGGACCAGCCGATCATGGTGGTCGATCTGGATCGGCTGGATGCAAACTGTGTCTTGGCAGAGAATGTTTCGGACGCAGGGCTGGATCGCCGGCTGGTCGCGAAATCCCTGCCTTGTTTGCCGTTGCTCGATCATATCCGGGGCAAAATCCAGACCTCGGGCCTGATGACATTTTCGGAACCGATGCTGTTGGCGCTGTTAAAGCTCGAGACGAAAACCGACCATTTGATTGGGAAACCGCTGCCGGTGAGTTCGGCTGCGCGGGTTCTGTCCGAATGTCCGGACGCCGCCGTGCGCGTTCAATGGCTGATCGATTCTCCGGAACGGTTAAAGGCCTACCTAGCCCTTGCGACAGACCGGCAGTTGGCACTGCGTCTGTCGTTGGAAGTTGATATCGGCCTGCATCGCGGCGGGTTTCAGCCCGAGCAAGTCGCAGGAATCGCACAAGAAATCGACGTAAACCCCAATGCGAGACTGTCCGGAGTGATGGGGTACGAGGCGCATCTGGCCAAACTGCCGGGGTTTCTGCGCAAACGTGCAGTTCGGGCCAGTGCAGATGCGTTCGATCAGGCCGTTTCCAGCCTGCCGAAAACGGCCAAGGGGCTGTGCCTGAACACCGGCGGCAGTCTGACGTTTCAGTCCTATCGCGCGGAAGAGAAAGCCTCCGAGATCGCGTTTGGCTCGGTTCTGGCGAAGCCTACGGATTTCGACCACCCAACGACACGGGAATTTTTCCCGGCGGCGTTTATCGCAACACCAATTCTGAAAACTATGCCGGGTAATTCTCTGCCGGGTTTGGATTTTCTGTCCCGTCGCAAAACCGACCTTGCGATATTCGGTGGGTATTTCCGGGCCCAACCTGTATTCCCCAAAGGCTTTGGCTATTCGTCCGTCTTCGGCCGGTCGACCAGCCAGGAGGTCTGGACAGGTCCGCCAGCCGCGTCAGTCAAGCCAGGCAAAATAGCACTGTTGCGCCCAACCCAGAGCGAGGCGGTGCTGAATCAGTTCGGTACCATGCTGGCGGTTAGGGGCGATCAGGTGGTAGATGAATGGGAATGCCTGCCGAATTAACAGCCCGTTGCATTTTCTCACCATCAGAAGAAGATGGTGGGCGACCCTGGAATCGAACCAGGCGTGCGTCTCCGCGAGGGAGTTACAGTCCCCTGCCACACCTTGCGGCCTGTCGCCCACTGTCAGGCGTTGCACCTGACGTGGAGGCGTGATTACTAGCGCCTTAAAGGAGCGTCAACAGGAAAATCCCGCTTTGACGCAGGAAACCGAATTCCCGGCCCGGAGGCCCAAGAAATGAAGAAACCCAAGTGGGTCGTTGAAAAGGAACAGGCCCGCAAAGCGGCCGCTGCTGAAACCGTCTGGCTGTTTGGCCTGCACGCTGTACGCGACGCGTTGATGAACCCAAATCGGCAAAAAATGCGCTTGATCGTGACGCGCAATGCGCAGGACAAGCTGGCAGAAGCGATTGATTTTGCGAGGATTGAGGCCGAAATGGTCGATCCGCGTAAATTCACTGCGCCGATTGATCCTGGCTCTGTCCATCAGGGTGCAGCGCTTGAGGTTAAGCCACTGGATTGGGGCGGGCTGGCCGAAAATTGCATCGGTCGCGAACATCCTCGTGTGATTCTGTTGGATCGGGTGACTGACCCGCACAACGTCGGGGCGATTCTGCGTTCGGCCGAGGTTCTGGGGGCCAGTGCGGTGATCGGCACGCGACATCACTCAGCCCCAGAAACCGGTGCGTTGGCCAAGACTGCCAGTGGTGCACTGGAGCGTCAGCCGTATTTGCGGGTCCGCAATCTGGCCGATGCCATTGTCGAACTCCAGAACATGGGATTTCTGGTTCTGGGTCTGGATGGTGAGGCCGAAGAGACCATCGAGACGGCGCTCGGCGGCAAACTCGATCAGCCGGTGGCGCTGGTGTTGGGGGCCGAAGGACCGGGCTTGCGGCAAAAAACCAAGGAAACCGTTGATCAACTGGTGAAAATCGACGCAGCGGGCGGGTTTGGGTCACTCAATGTCTCAAATGCTGCCGCTATTGCCCTATATGCTTCAAGGCACAGATAGACAGGAGAGCACCATTCCCAGCCCGTCCAAAATCGCCACGTGTTGCTATTGCGGAACCCGTGCTGCACTGGTCCTGAAGGGAAAGGACCGGCATGAATTGAGTTGTTCCAGTTGTGGGGCGCCGTTGCATGACCTCAAGATGATGCCGAAACGCAAATTGACTGAAAGCCAACCGAAACGTGGCCCGGCAAAGCCGGTAAACAGCCACAAGAAAAAGAAGCAGAAAAAGAAAAAGAGTGTCTTCTCGCGCGTGTTGGATGAGGCGTGGGATGTCATCGAAGACATCTTTGATTGATGTGGTGTCGGGGTGACACACGTGATCACAAGCCCGTTAAGTGGGGTGTCACGTGGTCCTAAAAATTGCATTTTGAGACCCTGATGACCTTGTTCCGATATTTGTGATGTTTACTCGACGTTTTCTGCTGGGTGCGGTGGCTGCCGCATTGATCACTCCTGCTGCGGTGGCGCAGGAAATACCTGTCTTCTTTGTGACCGATGGCACGGCGATGTCTGGATATGACGTTGTGTCTTATTTCAATGGCGATGCGCCGGTGCATGGGCTGCCGAAATATGCGATCGTCTGGAAGGGGGCTCAGTGGCACTTTGCAAACGCTGAAAACCGCGATGCGTTTGAACGTGATCCACGCGCCTTTGCCCCGCAATTCGGTGGATATTGTGCCTATGCCATGGCGCATGGCTCGCTGGTCAGCACAGATCCCAAAGCTTGGCAGGTTGTGGACGGTCGGTTGTATCTGACCCACTCACCCGAAATCGAGGCTATGTGGCGTGAAGCCACCGCTGAATATATCCGCATGGCCGAGGCGCATTGGCCAGTCATCCTTTATGAGCAATAGGCGACTTTCCGCTTTTCGTGATCTGTCATCACAAAAATGCGCACCCCCTCTTTTTTTCTCTCAACTTATGCCTAAATGTCACAGTGACCGCGGAACGGAACTGCCGCGGGTCATTTCACTGTCCCTCGTTCCAACAACTGGCGCTCAGGTCCGACCTGAGCGCTTTTTTCTTTTCTGCAGGCGGCTTAGGGTGCGGGCATGACCGTGTATTCTGATGAGCATCTGAAAGAGATTCTACAGCGCACCAAGGTGGTGGCTGTTGTGGGCGTTTCGATGAACCCTGTACGCCCCAGCTATTACGTGGCGCGTTATCTGTCGTTGAAAGGTTATACGGTCATTCCGGTCAATCCGGGCCACGCTGGCAAAGAGCTGTTTGGTCAGACCGTCAGGGCGTCGTTGTCAGAAATTTCCGAGCCCGTGGATATGGTCGACATCTTCCGCCGCCCTGAATCCGTTCCGCCAATCGTGGATGAAGCTTTGGACGCTTTCCCGAGCTTGCGCACCGTTTGGATGCAGATTGGTGTTGTAAACGAAGATGCCGCGGCCAAAGCACAAGCGCGCGGGGTAGATGTGGTGATGAATCACTGCCCCAAGATAGAATATCAGCGATTGTTTGGTGAGCTGCGCATGGGTGGGTTTGCGACCGGCGTGATCTCGTCCAAGCTTTGACGCCTAGTTGCCGGCATAGGGCAATAATTCACCGTATTGTTCCACGCGCCGCTTCTCCAGCACAACGTCGCGCGGCACCCAATCGTATTTCGTGTCTTCGATCAGAGGGGACCAGAACAGCACCCCGCCATAGCGCCAGGGGTCCAACACCACGCCGTCATACAACGTTTCACCCTTGCGGCTGATGATGGCTGTGCTGTGATCAATTCTGAACGGATTATCCGCATTGGCGATGGCGCGGTGCAGCTCAAGCGTCTGGAAGTTTTCCTGTTTCAGGCGGCGCTCAATATCTTCGGCCCAGTGCCAGCATAACCCGCGCGGGCGCACGCCCTTGTTGACCTTGGCGTTGTGGATCAACGGAGGGTCAGTGATCTCGTATTCCTGCACCAGCTGCGCCGTATAGGAATATGCAATGCGCGCTGCACGGTCAGCCTCGCCCGGGTCGATATCGGGGCCAAGACTGCGTATTTCGCTGGCCAGCCGTTGAACTTCATCTCCGGTCGAAGGGGGAGGGGTCGCGCAAGCTCCCAGCGTCACTAGGGCCAGTACCAAGGCCAAAGCTTTGATCATCTGCGTGCCCTTCGATCTGCAAAGCGTGAAACACGATGATAAAGGGTTGAACGGTTTGACGAAACCCTGCCGCTTACCCTTTGGGGCGCCCGGCTTTTTCGGCTATGCCGCTGGTGCCCTGGCGTCGTTCCAGTTCCGCCAGAACGTCATCCAATGCCACATCCCGCGACGCCAGCATGACCAGCAGGTGATAAAGCACATCTGCGGCTTCGGTCGTTAGTCCGACCTTGTTATCCTTGACGGCCTCGATGATGGCTTCAACTGCCTCTTCCCCGAATTTCTCGGCACATTTCTCGGGCCCTTTAGCCAGCAGTTTGGCGGTCCAGCTGGACTCGGGATCAGCGCTTTTGCGGGCCTCAATCGTTGTGGCCAGATCGTGCAGAATGCTCATGCCAACCTCATCGGGATGCCTGCGGCGACCATATGTTCCTTGGCCTCGCGAATGGTGTATTCGCCGAAATGAAAGATCGAGGCGGCAAGAACTGCGCTGGCCCCACCTTCGGTCACGCCCTCGACCAGGTGATCGAGGTTGCCAACACCGCCCGAGGCGATCACCGGCACGTCCACAGCGTCCGAAATCGCGCGGGTCAGGGGCAGATTGAACCCGGCTTTGGTGCCGTCACGATCCATCGAGGTCAATAGAATTTCTCCGGCACCCTTGGCGACGACGGTTTTGGCGAACTCCACCGCGTCGATGCCGGTGGGTTTGCGACCACCATGGGTGAAAATCTCCCACTTGCCGGGGCTGACAGTCTTGGCGTCGATGGCGCAGACAATGCATTGACTGCCGAATTGATCCGCCGATTCCGAGATCACATCCGGGTTTGCAACAGCGGCCGAGTTAAAACTGACCTTGTCCGCGCCGGCCAGAAGCAGGGCGCGCACATCATCCTTGGTGCGAACGCCGCCGCCTACAGTCAGAGGGACAAAACACTGCTCGGCCGTGCGTTTCACCACGTCGAACATGGTGCCGCGATTTTCATGAGTTGCGTGGATGTCCAGAAAACAGATTTCGTCTGCGCCAGCGGCGTCATAGGCCTTGGCTGATTCAACCGGATCGCCCGCATCGCGAAGACCAACGAAGTTCACGCCCTTGACCACGCGGCCATCGGCGACATCCAGACAGGGAATGATGCGGGTTTTCAGCATGTCGGCATCCTTTGTTGGCGCACCTCTACCGGCAAAGCCCCGCCGATGCCAGAGTTGTGATTGCCAGCCAGCTTAAAACTGTGAAAACTGCGCCCAAATTCATTAGGAGATCAATGAGATGCGCAAACTTATTTTGGCAACCGCTTTTGTATTTGGAGGGACCGTCGCAGCAATGGCAGACGACATCATTAAAGTGAACACAGCTAAATCCGTGTCCGAGGCGATGGACGCGCTGGAGGCCGCCGTTGGCAACGCGGGCGCAACGGTGTTCGCGCGTGTTGATCACGCGGCTGGGGCTGAAAAGGTTGGGCTGACCATCCCGGCAAATCAGGTTCTGATCTTCGGCAACCCGGCATTGGGCACACCCGCCATGCAAATCGATCCACGCGCCGGATTGTTCCTACCGCTGAAAGTTCAGGCCTATGAGGATGAAAACGGTCAGGTCTGGCTGGCCTATGAAGACCCGAAAGAGACGATGGATGACCTCGACGATGTCGAGAAAGCGCCCGTTATCGAAAAAATGCGCGGTGCGTTGGCCAAGCTGACCTCGGTCGCTGCTCAATAATACAAGGATGCGCCAGCAGCACTTCTTGCTGGCGCCTTCAAACCACGGGAAAAAGCGGCTGACCCGCTTTAGTTGCCCAATGTGGCCAGGGCTTCTTTCAGATCAAGCGCTCCGTCATAAAGCGCACGTCCGGAAATCGCGCCGTTCAGCGCCACACCGCAATCGCGCAGGGCGATCAGATCATCGAGCGAGCTGACACCACCAGAGGCAATCACTGGGATCGAAACGGCGCGGGCCAAATCGGCGGTCGCTTCGATATTGGGGCCCTGCATCGCGCCATCGCGGTTGATATCGGTATAGATGATGGCCGCGACGCCTGCGTCTTCAAAACTGCGGGCCAGATCGGTGACCTGAACATTGGTCTCTTCGGCCCAACCCTTGGTGGCGACCATGCCGTTCCGCGCGTCAATACCCACAGCGACCTTACCGGGGAAGGCTTTTGCGGCCTCGCGCACCAGATCGGGGTTTTCTACTGCGACCGTTCCCAGAATTACGCGAGCGAGACCTTTTTCGATCCAGGTTTCGATCGTTTTCATATCGCGAATGCCGCCACCCAACTGCGCGGGCACGTTGCAGGTTTTCAATATGGCTTCAACCGGAGCGGCATTAACCGGCTCACCCGCAAAGGCGCCGTTCAGATCAACAAGATGCAACCACGCACACCCGGCGTCGACAAAAGCACGGGCTTGCGCGGCCGGATCGTCGTTGAACACGGTGGCCTTATCCATTTCACCGCGCAGCAGGCGCACGGCCTGGCCGTCTTTGAGGTCGATGGCGGGGTAGAGGATCATGTCGGGCGGCCCTATATCTTGGTTAGTCGCGCGGGATATCGCACAGTCAGGGCAGGGGATGCAACGCGACGCAAAGTCATTCTTGCCCGAAGCCGGTCACCGGGTCAGAGTAATTGTAAAACAGGGAGAGCATTATGAAGAAACTTCTACTTGCGGCAGGTTTTGCCACGATGGCAACCACCGCTTTTGCGGCCGATCCGGTTGACGGTCTGTGGAAGACCCAGCCGGGGGATACGGGCGGCTATCTGCATGTAACCGTTGCGGAATGCGGTAGCGCGGTCTGCGGCACTATCGACAGCGCATTCAGTGCCGATGGCAATCAAAATCTGGAATACGAAAATCTGGGCAAGCAGATTATCTGGGACATGGTGCCCGAGGGTGGCGGCACCTATGACAGCGGTAAGATCTGGGACCCTGAGCGCAATAAAACCTACAATTCGAAAATGACACTGGACAGCCAGAATGAACTGACCGTCAAAGGCTGTGTTGCCGGTGGCCTGGTCTGCCGTGGGCAGACCTGGACGCGGGTTCAGTAATCTTCAGGGGGTCCAGGTTAGGAAGTTCCCGATCATGCGCAGGCCTACATCCTGGCTTTTCTCGGGGTGGAACTGCATGCCAACCATCGTGTCGCGGCCAATCACGGCCGTGACTTCCTGTCCGTAATCCACATAGGCCAACCGTTCTGCCGGTTCTGTCACCCGGAAATGGTATGAGTGGACAAAATAGACGTGGTCGCCCGTTTTGACACCGCTAAACACCGGGTGATCGCTTTCCAGCACCAGATCGTTCCAGCCCATATGGGGCACTTTCAACGCACTGTCCGACGGTTCGATCCGCAGAACATCACCAGCGACCCAGCCCAGACCGTCGGTCTCGGTATATTCATGACCTTTTGAGGCCATCAGCTGCATCCCGACGCAGATCCCCAGAAATGGGCGGCCTTTTTGTTCGACTGCCTCGACCATCGCATCATAGATGCCCTTGTGGCCGCGCAATTCGGACGCGCAAGCCGGGAACGCGCCGTCCCCGGGCAAGACCAGACGGTCGGCGCGTGCGACAACATCCGCGTCCGAGGTTACAACGACCTCACCCGCGTCCACTTCGCGCGCCATGCGCTGAAACGCCTTTTCAGCCGAGTGCAGATTGCCGCTTTCGTAGTCAATAATGGCCGTGAGCATTTACAGCGCGCCCTTTGTGGACGGAATCGCATCGGCCTTGCTCGGGTCAGTCTCAACCGCCAGACGCAGGGCGCGGGCGACGGCCTTGAACGCGGCCTCGGCAATGTGGTGGCTGTTGAAGCCGTGCAGCTGGTCGATGTGCAGCGTGATGCCGCCATGGGTGCTGAGTGCCTGAAAGAACTCGCGCACCAGTTCGGTGTCGAATGTCCCGATTTTCGGAGTCGGCAGATCCACGTTCCAGATCAGGAATGGACGGCCCGACAGATCCAGCGCACACCGGACCTGCGCGTCATCCATGGGCAGGTGGCATTCGCCATAGCGACGGATACCCTTTTTGTCACCCAGGGCTTGCGTCAACGCCTGACCCAGCGCGATGCCGGTATCCTCGACCGTGTGGTGATCGTCGATGTGATAATCACCCTTGGCGCGGATTGTCATGTCAATCAGCGAATGGCGCGCCAACTGGTCCAGCATGTGATCGAAGAACCCAACGCCGGTCTGGTTGTCATAGGTGCCAGTGCCGTCCAGATTGACCTCGACCGAGATTTCGGTCTCGGCGGTTTGACGGCTGATCTTTACGCTGCGCATGGGCGAATTCCTTTTGCTTCAGGCGCGCTTATAGACTTGGATGGCCCGCCTTATCCAGACCAAGCGTGGCATTCACCGCAAACTGTTGCAGGGGATTGCGCCCGGTCGCAGCCCATGCCAGCCTGCGGGCAACTGAACCAACAAGGCACGGCCCATGTCCACTTGCGTTTTCATCCAGATTCGCTGCAAACCCGGCTCCACCTACAAGGTGGCCGAGGAAATCGCCCTGCGCGAAATCCATTCCGAACTGTATTCGACCAGCGGTGAGTTTGACCTGCTGTTGAAACTCTACATCCCCGAGACCGAAGATGTGGGCCATTTCATCAATGAAAACCTGTTGGTGATTCCCAATATCGAACGATCGCTGACCACGATGACGTTCAAGGCATTCTAACCCAGCTCAAAGGTCGTGACACCAAAGATGCGGCTCAGGTCGATGTCCGGTTGATGGCTGGAATACATCCGCGCCGTTTCGAAAACCTTCTCCAATCCAAGCTTGGCTGCCAAATCAAAAGCAGCCTGGTTGGGTTGGGGCATGTCGATAAAGACCTCTTGCGTGCTTTGATCCTCTGCCAACGTTGCTAACAGGCTTGCCAGCAAGGTTTCGGCAATGTCGGCGCGGTCTGCGAATAACGGCCCGATCTTGTAGCTGTTTTTGCAAGGGCGCAACGTGGCATAGCCTTTGATCTGTCCGCCCTCGGAATACACGCGTGAGACATGGCTCGGTGCGCTGATCCAGCCCTGCAGGAAAGTGTCGCGCGGGGTCGGGAACAGTTGGCGATCATATGCCTGTAATTCATCAGAAACCGTAGTTAGGGCGTCGGTGCCGGCCGATGGCGGCAAAGCTCGCTGAATATCCGCTACGGTCCCGGTGAAGCGATAGTTGTTGTAGGCGAAGGCAAAGCCCGATTTGCGGTAATTGTGCTGTTGATCGACGACCCCATCCAACCCGACGTTGCGCGCAGTGCAGTTGGACAATGCACGCTGCCAAAGCTTCAGCCCATGTCCAGCGCCACGATGCTCGGGGTGCACGATATAGAATCCGAGGAAGGCAAACGTGTCGTCGTAATGGACCACCGAGATTGAGGCGATCATCTCACCATCCAGAAACCCGCCTAGAAACCCGTCTGTATCAGTACTGTGGAAACATGCGGTATCATGATGACCGGGATTCCACCCCTCTTGCCCGGCCCAATCCACGGCCTGCTGCAGTTCGTCAGCGGTAAGAGGGCGGATAACGTAATCAGACATGGATGAACCCTGTGTTGCACATTGCAACCAGAATGACGCAATGAATTGCGAAGAACCAGCATGTTTGGAAAAGGGTTTGTATCTGGAGCGGGCGAGGCGATTCGAACGCCCGACCCTAACCTTGGCAAGGTTATGCTCTACCCCTGAGCTACGCCCGCGCCGTTGAGTGAGGAGGGATGTATTAATTCCCACGCGGGCCTGCAAGCGGAAAAACACAAAAAAGCGGAAAAATCTTTCGACGGAAACCCGGCCGCCGCACGTTCAAAATACTCAGCATTATAAAACAAGAGGGTTCGAGGAGGGGAAATGACACGGATAGCAGATATGAAAATGGCACTGTTGGCCGCCTTGATTGTGTTTACAGCAGTGTTCTGCGCGCGAGATGAGGACAAGCTGGTCGAAGTTGAGCCGATCCTCATGAAAGCGCCCCTGATTGAGACGCAGATATTGGCGGGCTAAACCCCGCCAACCGGATCACAGAGCCAGCACGAGATTTGCGATGGCGGCAACCAGAATCGCCGTGAAAGTCAGCAGCATGCCGATCTGACGCAGAATCACGATCTGCGGGCTGCGACCGAAGCCGTAGGCATGCATCACTCGTCCAGTCAGTAACGCCAGACCCAGCAGGTTCAGCAGCAGCCCACCTGCGCCCTGCAGGTCAACCATCGCGATGAGCAGCAGCGCAAAGGGCGTGTATTCAACAAAGTTGGAATGCGTCCGCATCACCTTGAGCATGCTCTGATTATTGCCATCGCCGTAGGAAATCTTGTCGCTGCGACGTTGGCTGATGACCTTAGCGCTTAGGACGACGTACAAAATTGCCAGCAGCGCGGCGTAGATTGGGGTAACGGTCAGCATTATGGCCTCTCTTGGATCAAAAAGCCGCGCAAGAGACGGCGCGGTGTTTGAGACATTAGCCGGATTTACAACTTGTTCCAGATTGACCGAGCGTTGTGCGCACCGCTCGCAAGATCAGGGTGGCCGAGCGCCAAACAAACTTCTGCCGTAGTTTTGCCGAATTCCAAATTCAATCTATTCAAATACCATGTTTTGCACATGCATTTTCTTGGCTGCTGCTGCCAATGATAAAAGGGACAGGTGAGACGAATGAAACAAGTTTTGCGGATCACGCGCGTATTTGCGATTTCATTGATGTTGGTTGGGGTGGCCAGCTTTGCTGCGGTTGTCGCTATGCCAGACATTGCGATCGCCAAGAATGGTAACGGCGGTGGCAATGGCGGCGGTAACGGCGGCGGAAATGATGGTGGCAAGGGGAATAGTGGCGATAGAGGCAATGGTGGCGGCAAGTCCGGCGAAAAAGGCGCAACAGCCAAAGGCGGTTCAAGTAACAAATCAGCCAGTACCAGCAAGGGTCTGCTGGGCAAACTGGGCATCAAAAAAACCGACCGGAAGAAATCTGCAAAATCCCGTTCAACAAACACGAACAAGCCAGCTTTGATGACCAAGTTGGAAAACTTCGTGAAGGGCAATAAAAATCAGACCAAGACCAAAACGCCAGCGAAATCCAAGCCTGTTGCCGTGATTGAAGAAGAAGTTGTTCCCGCCAACAAACATGGAAAAATCGCATCCGAGCTCAAGGGGCTCAACGCGGCGCATGCCAGCCAGACGGGGCTTATGAACGCCGCTCCCAACAGTATGCCGGGCAAGCTGTATTCGTATCAGCAAAGTGTATTGGGCTACCCGGATGCGACTGCGGATCTGGAAGAAAAACAGACGGATCTGTCAGACCTGCAAGGTTTGACGGATGAGCAAATCGAAGAACAGTACGCGCCCACCGATGAAGAGGTCGCCCAAGGCATTACTGCAGAAGATAAGTATAATGACGCGGTCGCCGAAGCAGAACAGGCAGTCCAAGACGCTGAAGATACACTGGCCGAAGCGGTTGAGCCGGAAGAAGCGTTTGATGCGCTAACAGATGGCCGAGAATTGTCACCTGATGCAATGGACGAATTGCACGACCTTTTAGGACTGCCTGAGCCAGAAGAAGTCGACGAAACCGCGGCCGAGGCTGGGACAGAAACGGCAGACGAAGAAGAGGTGGCCGACGGCTGATATCCACGCCCGCCCAAATTTGAAAAGGCGCGCAATTTGCGCGCCTTCCTTCTTTATTCCAGTTCGATCAGCAGGTCCTTGGCGTCGATCTGCCCGCCGGGCTGTACGTGGACAGCTTTGACGGTCGCGTCCCGCTCGGCATGGATACCGGTTTCCATCTTCATCGCTTCGATGGTCAGCAGCATGTCGCCTTCCTTGACCTGCTGGCCAGCTGTAACGGCAACAGTGGCCACAACACCCGGCATCGGTGCGCCGACATGGTCGTGGTTGCCCGCCTCGGCCTTGGGCCGCGCCTGCGTGGTCGAGGTGACCATGCGATTTGGAACCCGGATCACGCGGGGTTGGCCGTTGAGTTCGAAGAACACTTTGACCTCGCCCTTTTCGTCGGTCTCGCTAACCGCCTGACAACGGATTTCCAGCGTCTTGCCCGGGTCGATTTCGGCGGTGATCTCTTCGCCGGGCTCCATGCCATAAAAGAACGTGCGGGTGGGCAGGGTGCGGACCGGGCCATAGATACGGTGGCGGCCCATGTAATCCAGAAAGACCTTGGGATACATCAGGTACCCGTTCAGATCCTCGTCATCGACATCTTTGCCTTCCAGCTGCTTGGAGAGCTCGGCGCGGGTGGCTTCCAGATCAACTGCGGGTACGTCCTTGCCGGGGCGGTCGGTGTTCGGAGCCTCGTCCTTCAACACCTTATTGATGATGGTATCGGGGAACCCACCCGGAGGCTGGCCCAGATTGCCGCGCATCATATCCACGACCGAGTCAGGGAAGGCCACATCCGTATTCGGGTCTTCGACCTGCGCCCGTGTCATGTTCTGGCTGACCATCATCAACGCCATGTCACCAACGACTTTGGAGGAAGGCGTCACCTTCACAATGTCACCGAACATCTGGTTCACGTCTGCATACATCTGAGCGACCTCGTGCCAACGTTCTTCCAGACCCAGTGAACGTGCCTGCGCCTTGAGGTTGGTAAACTGCCCCCCAGGCATCTCGTGCAGGTACACCTCGGACGCAGGGGCTTGCAGGCTGGATTCGAAGGCCGCGTATTGCCCGCGGACCGCCTCAAAATAATCGCTGATCTCACGGATGGCCTTGATGTCCAACCCGGTGTCACGCTCGGTATGGCGCAGTGCCTCGACCACGGTGCCCAGTGTTGCCTGTGATGTGTTGCCGCTGAAGCTGTCCATCGCGCAGTCCACCGCGTCCACGCCCGCCTCGGACGCGGCCAGAATGGTCGCGCTGGCAATGCCAGCGGTGTCGTGCGTGTGGAAGTGGATCGGCAGCCCGACCTCTTCTTTCAGCGCGCGGATCAGAATCCTGGCCGAGGCCGGTTTCAGCAGGCCCGCCATATCCTTAAGGCCCAGAACGTGGGCCCCTGCATCGCGTAGCTCTTTCGCCATGCCGACATAGTATTTCAAGTCATACTTGGCACGATCCGGGTCCAGAATGTCACCGGTATAGCACACGGTGCCCTCACAGATTTTGCCGTTCTCGACGACCGCATCCATGGCAACGCGCATGTTCTCGACCCAGTTCAATGAGTCGAACACGCGGAACACGTCGATATTCTTGGAGGCCTGACGCACGAACTCCTGCACCACGTTGTCGGGATAGTTGGTGTAGCCAACCCCATTCGCGCCGCGCAGCAGCATTTGAGTCATCAGGTTCGGCATCGCCTCGCGCAAGTCGCGCAGGCGCTGCCAGGGACATTCTTGCAAGAACCGATAGGCCACATCAAAGGTCGCACCGCCCCAGCACTCGACCGAGAACAGTTGCGGAAGGTTGGCCGCATAGGTCGGCGCGACCTTGATCATGTCGATCGAGCGCATCCGGGTGGCCAGTAGCGATTGGTGCCCGTCGCGCATGGTGGTGTCGGTGATCAGCAACTGCCGTTGCGCCTTCATCCAGTCGGCAACAGCCTGCGGGCCTTTTTGTTCCAGCAGGTTGCGGGCGCCCATTTGTGGCTCGCCCTTGGGCGCAGGGGCCTTGGCCTCTTTCAGATCGGCACGCGGTGCCGGGCGATCCGTGGTTTCGGGATGACCGTTTACGGTGATATCCGCAATATAGGTCAGAACCTTGGTCCCCCGGTCGCGGCGACGCTTGAAGGTGAACAGGTCCGGCGTCGTATCGATGAATTTGGTGGTGTATTCGTTCGACAGGAAGGTCGGGTGCTTCAGCAGGTTGATGACAAAATCGATATTGGTGCTGACGCCACGAATACGGAACTCGCGCAGGGCGCGGTCCATACGGGCAATCGCGGCATCGGGTGTCGGTGCCTTGGCGGTCACCTTGGTCAGCAACGAGTCATAGTACCGCGTGATTACCCCACCCGCATAAGCGGTGCCGCCGTCCAGTCGGATGCCCATGCCGGTGGCCGAGCGATAGGCGGTAATACGGCCGTAGTCGGGGATAAAGTTGTTCTGCGGGTCTTCGGTGGTGATCCGGGTCTGTAGCGCGTGACCAGTCAGATGCACGTCTGCCTGGTTGGCGGCACCGGTGGCCTCGGCCAGTGACTTGCCTTCGGCAATCAGAATCTGGGCCTGGACGATATCGATGCCGGTGACTTCTTCGGTGACAGTGTGTTCCACCTGCACGCGGGGGTTCACCTCGATGAAATAGAAATTGCCAGTTTCCATATCCATCAGGAATTCGACGGTGCCCGCGCATTCATAATTCACATGGGCGCAGATTTTACGGCCAAGTTCGCAAATCTCGGCGCGCTGCGCCTCGCTCAGATACGGGGCAGGCGCGCGCTCAACGACCTTCTGGTTCCGGCGCTGGACCGAGCAGTCGCGTTCATACAAGTGATAAATCTCACCATGCTTGTCGCCCAATATCTGCACCTCGACGTGGCGGGCACGGATAATCATCTTTTCCAGATAACCTTCGCCATTGCCAAACGCGGCTTCGGCCTCGCGGCGGCCTTCCAGCACTTTCTCTTCCAGCTCATCCTCGGACTCGATCGGGCGCATCCCGCGACCGCCGCCGCCCCAGCTGGCCTTGAGCATCAGCGGATAGCCGATTTCCTTGGCCTCGGCACGGATCGCATCCATGTCGTCACCCAGAACCTCGGTTGCCGGGATCACCGGAACACCGGCTTCAACGGCAACACGCCGCGCGCTGGCTTTGTCACCAAGGGCGCGCATGGTTTCGGCCTTGGGGCCGATGAAGGTGATGCCGTTCTGGACGCAAGCATCCACAAAATCGGGGTTCTCGGACAGCAAGCCGTAACCCGGATGGATCGCGTCCGCACCGCATTCCTTGGCCACGCGGATAATCTCGTCAATGCTCAGGTAAGCAGCGACCGGCCCCATCCCTTCGCCAATGCGATAGGCCTCATCCGCCTTGAAACGGTGCAAGCCCAGCTTATCTTCTTCGGCGAAGACTGCGACGGTGCGTTTTCCCATCTCGTTTGCTGCGCGCATCACGCGAATGGCTATTTCGCCACGATTGGCGATCAGGATCTTGTTGAAGTCGGTCATGTCAGGTCCCGGTCCTACTTGTTTGGCCGTGTTGATAGGCGGACAATACGCGCTCGTATATCAGTCGTTCTGGGTAGAACCGGCATGTTAACGCTCGCAAACGCCGTTTGTTGGCGCAAACGTATTAACAATTCTGCGCTGCAGCATCAATTGCTGTGTTGATGGGTTGAAAGTCGACTTAGATGTGAAAGACCCAGCTGGCCCATATTCGCCAACATATCCTGTCGTAGAATGTCGATGACATGGGCTGGACCGCGCGGCCCAAGGGCCGCCAAACCATAAAGAAACCCGCGCCCCAGCATGATAAAATCCGCGCCAAGTGCCAGGGCACGCAGGATATCAAGCCCGCCTTCGATGCCACCATCAAAGATCAAGGGCAAATCTGTAGCAGCTCGAATTGTGGGAAGGACGGAAATGCTGGCCGGGGCACCGTCAAACTGTCGTCCACCGTGATTCGAGACCCAAAGGGCATCAACTCCGGCCTGTTCCAGACGCTTCGTATCTTCGGCGCGCATCACGCCCTTTATGATGAACGGACCATCCCACGCATCGCGCAACCATTTGACATAGTCCATATCCGGCGACGTGCGCAGCAGGTATCCGACATGGGCTGTGGGGGGCAGTACGCTATTGCTGTCGATGTATTTGTCGAGAGTCTGCATCCGCGGCATGCCATGCCGTGCCATCGCCAAAGCCCAGGTTGGGCACCGGGTGATTTGCGCCAGTAGACGAGGTGTTAATCTGGGCGGATGCGTCAGGCCGGACCGAACCTGTCGTTCCCGCCGAGACGCAACCGGTATGTCGACTGTCAGAACAAGCGTTGTGAAGCCCGCTGTTTTAGCCCGGCGCAACAGATCAGAGCGAATGTCGGAGTCCTTCGGCGGATAAAGCTGAAACCAGGCGTTTTGACCAAGATGAGGGGCCAGGTTCTCAGGGCTTTGGCTGGCGACGGTCGACAAGGTGTAAGGCAAGCCCGCCTCGGCACCCGCCCGTGCCAAAAGCCTTTCCGCGTTAGGCCAGATCAGCCCCGACATCCCAATAGGAGCAATGCCAAAAGGCAGGGGGTAGTCATGGCCCAGAAACCGCGTGCTGGTGTCACATTCGATGGGACCATGCAGGATCGACGGCAAAAATTCCACTTCATCCAGTGCGGTCCGGTTTCGTCGCAGCGTGACTTCAGAACCCGTGCCGCTGTCCAGAAACTCCCAGACGAAATGCGGAATCCTGCGCTGTGCGCGATGTTTCAGATCGGCAATGCAGGGGAATGAGCTGTGCAGGTCCATGTGAATTGATCCGACCTGCACAGCGATTCTGCAAGGTTCTCAGGCTGCTGATTGCGGAGGAACGGTATTCGGCGATTGCCGGGGCTTGGCCGCAATGCCCTCAACGGCAACAGTGCCCTTGGCGACCTGCACCTGATTGCGGCCTTTGTCTTTGGCCGAATACAGCGCGTCATCCGACGCGCGCATCAAGTCCTGCGGCATCGTTCCGTGCGCCGGATAATGGGCCACGCCGACTGAAATCGTGATCCGCGGCAGCGACTTCTCGCCATAGCGAACCGAGACAGCTTCGACTGCCTGCCGCAAGTGCTCGGCCCGGGTCACGGCGTCTTCGGGGGAGTTGTCGGGCAGGATCACCATGAACTCCTCTCCTCCGATACGGCAGGCTATCTCATCCCGGTCGCAGCCTTGTTCCAAAGCCGAGCCTACCGCCCGCAGCACCATGTCACCGGCATCATGGCCGTGGGTGTCGTTGAACTTTTTGAAGTGATCTACATCCACGGCGATCAGGCTTAGAGGCGCGCCGGTCTGCTGGCTACGGCTGATGGATTTGCGTAGCGTTTCGGTCATATGCCTGCGATTGAATAGCCCGGTCAGTGGATCGCGGACCGATTGGTCATGCAATTGATCCCGCATCCGCACATTTGCAATCGCCATGCTGATCTGTTCGGCGCACAGTTGGGCCAGCTTCCTGTTGGAATGAAACACCTCTTCGTTGCCTTCGTGCGACCGTAGGTGCAGCAGGCCAACCGTCTCACCATGCGCCAGAATTGGAAAGCAGAAATAGGGTCGGCCATCATGCGGTACGGCATGTTCACAAACAAAATCTATTTCGGATGCACCATATTCATAAGTGCGGCCCCGCCGCAGACCCCAGCACCCTTCGGGGTGGATATGCGCCTTGTGGGTGCCGTCATTCCAACTGGCGCAGCCGTCCAGCACATCACGCGAATTCGAGTAGACATAAACGCTGCCCTCAGCCTCGGGCAGGATGTGGGTCATAAAGCGCGAGACCATGTCGAACAGTTCATCCAGGGACCGGCTGGATTGTAGCCATTCGTTCAATTCGCCCAGCAGACGCACCTCACGCGCCAGGCGAAGCTGCTCATCCATCAGATTGCGTTCCTTTGCAGACTGCAGTTGCAACGCGCGTACCTGCAGACGGTTGGTGCGATATGTCACCAATGAGACGCTGGCCAAAGCGAACAAAGCTATGCCGCTAAGGATCGAAAGTGAAACCCTCAGTCGGGTAATAAATGTTGTGCGCAGATCGGTGAAATCGGTGAAAAACTCAATCGCGCCGATGAAGCGTCCGTTTTTTGTGATCGGAATAAACACCTCAGCCACCTGATGTTGCATTGCGGTATGCGTGTGTTCGGAATGCAGGTCGAGTCCGTCGATCTCGGACAGCTGGAGCGCTTCCTGAATATAATGTGTCATTCCGCGTGCAACATCACTTCGGAAAAAGGCGCGGGTTTCGTAGGACCCAATTTCCTCGGGGCGCGTTGACCACACAATACGCCCGGCTGTGTCGAACAAATTGAACCGATACACGTCCGACGCTTCGGGCATCGAAGAAAGAAATTCGGCATCATGCGGGTCGATATTCCCGGTTAGCAAGGCCGTTTCGGGGTCGTTTAGATGCAGGAGAACGCGACGTTTCCACAGTTCGGACTGTTTCAATATGTCAGTTTTCAGCATCCGGTCCACAACCGGTGCGGGAAGAGTATAGACTCCCCAACCTGCGACCGCTGCCAGCGCTATCAACAAAACGGTGATCCCCGCCCATTTCACACGATGGGCAAGCCGACCACGAGCCGTAAGTTTCATATCCCGTACTCCCACAATCTGACTTCAGCATTGGGGTCAGAGTTTGAGAGAGGGTTAACGAGCTCAGCAAAGGAGCAGACAATATCGCTCAAATTGCTCAGAGGTGTAGATAAAGATTTGTTATATATTAGGTGAACAAGCCGTGAACAAACCCTTTCCCTTGTCGCGGAACCGGCGTAGTTTGGGAGAATGAGCAGTTTCGACGAAATGGACGCCTTTGACGGCGCATCGCTTTCGGCACGCGCGATGGCAGCGCGGCCCGCACCTTATCTGGATGAGTTGAACCCGGCGCAACGCGAAGCAGTTGAGCGGCTGGACGGCCCGGTTTTGATGCTGGCCGGGGCGGGGACGGGTAAAACCAAGGCCCTGACCGCGCGTATTGCCCACTTGCTTAGCACGGCGCGGGCGCGACCGAATGAGATTCTGTCTGTGACGTTCACCAACAAAGCTGCACGCGAAATGAAAGACCGGGTGGGCCGCCTGCTGGGCCAGCCCGCCGAGGGAATGCCGTGGCTGGGCACCTTCCATTCTATCTGCGTCAAGCTGCTACGCCGTCATGCTGAGCTTGCCGGTCTGAAATCGAATTTCACCATCCTGGATACGGACGATCAGTTGCGCTTGCTGAAGCAATTGATCCAGGCCGCGAATATCGACGATAAACGCTGGCCTGCAAGAATGCTGGCCGGAATCATCGACGACTGGAAGAACCGGGCGCTGACGCCGGACAAGGTGCCTGCAGCGGATGCCGGGGCCTATAACAACAAGGGCATCGAACTTTACGCCCAGTACCAAATCCGCCTGCGCGAGCTGAACGCGGTGGATTTCGGTGACCTGCTGCTGCACATTGTTACGATCTTCCAAACGCATCAGGATGTGCTGGAGCAATACCAACGCTGGTTCCGCTATATTCTGGTGGACGAGTATCAAGATACCAACGTCGCCCAATATCTATGGCTGCGTTTGCTGGCCGGAGCACATAAGAACATCTGCTGCGTCGGTGACGATGACCAGTCAATCTATGGCTGGAGAGGGGCTGAAGTGGGCAATATTCTGCGGTTCGAAAAAGACTTTCCCGGTGCCTACGTGGTGCGGCTGGAACAGAATTATCGCTCGACCCCGCATATTCTGGCGGCAGCGTCCAACGTGATCCGAGGTAACGAAAACCGGTTGGGTAAAGAACTTTGGACCGACGCGGAAGAAGGTGAAAAAGTCCGTCTGATCGGCCATTGGGATGGCGAGGAAGAGGCTCGCTGGATCGGTGAAGAGATTGACGCGATGCAAGGTGGGACGCGGGGGGCGCGGCCCTTCAATCTGGATGAGATTGCCATTCTGGTCCGGGCCTCGCATCAGATGCGCGCGTTCGAAGATAGGTTCTTGACCATCGGCCTGCCTTACAAAGTGATTGGTGGCCCACGTTTCTATGAGCGGATGGAGATCCGCGATGCCATGGCCTATTTCCGGTTGGTGGTCAGCCCCGGCGATGATCTGGCGTTCGAGCGGATCGTGAACACTCCCAAACGTGGCCTTGGAGACAAGGCACAGCAGACGATTCAGGCGACGGCGCGCGAAAACGGCGTATCTCTGGTCGATGGCGCGCGGATCGCAGTCGACAACGGATTGATCAAGGGCAAAGGCGGCAACGCACTGCGCGAGTTGATCGACGGGTTGGCGCGGTGGAATGCGATGACTCGCGGGCCGCGAATTGAGGTCGACGACGATTCTGTCATTGACGACGGCAGAGCGCCTATGCGGTTCGGTGAGCCGGAGGTGTCGCATATCGAACTGGCCCAGATCATATTGGATGAATCTGGCTATACCGCCCATTGGCAGAACGAAAAATCGCCCGAAGCACCCGGACGGCTGGAGAACCTGAAGGAACTCGTCAACCAGTTGGACAATTTCGAGAATCTGCAGGGGTTTCTGGAACACGTCAGCTTGGTCATGGACAATGAGCAAGAGGGTGACGGGGCCAAAGTCTCGATCATGACCTTGCACGCGGCCAAGGGGCTGGAGTTTCCCGCCGTCTTCCTACCGGGTTGGGAGGACGGGCTGTTCCCTTCGCAACGGTCGATGGACGAATCCGGCCTTAAGGGTCTCGAGGAAGAACGACGGCTAGCCTATGTGGGCATCACCCGCGCGGAGGAAGTCTGTACGATATCTTTCGCTGCCAACCGGCGCGTGTTCGGTCAGTGGAAGAACGCGATGCCGTCGCGGTTTATCGACGAACTGCCCGAAGATCACGTTGAAGTGCTGACTCCTCCGGGTCTTTATGGCGGGAGTCAACCGGCGGCGGGGATTGAAACCCGCGCGGCTGAGGCGAATGTCTACAACTCTCCGGGTTGGAAGCGGATGCAGGCGCGGCAAGGGCAGTATGGAATGTCTCAGCCTCGCGAAACCCGAAATACGGTGATCGACGCAACGGCCGTCGCCAGCTTTACCCTTGGTGAGCGCGTTTTCCATCAGAAGTTCGGCTATGGCGCGGTGGTCGGTATCGAAGGCGACAAAGTCGAGGTGGACTTTGACAAGGCGGGCACCAAAAAGGTGGTGTCGCGTTTCCTGTCAACCAAGGACGACGTGCCGTTCTAAACGGCTACAGACCTTCGACCAGTACCATGTTTGCTGTGGCTGTCTGATGCCGGATCTTGGCGAGTTCTATATAGTCGGGGTCGTCTTTCCACGCCCTGGCGGCCTCAAGCGACGGAAACTCCATCAAGACAATGCCGTTTTCCGCCCAGGTGCCCTCGATCACCTCTACAGGCTTTGAGGATACAGTCAAAAGCCTGCCTCCATGGCGGTCAAAGATCGGCATGAAGCCTTCAAGATATTTCTGATAGCCATCCGGGTCGTGAATGGAGATCTGGGCGATGAAATAGGCGGCCATGGGAAGCTCCTGACATTCAGTTCAGGGCTTCATTCTACACGTGTGGGCAAAAAGAAAAACGGCGGTTCCCAGGGAGGAGGAGGGGAACCGCCGTTCTTTTCAACATCAAGGCAGGGAGGAGAATAGCCCCGATGTATCTGAACCCGGGTTTGATCCCGGTATGTGTAAGTCGCGGCGACACCAGGGAGGAGGAGAGGTGTCGCCGCGCGCTTTCAACATCAGGGCAGGGAGGAGGAGAGCCCCGATGTATCTGCACCCGGGTTTGATCCCGGTATGTGTAAGTCGCGGCGACGTCAGGGAGGAGGACGACGCCGCCGCGCGCTTTCAACACCGGGAAAGGGAGGAGAAGTACCCGGTGTGTTAGTGTCCGGCATTCGGGGCCGGTATAAGGCGCGGCGATATCAGGGAGGAGGAGAGATATCACCGCTGAAATACAGGTCCTAAAGGGAGGAGGAAGGACCTGATCTCGGTTATGTCGGTGCGCGCTTACTGCGCGACGTATTCTTCGGCCGCTTGCAATGCTACGCGGCGGATCATCGAACGGTGTAGGCCCAGATCGGCCAGCTCTCGGTTCGATAGGTCGGACAGTTCGTTCACAGTCCGGCGGTAGACCCGGTGCCGAATGAACCTGGTCTTTGCGGCTTCAATCAGCGATGCCAAGCCGATTTCCGGTGCGCCTTTGAGCGCGGTTCGATGCGTTGCTACAGCCATTTGCATTACTCGATATGTTTAGTTGTTGCCGGGGTGTTCCAGCGTTTGGTTGAGGATGAAGATAGGCAAATGCTGCGCATGCACAATAGGTGAAGTCATCAATGCTGCTATGCAGCAATTGCATAGATATCAATTCGGTAATGCGCTCGTGTATTTTGTAGGGGCCTTGAAGCAGAAGTTTCGAGGGTGTTTTGCCCGCTGCAATGATTTCTGCTTCCTTGAGCGCGTTGATCTTAAGTTGACTGTTCTGTCAATCAGTAGCGGCGCTGGCCCGGCATAAAGAGCGTTATGGAGTGCATGGGAAATCATGGGCTAAGCGTTGAGCTGTCTTCACGCATGGCATCGATTACCTTGGATGTAAGGTGATTCGCGCTGCGAAATCTGAGGAATTGGCTGCTAAGTCAGAAAATAATTCAATAATAGAGAAATATTTGGGAATTTATGGGGCACAGTAATTTTCAGATCACTTTTACTACATATAGGGTTATTAATTAGTTTAACGTCTATCAGTGGTGTAATGCGGGTGGTTTTCAATCGGTTTTCAATCGGTTTTCATATGGGTATATTGCGATTCTTGATTTGAGATTTTGAATTTTCCTGTTGATTTCCATGAATTCCCATGGCATCCCTTATTTATCCGATGAGGACGAGGCACATGGGGCACCAAACGACCCCGAAACAATAAAACAGGTTTCATACAGGCATCTCGCTTTCATCAATCAAGAGATCCGGCGCGCGGGCGAGCAGACATCCCCCCAGGTGGCGCGCGCAGCTGGACATCCCGCACAGCGGGTCAATGCGGCGGGTTGATCAGTGGCAGCAGATCAACCCGCCGTTTTTCATCTGGGGGTGTGAATTTTAAGTGGGGCGCAAGCGGAAGGGACAGTCGTCTTGGCGCGCAGGTTTAGAGGTGAAAGCCACCACAAGGTGGATACGAAGGGCAGGGTGTCGATCCCGGCTTCGTTTCGCCGTGTGCTTGAGGCCTCGGACCCGAACTGGCAGCCCGGTGATACCCCCGAACTGGTGATCGTATACGGTGATCATCGCCGGAAATTCCTTGAATGTTATACGATGCAGGCGATTGACGAGGTCGATCAAAAGATTGATGCGCTTCCGCGTGGCTCAATGCAGCGGAAGATGTTGCAGCGCATGTTCCACGGTCAATCCTTCCCCACCACAGTGGATGAAACCGGCCGTCTGGTTTTGCCAGCCAAGCTGCGTACCAAGATCGGATTGGAAAACGAGGCGTTCTTTATCGCCGCGGGTGATACGTTCCAGATCTGGAAACCCGAGACATATGAATCCGAAGAGTTGGCCTCCACCGAAGAATGGCTGGATGAACAGCCCGAGGATTTCGATCCTCTAGAGTTCCTAGATGGCGTCGGGGACGCGTAACGGCATGGCCGGCGCTGACACCCCTTCTGAGAAGCCGCATATCCCTGTACTGCTGCGACCGTTACTGGCTGCGGTGGCACCGGTGTCTGGTGTTTGGCTGGACGGGACGTTTGGAGCGGGCGGCTATACCCGTGGCTTGTTGGAGGCCGGGGCTGACAAGGTTATTGGCGTGGACCGTGACCCGCTGGCTTTTGAGATGGCGGCTGACTGGGCGGATGGTTATGGCGACCGTCTGGTGATGCAGCCCGGTGTATTTTCCGGACTAGACGAATATGCGCAGGATCTGGATGGGGTTGTTCTGGACCTTGGTGTCTCTTCCATGCAGTTGGATCAAGCCGAGCGCGGCTTTTCCTTCATGAAGGACGGCCCGCTGGATATGCGGATGAGCCAGGAAGGCGAGAGCGCCGCCGATCTGGTGAACACGGCGACCGAGGCACAGCTAGCCGACATTCTGTTTCACTATGGTGAGGAGCGTGCCAGCCGCCGTATCGCGAAGGCTATCGTTAAAGCGCGGGCAGAGGAGCCGGTCACCACAACTCTGCGCCTGGTCGGGATCATCGAATCCTGCCTGCCGCGTCCAAAGCCAGGGCAATCGCACCCGGCAACGCGCAGCTTTCAGGGGCTTCGGATTGCAGTAAACGCGGAATATGATGAACTATTTCAAGGTCTTATGGCCGCAGAACGCGCATTGAGGCCGGGCGGGCAGTTGGCCGTTGTGACTTTCCATTCCATCGAGGATCGGATGGTCAAACGGTTCTTTCAGTCCCGCGCAGGCAAGACCGGGCGGGCCAACCGTTATGCGCCTGAAATGGAACAGGAGCTGCCGCAATTCACACTCAAGACCCGCAAAGCCGTGGGGCCGGATGAGCAGGAGTTGCAAGAAAATCCACGCGCGCGCTCAGCCAAGCTGCGCGTGGCAGTACGGACCGAGGCTCCGGCAGGGGAAATTGATGCCCGCGCCATCGGGATGCCGCAACTGGGGGGAAGGGCAAGATGAAAAGTGTTTTGTATGCGTTAACAGCTCTGTCCGTGTTTGGACTGGCGCTTTGGGCGTATCAGGAGAATTACCGCACTCAGCAGGTGGCGAAGGAAACACAGAAGTTACAGCGCGAGATTGGCATGGCGCAGGTGCGGCTGGCCGTTTTGAACGCGGAATGGGCCTATCTGAACCGTCCCGACCGATTGCGCGAACTGGCCGACCTGAACTTTGAACGTCTCGGCCTGTTGCCGCTGCGCGCTGAACAGTTCGGGCGCGCGGACCAGATTTCTTATGCCGAAGACCCGGACCTGCCTATCGTCGACCCGATTGAATTGCAGGCAATTACCAGTACTCAGGCGCTGGGCGAGGTGCAGATTCCATGACCCGTACCCCTCTGCGTCCTTTGGCCCGTGTTCTTGATGCTCGCGCCCGTGGGGAAAACCCAAAGGCGATCGAGCGGGAAAACATTCGTCAACGTCACGAAAACATGAAAGACCGCGCCCGCGCCCGCGCCGAAGGGCGTCTGTTGGTGCTGGGCCTGTTCTTTTTCTGCGCGTTCTCGGTGGTCGGTGTCCGCATGGGCATGCTTGCCACCTCAGAGGCGCAAGAGCCACTGGCCAGTGCCCCCGGTGCTGCGATTGCGATGCAGCGTGCCAATATCGTGGATCGCGAAGGGCGCATTTTGGCGACCAATCTGGACACGTATTCTGTCTATGCCCAGCCGCCTGCGATGATCGACCCGAATGCGGCCGCAGATCAGCTGGTGGCGATCTTTCCAGATCTGGACAAAGAGCGTCTGGTCAAAGATTTTACCGGCACCCGCAAGTTCCTGTGGATCAAGAAACGTATCTCGCCGGAACAGAAACAAGCGGTGCATGATATCGGCGATCCGGGCATCCTGTTCGGTCCACGCGAGATGAGGTTGTATCCAAACGGACGTCTGGCCGCGCATATTCTGGGTGGATCGGGTTTTGGCCGCGAAGGCGTCAGCGCCGCCGAAGTTATTGGTGTGGCGGGTGTTGAAAAGCAATTCGACGACTATCTGCGTGACCCGGCCAATGGCAACAAGCCGCTGCAACTTTCGCTGGACCTGACCATTCAGGCAGCGGTCGAGCAGGTTCTGTACGGCGGCATGAAAATCATGAACGCAAAAGGGGCCTCGGCCGTGTTGATGAACGCGCACACGGGCGAGGTAATCTCGGCCGCGTCACTGCCATCCTTTGACCCGAACGACCGTCCGCGCCCGCCGACCTCGGGGTTTGATCCGTCAGACAGCCCTTTGTTCAACCGCTATGTGCAGGGCGTGTATGAGCTTGGATCGGTGTTCAAAATCTTTACTGCTGCGCAAGCTGTTCAACTGGGTTTGGTGAATTCTGAGACGATCATCGATACCTCTGGTCCGATGCGGATCGGGCGGTTCCCGATTGGTGAGTTCAACGGCAAGAACTACGGCAAGATCAGCGTTGCGGATGTGATCGTCCACAGCTCGAACCGTGGCACGGGCCGATTGGCGTTGCAGATCGGCGCGCGCCGTCAGCAGGATTTCCTTGAGGCGCTGGGTATGTTCGAACCCACCCCCTTTGAAATCGTCGAGGCCGCCGGCGGTGAACCGCTCAAGCCCAAGAAATGGGGCGAGCTGAGCACGGTGACCATTTCCTATGGTCATGGTCTGTCAACCAGCCCGATGCATCTGGCGGCCGGATATGCGGCGATTGCCAATGGCGGGCATTATGTCAGCCCGACTATTCTGCGTAAGAACGGTGCGCAGTACGGACCGCGGGTCATGTCTGAAAGCGCTGCAAAACAGGCGCAGAACATGCTGCGGCGTGTGGTGACAGATGGCACGGCCAGCTTTGGCGATGTTGCTGGATATGACGTGGCTGGCAAAACTGGTACGGCGGATAAGCCCAAGCCACGCGGTGGGTATTACGATGACAAAGTGATCGCGACCTTTGCGACGTTCTTCCCGGCCTATGATCCGAAATATGTGCTGATCGTCACGCTGGATGAGCCGTCGATTGTTGCCTATGGCGAAAAGCGCCGGACGGCGGGTTGGACAGCTGTTCCGGTGGCCGCCGAGTTGATCGGACGGATCGCCCCGTTGCTTGGGTTGCGTCCCCGGCTTGAGCCTGAGGCACGCGCTGCTATAACCCTGACCTCAAATTAGGCTGTCCAGCAGAGGTGGGTCATGGGCACAAGGACGAAAACACTTAGCCAACTGGCCCTGACAGCGCGGGGCGGAGCGAATCCCGACATCACCGGACTGGCCGTTGATAGCCGCGAGGTAAAGGATGGCTATCTGTTTGCCGCGCTTCCCGGCACTCGCGTTCATGGCGGAGAATTCATCCAATTTGCCCTGCGAATGGGGGCTGCTGCGATCCTGACGGATGCTGAGGGCGCTGAAATTGCGGCCGACGAGTTGGCCGCCTCAGATGCTGCATTGATCGTGGTCGAAGACCCCAGGCAGGCGCTGGCCGGATGCGCCGCGCTTTGGTTTGGGGCCCAGCCGAAGACCATCGTAGCCGTCACCGGGACCAACGGCAAAACGTCCGTGGCCACCTTTGTGCGCCAGATCTGGATGGAACTTGGCTTGGCCGCTGTCAATCTTGGAACAACGGGAGTTGAGGGGACCTGGACCGCACCCTTGGCGCATACCACGCCTGAGCCGATCACTCTGCACCGCTGTTTAGCTGAAGCTGCTGAAAACGGCGTGACCCATGCTGCGATGGAAGCGTCCTCGCACGGGCTCGAACAGCGTCGTCTGGATGGTGTGCATCTGGCCGCCGCAGGCTTTTCGAATTTCACACAGGATCATCTGGATTATCACGAAACCTTCGAGGCTTATTTCTCCGCCAAGGCGGGGTTGTTTGATCGGGTTTTGCCACAGGATGGCACGGTGGTGATCAACATGAGCGATCCAAAAGGTGCCGAGGTTCGCAATATTGCCGAAGCGCGCGGTCAGAAAATCCTGACTGTCGGGTTGGGCGATGCCGATCTGTGTCTGATCGGTCAGCGCTTTGACGCGACGGGGCAGGATTTGCGGTTCTCGTGGCAGGGGAAGGTACTCCAAACCCGTCTAAACCTGATCGGAGGGTTTCAGGCCGAGAATATCCTGCTCGCCTGTGGGCTGGTCATCGCCGCAGGGGAAGAGCCCGAGCGCGTGTTCGAAACCCTGCCGCATCTGACAACCGTCCGGGGCCGGATGCAGCTGGCCGCGACCCGCGACAACGGCGCAGCGGTTTTTGTCGACTATGCCCATACTCCAGATGCGGTAGCGACAGCACTTAAGGCGATGCGGCCGCATGTCATGGGCCGCCTGATTGCAATTGTTGGCGCGGGCGGGGACAGAGATGCCACCAAACGCCCGTTAATGGGCAAGGCGGCGGCTGATCACGCGGACCTTGTCTTTGTTACCGACGACAACCCACGTAGCGAAGACCCGGCCACCATCCGCGCCGCTGTTTTGCTAGGCGCGCCGGAGGCCACCGAAGTTGGTGACCGGGCCGAAGCCATCCTGCGCGGCATTGATGCTCTGCAACCTGGTGATGCGCTGTTGATTGCCGGGAAAGGGCATGAGACCGGGCAGATCGTCGGTGATCAGGTGCTGCCGTTCGACGATGTGGAACAAGCCAGCATCAGCGTGGCCGCGCTGGACGGGAGGGTTGCATGACGCTTTGGACAGCAGCCGAGGCGGCAGAAGCCACTGGCGGGTGCGCCACCACCGATTGGGTGGTAAATGGCGTGTCGATCGACACCAGAACCATTCAGCCAGGCGATATGTTCGTGGCCCTCAAAGACGTGCGTGACGGGCATGATTTCGTGGCGCAGGCGCTAGAAAAAGGCGCGGGCGCGGCGTTGGTGTCGCGTATCCCCGAGGGTGTTCCGGACGACGCGCCTCTATTAATTGTCGATGATGTTCAGACCGGACTTGAGGCGCTGGGGCAGGCGGGCCGTGCCCGGACCGGTGCGCGCGTGGTCGGTGTGACCGGCAGCGTCGGTAAGACGTCCACCAAGGAAATGCTGGCCACCATTTTGGAAACGCAAGGAAAAACCCATGCCAGCGTGGCCAGCTACAATAACCATTGGGGCGTTCCCCTGACGCTGGCGCGGATGCCGCGAGACACCGAATTCGCGGTGATCGAGATCGGCATGAACCACCCCGGAGAGATTGCCCCACTGGCACGGCAGGCACGCCCGCATGTGGCGCTGGTGACGACCGTTGCGGCGGTACACCTTGAGGCTTTTGAATCCGTTGCGGGCATCGCTGAAGAAAAGGCCGCAATATTTGAGGGGCTCGAGCCCGGTGGCGCGGCCATCGTGAATGCCGATATCCAGCATGCAGAGATTTTGCGTCAGGCCGCGCAAGACCATGGGGCCGGGATCGTTGATTTTGGTCGTCAAGCTGTGGACTTCGGTCTGATCGACGTTTCGCAAGGGGGCGACTCGGTCCGTGCTAGTGCTACGGTGCGTGATGTGACTATCACCTATGAGGTACAGTCCGCTGGTACCCATTTTGCCATGAATGCGTTGGGAGCATTGGCGGCTTGTGTTGAAATGGATGTTGATCTTGATGACGCTATTGCGGCTCTGCGCCAATGGTCTCCGGTCAAGGGGCGGGGCGTGCGTGAAGTGATGCCGCTGGCGACGGGCGGGCAGATTGAATTGTTGGACGACAGCTACAATGCCAATCCCACCTCGATGGAGGCGGCGCTGGATGTACTGGCCGCGGCCCAGGGAACGCGCCGGATCGCTTTTCTGGGCGATATGAAAGAGTTGGGCGCGCAGGAAACCGCCATGCATGCCAGCATGGCGGATGTCGCGGCAATGGCTCAGATCGATCAGGTTCACTGTATCGGTCCATTGATGAAGGCGCTGCATGAAGCGCTGCCCGAGGGCAAGCGCGGGCTGTGGAGCAAAACAAGCGCCGAGATGGTCGGGCACCTGCCGGATTTGATCCAGGCCGGTGATACAGTTCTGGCCAAGGGTTCTCTGAGTATGGCGCTGGCTCAGATTGTTGACGGTTTGCGGAAAATGGGGCAAGGGAGCGCGCTTGACCCATGACCTCCGCGTGAGAAAGGTTTTGACATGCTCTATTGGTTGACCGCCCTGTCGGATGGGGGGGATTTCTTTAACCTCTTCCGCTATATCACCTTCCGTGCGGGCGGAGCCTTTATGACCGCGCTGATCTTTGGTTTCATCTTCGGCAAACCGCTGATCAACGTGCTGCGCAGGAAGCAGGGTAAAGGCCAGCCGATCCGGGATGACGGGCCCGAGGGACATTTCTCCAAAGCCGGAACGCCAACTATGGGCGGATTGCTGATCGTGGGCGCGCTGGTGACGTCAACGCTGGTCTGGGCGCGGTGGGACAATCCGTATGTCTGGATGGTGCTGTTCGTTACGTTGGCCTATGCGGCCATTGGCTTTGCGGATGACTATGCCAAGGTGTCCAAGCAGAACACCAAGGGTGTGTCTGGCAAGATGAGGTTGGCGCTGGGTGTTATAATCGCAGTTCTAGCATCACTCTGGGCCTCTCTTCACCACCCCGAAGCCTTGCAATATCAGCTCGCGGTACCGGTGTTAAAAGATACATTGCTCAATCTGGGGGTTTTCTACATTCCCTTTGCTATCGTGGTGATCGTTGGGGCCGCCAATGCCGTGAACCTGACCGACGGGCTGGATGGGTTGGCGATCATGCCAGCGATGATTGCCGCCTCGACACTTGGCATCATTGCCTATGCGGTCGGCCGGGTCGACTTTACCGAATATCTGGACGTGCATTATGTGCCGGGCACGGGTGAGATATTTATCTTTACCTCGGCGCTGTTCGGCGCGGGGCTTGGGTTCCTTTGGTATAATGCGCCGCCTGCTGCCGTGTTTATGGGCGATACCGGTTCGTTGGCTTTAGGCGGTGCATTGGGTGCGATTGCCGTTGCCACCAAACACGAGTTGGTGCTGGCTGTCGTTGGCGGACTTTTCGTTGTAGAGGCGCTGAGTGTGATCATTCAGGTGCTCTATTTCAAACGAACAGGGCGCCGCGTGTTTCTGATGGCGCCGATTCATCACCACTATGAGAAAAAAGGTTGGGCTGAGCCGACTATCGTGATCCGGTTCTGGATCATCTCTCTGATCCTGGCGATGATCGGTTTGGCGACATTGAAAGTCCGGTAACGCTCCCGCCAGGTTCGGCGAACCTGCGGTCCACCTGCCACCTGTTGGGCCCGGCTCGCGCTGATGCGCGAGCCTTTTGCCACCCTTGCCAATGGGGATTTCTTCTGCGCAGTGTGACGGCCAAATTGGACGTCAGAAGAAGGTAGGTAGCATGATCCCGGTCAAAGGGTTTTCGGGGCAGAAGGTTGCGGTTCTGGGGCTTGGCCGATCGGGTCTGGCCACGGCCCGTGCATTGCGGGCGGGCAAAGCCGAACCGGTCTGTTGGGATGACAATCCTGCTGCCCGTGAGCAAGCCGAGGCGGAAGGGTTCACTTGTACCGATCTGCACCGGCATGGGGCGTTTGACGAAATAGCCTCGCTGATCGTGTCGCCGGGTATTCCGCATCTTTACCCGGAACCGAACCGGGTTGTGGCCGCTGCGTTGGAAGCCGGAGTTCCGGTGGACAACGATATCGGGTTGTTCTTCCGATCCTTTGCGGGACCGGAATGGAACAACTATGACACCCCGCCCCGCGTGATTGCGGTGACCGGTTCGAATGGGAAATCAACCACTGCCGCCCTGATCCATCACATCCTGACCGAGGCCGGGCGCGAGGCGCAACTGGCCGGGAATATCGGGCGTGGAGTGCTGGATATTGATCCGGGCGGAGACGGATCGGTGGTTGTGCTGGAACTGTCCAGCTATCAAACCGACCTGGCCCGCGCCCTGACACCCGACGTGGCGGTGTTTACGAACCTATCACCGGATCATCTGGACCGGCATGGCGGGATGGGTGGTTATTTCGCGGCCAAACGCCGGTTGTTTGCCGAAGGTGGACCGGACCGTGCGGTGATTGGTGTGGATGAAAACGAAGGCGCGTTTCTGGCAGGCCAACTGGCCGAAGGACCGACTGATGACCGGGTGATCCGTGTCTCGGTGGCGCGCAAGCTGACCGGGCCGGGTTGGCAGGTCTTTGCGCGCAAGGGGTTTTTGTCGGAATACCGCAAGGGGCGGCAGGCCGGATCAATCGACCTGCGGCAGATCAAGGGGCTGCCCGGCGCGCATAACCACCAGAACGCCTGCGCCGCCTATGCGGCCTGCCGCGCGTTGGGGCTGGCACCGCGCGTGATCGAGGATGCGTTGCATAGTTATCCCGGCCTGCCACATCGCAGCCAGATCATCGCCGAAGCGGATGGCGTGACCTATGTCAACGATTCCAAGGCCACCAATGTGGACAGTGCGTTGAAAGCTCTGAACGCGTTCAAAAAGATCCGCTGGATCTGCGGCGGGCTAGAAAAAGAGGGGGGAATTGGGGCGTTGAACGGCGCAGCGGATCAGGTGCTCAAGGCCTATGTGATCGGGCGTGAGGCCGCGAATTTTGCGCTTCGACTTGAGGTCGAGACGCATGTTTGCACCACCATGGCGGAAGCAGTGGCGCAGGCGATGGCAGACGCGCAACCGGGCGAGACAGTGTTGCTAGCCCCGGCAGCGGCCAGTTTCGATCAGTACGACAATTTTGAACAACGCGGAGAGGATTTCGCCGAACAGGTTCGGCGAGGGCTTTCAGACTAGTCATTTGCAATAGACCGCCGGTTGGGCCAAGCTGAGGCGCTATCAGCTTGACGCGCCATGATTATTGGTTTTGCCTGCCTGCAAATTCAACACGAGGTAATGAATATGCCATTTCGTAAGTTTTCTCTGATCTTGCCTGCCGTTCTGGTGGCAGGTGCCTGCACGAATGTTGGTGCCAACTATCAGCCGATTGTTGATGGTCCGATCGGCCCCAACTACAACGTGGACCTGCAGCAATGCCAACAGTTGGCCGCATCGCAAGCCAGCGTTGATGGCTCTACCGCCGGGAACGCCGCAATCGGCGCGGCCGGTGCTGCCGCTGTCACCGGGATCGTTCAGGACAGCAGCGACAATCTGGGTCGTGCAGCGGTTGCCGGTGCCCTGGTTGGTGCGGGTGCAGACGTGATCAACAAGAATCAGAATAAAGAAGTCATTGTGCGCAATTGCATGCGCGGACGTGGCTACAACGTCGTCGGCTAACGGGTTGCGATTGCAGTTCCAGCGGCGTGGCCCGAGGACCACGCCCATTGGAAATTGTAGCCGCCCAACCAACCGGTGACATCCACCGCTTCGCCAATTGCATAGAGGCCGGGGACATCCCTGGCCTCCATCGTTTTTGACGAAAGATCATCTGTGTCGATCCCGCCCAGCGTAACCTCGGCCGTGCGATACCCTTCGGTCCCTGAAGGCGACAGTGGCCAATCGGACAGAGCAGCAATCAACTCGGTCAGTGCCGCGTCGGACTGATCGGCCAGATTACCCTGCATCGGGATATGCTGGCTCAGGTACTCCACCAGCCGCGTTGGAAGGTGGCGTGCCAGTTCAGTTGTCAGGGCCTTGCGCCCGCCGCATTGCCGCTGATCGCGCAGCAAGTCGAACAGGGGCAGGTCAGGGATCAGGTTGACCCGGATCGTTTCACCCTCGCGCCAGTAGGAAGACAATTGCAGCACGGATGGCCCGCTGAGGCCGCGATGGGTGAACAGCAAGGCCTCGTTGAATGTGGTTCGGTTGTTAGACAGGCGCGCAGGTAAAGAGACACCGGACAGATCCTTGAATTTCCCGTCCGAGAAAGTGAACGGCACCAGTGCTGCGCGTGTTTCTGTCATGCGCAGCCCGAACTGACGGGCGATATCATAGGCCAACCCGGTTGCACCCATCTTGGGGATCGATTTGCCACCCGTGGCCAGCACCAGATTTGTGCAGGTCAGGCTCAGGCGTTGCCCTTCGCGGTCAACCTCCAGCGCGAACCCGGTCTCAGTCTTGTGCAGGTCTTTCAACTCGGTTCGTACCCACAGCTCGGCCCCGTTACGCGCCATCTCGTCCAGCAGCATCTGGATGATCTGTTTCGACGACCCGTCGCAGAAGAGCTGTCCCAGCGTTTTCTCATGCCAAGCAATGCCGTGACGCCCAACCAGATCGACGAAATCCCACTGCGTGTACCGCGCCAATGCGGATTTGCAGAAATGCGGGTTTTGCGACAGGAAATTTCCCGGCCCGGCGTACATATTGGTGAAATTGCAGCGCCCGCCGCCTGAGATGCGGATTTTCTCTCCGGCCGCTTTGGCATGGTCGATCACCAGCACGCGTCCGCCGCAATGGATCGCGCACATCATTCCGGCAGCACCGGCACCAAGGATGATCGTGTCATAGCTCATGGGGTGCGCATGGCGTGGAATGACGGGGATAGCAAGAGGCAGAACGACTTCTGGGTCCAGCAGAAGCCTTGTTGTTCAACGGGGGGGTAAGGCGTCTTAGCCAGAAGAAATGCAGATTGCCAGTTGTCCAACTCGCTGTCATGCTGCCCTTTTAGGCATGTTTTCAAAGAAGGATAAATGGATGCAATTTCCCGGCTTTATTACTGCATTTCCCAAGTTGGACGTGCCTTTCCCCGAGGATGTCGTGCAGACGGCGGTCATAAGATCTGATGCTGGCCTCGCGGCGTTTTTTACGTTTCTCAAGGATATGGAACTTCCATTGCATTCACATGGGGCCCAATGGGGGACGGTCATCGAAGGTGAGGTAGAGTTGACTATCGGAGGAACTACCAAAACTTACCGCCCCGGTGACAGTTATTCGATACCGGCCGGGGTGGAGCACGGCGGTCAGATCAAGGCCGGGACCCGTGTGATCGACGTGTTTGAAGAGCCGGATCGATATCCAATCAAAGAGTGACGTACTTTCTGCCGCTGTCCTGCGCGGGCAATTTGCGGCCCCTTAGACATCGCGATGCGAACGGGACCGTTTGTCCATTTGCTGAGGTCACCGCCTCTGGCGGGCCGTTTTCCGCATACCCGTTCATTCCGCTAGCCCAATTGCAAAAATGTCTGTAGACTCTCAATCAGATCCCGAAAACGGGACATGAACGAGGCAGTAAGTGGCGGTATCTCATGACTGAGATGGTGTATGGCGCGGTCCAGGACCAGCGCGGAGAACCGATTCTACCAAAGTGGTGGCGGACAATTGATCGCTGGACCATGTCCTGCGTGCTGATCCTGTTTGTCATCGGGCTATTGCTGGGGCTGGCCTCGTCGCCGCCACTGGCGGGGCGCAACGGGTTTGATCCGTTCCACTATGTCGAACGACAGGCGATCTTTGGCGGGCTGGCCTTGGTTGCGATGCTGCTGACTTCGATGATGTCTCCGACATTGGTGCGGCGACTGGCGGTGCTGGGCTTTCTTGCGTCGTTTGTTGCGCTGGCCTTTCTGCCGGTCTTCGGCACAGATTTCGGCAAGGGCGCGGTGCGCTGGTATTCACTGGGCTTTGCCTCGATGCAGCCATCCGAGTTTCTGAAGCCCGGTTTTATCGTCGTGGCCGCGTGGCTGCTGGCCGCGTCGCAGGAAATTAACGGTCCACCAGGGCGGTTGTGGTCCTTCGCGTTGTGCATGGCCATCGTTGGCATGCTGGTTCTGCAGCCTGATTTCGGTCAAGCCTGTCTGATCCTATTTGGCTGGGGCGTTATGTATTTCGTGGCTGGGGCGCCTATGCTGCTGCTGCTGGGTATGGCCGGGGCGGTCGTGCTGGGCGGCATGCTGGCCTATTCGAACTCGGAACACTTTGCGCGTCGCATCGACGGGTTCCTGAACCAAGAGGTCGATCCGACCACACAGCTTGGCTATGCCACCAACGCCATCCGCGAAGGTGGATTATTCGGTGTCGGTGTAGGTGAGGGGCAGGTGAAATGGTCGCTGCCCGATGCGCATACCGATTTCATCATTGCGGTGGCCGCCGAAGAGTACGGCCTGATCCTGGTGCTGATCATCATCGCACTTTACTCGATCATCGTTGTACGCTCGCTGCTGCGGCTGATGCGCGAGCGGGACATGTTCATCCGTCTGGCAGGCACCGGTCTGGCTTGCATGTTCGGCGTGCAGGCGATGATCAACATGGGTGTTGCGGTGCGGTTGCTGCCCGCCAAGGGCATGACGCTGCCGTTTGTCAGCTATGGTGGCTCGTCCCTGATCGCGGGTGGTATTGCCGTTGGCATGTTGCTGGCCTTTACCCGTGCCCGTCCGCAAGGCGAACTTGGCGATATTTTGCGCGGAAGAGGTTGATGAGCAAACCCTATCTTCTGATTGCGGCTGGCGGCACCGGGGGCCACATGTTCCCGGCGCAGGCGCTGGCCGAGGCGATGTTGCAAAAAGGTTGGCGCGTGCGCCTGTCCACCGATACGCGCGGTGCGCGGTATACCAGCGGCTTTCCGCATTCGACCGAAATTGTCGAGGCGTCCTCGGCCACTTTCGCGCGGGGTGGTTTGGTCGCCAAAGCGTTGGTCGGTCCCAAGATTGCGGGCGGCGTGACCAGCATGTCGCTGCAAATGATGCGCGACCGACCGGACGTGGTCGTGGGGTTCGGTGGCTACCCTTCGATCCCGGCGTTGGGCGCAGCGACGATGCTGAAAATCCCACGCATGATCCATGAGCAGAACGGCATTCTGGGGCGGGTTAACCAGCTGTTTGCCACCCGTGTGTCTCAGGTGGCTTGCGGTATTTGGCCTACGGATCTGCCTGAGGGGGCAAGGGGCATTCATACTGGAAACCCGGTCCGTGCAGCTGTGCTTGAACGCGCCGCGGCAGGTTATATTCCGCCCGGCGATTACCCGATGTCGATTCTGGTGATGGGCGGGTCGCAGGGCGCACGTATCCTTAGCGATGTCGTGCCCGGCGCGATTTCTGCCTTACCCGCCAATATGCGTGATCATATCCGCGTTGCTCATCAGGCGCGCGACGAGGATGGCGAGCGTGTGACAGCATTCTACGCCGATCATGGTATCCGGGCCGAGGTCAAGCCATTCTTTCACGACGTTCCGCGCCGCATGTCAGATGCACAATTGGTTATCTCGCGTTCAGGCGCGTCGAGTGTTGCCGATATCTCGGTCATCGGGCGACCTTCGATCCTAATCCCGTTTGCCGCCGCCGCTGGCGACCACCAGACCGCCAATGCACGCGGGTTGGTACAGGCGGGTGGGGCGATCATGATTCCTGAAAACGCCCTTGACGTTTCCTCGCTGACCGAGCAAGTCACGGCAGTTCTGACAAACCCTGAAGCCGCGCAAAAGATGGCCCATGCCGCCCTTTCGACCGGTGCGCCGGATGCAACCGAGCGTCTGACAGCCCTTGTCGAACAACTGGCGCAGAAGGAGACCGCATGAATCCTGCAACCAAATTGCCGCAAGACGTAGGGCCGATCCACTTCGTAGGGATCGGCGGGATCGGGATGTCAGGCATTGCCGAGGTTCTTTTGAACCTGGGGTACCGGGTGCAGGGGTCTGACCTGAAAGCGTCGAAGATCACGGACCGACTGGCCAGTTTGGGGGGCGAGATTTTTGTCGGTCAGCGCGCCGAGAACTTGGAAAACGCCGCCGTTGTGGTGGTGTCGACCGCGATCAAGCCGGGCAACCCGGAACTGGACGGCGCCCGCGCTCGTGGATTGCCGGTGGTGCGCCGCGCCGACATGCTTGCTGAACTGATGCGCCTGAAGTCCAACATCGCCATCGCCGGAACTCACGGCAAGACCACCACCACCACCATGATGGCCGAGTTGATGGTGGCGGGTGATTTCGACCCGACCGTAATCAATGGCGGTATCATTCACGCTTATGGTTCGAACGCGCGCATGGGGCAGGGCGAATGGATGGTGGTCGAGGCCGACGAATCTGACGGTTCGTTCAATCGCTTGCCCGCGACCATTGCCATCGTCACCAATATCGACCCCGAGCATATGGAGCACTGGGGCGACTTCGACAAACTGCGGGATGGGTTTCACGAGTTTGTCTCGAACTTGCCATTCTACGGTCTGGCCGTGTGCTGCACCGATCATGCCGAAGTGCAGACGCTGGTTGGTCGCATCACCGATCGGCGCGTGCGCACGTATGGTTTCAACGCCCAGGCCGATGTGCGGGCGGTGAACCTGACCTATGAAGGCGGCATTGCGCATTTTGACATCCACCTACAATACGAAGATACGGTGATCGAAGGATGCACCCTGCCGATGCCCGGTGATCACAACGTGTCGAACGCGCTGTCTGCGGCTGCCGTGGCGCGGCATCTGGGCATGAAGGCTGCGGAAATTCGCGATGCGCTGGCCAATTTCGGCGGCGTCAATCGCCGCTTCACCAAGGTGGGTGAGGTCGACGGGGTCACTATTATTGACGATTATGGCCATCACCCGGTGGAAATTGCGGCAGTGCTTAAAGCGGCCCGTCAGGCGACCGAAGGTCGGGTGATCGCCGTGCATCAGCCGCACCGTTATTCCCGCCTGTCCAATCTGTTCGACGATTTCTGTACCTGCTTCAACGACGCCGATGTCGTAGCCATTGCTGACATTTTCGCTGCCGGAGAAGACCCGATACCGGGGGCCTCGCGTGATGATTTGGTGCAAGGCCTGATCCGCCACGGCCACCGCCATGCCCGTGCATTGCTGGATGAAAGCGATCTTGAACGCCTCGTCCGCGAACAGGCCCGCCCCGGAGATATGGTCGTCTGCTTGGGCGCGGGTACAATCAGCGCCTGGGCCAATGGATTGCCTGTGCGATTGCAGCAAAAACAGGCTGTCTGAGGCAATGGACTCTCTAGCGCCGCAACTCTAAAGTGTGGCGTCGCAACCGCAGACGGGGTGTCCTCGGAGGGGCAATTGGCATATTCGGTAATGTTTGCAGCCTTGTGGGTCGTGGCCTCGACGATTGTGGCCATGTTGCCTATGCGTCTGCAATTCCCGCCTGGGGTTTTGCTGTTTGTCTCTGCGCCTGCATTGATTGTCTGGCTGGGCCATGATTACGGCTGGGTGATTTCCCTGCTGGCCTGCGCTGCGTTTGCATCAATGTTCCGCAATCCCATCCGTTTTTATTGGCGCCGGTGGACCGGTGCGGAGGTTCAGGAATGAACTGGTCTATCGCCCTTGCGGCGCTTTGGGGACTTGCCGCAAATGTGTTGGCGATGATCCCCAGCAAAGACAATCACTGGACCCGCGCCTATATCCTGATCGCTGTGGGTATTCCGATTTTGGGGTACGTGACACTTCAAAACGGGCCATGGATCGGGTTGATGGTGATGGCGGCGGGCATGTCAGTGCTGCGCTGGCCGGTGATCTATCTGGGGCGGTGGGTGCGGCGTATGGTCGGAGAATAGAATTGGACCCCAGAATATTCGCGTTTCTCTGCGGGCTTACCTTAGTTTCTGTTATGGTCGCGATTTATTCGCATTTATGCACAAAAGCAGGTAAACTTCGCGGCCCACTCATTTTGTTTTTGTTTTTGACTGCGTCGGGACTCTACGGCTTTGTTACCCGCGTACATTTCGAGCCAGTATCTATCGATGAACAAACCGCAATGATAGACGCTTGGATTGTGATCTACATGCTTGCGGTCTCCATTCCGTTGATTGCCGCCTTATTCGTTGGGTTTATCACCGGGAGGGTGCACCGGGTTCTGGCGCGGTGGAAGAACAATTCCAAGCAATTGGGTGACAAAACCGCCCAAGCAGACTACCAGAGCACCATGGATCAATTGCTTCCCAAGCCACGCGGCAAACTCTCGGAAAAACGGGCTCTTAATGACTTGACTTGGCTGCGTGTTGGCGGCCCGGCTGACTATTTGTTCCAGCCTGCCGATATCGAAGATCTGCAGCATTTCATGAAAGAATTGCCAGCAGATGTCGTGATCTTTCCGATGGGCGTAGGCTCGAACCTGATCGTGCGGGATGGCGGTTTGCGCGCAGTCGTCATACGGCTTGGGCGTGGGTTCAACGGCATCTCGGTCGAAGGCAACACCGTCACCGCAGGCGCGGCTGCGCTGGATGCGCATGTGGCGCGTAAGGCCGCGGATGCGGGTGTTGATCTGACTTTTCTACGCACCATTCCCGGCTCGATTGGTGGGGCAGTGCGGATGAATGCGGGGTGTTATGGCAGCTACACGGCGGATGTGCTGCGCAAGGCTACCATCGTCACACGACAGGGTGAGGTCTTGGACCTGACCCCGGAGGATCTGAACTTCCGCTACCGTCAATCCGATCTGCCCGATGGTGCGGTTTTGATCTCGGCCACGTTCGAGGGCTCATCAGGCGATCCGGAAGAACTGCACGCCCGCATGGCAGCGCAATTGCAAAAGCGGGATGAAACCCAGCCCACCAAAGATCGCAGCGCCGGGTCAACCTTTCGCAACCCGGCAGGTTTTTCGTCCACGGGCCGCGCCGATGATGTGCATGACCTGAAAGCATGGAAGGTCATCGACGATGCCGGCATGCGCGGGGCGTCTCTGGGTGGGGCGCAGATGAGTCCGAAGCATTCAAATTTCCTGATCAATACCGGCACGGCCACTGCTGCGGACCTGGAAGGTCTGGGCGAAGAGGTGCGAAAAAAGGTTTACGAAACAAGCGGCATCACGCTAGAGTGGGAAATCATGCGGATCGGTGATCCGTTGAAGGAATAAAGCCCCAACCGTCAGACCATAACAGGCAAATTCAGGCGACGGATCAAAGGCATAACGCAGTACGGACCACCACATAAGGTCCGGGGACATTGAGGCGCACGTTGGGTATGTCGAGCAGGACAAACCCCAAAGTGGCGGTATTGATGGGTGGCCCCTCGGCGGAACGCGAGGTGTCTCTCAGCTCTGGGCGCGAATGCGCAGCCGCCCTGCGGGGAGAAGGCTTTGAAGTAGTTGAACTGGACGCAGGTCCCGATCTTTACGCGCGCCTTTTGGAAATCAAGCCGGGTGTGGTTTTCAACGCCTTGCATGGCCGCTGGGGCGAGGATGGTTGCGTGCAGGGCTTGCTGGAATGGATGCGGATTCCGTACACGCATTCCGGCGTGCTGGCCTCGGCGCTGGCGATGGATAAGCAGCGCAGCAAAGAGGTGTATCAGGCCGAAGGACTGCCCGTTGTGCCTAGCGTGATCGTGCCTAGGGTCGAGGTGATCGAGGCTCACGTGATGGAACCTCCCTACGTCGCCAAGCCCAATAACGAAGGATCAAGCGTTGGTATTTATATCGTGCATGAAGGGTCGAATGGACCGCCGCAATTGTCTGCGGAAATGCCAGAATTCGTGATGGTCGAGAAATACATCGCGGGGCGCGAATTGACGGTGACCGTGATGGGCGACCGCGCCCTGACCGTAACCGAGATCATGACCGATGGCGGCTGGTACGACTATGACGCCAAATACAAGCCGGGCGGATCGTGGCATGTGCTGCCCGCCGATATCCCGCAGGATATCTTTGACCGCTGCCTGGATTACGCTGTGCGCGCTCACAATGCATTGGGATGCAAAGGGGTCAGCCGCACCGATTATCGCTGGGATGACAGCATGGGGGCCGATGGGCTGTTCCTGCTGGAAACCAACACGCAGCCCGGTATGACGCCGACGTCGCTGGTGCCGGAACAGGCCGAGCATTTCAGCATGAGCTTTGGCCAGCTTTGCGCATGGATGGTGGAGGACGCCTCATGCGACCGCTAAGAGCCACCCGCGCGCCGGTAATTCACCGCTCAAAACCTCTGGCGGGGCCGGATGCGGATTTTAGCTCGGGTGCACGGTCTGAGGCAGAGCCAAAGCTACGGCTGAGTGGTGTAAAGCTGTTCGGCCGTAAATCGCAACGCTTTGACCCGACGCCGTCGCGGCTGAATTACCGATTGCAGCGCTGGATGCTGACGCCAGGTGTGCGCCGAGGCTTGCGGGTTGGGTTGCCTATTTTCGCGATTTGCGCCGCGGCCGGGATTTACTTCGGTTCGGCGGAACGGCGCGAGGCGGTTGTGGCGTATGTGGCCGACGTCAAAACCTCGATCCAACAGCGCCCGGAATTCATGGTCAATCTGATGGCCATTGACGGCGCGGGCACCAACCTGTCAGAGGATATCCGCGAAGTGGTGCCGTTGGATTTCCCGATCAGTTCCTGGGATCTGGATGTCGAACAAATCCGCGACACGATCACTGGGTTGGACCCGGTGAAATCCGCCTCGGTCCGGGTACGCCCCGGTGGCATCCTGCAAGTGGATGTTGAGGAACGTCAGCCGGTCATCGTCTGGCGCACGCGTCGCGGGATCGAACTGTTGGACGAAACCGGTGCGCATGTGGAACGCATCGCTTCGCGTAAGGAACACGCCAACCTGCCGTTGATCGCGGGTAAGGGCGCGGATGCGCATGTGGCAGAAGCACTGCAATTGGTGAATACCGCCCGCAGTCTGGGCGGTCGAGTGCGCGGCATTGTGCGGATTGGCGAACGTCGCTGGGATCTGGTTCTGGATCGCGGCCAGCGCATCATGTTGCCAACCGAACGTCCTGTGCGCGCGTTAGAGCGTGTGCTGGCAGTGAACGAGGTGCAGGACCTGTTGGAACGCGACGTGGCCGTGGTGGACATGCGGCTTGGGCAGCGCCCGACAATCAGAATGACTAAAGCTGCCAGCGAAGACTGGTGGAATACAAAAGTGACAGTGGGTAACGGGCAGTAACGACTATGATGACCGATCTTTATCAGTCCCAACGGGCCATGCGGCAGATGCGCAGACAGGCGATGCAACGTGGTGTTGTCGCCATTCTGGATGTCGGCAGTTCCAAGATTGCCTGCCTTGTACTGCGCTTCGACGGGGCAAACCGCCTGAGCGAGGATAACAGCATCGGGTCTCTGGCAGGGCAGACCGGGTTTCGGGTGATCGGCGCAGCGACCACTCGGTCGCGTGGCGTGCAGTTTGGCGAAGTCACTGCCATGCAGGAAACCGAACGCGCCATTCGGACCGCATTGCAGGCGGCGCAAAAGATGGCAGATATCCGGGTGGATCACGTGATCGCCTGTTTTTCGGGCGCAAACCCGCGTTCTTATGGTCTGGACGCGCAGGTTGATCTGGAAGGGCAGGTTGTGTCCGAGTCTGAGGTTGGCCGTGTGCTGAACGCCTGCGACGTGCCCGATTACGGGGTGGGGCGTGAAGTGCTGCATGCCCAGCCGGTGAACTTTGCGTTAGATAACCGATCTGGCCTGATCGACCCTCGCGGGCAAATGGGGCAAAGCCTTGCGGTCGACATGCACATGCTGACCGTCGACGCTGTGGCCATCCAGAACATCGTGCGCTGCATCAAGCGCTGCGATCTGGAACTGGCGGGGATCGCGAACTCGGCCTACGTGTCGGGTGTTTCAGCGCTGGTCGAGGATGAGCAGGAACTGGGTGCGGCATGTATCGACATGGGCGGTGGTACGACCAGCGTGTCGATCTTTATGAAAAAACACATGATCTATGCCGATTGCGTGCGCATGGGCGGCGACCATGTGACTGCCGATATCTCGATGGGGCTGGGTGTTCCGGCAGCTGTGGCCGAGCGGATCAAGACCTTCAACGGCGGTGTCCACGCGACCGGAGCCGATGACCGCGATTTGATCGACATCGGCGGTGATACCGGTGACTGGGAGCATGACCGCCGCACCGTCAGTCGGGCCGAGTTGATCGGTATCATGCGCCCACGTGTCGAGGAGATTCTGGAAGAGGTGCGTGTGCGTCTGGATGCAGCAGGTTTTGAACATATGCCCAGCCAGCAGATCGTTTTGACTGGTGGCGGCAGTCAGATTATGGGGCTGGATGGCCTTGCGACCCGGATTCTGGGTCAGCGCGTGCGTTTGGGGCGCCCCCTGCGGGTTCACGGCCTGCCGCAATCGGCGACGGGGCCGGGGTTCTCGTCGGCGGTGGGGCTCAGCCTGTTTGCGGCGCATCCGCAGGACGAATGGTGGGATTTCGAGATCCCGGTCGACACCTATGCCGCGCGTCCCTTCAAACGCGCCATGCGCTGGTTCCGTGACAATTGGTAAGGCAGTTGGAGTTGCGACGCTGATCGCCGCGATTCCTTTTGCCGCACACGCCCAAACCCGCATCACGCCCGAGGCTTTTCTGGCCGCTGTTCAGGGCAAGACCGTCACGTTTCATGACTATCCCAGTGGTATTCTGGTGGGGACCGAGGAATTCCTCAGCCGCAAATTGTCTGTCTGGCGAATGGAGGGGCGGGGCTGTGTCTATGGGCAGATCACCACACCCAACGGGCAGATCTGCTTTCTATACGACGATGATCCGGATGACGTGCCGGTGTGTTGGTGGACCTTTGAGCACGAAGGTCGCCTGATGGTGCGGCTGGCCAACTTCGAAAGACGTGAAATTCAAGAAGTCAGCAGCATAACCGAGGACGGTCTAAATTGCCCAAGTACCCCAATTAACTAAAGAAATAGGTTGCAGCCAGCGGCTATATCCCGCAAGATATCCACAAGGCCCGTTAGAGGCCCCGCGGCAGGACCTGAGCAGTTTTCCGCATCTGAAATCAGTGATTCTCTCAAGTGACGTGCATGTTGGCCACGGCGCAAGTGTCGCTTGCTTTGTGGTGGATTGAGTTCATTCCGCAACATCTGGCAATGAATGCGAAATACCGCAGTCAGCTGCCTTAATTCCTCCATATTTTGTGGGATTCGGCGATTTTTGGCGTGACGTTTGCCGTTTCGATCGGTAGGATTGTTGGCGGATAGGTAAGAAAAACACCGCTTTGGCGGGTCAATAAAACAGGCGGACAGAGCATGACATTGAATCTTTCGATGCCCGGGCACGACGAACTGAAGCCTCGGATTACAGTATTTGGCGTTGGTGGTGCGGGCGGTAACGCTGTCAACAACATGATTGAGAAACAGCTGGACGGCGTTGATTTTGTCGTCGCTAACACAGACGCGCAGGCGCTGCAGCAAAGCCAGTCCTCGGCGCGGGTGCAACTGGGCGTGAAAGTGACCGAAGGTCTGGGGGCAGGAGCCCGTCCGACCGTAGGTGCTGCGGCAGCCGAAGAAAGCATTGAGCAGATTGTTGATCACCTGGCCGGTGCACATATGTGTTTCATCACGGCTGGAATGGGTGGCGGTACCGGTACGGGTGCCGCACCGATCATCGCGCAGGCCGCACGGGAATTGGGCGTCCTGACAGTTGGCGTTGTCACCAAACCCTTCCAGTTCGAAGGCGCCAAGCGGATGCGTCAGGCCGAAGACGGCGTTGAGGCGCTGCAACGGGTTGTCGACACGCTGATCATCATTCCGAACCAGAACCTGTTCCGACTGGCCAACGAAAAGACCACGTTTACCGAGGCGTTCTCAATGGCTGATGACGTTCTGTATCAGGGCGTTAAGGGTGTGACAGACCTGATGGTCCGTCCGGGCTTGATCAACCTCGACTTTGCTGATGTTCGCGCCGTGATGGACGAGATGGGCAAGGCGATGATGGGCACGGGCGAAGCCACTGGCGAAGACCGCGCGGTTCAGGCCGCCGAGAAGGCAATTGCCAACCCGCTGCTGGACGAAATCAGCCTCAAGGGTGCCAAGGGCGTGCTGATCAACATCACCGGCTCGCACGACCTGACCCTATTCGAACTGGACGAAGCCGCCAACCGCATTCGTGAGGAAGTGGATCCTGAGGCCAATATCATCGTCGGTTCGACCCTGGATACCGCGATGGAAGGCGGTATGCGTGTGTCGGTTGTGGCCACTGGTATCGACGCCAGCGAAAAACCTGTCGACGTTCCCGTTGCGCGCCGCTCGATGTCCGAGCCGCTGACCCGCACCGTTTCTGCGGAAGATGCGCAGCAAGAAGAGGTCCCAGCCGATATGACCGAAGTAGCAGAAGCTGCTCCGCAGTCGGAAGTGAACCGGGAGCCGTCTCTGTTCGAAACGACAGAAGAGCCTGCGCAACCGCAGTTTCAGCCTCGGGTTGAGCGGGACGATGACGGCTTGCCACCGCCGGCTTACCAACCACGTGTGGCTGAGTTCGAGCCGACGCCAGAACCGGTCGAGCCCGCCCCGGAAAGCTTTGTTGCACCGCAACCGCAGCCCGCAGCTGGCACACCGTCACCAGAAGCGATGCAACGTCTGCAGGCCGCGGTTCAGAATATCCCAGCGTCCGAACGCGCCCAAGCTGCAGCGCGTCAACAGCCACCGCAACCGGCCCCTGCACCGCAGGCGGATGAGCAGGATCGCCCCCGGTTTGGCTTTAACCGCCTGATCGACCGGATGACCGGTCACGCCGCTGACACACCGGCCCAGCCAGTGCGCCAGCAACCTCCGATGCGCCAAGCTGACGCTACGGCACCTGCACATGATGAGGCAGACCCCGAACAGGACCGCATTGAAATTCCGGCCTTCCTGCGTCGCCAGGCGAACTGATTACGGTAACAAATTAACGAATTGGGACCGCCATTTGGCGGTCCTTTTCTTTTTAAATACACGGCTTTAAGGGCATGTAAGCAGGGTTTTGCCGATCTGTTACATTCATGTTTCAATCGGTTATAAAGAGTGAGTTGAGCCTTGACGCTTGCTTCCTTAGGTGAGTGTCCAACACGGACCGTAAAGGCCGGAAACCACTCACCGAGGTTCACCTTGCAACATACGCTCAAATCTCCGATCACGTTTACAGGCGTCGGGCTGCACAGCGGTAAGCCTGCGACGATGGTGTTGAAACCGGCGGCCGCCGGTCATGGCATCTGGTTCAAACGTACGGATATCGAGCTTGGCAACGCGCTGATCCCAGCGATCTATGATGTGGTCGAGCGGACACCGCTCTGCACCCGTCTGGTGAATGATGCAGATGTTTCGGTATCGACCGTTGAGCATATCATGGCTGCGCTGGCAGGATGTGGTGTACACAATGCCCTGATCGAGATTGATGGCCCCGAAGTTCCGATCATGGACGGTTCCTCGATTGATTTTGTGCGCGGTATCATGGCCAAGGGTGTACGTCGTCAGGCCAGCCCTGTTCTTGCGTTCGAAGTTCTCAAGCCCGTCACTGCCACGCGCGAAGGTGCCAGCGCGTCAATCGCGCCCGCGGATGGTCTTATCATCGATTTCCACATTGATTTCGAAGACAGCGCTATTGGAAGCCAGGCTAAAACGCTGGACATGCGCAACGGCTCGTTCGCGCGCGAACTTAGCGATTGCCGCACGTTCTGCCGCCGCACTGATGTCGAAGCGATGCGCGAAAACGGTCTGGCCCTAGGTGGAACGCTGGAGAATGCAGTAGTCGTTCAGGGTGACGAAGTGCTGACCCCGGGCGGTTTCCGCCACGCAGATGAAGCGGTACGTCATAAGATGCTGGACGCTTTGGGCGATCTGTATTTGGCTGGCGGCCCGATTTTTGGTCACTTTACCGGTGACAAATCCGGCCATGCGATGACGAATACCTTGCTGCGTAAGTTGTTTGAAACACCCGGCGCTGTACGTCCGGTGCTGTGTACCCCGGAACAGGCTGCGCGTCTGCCGGGCCAGGGTCTTGTTTGGAACGAAATTCCGGAAGTTGCCTGATTGGATCAAGTCCGCCGACAATTCCGTCAGCAGGTGTACTAAGACGTTTTGCCCCGGAATTATATATGCTAGACCAAGGGCCAATCCGGGGCTTGCCCCGATAAGCAATACGACAAGGATAGGCGGAATGGTTGGCACCAAAGCGGCAGTCAGATTCGCAGGCGCGATACTTCTGACAGCAGTTTTGACGGCGTGCAGCGGCAAAGGAGCAGACCGCAATCAGAATCTGGAAGGCTTTACGCCTGAACAGATTTACACGCGCGGCGAATTTGAGCTGTCACAGAATCGCTCGGATGATGCGGCGTGGTACTTTTCAGAAGTCGAGCGTCTGTATCCCTATTCCGACTGGGCGAAACGGGCACTGATCATGCAGGCGTTCTCGTTCCATACGGATAAAAACTACGAAGAAAGCCGGGCCGCAGCGCAGCGCTATATCGACTTTTACCCGGCGGATGAAGATGCGGCCTATGCCCAGTATCTTCTGGCGCTCAGCTACTATGACCAGATTGACGAAGTTGGTCGCGATCAGGGACTGACCTTCCAGGCGCTGCAATCCTTGCGTACGGTGATCGAGGTTTATCCTGACAGCGAATACGCCACGTCGGCGGTATTGAAGTTTGATCTTGCATTCGACCACCTGGCTGGCAAGGAAATGGAGATCGGACGCTATTACCTGCGTCAGGATCACTATACCGCGGCCATCAACCGATTCCGTGTTGTGGTCGAGGATTTCCAGACCACGACTCATACCGCCGAAGCGCTTTATCGTCTGATTGAGGCCTACCTGTCCCTTGGTCTGGTGGATGAGGCGCAGTCAGCCGGTGCCATTCTGGGGTACAACTATCAATCGTCGGAATGGTATGACGCAGGCTATTCCCTGCTGACTTCGCGCGGGTTGGACCTGAAGAGCCGCGGCAATAACTGGTTGAGCCAGATTTACCGTCAGACGATCAAAGGTGAGTGGTTGTAATCGCCATGGCTACAGGCGTGGGACGCTAAGACCCGATGCTGCGCGCCCTTGATATCCGCGACATGCTGATCATTGACCGGCTGGAACTGACGTTTCAGCCGGGCCTGAACGCGTTGACTGGAGAGACCGGTGCGGGAAAGTCCATCTTATTGGATTCACTGGGCTTTGTTTTGGGTTGGCGTGGGCGGGCCGAACTGGTCCGGCAGGGTGCCGCGCAAGGTGAGGTCGTGGCCGAGTTCGAACTGCCTGAAGGACACCCCGCACATGCGGTTCTGGCCGAGGCCGGCCTACCTGGTGGCGAGGAACTGATCCTACGGCGCGTCAACACGGCCGAGGGGCGCAAGACAGCCTGGGTCAACGACCGACGTTGCTCGGGCGAGGTTTTGCGCGCGCTGTCAGAGACTTTGATTGAACTACACGGCCAACATGATGACCGCGGATTGCTGAACCCGCGCGGGCACCGGGCGATGTTGGATGATTATGCGGGGGCAGCGGGTCATCTATCAGCGGTGCGCACCGCTTGGACGGATATGTCCCGTGCGCGGAAGGCTTTGACCGAAACCGAGGCGGCACTTGCCGCCATGCGCGCCGAAGAGGAATTCCTGCGCCACGCTGTTGCCGAATTAGACAAGCTGGACCCGCAGGCGGGTGAGGATGCCGAACTGGACGCTCGTCGACGCATGATGCAGGGGGCCGAACGTATTCGCGACGATGTCGCCCGCGCGTTTGATCTGCTGGGCAGCGATGGGGCCGAGGGTGCGATGTCAGATGCCGTGCGTTGGTTGGAAGGCGTCTGCGACAACGCGGGGGGGCAGCTTGAGGGCCCGATTGCCACATTGGGGCGTGCCTTGATCGAATTAGGTGAGGCACAGGACGGGGTGAATGCCTGCCTTCAGGCTTTGGATTTCAACCCGGCAGAGCTTGAGGCTGCCGAGGAACGCCTGTTTGCGATCCGCGCACTGGCCCGCAAGCATGATGTGGCGCCGGACGATTTGGGCATCTTTGCCGATACACTGCGCGACCGCTTGAACCGTTTGGAAGCAGGCGACGCCGATCTGGCGGACCAGCGTGCTGCGGTTGAGGCCGCGCGGGCGGCCTATGATAAAGCCGCGGCCGCACTCAGCGCTGCGCGCCAGCAGGCCGCCGGGCAATTGGATGCCGCTGTGATGGCCGAACTCGCGCCGCTAAAAATGGAGCGTGCAGTGTTTCAGACCGAAATCACCGCCGCTGATCCCGGCCCTGAGGGGGCCGATGCCGTGGCTTTCACCGTCGCCACCAACCCGGGTGCACCCTCTGGTCCGCTGAACAAGATCGCTTCGGGCGGGGAACTCAGCCGGTTCTTGCTTGCGCTCAAGGTGTGTCTGACCGGCGACGACAGCGCCCGGACCATGATCTTTGATGAAATCGACCGAGGCGTTGGCGGGGCCACGGCTGATGCGGTTGGACGCCGTCTGGCGTCTCTGGCGCAGGGTGGGCAGGTTCTGGTGGTGACGCATTCGCCCCAGGTAGCCGCCCGCGCGGCGCATCACTGGCGGGTGCAAAAACAGGTGACCGATGGGCAGACCTTGTCGACGGTCATTCCCCTGGCCGATCCTGACCGCGTGGACGAGATTGCCCGGATGGTCGCCGGAGACATCATCACGGATGAGGCGCGAGCCGCCGCTCGCGCCCTTTTGGACGCCTGAGGTAAATCTGCCGCTTTCTGCTTTTCACACCGTCGCGATCTCACTATTATCAAGCGGCTCGGTGGCTTACTAAGGAACAAACCTTGATCCCCGAGAGCCAATGACCCAAACAACCCGCACCGTTCTGCGTAACCAGCTCAATCAGGCTCTGGCCGCGATGAAAGACGCGTGGCGAGTAATGTTGCGGCGTGGGCCCAGTCAGATTCAGTTCTGGTTCATCGCCTTGGCGATCGGGATTGCGGCCGGGTTCATGGCGCTGGGATTTCGCAAAGTAATCCGCGCGTTGCAGGCTTATGTCTACGATACAGACGATGTTTCACTGCTGCATAGCCATGCCGAGAAACTGCCTTGGTTCCTGATTTTGATCACGCCGATCATTGGTGGGCTGATCGTTGGCGTTATCCTGCACAGGTTTACTGATGACGGGCGTGTTCGCTCGGTCGCGGATGTAATCGAAGGCGCAGCGCTGACCAATGGTCGGGTCGAGGGGAAGGCCGGGATCGCTTCGTTCTTTGCTTCGTTGATCACGCTCAGCACAGGTGGGTCGTCGGGTCGTGAAGGTCCGGTTGTGCATATGGCAGGAGTAATCTCGACCTGGGTCAGCGACAGGATCCATGCGGATGGTATCACCGGTCGCGACCTGTTGGGTTGCGCCGTGGCAGCGGCGGTGTCGGCCAGCTTCAACTCACCCATCGCGGGCGCGTTGTTCGCGCTTGAGGTGGTGCTACGCCACTTTGCAGTGCACGCTTTTGCGCCCATCGTCATCGCCTCGGTTGCGGGTACTGTGATCAACCGGCTGGAATATGGCGACGTGACAGAGTTCGTTCTGGACACACCCGGATCGCTACAATTCTACGTGGAATTGCCCGCCTTTCTGATACTAGGCCTGATCTGCGGGCTGGTGTCTTTGTTGTTAATGCGCTCGATCTTCTTCGCCGAGGATATTGGCAGTCACATCCAAAACCGCTTGTCGCTGCCACGTTGGCTGCGACCCGCTGTTTCCGGTGCAATGTTGGGCCTGCTGGCGATCTGGTTCCCTCATATCATCGGGGTCGGGTACGAGACAACGATCCGCGCCCTGACCGGCGACCTGACCCTGACGGTCGCGATCCTGTTTGCCGTGATCAAAACGGTTGCGCTGGCCATCACCATGGGCGGGCGTATGGGCGGCGGTGTGTTTTCGCCTTCGTTGATGATCGGCGCACTGACAGGCTTGGCCTTTGGCTTGATCGCCACCGGGCTGCTGCCGGACGTTTCTGGGACCCATACACTCTATGCCTTTGCTGGAATGGGGGCCGTGGCAGCCGCGGTGTTGGGCGCACCGATTTCTACCACGATGATCGTGTTTGAATTGACCGGCGACTGGCAGATCGGGCTTGCTGTGATGGTCTCGGTTTCGATGTCCACGGCATTGGCCTCGCGCCTTGTGGATCGGTCGTTCTTCCTGACACAGTTGGAACGGCGCGATGTCCATCTTGCCGCCGGGCCGCAGGCCTATCTGTTGGCGATGCTACGCACCGGAGCAGTGATGCGTCCGATCGGTGAGCCGCGCTCGATCACCAAAGAAAAGGCGCAGGAGCTGATTGAACAGGGGCTATGCGTGCAAGCCAGTGCCACGTTAGAGGCCGCGATGCCCTATTTCGATCATGACGACATCCCCTGTATTCCGGTCGTCGTGACGGATGACGATGGCAACGAATCTCCGGTCGGCGCGCTTTTTCATATCGACGCGCTGAAGGCCTATAACCGTGCGCTGGCGGCTACGGCCGCCGAGGAGCATTCCTAACCGCCATACACCGTACCCGCGTCACCCAGATAATTGTCCCAGGCAAACCAGTAAGAGATGTGCCCGGCAACTCGCGGCAGCTGTGTCCCGTCCGGTCCGATCAGAACCTCTTCGGTTATGGTCCATTTCTGACCCGCCTGATCTACTAGACCTCCGTCTGACACGGTGAACCTGTGCGATTTGCGCTCATAAGCCCGCACGGCACGCTTATCGGAATTGCCGATCAGAACCAGTGGCCGGTTGGAAATCGCGTCATTTATCACACGCGTTCTGGTAAACGCATCCAAAGGCCATGCCCGCGCAGCACCGAACTGGCGGATAGCGAAGACATAATCTTTCTGCTGATGTGCGGATTGATCGACCAGCGCTGGAAACATCAGTTCGGAGGAGGCGAAATAGTCGCGATACACCACGCCCGAGCCATAGTTGCGCCGGTGGCCGGTGTTTAGGGATAGAACGCGGCTATCGGGATGCGAAGTCTTCCAGCTTGCCCATGTGGTGATGACCACCGGGCGCTGTTTCAGCTCGATCCCACTGTTGACCAATGGACCAACGACCGGCTTTCCGGTGTATTGGTTCCACAGCGAATGAGTCTCGCGATCAAACATCAGCTTGTTGGACCGATACAGGAAGCCAGATGAGCCAAAGACCAGCGGTTTTCGCCGTCCTGCCACTTGCGTTTCGAACAGGATACCTGACCCGCACAGCGTACAATAGGCCAGCGCCACCGGGACGCCGCCGATCACCTCGTTGAACATCTCATGCCATCCCATGATCCGCAGCGGATAAGCACGCTCATCCCCGTTGATCGAGACACCAAAGACCAGATCATCATCCTTCAGATAACTGGCACCTGATGCCGGGATCAGTGTGGGATTGTCGAGGGACGGGATGCCGTCTTTGTACACACCTCCCCATGTGATCTCCTCCAGCCGAATTTTCATCTTGTCGCGCTGCAGATATTCCGGGCGCAGGAAATCGTCGAAATTCGAGTCAATGCCCAGCAGAACCTCGCGCTTGAACGGGATTAACGAGGGGTGGGGGACCACTTGCGGGTTCTTTTCCTGCCACAACATCCAGTCAAACCAATCGGTGCCGATGTTCTGACCAGTCAGGGTTTGCATGGTCTTTGCGATCTCATCCCTGCGCCGTTGTCCATATCGCAGCCCGGTCAGAAGCGCTGGGACCACATCCGGGTTGCCGCGCTGCACCAGAAAGGCCATGCCCTGTTCGAATTCAGTTCTGCTGCCGTATAAGCTGGACCTGACGGCTTCAAACACGGGGTCTTGCTGCGCTGAAAGAGTGCTGGGTAACGCGGCGGCGACCAGCATTCCAGTGAAGCTGCGGCGAGTGATCGACATGGCATCCTCCGATGGTATCCATGTCCAGTGTGCCCTGCGCGTTGATCACTTGCATGCAACAGGTGCGTGAGCAGCGTATGAGACCGGTGCGATGCCTGCCGTTCAAGCTGAGTAATGAACCTTTTGAACCTTCTGCGGTTCTTGCGAACTTTGGCCAAGCATACGAGACTAGCTACGATTTCGACCACTTTCGGAACGCTAGTTACCAGAATAGGGAGGCAGCTACATGATGTCCGAAAAGGCACTGGTCTATCTGTCTGACAATGACCTCGAAGAATTGGGTATCCAACCTTACGAAGTCGCGGATGCCATCGAGGACACCTTGATGGCCAAAGCAAAAGGAAACTTCTACGCGGCACCCAAGACAGCCATCCTGCCCGGTGACGGACGTTATGCGATGTCAACTCTGGCCGTTGGGGATGATGGGTTCATCGTGACGAAACAGGTGACTGTGTGCCCCAAGAACCCTGAGAGGGGGCTTCCCTCGATTAATGGCGCAATCATGGTCTTGGATTCGCAAACAGGAATTCTGCGCGCTGTCTTGGATGCGAATTGGATCACGGCAATCCGAACGGCGGCCCTTTCTACGGTGGCCGCACGTCGACTTGCCGACCCAGATTCCGAAACGGTTGGATTTATTGGTACTGGCGTTCAGGCTCGTTCGCATCTTGCTGCCTTTGCCGAAGCCTTCCCGCTAAAGCGGGTTCGCGTATTCGGGCGCGGTAAAGCGAATGTCGACAAGCTGTGTGAGCTTGCACAAGGCCTGGGGCTGGAGGCCGAAACAAGCACCGAGGCCAGAGACGTTTTGCGGGAGGCCGACCTTGTTGTGACATCCATTACGCTGGATTATTCCATCGTGCCTTTTCTGGATGCCCGATGGCTGAAGCCCACGGCTTTCGCAGCCATAACGGACGCGTGCATACCATGGAAGCCAGAGGGCATGCCTGCGTTCGAAACTGTGATTGTCGATGATCGAACGCAGGAACGCGAAAGCGAAAAGCCAATGTTGCCTTACCAGAGTGTAACTGGTGATCTGATGGAACTGGTTGCAGGGCAAATCGACAGTTCTGAAATCGAGAAACCAGCTGCCTTTGCTTTTCGAGGAATCTCCTTGGGCGACTACGCTGCTGCAGTCCTTGCAGTTCGCCGCGCCTCTGACAGAGGATCGTAGATTTCTTGCAGGCCGGTCAGGACGTCTTGCAGCCGCTTTTTGCACAAAGCGGCCTAGGCAAAACACCGTTTAGAAGGGTGGTGAGGACCGCTCCTTCCTTTGTTAAATCTGCTCAACCTTTACGGACTCGACCGGGTAAAACGCCACATAGCCCTTGATCTCGGCCATGGCGGGGACGGGGTTTTCATAGCTCCACGCGGCGTTTTCGGTCACCGAGGATTTGTTGACGATCGAGAAATGCGAGGCATTCCCTTTGTGCGGGCAATGGGTGACTTTGTCGGTGCTGTCCAGAAAGGCCATCGCGATGTCAGTGCGAGGGAAATAGATTACCGGGGTCAGATCACCTTCGGCCAGTTCCAGCGCGCCAGTGCTTTCGCCCAGAACGGCACCACCGGAACGGACGCTCCATTTGCCCGGAGCTTTACGGATCGTGATCTCAACCATATTTCTTCCCTCGTCCTGTTTTGCACCTCTCCTCTGCCCTGTTTGCATGACAGGTCGATGTCAGATCGGCGCGGTTGCGGCATCCAACCACAGTTGCGCGTCATCGCCCAGCCTTGCGCGCAATTTTTCCGTAACGTCGTGGTGATAGGTGTTCAGCCAGTCACGTTCTGCCGACGTCAACATGTCTGTCACGATCAGCCGTCTGTCGATCGGGACATAGGTCAGCGTTCGCCAGTTCAGCATGGCGCGTTCCGCGTCACCGCCGGGCAGGGCCGGGGCCTCTTGCACGACCACCAGATTTTCGATGCGGATGCCAAACGCGCCCTCGCGGTAATAGCCCGGTTCGTTGGATAGGATCATACCCGGTTGCAAAGGCACATGGCTGACTTTGGATAGGCGCTGGGGCCCTTCGTGGACGCTCAGGTAAGCACCGACGCCGTGCCCGACGCCGTGGTTAAAGTCCTGGCCCGCGACCCACAGCGGAGCCCGAGCGATACATTCGATGTCACGCCCGGCCAGCCCAACGGGCCAGCGCAGCATTGACAGGTTAATCATGCCCTTCAACACACGGGTAAAGCACGCTTTTTCCTCATCGCCAACTTCACCGATGGCGATGGTGCGGGTGATGTCTGTGGTGCCGTCCAGATACTGCCCTCCACTGTCCAGAACCAGAATATGACCGTCTTCAAGGCGGCAGTCGGTTTCTTCGGTCACGCGGTAATGCATGATCGCGCCGTTTGGACCAGTGCCAGCGATTGTATCGAACGAGATGTCCTGCAGCGCGTTGTCCTTGCGCCGGTTCTCTTCAAGACGCGTCACCACCTGCGTTTCGGTCAGGGTGCCCAGTACCTGCTTATCCAGCCAGCACAAGGTTTCGATTACCGCCACCGCGTCGCGAAGATGTGCCTCAGCGCTGCCTGCTATTTCGGCCGCGTTCTTGCAGGCCTTGGGCAGGGCACAGGGATCGCCGCCATCTACCATCTGGTCTTGCAATACGTCCGCTACGGCCTGCGGCAGCGTTCCAAGATCAACCTGAACCTTCTCCTCAAGCGTAGCGGCGGCGTTCAGAAATGCCTCGGGGGCGTGGATCGAAACCTGATCCCCCAATGGTACCGACAGTTTTTCCCGGGCCATAAACAGATTCACCTGACCATCGTCATGCAAAATGGCAAAGCCATGCGCCACCGGGTTGTACCCGATATCCGAGCCGCGAATGTTCAGAAGCCACATAATTGAATCCGGCAAAGTGATCACCGCAGCTGTGCAATCAGCCTCGTGCAGGGCTTCGGCCAGGCGGGTGATTTTGCTGTCTGCGGTTTCACCTGCAAACTCAATCGGATGGGCCTTGACCGGGTTCATCGGGGCGGCGGGCTGATCTGCCCACACGCGATCTACCAGATTGTCACAGCGCACCAGTTCGATACCGCTGTTGGCCAGGTCTTTCTGCACGCTTGCGATCTGACCTGCTGCGTGCAGCCACGGATCAAAGCCAACCTTGCCGCCATTGGGAAGATGTTCCTGCAGCCAGGCGCTCAGACTGACCTCGGGCCACGGGACCGGAGTGAATTCAGAAGCGACCTGGGCCTTGACCTGCGTGCGATAGCGGCCATCGACGAAGACCCCTGCTACATCTGACAGCACAGCGCAAAACCCTGCTGAACCAGTGAAGCCCGTCAACCACGCCAACCTCTCGTCCCGAGGGGCCACGTATTCGCCCTGATGCGCGTCTGCGCGTGGGATCAGAAACCCGTTCAACCCTTCGTTCGAAATCTCGTCCCGCAGAGCAGCCAGCCGGGGCGGTCCCTGTTCCGGGCGCGCGGTCACTTCAAAGGACTGAAACATCACAAACCTCTCCCAATTGGGGTCGCACCCCTTGTTCTTTTTGGAAAAAACTTTGGCGTGAGGCAAGGCCAGTCTCAGCTGGCCCTTTTCATGCCCATCACCCGAGCACGTGCGCGTGGATCACTGTCGAACAAGGCCGCCAGTTGCTCGGTCATCGCGCCTGCCAGTTGTTCAACATCGGTGATCGTCACTGCGCGGTCATAGTAACGCGTTACATCGTGACCGATGCCGATAGCCAATAGTTCCACAGCTTTGCGTTTCTCCACCATGGCGATCACATCGCGCAGGTGTTTTTCCAGATAATTCGCGGGGTTAACGCTGAGTGTTGAATCGTCGACCGGCGCGCCATCCGAAATCACCATCAGGATTTTGCGTGCCTCACGCCGGGCCAGCATCCGGCGGTGTGCCCATTCCAGCGCTTCACCGTCGATGTTTTCCTTTAGCAGGCCCTCTTTCATCATCAGGCCCAGATTTGGTCGCGCGCGCCGCCATGGGGCATCTGCGCCTTTGTAGATAATGTGACGCAGGTCGTTTAGACGTCCGGGCTGTTGCGGGCGGCCATCGTTCAGCCATGCCTCGCGCGCCTGACCGCCTTTCCAGGCGCGGGTGGTAAAGCCCAGAATCTCGACCTTCACATTGCAGCGTTCCAGCGTCCGGGCCAGAACATCCGCGCAGATCGCGGCGATGGAAATTGGACGTCCGCGCATCGAGCCCGAATTGTCCAACAGTAGCGTCACCACCGTGTCGCGGAATTCGGTGTCCTTCTCGACCTTGAAGCTCAGCGGCGTGGTCGGGTTCGCTACAACACGCGCCAGACGACCGGCATCCAAAATGCCTTCCTCGCGGTCGAACTCCCAGCTGCGGTTCTGTTGCGCTTGCAGGCGGCGCTGCAACTTGTTGGCCAACCGGCTGACGGCACCTTTCAGCGGCTCCAACTGCTGATCCAAGTAAGCCCGCAGCCGTTCCAGTTCGGCCGGTTCGGCCAAATCCTCGGCGGCGATCTCTTCATCGTACGTGTTCAGATAGACCTTGTAGTCCGGATCAGCCTCGGATGCAGGTTGGGGGGCAGGGGGTTCCAGCGGAGCCTCACCTTCGGGCATCTCTGCCTCATCGCCCATCTCATCCTCTGCCATCTCGTCCATCGAGACCTGCGCCTGAGATTGGTCCTGCTGTTCTTCCTGCGTTTGTTCAGGAGAGGCGTCGGCGTCCTGTTCGTCCTGATCATCCTGCCCGGTGCTGTCCGGGTCTTGCTGTTCCTCGGCGTTTTCTTCGGCCTGATCTTCCTGTTCGTCGTCCAGTTCATCGGGGTCGTCGCCCAGCTGGTCGCCGTAGCCCAAATCCTTGATCATCTGACGGGCAAACTTGGCGAATTCCGTCTGATCCGACAGAACGTCATCAAGATTTTCAAGCGCTCCACCGGCCTGCTCTTCGATAAATCCACGCCACAGGTTCATGACGTTTGCAGCCGCCGGAGGTAGATCGCGCCCGGTGGCAAGGTGCCGTATCAGGTACCCCGCGGCCACCGGCAGTGGCGTATCGGCGGGTTGCGTACATTGATCGTAACCGCGCCGCAGCGCCTCGTGACCAATCTTGACGTCGATGTTAGAGGCTGTGCCGGGCATATCCCGCGCGCCCATTGCCTCGCATCGGGCCGTTTCCATGGCCTCATACAAATCACGCGCCAAATCCCCCGGTGGGGCATAGCGCGCGTGGGTCGCGTCGTCGTGGTATTTGCGCTGCAATGCCAGAGCATCCGCCGTACCCCGCGCCAGCAAAACCTCTTCGCGGATCATCCGGCGGCTGACTTGCGGCAAACGCATCGACTCGCCCGAAATGCCGGATGGGTCGACAGTGTAGGTAACGTTCAGCTCGCGATCATCGGCCATTACTTTGGTGGCCTCGGCCAAAGCCTTCTTGAACGGATCGGCGGGGTTGTCGTTAGGTTTGCTCATCAGCGGCAGTCCGGTCTTGTTCTGTCCCGGCAACCTAGTGCCAATCCAAGGTCTTGACCATAGGGCCAACCCCGAATTCGCATGAAACCAGAATGATGCGTAAAGCAAAACCCTGGCTGAGGTTTCATTGCAGGACGCGCTGTCTTATCTGAACCATCCCGCAATATTGTCCATTGCACCCCGAAGCCCACCGGAGCTAAAAAACCGCTGATCCTGGCCGTGATGTGAATTCAGAACGATATCCGTCAACATATTTAATTGCCCGGCGTTAAGTGTCATTGGGTCAGTGACGGCGCTTGAATTCACGCGTTTGGCGGGCATGTCGGACAGGTCGAAATCATTTACGCGCGCGAATTTCTTTAACCCCTTTTGCAGATCGGCAAAGTCCAACAACGAGACACGCGCTCCGGATACATGCCGAGCACTCTTGTTGATCAACAGCCTGCCGGAAATATTTTCGGCGTCCAGCAATTCTGAGATGGATTTGTTCGACGAGACAAGCGCCTCAAACTGTTCGGGGTCAATAGGCTCATCCCGGGCATCGAGATCAAAGCCGCCATCTTCCTTTGCGCGCATCCAGCGATGGGGTGAATAATAAAGAGAAATCATCCGCTCGACCGGAGGGCGGGCAAAGGCATAGGCGGTATAGTCGGCAAAGGCTGGACCAATTAGTGTGTTGTAGTCCGTGAGTGTCTGATGCTTGGACTTGGTCGCATCACCGCTCAGCTCAAACCGATCGGTGCCGTCCTGATGACCTTTGACGACGATGGCGTCGTCTGAAAATCGAAGGAAACAACGTGTAAAAAAGTTTCCCCCGGTCTTCGGTACGTGGATGAACACGCATTTTTGCTTTGCAAAATGCACGCAACTACTCCTGAAAAACGCTCGGGGCTTTTTCTGACAATTCTACGTCAACATAGCGTTGATTCACGTCAATCAGAGTCTTGAACATCAACTCAGTAGTATTGCTGCAGGGATTGGTCATTTTCGTCTACTTCGTTGCACCAGCCGGAATAGTGTAGCCGTACAGTGTGCAGTATTCTTGCAGAAGCTTTTTCGGAACTGGACCGATTTTACCCCAATCCGTGTCTGCGACTTTTGGTTTTTCGTAGTGGACGCCCTTGTACAGTTTTTCGGCGTTTACCGGTTCCAAATCCAGCTTTTCCTTGTGGACGTCAAAGCCTGTGTCGTGAAGAAAATCAATCAGCGCTTCGCTGTCGTGCTCGATACGAAAAACAAAATCTGGCTTTTGCTCTCGTATGATTTGCGCCCATAGGCACAATGATGCGATTGCGCGCTCAGCCTCGGTGTTGAAGTCGTCCAAATCAATTCCAGTTTCGCTTTTTATGTGGTCGCGGCGGAAGGAATAGGACGCCGGGGCATGTTCGTTTTCGCGCATGATGGAAGGTATCGCCGTAGCTGGATCGCGCACTGTTTGTATCAGGATACGCCAGTGCAATGCCCTACGAGTGCGTGCGATAGGATCCAGCGCCCATGGGTTTTCGTCAGCGTCGACGGCAAACATCCAAGAACTGATACCATCCGCACCATCGGTCTCATGCCCTATGTCCAGGCCGGACTTCGTGCAAAGCTCTGCGACGTATCCTGTGCCGGTTCTTGGGTGCCCTACGCACAGAATTGGACGACTAAACATGCGTTGGACGTGACGTCTCAGCCGCTGCTCATGTTCGGTGTGCTCGTCCACCCGGTTATGCGCGGCAAGAAACGCCAGGCGATTTTTTTTGGGGTGGATTTGAGAATCCACTGACCCATCCGACCAAGACAGTTCGGACGCAATCGGAGGGAATACTGTCCAAGAGTTGCTTTCATCAGCAACCTGTTTGTGCATGAAGATGTCAGAAGTCGTTTCGACCCGTGTGAAACGGTCAAGCAACAACCGGGCAAATGCAGGCGTCAGCGCATAGCAGGGATTCGACAATCGATCCTTGTGTTTCACACGAAAGAGTCGAAATGCACTATGATCTCGCGATTTGGCCCACCCCATTCTCAAAAGCATTGAGGTTTGTGCGTCAAAGGCGATACTACCGTTTTGAATTTTCTTCCTAAGCCGGTGGACGACCCGGTTTGTCCAAGGGTGGAAAAAGACGTCATCCTCTATGACCAACGTACGTTGACCGGACTGGCTGATCGATTCCCAAATATCCAGATGGCTGGCGAAATTGGCAACCTGCGAAGGGATCAAAACGTTATTTTCGCAGTCGCAACATTTCTGCCCGCAGCGAAAGCAAGGTGGAAAGGAGGCGACCAGCCCCTGCTCCTGCAAGGCCTGAACCTTTGGGTGATCTGGGCTGAAAGCGTCATGCCATTCGAACGCGGATATACCAAACTCGGCAAGATGCTGTGGCAGACGTTCTCGCCGCTCGGTGGCATCGGGCAGGCTAAGCACGATGACTTTTGTTACAATGCCTTCAAAAGCCCCCAATCCTTCGGCGATATCTGATTGAGAGCCTGCCCTCACGATCGCTTACCCCAGGCTTACGCTTGCGGCACTTTCCGGCAGTTCCTCATCAAAGCAACGCTGATAGAACTCGGCCACGGTCTGACGTTCCAGTTCGTCACATTTGTTCAGGAAGGACAGGCGGAAAGCATAGCCCACATCGCGGAAAATCTCGGCGTTCTGGGCCCAGTTGATCACGGTTCGCGGGCTCATCACGGTGGACAAATCACCATTCATGAAGGCGGTCCGGGTCAGGTCGGCGACGGTCACCATCTGGCTGACGGTCTTGCGGCCCTTTTCGGTGTTGTAATGCGGTGCCTTGGACAGCACGATCATCGTCTCGGCATCATGGCTCAGGTAATTCAGGGTCGAGACCAGTGACCAGCGGTCCATCTGCGCCTGGTTGATCTGCTGCGTGCCGTGATAGAGGCCAGTGGTGTCACCAAGACCCACGGTGTTTGCTGTGGCGAACAGGCGGAAATTCGGGTTCGGCGTGATGATTTCGTTCTGGTCCAGCAGGGTCAGCTTGCCGTCATGTTCCAGTACGCGCTGGATCACGAACATTACGTCAGCGCGTCCTGCATCGTATTCGTCGAACACAATGGCAACAGGGTTGCGTAGGGCCCATGGCAGGATGCCTTCGTGGAATTCAGTGACCTGCTTGCCGTCGCGCAGTTTGATCGCGTCCTTGCCGATCAGGTCGATCCGGCTGATATGGCTGTCCAAGTTCACACGCACTGCGGGCCAGTTCAGGCGGGCGGCAACCTGTTCGATATGGGTCGATTTACCAGTACCGTGGTAGCCCTGAATCATCACCCGGCGGTTATGGGAAAAGCCTGCAAGAATCGCCAGTGTGGTTTCGGGGTCAAATTTGTAGGTCGGGTCGATCGCCGGAACCCGGTCACTGCGCTCTGCAAAGCCTTTGACCGCCATGTCTGTATCAATGCCGAAAACGTCCCGAACCGAGATTTCTTCGGTGGGTTTTGCGTTGATATCAATCGATCCGTCAGCCATTCGCCTTGTCCTTATCCTTTGGCCCGTCTTGCCGGGTTTGAACCAGTGTGTGGTGCAACATATTGACAGGAAGGGCAAGGGAAAGAGGCGCAAGACGAAGGCTGAGAGGATGTTTCTTCGAAACTGGCCTTATCGGTGCGTGCCAAGGAATATTCGAGCGTAACTCTGGTGCATACGGGGAAGAATTTTACTCAGTCAGGTGTAAACATCATAATATTTAAATTGGGTTAAATTTAAATCTTGTAGACTGTGCACACGGGGTCAGTTTGATTGTTCCAGTGTGTGAGGGTCTTTTGAAAAACAAAAGTAATTGCGAAAGGGTGCTTAGCCGCTTTTCGCGCAGGGGCGTGCCTGTTTCGGTTACTATTGACGCAATAGGTGTATGCAATGGCGTTTAGTGTTCTTCTTCACACGGTCAACACTGCCAATGGTGACCTGGTCGTTCAAAACACGACACTGCCAGCAATTGTTGATGGGCAAACGATTTCCTTTGACGGGGGTGTGACGTTTCAGCCCTATACTTACCTTGGGCAGGGTACCAGGCTTAGTAACGGCGAGTCCGGCGAATTCATTCAGATCGGTGGGCAAATTTACGCTTGGGATACGGACGATCCCACGGGGCCGATGAGCACCGGTAACTGGAAAATCACCGAAGACGACCTGGATCCGACTGATCCCCCGTGTTTTGTAGCCGGTACACTAATCGACACCGACTCTGGGCCGCGACCGGTCGAAGAATTGGCGGTTGGCGACAGGGTATGCGTATCCAATGGAGAAACATTGCCGATAGTATGGATCGGAAAACGAACACTCAGCGCGCAAACATTACGCCTTCAACCGAAATTCCGACCTGTCCTGATTCAGTGCGATGCGCTGGGCAAAGGTTTGCCTGACTGCGATCTATACGTGTCCCCGCAACATCGGATTGTGATTGAAGGCTGGCGGGCCGAGTTGCTGTTTGGTGAGCAGATGGTCTTTTCTGCCGCGATTCATCTGGTTAATGATCACACGATCCGTCAGATTGGTGCGGATGAACCCGTTACTTATTTTCACATCGCTTGCGAAGAACATGCCATTTTGACATCGCATGGTCTGCAAAGTGAGAGCCTGTTTATTGGTGGTCGGGCATTAGGCTCTTTTAGTCGCGCAGATGTTGACGAATTGCGCGTGCTTTTTCCCGATCTCAGTGATGGCGCGCGGGTACGAAAAACCAAACTGCGCTGCTTGAAACGCCCCGAAGCGCAGGCACTGCGGGGCATATTTCCGGCGTAGCGGAGCCTACTTGAAGTTCCGGCTGTCCTTGATCTGATCCCAGGCCCAGACAACCTCTTGCAGCTGTTCCTCTTGGGACCGATCACCACCGTTCATGTCCGGGTGCAGTACCTTGATCAGCTTTTTATATGCCTTGCGCACCTCGGCCTTGGACCAGCTGTCCTGTGCTTCAAGAATCTCGATAGCACGACGTTCGGTGGGCGGCAGGCGGCGGCCGCCGGAATTGGCGCGGCCGGGGTTCTTGGTGGCGTTCTCGCCCAGAACCTGATGCGGGTCCTCGATGCCCAGACGAGCCCAGGCGCGCGCCTCGGGGTCGCCCATCGGCTTGGTCTCGCGCTCCCACACTTTGTCCTTGGAACGTTGCGCGTTCAGTTCGGCCTCGGTCGTGCCGTCGAAAAAGTTCCACTTGTTGTTGTATTCGCGGACGTGCTGTTGGCAGAACCAGAAGAAGTCGTCCAATACATCCGGCGCCTTGGGCGCACGGAACTTACCGGCCTCTTCGCAACCCTCGTGATCGCAGATACGCGTCGAGGTTTCAGACGCACCCGACATGCCCCGGCGCCCACGCGGGTTCTTTTTCTTGGCGTTGGAAACGGACATATCGAATCCGAAGGGGTCTGACTTCACCATGCTCTGATCCTCAAGAACGCATCTTTTCGACTCGGAGGCAGCAGTTTAGTCTAAGCAGCCGAAAGTAGAAGAGGGGGGCGGTAAATTTTTTGCCGCTGAGCGAAAAAATGAGCGTGACCGACGAAATCCATAAGCGCCTTGAGGCCGCGTTCAATCCGCGCGAGCTGGAGGTAATCGACGACAGCGAAAGCCATCGTGGCCACGCCGGGTATCAGGACGGCGGCGAAAGTCATTTCAACGTCCGCATTCGCGCCAGCGCGTTCGAGGGCCAGTCCCGCGTCGCCCGCCACCGCTCGGTGCATAAGGCGTTGGGCGATATCGTACCGCGCATTCATGCGCTGGCGCTGGATATTGGAACATGAGAGAGTCTTAATCGCCCATTGAGGCCGCATTTTTCCCTGCTGGGTGTGGGCATGAAAATACTGTGTTTGGGGACCGCTATTCCCGACAATTCGATTGCTGCAGAAACTAAAGGTTTCGACGCCGCCGATGAAAGTCAGTACAAATGGCTGTCAGAATACTGAAACCTAGAAGCGGGCGCCTTTCTCTGGAATTCGACGAGTTGGATATTTAGGGTGTCAAATCGAAAATCGAACGGCTGTTCGGCACAGCCACTCAAAGATAGTTTGTTGTGGAAAGCAATGTCAGGTTTGGACGTGCGGATTTCACTTTCTGGAATGAGTGGAATGACCCTTGTCTCATCTCGGGAACCGCTCAGGGTGATGCGCACCTTCGGCAAATTCATGACGAATTGACCAAATGTTAAGCTGAGTTAGGCTAAAATAGGCTTCAATCTGCGCTTGTTGTATTGGAACAAACGGGATCACGCCTTTTCGGGGTTTTCAGTGTCTTCTTGTTCAGGGTGTCTCAGAAACAGTGGCGGCTCTTTGGCCTCTTCCGAAATCGGTGCGGGTGCCACAACGTTACCTGGCCCAGGAACCGATCGCGCCACCGCAACAGTGTCTGTCGTTTCTACTGGTGCCAGAGTTTTTGAGTCTTCTAATTCACGGCGAAACACCAACACATTGCGCCAGTTCACTGTCGATCCAGTCAGGCCTGCGCGTTCCTCGCTGGGCAGCAATTCGGCGCGCCGATATTCCCAGCCGTCTTGCCCCATCTCGTTCAGTACCTGTTCCACGGAAGCAGCGAACCGGCCTTCGGCGGATTTGACGCCCTTGGCCTTGGTGCCTTTTTGCGGAGCTGGGACAACTTTGTATTCGTAGCGCTGCATCGGATTTTCCTGGTTGCCGGGTTCCGGCAATCTAACATGTTGGTGATTTTGGGAAAGTCATCATCGCATGGACGTAGCGGAAAGAAAAACGGCAGGGTTTATGCAAACCCCGACGTTTTTCGAAAACTTAAGCGCCTTACGAGCCCAGCTTTTTGCCGACCAATTCGTTCACCGCCTTGGGGTTGGCCTTGCCGCCCGTGGCTTTCATCACCTGACCGACGAACCAGCCCGCCAGTTTCGGGTTCACCTTGGCCTTTTCAACCTGTGCTGGGTTGGCGGCGATGATCTCATCAAGTGCGGTTTCAATCGCGCCGGTGTCGGTCACCTGTTTCATGCCGCGCTCTTCCACGATCTGCGCCGGATCGCCGCCTTCGGTATAGACGACCTCGAACAGGTCCTTGGCGATCTTGCCCGAGATCGCTTCCGAAGCGATCAGGTCGATGATCCCACCCAATTGCGCCGGAGACACGGGCGATTCCGTGATGTCGTGGTCTTCTTTCTTAAGCCGACCGAATAGTTCGTTGATGACCCAGTTCGCGGCCAGCTTGCCGTTACGGCCCTTGGCGACTTCTTCAAAATAGGCGGCAGATTCCACCTCGGCGGTCAGCACGGACGCGTCATAGTCGGTCAGGCCAAACTCGCTGATAAACCGCGCCTTTTTGTCGTCGGGCAGTTCAGGCAGTTTGGCAGCAATTTCGTCCACCCATGCCTGCTCGATCTCCAGCGGCAGCAGATCGGGGTCGGGGAAGTAACGGTAATCATGCGCCTCCTCCTTGGACCGCATCGAGCGGGTCTCGCCCTTGTCTGGGTCATACAGGCGGGTTTCCTGATCGACTTTGCCGCCGCCTTCGACGATGGCAATCTGACGGCGGGCTTCAACCTCGATCGCTTGCTGGATAAAGCGCATCGAGTTCATGTTCTTGATCTCGCAACGGGTGCCCAGATGCGAGAAATCCTGCGTTTCCTGATACTTTTCGTACGCCCCCGGCAAACAGATCGAGACGTTCACGTCCGCCCGCAGGTTGCCGTTCTGCATGTTGCCATCGCAGGTGCCCAGATACCGCAGGATCTGACGCAGTTTGACGATATAGGCAGCCGCTTCTTCGGGTCCGCGAATATCGGGACGCGACACGATCTCCATCAGACAAACACCGGTCCGGTTCAGATCGACGAAGGACATATGCGGGTCCATATCGTGGATCGACTTACCGGCGTCCTGCTCCATATGGATGCGTTCGATCCGCACATTGCGCGCGGTGCCGTCACCCATTTCAACCAACACTTCACCTTCGCCCACGATGGGATGGTACAGCTGGGAAATCTGATAGCCCTGCGGCAGGTCAGGGTAGAAATAGTTCTTGCGGTCAAAGGCCGATTTCAGGTTGATATCCGCCTTCAGGCCCAGCCCGGTGCGTACCGCTTGTTCCACGCAGTATTCGTTGATGACCGGCAGCATTCCCGGCATTGCCGCGTCCACAAAAGCCACGTTCGAATTCGGCTCGGCCCCGAATTGGGTCGACGCGCCGGAAAACAGCTTGGCATTGGACGAGACCTGAGCGTGCACCTCCATCCCGATCACCAGTTCCCAATCGTGCTTGGCCCCGGCAATGGTTTTGGGTTTGGGCATTTCGTATGTCAGGTCGAGCATGGCGCGCCTCATTTCCGCAGAAGTCTAAGCCTGCGTATTAGGCCCGGCAGGGACGAGGGGCAAGGGGGAATCAGTGCTGCGACAGGCGCAGGCCCGACGGCGTAAAGGTCACGTCCATTCCGTTGTGCAATTCCTCGCGGAACAGATTGCGGATAGCAAGCAAAGCATCGCGCTTACCACGGGCCGCAAACCGCTCGGCCGAATTGATGCGGACCGAGTTGTTGAACCCGTTCGCGGCATGCGCCCAGATAAGCGGATGCAGCTCGGTCATGTGGTCGCGGATCAGCCCGTTTGCGGCCTCGTGAATTTGCGAGCGCACAAGATCGGCCTTTTCGTTCAGGCCTTGACCGTTCTGAATCGTGATAGCGCAATAGGCAGACAGCATGTTGACGGTCTGCTGATCAGGGCGACGATGCAGAATGTCGTGAAAACCTTCCAGGAAATACTCAACATCCAGCCGGGCGCAGGCCTCTTCGTCCAAAGCGATAGCGTCAAACTGGACCCAAGTGTAGCCGCCGGCGCCCCAGATGTCGGCAGTTCGTGCCGCGTTGCGCAGCGCCTGAACCTCTAGTTTTTCATAGCTGCCGAACCAACGTGGCAGCAGATGTGTACCCATCGCCCGCATATGTCGCTGATTGTGCGGGTCTAACGTGATCAGATGTTCGTATTCTTCGGCGACGCGCTGGTTGGTTTTCCGTTGACCCGCCAGCAGGGCGCAACTTGCGGCTGCGACAATCGGGCTGTCTGGCAGCGCGGCGCGGCATGTCGGCAAAAGGTCCGCAGCCCGGTCGAAATGCGCGGCACAGCGTGACTGGTGAAGCGGGGGCAGGGTTGCATCCGTTGCAATCCCGCGCCACGCCCAGGCCAGGTCGATATGCGCTAAGGCCACGACCAGAGTGATCATCGGATCATCCGGATACTCACGCATTTCGTCTTCGAGCTCTGAGATGCCGCCCAGCAAGTCATATTCGCACAGCGCGTTGCCGTCTGTCAGCGCGTGTTCCGCGGCCAGCACAACGTCCGAGCGCGCACCAAAAGCCAGTAAATCTGCAATCGGTGTCCCATCGGGCGCGGTTTTGCGATCTTGGTCAGCGGCGCGCATCTTTTTGGACAATTCAGCCCAGCGATCCTGTCTGGCTAGCGTGCGACCTTCTTCAATGGTGTTCCAAGCGATCAGATCTTCCGCCAGCATGCTTGCCACAGGGATATTCAGTTGCCCTTTGTCCGGCAGTGCCGCTGGGACGGCAAAGTCGTTGGCGCGCATGTTCTGCGTGCAATGACGGGATGACAAAGGTGAACGGGCCTGACGTGCCCTGAAAAACCGAAACATGGTAACACTCGTAACCGAAACATATAGGCAGCTTGGCTTTAAAGTTTGTCCGAAAATTACCTCAAATTCAAGCTTTAGGGGGGGTATTGGGTGGCGGGTTGGCGTGAATTATCTCTTCCGCTGGTGATTGTTTCAAAAAACGGTGAAATGGTGCCGTTCGACCCGCAACCCAGCCTGCTGCAGTGCTGTCTCAAATGTCTTGTGGGGCGGTGTGGCCTCATCCGGCAACCGAATCCTCTTGCCTGTGGTCAGAACCAGCGACGTGCGCACCGAAAAATCCCAGCGTGTGTCGAGTCGGACATGGTCAATGTCAGCCAAAACAACCTCGGCCTCACGCTTGCCGGAAAACCATCGTATCACATCGCGATCCAGAGTGAGTCCAGCCTGCGTGCCCTGTGCGATGTCCCAAAGGGCGGGCAGGGTGGGCAGGCTGAGCAACCCGACCAGCCACCACGCCGCATCGAACAGGATCACCAACGCGATCAGCCCCGCGTAGACGCACATCACGATCACGACGGCGCGTGAGGTCCTGTTGAGGCGTTTGAAGGTAAACGGGGTCATGCGCCGAGGATGCGAGACACCATTTCCGTTGTATCCCGCGACAGGTTAGGGGTGTCCGCGATGCGCGTTAGCTGAGCCTTCATCAGGTCCTGACGGTCGGCGTCATAGCGTTTCCAGGTCTGGAAGGCGGAACACATCCTGGCGGTGGTCTGAGGGTTAACCGGGTCCAGCCGGATCAGCCAATCGGCTAGCACCGCGTACCCGGCACCGTCCGCACGATGGAACCCGGCGTGATTCATCGCCAGTGCGCCCATGACGGCTCGGAATCGGTTTGGGTTTTTCCAATTGAAATCAGTATGCTCAGTCAGATCGCGCGCAGTGTCTGCAGTCGCTTCGGGGGAGGCTGTGGTCACCTGCAGGCCGAACCATTTATCGACCACCAGCCGGTCGTGCTGCCACTGCGTGTAGAAATCCGCCAGTTCCGTCTGGCCTGTACCCGCCCGCAACAGGCAAGATAGGGCGGTCAGTTGGCGGGTCATGTTGTCAGCTGCGGCGTATTCCTCGGCCGCTTTGGCACCGCCATCCAGCCGCGAAGTCAAGTACAGTACTGCGCCACCAAGCGCCCGCTTGCCGGCCTGATCAGCATCGGGGCTGAACGGCGCGTCGATCAGTGTTTCGCTGTGCAGCCTTGGCAGCAGGTCCTGCACATGCTGTGCGGTTGCTTGGCGCAGGGTTTCCACGGAGGTCCATATCGCCATCGGATCCGGTATTTCACCGCTTTCAAACAAGGCTGCAGCCAGTTCGGATTGCGTTGGCAGTCCCAACATCAAAGAGCGGTAGTCTGGGTCCAGATCGCCGTCACGCAACACGGCCAGCATTCCATCCAGATAGTCCGTGCCCGGCGCTGCATCTTCGCGGATCATGCACATCAGCGTATCTTGCGCAAGCGACCGCCCCGCCTGCCAGCGATTGAACGGATCGGTGTCGTGGGCCAGCAGGAACGCGCGTTCGGCATCCGTGTGGTCATGTTCTAGAATGACCGGGGCCGAGAAATCGCGCAGGATCGAGGCCACAGGTTTGGCCGCCAGTCCGGTGAAGGTAAAGCTCTGTTCGGCTTCAGTCAATTCCAGCACCTCGGTTGCGCGCACCTCGTCGCCGTTCGGGCCCAACAGGCCTGCGGCGACAGGGATCACCTGAGGCAGCTTCTCGGACTGGCCGGGTGTTGGCTCGGTACGTTGCGACAGGGTCAAGGTATAGGTGCCATCCTGCCAGTCTTCGCCAACTGTAACGCGCGGTGTTCCGGACTGGCTGTACCACCGTTTGAACTGGGTCAAATCACGGCCTGTCGTATCCTCGAACACCTTGATCCAGTCTTCGATGGTGCAGGCCTGCCCGTCATGGCGGTCGAAATAGAGGTCCAGCGCCTGCGCATAGGCACCGTTCCCTACCAGACGCTTGAGCATACCGATCAATTCGGCACCTTTCTCATAGACGGTGGAAGTGTAGAAGTTGTTGATCTCTTGAAAACTTTCAGGGCGAACGGGGTGTGACAGAGGCCCGTTATCCTCAGGGAACTGCCGCGCGCGCAGGTCGATGGCATCGTGGATACGTTTCACCGGGGCCGAACGCATATCGGACGTAAACTGCGCATCGCGGAACACGGTCAGGCCTTCTTTGAGACACAGCTGGAACCAGTCGCGGCAGGTGATGCGGTTGCCGGTCCAGTTGTGGAAGTATTCGTGCGCGATGATCGCCTCGATCCGCTCGAAATTGGCGTCGGTCGAGGTTTCGGGGCTGGCAAGTACGGCCGAGGAGTTGAAGATGTTCAACCCCTTGTTCTCCATCGCGCCCATGTTGAAGTCATCGACGGCCACGATATTGAACACATCCAGATCGTATTCACGGCCATAGACGTCTTCGTCCCATTTCATCGACTTCTTCAGCGCTTCCATCCCAAAGGCGCATTTGCCTTCGTCTCCGGAGCGCACCCAGAGGTTCAGGTCCACGTCACGACCCGACATTGTGGTAAACTGACCGGGATGAGCGATCAGGTCGCCTGCGACCAACGCAAACAGATAGGCGGGTTTGGGCCAGGGGTCGATCCATTCAGCCCAGCCTTCACCTTTGCCCGAGGGATTGCCGTTGGACAGCAGCACCGGCAAATCACCGTTGATGCGCACGGTGAACACGGACATCACGTCTGGCCGGTCAGGGTAGTAGGTGATCTTGCGGAAGCCTTCAGCCTCGCACTGAGTGCAATACATGCCGTTCGACATATATAGGCCCTCAAGCGCAGTGTTGTTGCCCGGGTCGATCTCGACGACGGCCTCCCAGATAAAGGGGGCATCGGGTACGTCAACCGTCAGGCCTTTCTCGGTGACATTGGGGGTGACTTCGACTCCGTCAATAACCGCCCGGATCAAGGTCAGGTCTTCGCCATGCAGAAAAAACGTACGATCCCTCGCATCGGGGTTGGGGCGGAACGCGATACGCGAGGTGACATGAGTGGTATGTTCGGCCAGATCAAAGGTCAAATGCACGCTGTCCACAAGATAGCCAAATGGAGTGTAATCTTTCAGATAGATCGTGGTTGGGGCAGCGTCACGCATCGGGGGCCTCATATCGGTTGAGTTCGAGCGCGACGTTATGGGGATCACTTGTAAGCTGCAAGCTGTTGCTGGGCATTCGGAGGCACCAAGCAGGTCAAATTGATCTTCTAATTCCATCGGAAACTTGAGGGGTCTGTTGCCTATCGGAAACTTTCGCACTAATTGACGCTTGCATGCCAACGTACACAATGCGGGAGAATTGACTTATGAGCGGCAGAGAAACCCGGAAAGGGCTGCAGATTGCCTGGGAACTGGCGGATTTCATCGAAAGTCAGGCTTTGCCTGGAACAGGTGTTACGCCCGAGCTGTTCTGGTCCGGTTTCGCCCGCTTGGTCGATGAGCTCGGCCCAAGAAACCGGGAATTGCTTGCAAAGCGGTCGGACATTCAATGCCGTCTTGATGGTTGGCATCTGGAACGCAAGGGGCAGACCTATGATGCCGCCGCATATGAGTCATTTCTGCGTGAAATCGGATATCTGGTAGAGGAAGGACCCGATTTCCAGATTGAAACGGCAAATGTCGACCCCGAGATCGCAGTGACCCCGGGGCCGCAACTGGTTGTACCAATCACCAACGCCCGTTTTGCCCTCAACGCGGCCAACGCACGCTGGGGCAGCCTGTATGATGCGTTGTATGGCACTGATGCGATGGGCAATCTGCCTGCTGGCAAAGGTTACGACGCAGCACGCGGTGCGCGAGTGATTGCCTGGGCCAAAGGTTTTCTGGATGCTGCTGCACCTCTGGCCAGCGGGTCGTGGGCGGACGTATCCGTACTGCGCGTTGAAAACGGCGCACTGGTGCCTGCGCTGGCCGACGCATCGCGTTTTGTCGGTTTCGGCGGCGCGACTGAAAAGCCCGAATTCGTGCTGCTGAAGAATAACGGCCTGCACGTCAAAATTGTGATCGACCCGTCCAGCACGATTGGTGCGTCCGATCCGGCAGGCATCGCGGACGTCGTAGTTGAAGCGGCCTTGTCAACGATCATGGATTGCGAAGACTCGGTCGCTTGTGTCGATGCCGAAGACAAAGTTGTGGCCTATGGCAATTGGCTGGGCCTGATGAAGGGCGACCTGACGGAAGAGGTCTCGAAAGGCGGCAATACCTTCACCCGTAAACTGGCAGATGACGTGGTTTACACCTCCGCGAGTGGCGAGCAGGGCACGCTGAAAGGCCGCTCGCTAATGCTGGTGCGGAACGTAGGTCACCTGATGACCAACCCCGCCGTTCTGGATGCTGAAGGCAATGAGATCGGCGAGGGCCTGATGGATGCGCTCTGCACCACGCTGATCGCAATGCACGATCTACAGCGCAAAGGCGGCAATTCGGTCAATGGGTCGGTTTACGTGGTGAAACCCAAGATGCACGGACCAGAAGAAGTTGCATTCGCGGTCCAGATTTTCGACATGGTCGAAGACATTCTTGGTCTGCCCCGCAACACCGTGAAACTGGGCATCATGGATGAGGAACGCCGCACCTCGGTCAACCTCAAGGAATGTATTCGTGCTGCGAAATCGCGCGTGGCCTTCATCAATACCGGTTTCCTTGACCGGACAGGGGACGAGATTCACACCTCGATGGAGGCAGGTCCTGTGCTGCCCAAGGGCGACATCAAGAGCACGCCCTGGATTGCGTCTTATGAAGATCGCAATGTCGATATCGGTTTGGCCTGCGGCCTGAAGGGCAAGGCCCAGATTGGTAAAGGCATGTGGGCTATGCCCGACCGGATGGGCGAGATGCTTGAGACCAAGATTGGCCACCCGCAATCTGGCGCGACCTGCGCCTGGGTGCCGTCGCCGACCGCCGCAACCCTGCACGCGACGCATTACCACAAAGTCGACGTTCTCTCCCGTCAGGACGAGCTGGCTGCCGCTGGTGCCCGTGGCACTTTGCAGGATTTGCTGACCATTCCGCTTTTGGGCGGCCGCAACCTGAGCACCGAAGAGATCACGCTTGAGATCGAAAACAATGCGCAGGGCATTCTGGGATATGTCGTGCGTTGGGTCGATCAGGGTGTGGGCTGTTCGAAAGTGCCGGACATAAATGATGTTGGTCTGATGGAGGATCGGGCAACCTGCCGGATTTCTTCGCAGGCTCTGGCCAACTGGCTGCATCATGGTGTCGTCAGCGAAGATCAGTTGATGGCTGCGATGCAGAAAATGGCCGCCGTGGTGGATCGCCAGAACGAAAACGATCCTTCATACTCGCCAATGGCGCCGGGGTTCGACGGGGTCGCGTTCCAGGCGGCTTGTGATCTGGTGTTCAAGGGACGTATCCAGCCTTCGGGGTATACTGAGCCGGTTCTGCATGCGCGTCGACTTGAACTGAAAGCCAGCCTTTAATTTCGTAAGAACGTTAGGACACAACATGACCATTTCTTTACGCAAAGCCCGCACGATCATTCGCAAAACCCTGGAAAAAGGCCGTGGGATGGAGTTGAAGCCGCTCTCTGTCGTGGTGTTGGATGCGGGTGGGCACGTCATCGCGTTCGAACGTGAAGATGGTGCAGCGCCCGGCCGTTTCGCAATTGCGCAGGGCAAGGCCTATGGTTCGGTCATGCTGGGCATGGCAGGAACCGCGCAGATGCAGCGCGCCGAAGCCCAGGCCTATTTCATGGCTGCCGTGAACGGTGTCTATGGCGGTCAGGTTGTTCCGGTTCCGGGCGGTATTCTGCTGCGCGACCGCAAGGGTGCGGTGATCGGTGCTGTTGGGGTTACTGGCGATACATCGGACAATGATGCGGTCGCAGGTATGACCGGGGTTGAAGGCGCGGGCTTGACCGGAGAGGCTTGATTTTGATCGGCCTATGGTTCTGATATTTGCAGGGGTTTGGGAATAATTTCTGCAAATTGCCAAGTGAAAGAAACTTTGTTCCGGTAATTGCAAGAAAACTGGAACGATATGTGCGCACCTGAACACGTCCCTGCGCTGTGGTGCAGGGCGTGTTTAGTTGCACGTTTATTCTGCTGCGGATAGCTTTCTTTTGAATTAAGGAAACTGCAAGGAAAGCGGAATGTCTCGACCTGTCGTCGGTATCATCGGCAACTCTTACCTAATGAACGATGAATACCCTACCCACGCGGGTGGGACGATGAACTCTGAAGCCGTGGCGAACGTTTCTCATTGCCTGCCGCTGCTGATCCCATCCGACCCGCGTTTTGTCACGGTTGAGGAATTGCTTGAGGTCTGCGACGGGTTTTTGCTGACCGGTGGACGCCCGAATGTGCACCCAGAAGAATATGGTGAAGACGCGACTGACGCGCATGGAGAATTCGACCGGGCGCGGGATGCGGTCACCTTGCCTTTGATCCGCGCTTGTGTTGAACGCGGCCAACCCTTCATGGGTATCTGCCGAGGGTTTCAAGAGGTCAACGTGGCCATGGGTGGCACGCTCTATCCTGAAATCCGCGATTTACCGGGCCGGATGAACCACCGCATGCCTCCGGACGGGACATTGGAAGAGAAATTCGCCCTACGTCATGTGGTGGCGCTGGACGAAGGCGGCATATTCCACCAACTATTCGGCGCGCCCGAGGTGATGACGAACACGCTGCACGGGCAGGGTATCAAAACGGTCGGGGATCGCGTGGTTATCGACGGCCACGCGCCGGATGGCACGCCCGAGGCGATCTATATCAAGGATGCCCCGGGATTCACTCTGTCGGTGCAATGGCACCCTGAATGGGATGCGATCAACGATCCTGTTTCCCGGCCTTTGTTCGAAGCGTTTGGTGCAGCCGTGCGCGCTTGGGCGACCGGATCGGACGCAAGTCTGATACAGCAACGGGCGTGAGTTGCGCACCGGTCCGCAAGAAGGGACCAGTGCGCCGGAATCAAATCAACAGATCAAACTGCTGATTCAGCGGCAGTTTTCGGGCACGTTCTCCGGTCAGATCAAACAGTGCATTCCCAAGCGCGGGCATCGACGGCGGCGTTCCGGGCTCACCGGCGCCGCCCATATGGCGGTTGGTCTCTAGCACGCGCACCTCGACTTGTGGGGCGCTGTGCATCCGGATCGCGTCATAGTCAGGGAAGTTATACTGTTCGACCTCGCCTTCGGCAAAAGTGATTTCACCGTAGCATGCCGCTGACAGGCCATACATCATACCGCCAAACATCTGCGCCTTGACGTTTTCCGGGTCCAGAGCCAGACCCATATCGCAAGCAATCCACGCCTTGTTGATGCGGATAGTGCCGCCTTCGTCGACCACCTCGATCACCTGCGCGACCGGGGTACCGAAACTGTAGGTGAACGCCACGCCGCGCCCGAAGCCATCCGGTGTCTGCCCGGTCCAGCCGGACATTTCGCGAACCGCTTCAAGGCACCCGGCCGAGGGGGCGTGTTCGCTCTTCATCAGTTCCAACCGGAATTCCAGCGGGTCATGGCCTGCGGCATGGGCCATCTCATCCATGAAAGTTTCGTGGAAAAAGCCATTGTGGCTGTTGCCGACTGATCGCCAGAACCCGACGGGGACGTCCAGTTTGGCGATGTGGCCGCTCATGCGGTAGTTCGGTACTGCGTAGGGCTGATTGAAAAAACCTTCAACCAGCACCTTGTCTGGTCCTGCGCCGGGCATGCCGGTATAGCGCGTCACCGCCTGCTGCGTACAGGATTGCGCCGCAACCTTGCCATCAACCAGGACCGCCTTGCCGTCTTGCACCGCGCCGCGCATCCGGGCGATGGCGCCGGGGCGGTAATAGTCGTGGCGCATATCTTCTTCGCGGCTCCAGGTCGTCTGAACCGGGGTGCCGGGCATGGCCATAGCAACCTTGGTGGCAATCTCGCTGAAATCCAGTTCACCTCGGCGACCAAACCCACCACCCAGATATGTGGTGTGGATTTGCACGGCTTCGGTGTCCAAATTGGCTGTGTTGGCAGCACGGAATCGGATCAGGGTTGGGGCCTGATTGCCGCACCACAACTCCAACGCATCGCCGGTATACAGCGCGGTGGCGTTCATCGGCTCCATCGTGGCGTGAGCCAGATAGGGCACTTGGTACTCTGCGGTAATCTCGGTCGCACCGTCAGGTGTGACACTGACATCACCAACATCGCGCATGGTCGAATTTGCCGAGTCATCAAATGCCTCGGCAATTTTGGCGAATATGCCATCCGTCTCGGGCGGGTAGGGGGCGTCGCCCCAATCCACGTCGATAGCCTCGACCGCCTGATTGGCGAGCCACGTATTGTTGGCAATCACGGCGACACCTGTGCCCAGATCGACGATTTTCTCGACCCCCGGCATGGATTGCGCGGTGCTGTCGTCATAACCGTGCATTGCACCGCCCAGCTTGGGGTTCATGCGCACAGCCGCGAATTTCATCCCCGGCAGGCGTACATCGACGCCAAACTCTGCGGTGCCAGTTACCTTTTCGACCATGTCCAGACGCGGCTGGGTTTGGCCCAGATAACGCCATTTGGACGGATCGCGCAGGGGCACTTCGACCGGCTCAAGCCCGGCGGCGTCCACGGCCAAGTCCGAATAAGCGAACTTGTCGCCATTTGGCGCGATGACATGCCCCGAGGCAGTTCCCAGCTCTGAAGGTTCGACACCCAAACGAAGGGCCGCAGCACGCTTGAGTGTCTCGCGAGCCGAGGCACCGGCCTGTCGCATCCGCTCGAACCCATCTTTCATCGAGGTCGAGCCACCTGTGACCTGAAGGTGCAGAGCTTTGCCAAGCACACCCAGCGCCTCACCCAGATTGTGCTGGAAGTCCGAGATGTCATAGCCCTTGTTGGGCAATCCTTCCCCCAACATGGCAGAATTATAGTAGGCCGCTGCTGCCGGACCGTGCAGCACAGTGATCTGGTCCAGACCCACGTCCAGTTCCTCGGCAATCAAAGCGGCCCAAGTGGTCTTGACGCCCTGACCCATCTCGGCGCGCGGTGCAAAGAGGGTTACGCCATTCTGGTCGATCAGAACAAACGGATTCAGCGCCGCCTGACCTTCGCCAGGTTTCAGCGGGTTCGCAGCGGGGCGGCTGACATAATACGCGCCGAATGCTACGCCGCCGACAATTGCGGCCGAACCGATCAGGAAAGTGCGGCGAAGGATTTTGCCAACAGAAGCCATGGGTTACGCCTCCTTCAACTTGCCAGCCGCGTCATGGATTGCAGCGCGGATACGGGGGTAGGTGCCACAGCGACACAGGTTACCTTGCATCGCCTCATCAATATCGGCGTCCGAAGGTGCAGGGTTTTCGGCCAGCAACGCCGCTGCCTGCATGATCTGGCCCGACTGGCAATATCCGCATTGCGCCACCTGATGATCGACCCAAGCTTGCTGTATCGTCGCCATCGTATCCGGCGTCCCGATACCTTCAATCGTGATGACATCACCCCACACATCCGACAGGCTCACCTGGCACGAGCGCACAGCCTCGCCATCAATATGAACCGTGCAGGCCCCACAGGCCGCCACCCCGCAGCCGAATTTGGTGCCGGTCAGGCCGACCTCATCGCGCAAGACCCAAAGCAGGGGGACGTCATCGGGCAGATCGACTTGGTGTTGGTTACCGTTAATCTTCAGGGTGGTCGCCATGGCGCACCTCATCTGGCTGTGGCTGGTTTCTGACATATTTAGCGCAAAGTGTCAGTATGTCAATTGACAAAATAAACAAAAAGTGTCAGAGATTCTGGTATGACCGAAGCAGTTGACGATCCACGGCAAAAAACCATCCTGAACTCGGCTTTTCAGGCTTTTGCCGCCTATGGTTACCGAAAAACCTCAATGGATGACATTGCGCAGGGGGCGGGAATGTCACGGCCGGCGCTGTATCTGCATTTCAAGAACAAAGAGGCGATCGTCAGTAAACTGACCGAGGTCTACTATGTCGAGAAATACGCGGCTGTTGCCGAGGCGCTGGCAACGTCAGGATCAGTGTCCGAGGTTCTAGCCAGAGCGATTCAGGCGCAGACGGCAGGGATGGCTGCGATACTGGCCTCGCCCCACGGGCTTGAGATGCTGGACAACACCAAATCCTTATCCGCCGAAATCATCGCGGAGGGCGAGGCCAAACTGTCAGGGCTATACGCGGATTGGCTGACACAGCAAGAACAGGCCGGGCGGGCGCGCCTGCAAGCTGACGCAGCCGAGACTGGTCGGACGATTGCGGCCACGCTTAAGGGGCTCAAGCTGATCGGTGCGGGCGCTGAAGTGTATGAGCGGCAGGTAGCGCAGATCGCAGCGTTGATCGGTGCGGGGCTTGAGGTCAGGTAACCCGCTGACGCACTTTGTATTCGGGTGCATCCCACAAACGGTTCTGCATGATGTCAGCCAGAATTTCGACCGCGCGCTCGACATCCCGAGCGTCGATAAAAAGCGGCGTGAACCCAAAGCGCATGATATCGGGGGCTCGGAAATCTCCGATCACTCCGCGCGCGATCAGCGCCTGCATGGCGGCGTAACCGTCGGCAAAGCGGAACGAGACCTGACTGCCGCGTTGGTTCGGATCGCGCGGGCTGGCCAGTTCCAGATCGGGGCAGGTGGCCTCAACGCGGGTGATGAACAGCTCGGTCAAGTCGATGGATTTGGTGCGCACTTCAGTCATATCGGCCAAGTCCCAAATGTCCATCGCAGCAGACAGAGCGGTCATCTGAAGGATCGGAGGGGTGCCGACCCGCATCCTCTCAATTCCACCGCCGGGTCGATAATCCAAATCGAATGCAAAAGGGGCCTCGTGCCCCAGCCAGCCTGACAAGGCCGGGCGGGCGCGATCTGCCAAGCGTGGTGCGACATAGATAAAGGCTGGCGCACCAGGGCCGCCGTTGAGGTATTTATATGTGCAGCCTACGGCGAAATCGGCGTTGCAGCCGGAAAGGTCCACCGGGATTGCTCCGGCGGAATGTGCCAGATCCCAGACAGTGACCGTCCCGTTTGCATGTGCCAATTCAGTCAACGCCTTCATGTCGTGTATGCGACCACTGCGATAGTCGACCTCAGTCAGCATCAACACGGCGATGTCTTCGGTGATGTTTGCAGCTACATCCTCGGGCGCGACAACGCGCAGTTCGTAGTCCGGCCCCAGCGAACGCAGTAGCCCGTCGACCATATACAGATCGGACGGGAAGTTGCCGTTGTCCGACAGGACCACCTTGCGATCCGGGCACAGTTCCAACGCTGACGCCACGGCCTGATACACTTTGATCGACAGGGTGTCGCCTGTCACAACTGTTCCAGGCTCAGCGCCAATCAGGCGACCAATGCGACCGCCCAGACCGGACGGCAAACCCATCCACCCAGCCTTGTTCCAGCCAGTAATCAGCATTTGCCCCCATTCTCTGACCATCATCTCGCTGACCCGGTCGCTTGCGGCCCGCGGCAGCGGGCCCAGCGAATTGCCGTCCAGATAGATGACACCTTCGGGCAGATCGAACATGGCTTTGGTTGCGGCAAAGTCGGTCATGGGCGGCTCACTACCTTGTGTTGAGTTGGTCTCCTTCGGCCTAGCCGATCTGTATCGGCCTGTCCATTGATGCGACAACCTGAGCTTTTGCCAATTCGGTTCGAAAGCGGTAGGACATCGGCCAGAAACGACATGCCTGCGCATGTTGTCAGTTGCGGGGACGCGCATGCACCGGATCGACATACCGCCCGTCTGGCTTGTTGGGTTCGCTTTTTTGGCCTGGCTTCAGGCGCGTCATTTCCCTTTGGGGTTGTCGCTGGACGGCGGATTGACGGATTTGCTGAGTGGCTTGCTGATCGGGGGCGGCATCCTTATCGCCGTGCTGGCGATCATGGAGTTTCGCCGTCACAAAACGACCGTTATCCCACACGAAACACCTTCGGCGCTGGTTCAGTCAGGCATATATAAACGCAGCCGCAACCCGATCTATGTCGGCGATGTTTTGATTTTGGCCGGTTTGGTTCTTCGCTTTGATGCGGTACTGTCTCTGATCTTGGTCCCAATCTTCGTCTGGGTGCTGGAGCGCCGATTCATTCTGCCCGAAGAAGACCGCCTGCGCCGCAACTTTCGTGCCGATTTCGCCCGTTATGAACGTAAAACCCGCAGGTGGGTTTAGGATGCGCAGAACAATAGCATCATATCGTGAATGCTGCGCTTGCGAAATAATGTTGCGCGAGATACATGTTTGCTTAACGAAGAATACCGACCACCCGCTCGGCTTGAGTGAGAACTAGGGGGATTGCCAGTGAAGATAGGCACACCGAAGGAAAAATATGAGGGCGAGAACCGCGTTGCGATGACGCCGGATTCTGCTGTGCAGTTGCAGAAATTGGGCTATGTGTGCCTGATTGAGAAAGGCGCGGGCGCTGCCGCGGGCTTTTCGGATGCGACGTACGAAGCGGCGGGTGTGACGGTCATCAAGACCGCAGCGGCCTTGTGGAAAGAGGCCGACATTGTCGCCAAGGTGCGCCAGCCGGATGCGACCGAGTTAAAGCGTCTGACCAAAGGTAAGACTTTGATTTCGTTCTTCAACCCGGCTGGGAACGAAGAGGGAATGGAGGCAGCCAAAGCCAAAGGCGCCAACGTCATCGCCATGGAGATGGTGCCGCGCATCAGCCGCGCGCAGAAGATGGACGCGCTGTCGTCGATGGCCAATATCGCCGGTTACCGCGCGGTGATCGAAGCGGGCAACAATTTTGGCCGGTTTTTCACCGGTCAGGTGACGGCGGCTGGTAAGGTGCCGCCGGCCAAGGTGCTGATCGTGGGGGCCGGCGTGGCTGGTCTGGCGGCGATCGGGACCTCGACCTCGCTGGGTGCGATTACTTACGCGTTCGACGTGCGCCCCGAAGTGGCCGAGCAGGTTGAATCGATGGGGGCCGAGTTCGTCTATCTGGATTTCGAGGAAGACCAGCAGGATGGCGCGGCCACCGGCGGTTATGCCAGCGTCCAATCGGATGAATTCCGCGAGGCGCAGCTGGCCAAGTTCCGTGAGCTGGCCCCCGAGATGGACATCGTCATCACCACGGCGCTGATCCCGAACCGCGAAGCGCCCGAGCTTTGGACCAAGGATATGGTCGAAGCGATGAAGCCGGGTTCGGTCATTGTTGACCTGGCGGCGGAAAAGGGCGGCAACTGCAAGCTGACCGTCGCGGATGAGAAGATCGTGACCGACAATGGCGTGACCATCATCGGCTATACCGACTTCCCCAGCCGGATGGCGGCGCAGTCGTCGTCGCTTTACGCCACCAATATCCGTCACATGATGACCGACCTGACCCCTGAAAAGGACGGTCAGATCAATCATGACATGGAAGATGACGTGATCCGCGGCGCGACCGTGACCCATGAGGGTGAGATCACCTTCCCGCCGCCACCGCCCAAGGTGCAGGCGATTGCGGCGCAGAAAAAACCCGAGGTCAAAGAACTGACCCCGGAAGAGAAAAAGGCGCAGGAAATTGCGGCCTTCAAGGCGCAGACCAAGCAGCAGTTCACCCTGCTGGGTGTTGGTGGCGCGCTGATGCTGTTGGTGGGGCTGGTTGCTCCGGCCAGCTTCATGCAGCACTTCATCGTCTTTGTGCTGGCCATTTTTGTGGGCTTCCAGGTGATCTGGGGTGTTGCGCACAGCCTGCACACACCGTTGATGGCGATCACCAACGCGATCTCGTCGATCATTATCGTTGGGGCGTTGATGCAGATCGGGTCAGGATCGTTCCTGGTCATTCTGCTGGCGGCGTTGTCTGTCTTCATGGCCGGGATCAACATCTTTGGCGGCTTCCTCGTAACCCGGCGCATGCTTGCCATGTTCCAGAAATCTTAAGGAGGCCGGGCACATGGATTATGGCTTCACTACTGCCGCTTATGTTGTTGCGGCTGTTCTGTTCATCCTTTCGCTCGGCGGTCTGTCGAACCAGGAAAGCGCCAAGCGCGCGGTCTGGTATGGCATCGTCGGTATGGCGCTGGCGGTCTTTGCCACGCTGGTTGGTCCGGGTTCCGGCCTGTGGTTGCTGTCGCTGCTGCTGATCGCGGGCGGTGGCCTGATCGGTCATTACGTGGCGCAGCGCGTGCAGATGACTGAGATGCCTCAGCTGGTGGCCGCGATGCACTCGCTGGTGGGTCTGGCGGCTGTGTTCGTCGGCTATAATGCGCATTTTGAAGTCCTGAACGTCGCCGAAATGTTTGCGGTTTCGGACGCATCAAAGGACGTGCTGTTCACGGGTCTTGGCGGGTTCGCCAAATTAATTGCCAAGAAGACACCGGCAGAAGTGTCTATTCTGCATGTGGAACTGTTCCTGGGTATCTTCATCGGTGCGATCACCTTTACCGGTTCGGTTGTGGCCTATGGCAAGCTGGCGGGTAAAGTCACCTCGGCGGCGACCAAACTGCCGGGAGGCCATGCGCTGAACGCGGCGGCGGCAGGTTTGTCGCTGATCTGCCTGATCTGGTACACCGCCTCGGGTGGCTTCTTCCCGCTGTTCCTGATGACGCTGGCAGCCCTGTTCATCGGCTATCACCTGATCATGGGCATCGGCGGCGCCGACATGCCGGTGGTTGTGTCGATGCTGAACAGCTATTCGGGCTGGGCGGCTGCGGCGATCGGCTTCTCGCTGGGCAACGACCTGCTGATTGTGGTCGGCGCGCTGGTGGGCTCGTCGGGTGCGATCCTGTCCTACATCATGTGCAAGGCGATGAACCGTCACTTTGTCAGCGTGATCCTGGGCGGCTTTGGTGGCCCACAAGGTGAGCAGATGGCTGTTGAGGGCGAGCAGATCGCCATCGAGGCCGACGGTGTGGCTGCGGCCCTGAACGACGCCGACAGCATCGTCATCATCCCGGGCTATGGCATGGCCGTGGCGCAGGCGCAGCAGTCTGTATCCGAGTTGGTCCGCAAGCTGCGCGCCAAGGGCAAGAACGTCCGCTTTGCGATCCACCCTGTTGCCGGCCGTCTGCCGGGGCACATGAACGTGCTGCTGGCCGAGGCGAAGGTGCCGTATGACATCGTTCTGGAAATGGACGAGATCAACGACGACTTCCCCGAAACGGATGTGGCCATCGTGATCGGTTCGAACGACATCGTGAACCCGGCGGCGCAGGAAGATCCCAACAGCCCCATCGCCGGCATGCCGGTTCTGGAATGCTGGAAGGCCAAGCAGGTGTTTGTGTCCAAACGCGGTCAGGGCACGGGTTACTCGGGCATCGAAAACCCGCTGTTCTTCAAGGAAAACACCCGCATGTTCTACGGCGACGCAAAGCAATCGCTGGATAAACTGCTGCCCATGATCGACTGATCACGAGACATAGCAAAGTTGCAAAGGGCGCCTAAAGGCGCCCTTTTCTTGTTTGTGGCGCAGGAGGCTCTGCCTCCTAGCTTACAGGATATTTGTAGCCAGATGAAGCAGGCGGGATGTGATACACTGACGGAATGTTTGGATGGGGAGAAGGTGATGGAGAAAGTGAACGGCATAGGCGGCGTGTTCTTCCGTGCCCGAGACCCAAAAGCGTTGAGCGCATGGTATGAAAAGCATCTGGGCGTCAATCACTACGATCCTGTGCCCTGGAAACAGCGCGAGGGGTATACTGTCTTTGCCCCTTTTGCAGAAGACACCGATTATTTCGGCCGTGCGGGCCAACAATGGATGATCAACTTTCGTGTAGACGATCTGGCGGCGCTGATTGCGCAGCTTAACGCCGCCGGGATCACCGTGGAAACACGCGCCGAGTGGGACAGTGAGGTGGGAAAATTTGCTCGTATTCACGATCCCGAGGGCAATCCGGTCGAGCTGTGGCAGCCAAATCAATAAGATAGCGGAAATGTATACAGCTGTATCCACTTAAGTGTATGAAATAAAAAGATAATTGATGTATTTTTTGGGTGGCGTATAGTGCCCCGGACAAAACGGAGCCCTAGATGACGCCCATTGATGACCACCCGCTGCGCTATGCGCTGGCCAATGAACTGCACGCACGCCCTTTTCCGGTGGCGGCGACGCCGTGCACGGTGGTGTTTCTGGCGATCAAGAAACCAGACGCTGCCGTTGCACGGGACCGAAATGAGGATCTGGCTCATCTGATCAATCTGCTGGATCGCCACGGCGCGCAGCATCCGCAGCCGGAGGCGACGCATTACGCCGGTCAGATCGGCCGCCATTGGTTGAAATGGGAGCAGCATACCGAATTCGTCACCTACACTGCGATTACGCAAAACGTCAGTGATCGCCCTTTCAACCCGGCCGATTTCGAAGTCTTTCCCCCAGATTGGCTGATGGCCAGCCCGGGGCAACGGGTGACCTCGGCCATGCTCCGCGTGGTTGAACGGCAGGAAGATGACGCGGTTCGGTCTGCTCTGGCAAACTGGTTCGAGCCCGAAAGTCTTGCTGTGGCGCGGGTGCTGGACGATGCGGCCATCTGTGCCAGCGACTTCCGCATCGACCCGGCTGGGCATATGCGCTTTGCGCTGTTTGTCACCAAAGGCACAGGGCGTCGTCGGACCGGGCGGATCATTCAGCGTCTGTGTGAGATTGAAACCTATAAGGCGATGTCGATGCTGGGATTTGCCCGCGTCAAACAGCTGACCCCGCGTATCGGCGAATTGGACGGCAGGCTGACCGAGCTGATGGGGCAAATGACCGACAATGCGGCCCACCCTGACGAGTTGCTGCCTGATTTATTGTCTACGTCGACTGAGCTGGAAACCTTGTCCGCCCGCTGTTCTTTTCGGTTTGCGGCCACGGGGGCCTATGAGGCTATCGTGAATCAACGGATCGAAGTTCTGCGAGAGGAGCGGTTTGAAAGCCGGCAGAGTTTCGCCGATTTCATGATGCGCCGATACGATCCGGCAATTCGAACCGTCAAATCCACAGAACGCCGTTTGCGGGCCTTGTCCGACAGGGCGATCCGGGCCGGGGAACTGTTGCGTACCCGGGTTGATGTGGAGCGCAGTGCGCAGAACCAGGCGCTGCTGGAAAGCATGGATCAACGGGCTCAGATCGCGCTGCGGCTCCAGCACACGGTCGAGGGGCTGTCAGTGGTGGCTATCAGCTTCTATGCGGTGACGCTGGTCAGCGACTTCCTGTACCCGCTGACCGAGGACGGGATCAGTCAGGGACGGCTGACATCGGTTGTAACGATTCCTGTTATTGTTTGCGTCTGGGTTGCCATTCGTCAGATCCGAAAGCGTTTGCAATAGTCCGCAATTGCGACTTACCTAGGGCGCTGTAGTATCAGTAGGTTGCGCGCGGGGGTTTCTGTGATCGGAATTGTGACTGCATGGCGTGCAGTGGCGGCCATCTTCATCCTGAATGGCGCTTTGTTCGGCATCTGGGCGTCCCGAATTCCCGCAGTGCGCGACCATCTGAACCTTAGTCATGAGGCGCTGGGCTACGGCTTGCTGTTCATGGCGGCGGGGGCTGTATGCTCTTTTCCGGTGACGGGGCGGTTGACCGACAGGTTCGGTGCCGTTGCCATCACGCGGGTCATTGCGGTGCTCTACACATTGTCTCTGATCCTGCTGGCCGTAGCCGACGGGTTTTGGGCCTTGGCAGGGTTCTTGTTTGTTTTCGGTGCCTTTCACGGGTCGATGGATGTGGCCATGAACGCCTGGGCCGCTGAAGTCGAGCAAGCCTATGACAAACCCGTCATGTCCTCATTCCACGCAATGTGGAGCCTTGGGGCCGGGCTAGGGGCGCTCAGCGGCTACGGAGCGGTGCAGGTGGGGCTGACGGTGATGCAGCACTTTCTGCTGGCTGGTGGGGTTGTTGTGGTGCTGGCGCTGGCTCTGTCTTGGGTAAAGTGGACGTCGCGTAGGGCGGCTTCACACAGCGGTGGCGTCTTCGCTCTGCCGTCCGGCGCGTTGATCCTGGTCGGGTTTACTGCGTTATGCGGTGCTTTGGGCGAAGGCGCTGTGGCGGATTGGAGCGCGATTTTTCTGCGCGATGTGACTGGAGCCGTCGAAAGCGTCGCAGCACTGGGATACGCGGTGTTCTCGGTGACAATGGTAGCGTTCCGACTGGCCGGTGGCTTTGCCATTACACGTTTTGGTCCTGTTGCGACGGCCCGTTTCGGAGGCATTTGCGCGGCACTGGGCGTATTCGGTGTGGTCTCGGCATCAGAGGCAGGGCTGGCCTTGGTAGGCTTTGCTCTGATGGGGATAGGCTATGCGGTGATCATGCCGCTGGCCTTCAGCCGGGCAGCCAATGATCCGAATGTGCCACCGGGGCAAGCGATCGCCAGTGTGGCCACGCTGGGCTATGGAGGGTTGTTGATTGGCCCACCGCTTATTGGGATTCTGGCCGAGATGCTTACATTACGATTGGCGTTCATGGTTTTACTGCCTTTGGCCGTCCTAATTGTCTTGTTGTCTGGCGCGTTGCGGCCTGCCTCATTGGACTGACATTAAGATACCGCGCCGGGGGAGAGCCTGGGGCAAAGAGAAAAAGACGGGAGATGACTATGCCGATCAAAAATCGTTTTGCCGAACTGCAGGGGGAAATCACTGAATGGCGGCGCGACATTCATGAAAACCCCGAGATTCTGTTCGATACGCATCGCACCAGCGCGCTGGTCGCCGAAAAGCTGAAGGAATTCGGCTGCGATGAGGTTGTTACCGGCATCGGCCGTACAGGGGTTGTCGGGGTGATCAAGGGCAAGGCCGACACGGGCAGCAAGGTGATCGGCCTGCGGGCCGACATGGACGCGCTGCCGATACATGAGGCGACGGGGCTGGACTATGCCTCAAAGACCGATGGGGCGATGCACGCCTGTGGCCATGACGGGCATACGGCGATGTTGCTAGGCGCGGCAAAGTACCTCTCGGAAACGCGGAATTTCGATGGCACGGTCGTGGTGATCTTTCAGCCAGCCGAAGAGGGCGGCGGCGGCGGTCGCGAGATGTGCGAAGACGGTATGATGGACCGCTGGGGTATCCAGGAAATCTATGGCATGCACAACTGGCCAGGTCGTCCCGTGGGCAGTTTCGCCATTCGTCCTGGTGCGTTCTTTGCGGCCACAGATCAATTCGACATCACCTTTGAGGGCAAGGGCGGTCACGCCGCCAAACCGCATGAAACGATCGACACGACAGTGATGGCGGCGCAGGCGGTTCTGGCGCTGCAGACGGTGGCGTCGCGCAATGCGGATCCGGTGGATCAGGTCGTGGTTTCGGTCACGTCCTTTGAAACCTCGTCCACGGCCTTCAACGTGATCCCGCAGACGGTGCAGATCAAAGGGACTGTCCGCACGATGAGTACGCAGATGCGGGAAATGGCGGAAAAGCGCATCAAAGAGATCTGCAGTGGTATCGCGGCGACGTTTGGTGGAACGTCTGACGTGACCTATTACCTGGGCTATCCGGTGATGGTGAACAGTGATGAGCAGACAGATTTCGCTGCGGATGTTGCACGTTCGGTGGCTGGCAATTGCGACGAGGCACCGTTGATCATGGGCGGCGAGGATTTCGCCTTTATGCTCGAAGAACGGCCGGGCGCGTATATTCTGGTTGGCAATGGTGACACGGCGGCGGTGCATCACCCAGAGTACAATTTCAATGACGAAGCCATTCCGGCCGGGTGTAGCTGGTGGGCGGAAATTGTCGAACAGCGGATGCCGGCGGCTTGATCTTGGCATTGGGCGGCAGTGGGGCAGCCCCTCGCGCTCTCCAGGATACTTTTTAGCCAGGTGAATTCGATTCCGGCTCAGCCAAGTTGAGTTTGGTACACAGGGTCTCGACAATTGCATCCAGCGCCGATTGTTGAGTGTTCACGCAGGATTTCGCGGCAGCACGAGCTGTGTCCAATGCGGCTTGGTTCGACAGCCAGGTTGCCACGGCCTCAGTCAATTCGGCGGCGGATTGAACTTGCAGCGCTCCGCCGGTTTCGATCAGCGGGGAGAAGGTTTCTGCAAAGTTGAAATAACCGGGCCCGGTGATCACTGCGGCACCTGCCTGAGCCGGTTCGAACGGGTTGTGGCCTCCGATCTCTTTCAGCGATCCCCCAAGGAATACGATGGGGCACAGCGCGTACCATGTGCCGGTTTCACCCAACGTGTCGGCCATATAAACCTGAGTATTGTCGGTAATCTTGTCGTCGTTCGATCGGATGGCCACGGTTTGCCCGAATTGGGCTACCAGGGCGGCCACTTCGGCACGACGCTCGGGGTGACGCGGGATCAGCAGCAGCAGCAGGTTGGGCCAGCGTTTGAGCAACTCTGCGTGGGCTGCGAGAACAGTTTCCTCTTCACCCGCATGGGTCGAACTGGCGATCCAGACAGGGCGGGTGCCGATCTGTACGCGAATGTCGGACAAGGTGATCTGATCTACCGGCAAAGGGTCAGACATGGCTTTCAGGTTTGTGCCCGGTTGCACGCGATCGGCGCGCGCGCCGATGGCGATCAAGTTTTGTGCAGTCTTATCGTTCTGGGTAAGAAACAGGAGAAAATGATCCAGAATGAAACGCGCCGTCTCTGGGCGCTTCTTCCAGCCTACGACGGATTTATCCGACAGGCGGGCATTTAGCAGCGCCAGGGGGATGCCGCGGCTGGCACCCTCGACTATCAGGTGGGGCCAGATTTCGCTTTCGACAAAAATGCCCGCATCCGGGCGCCAATGTTCCAGAAACCGACGCACGGGGCCAGCCGTATCCAGCGGCGGGTATTGGTGACGGGTGCGCGGCGGCATTCGCTTTTCAATGAGCGCCGCCGAAGTGGGCGTGCCAGAGGTGATCAGAAACTCGGCATTCGGCAGACGTTCACCCAAGCGTTTGATCAGACTGATGACCGAGAGTGTTTCGCCAACGCTGGCGGCGTGAAACCAAATCAGTTGTCCGTCAGGGCGGGGCAGGCTGGCATGGCCCTGACGTTCCTGCTGACGAGTCTCGGGAACATCTGCAGCCTGCAGCTTGTTTCGCACGGTGCGCCAGACGAGTGGTCCCGCGATAGAAGTCAGGCTGCAATACAGATGATACAGCAGCGTCGGTCGGCCCACCTGATCCGGCACGTCAGCCGCCTGTGTGGCTCATGTGACGGCTCATCTTGCCGTCGACCGCCTGGCGGGAATAGTCGAAATCATGCCCCTTAGGCTTGAGGTTGATCGCTGTACGGATCGCGTCTTCAAGCGGTAGCTCGGTATCGGGATGATCACGCAAGGGACCGCGCAGGTCGGCCATGTCCTCTTGACCCAGACACATATACAGCTCGCCGGTGCAGGTCAGACGCACGCGGTTACAGCTTTCGCAGAAGTTATGCGACAGCGGCGTGATGAAGCCGATTTTTTGCCCGCTTTCTTCAAGGCGAACATAACGCGCTGGCCCGCCAGAGCGCTCAGCCAGATCGGTCACGGAATAATGGTTCTCGTATTCCTTGCGAACGTCCTTGAGCGACCAGTATTGATCCAGTCGGTCTTCGTTGCCGATATCACCCATGGGCATGACCTCGATCCAGGTGAGGTCCATGTCGCGTTCCGCACACCATTTCGTGATCGTGGGCAATTCTTCTTCGTTGAAGCCTTTCAGGGCAACGGCATTAATCTTGATCCGCAGCCCGGCCTTTTGCGCCGCGTCGATTCCGTTCAGCACTTGCTTCAGACGACCCCAGCGGGTGATCTCAGCAAATTTATCGTCGTCCAGCGTATCCAGCGAGATGTTCACCCGACGCACACCTGCGGCATACAGGTCATCGGCAAAGCGATGCAGTTGTGAGCCATTAGTGGTCAGCGTCAGTTCTTTCAACGCGCCGCTGTCCAGATGCCGGGTCATGCTGTTGAAAAACGTCATGATATTTCGGCGCACAAGCGGCTCACCACCGGTTATACGCAGCTTTTCAACCCCCAGCTTTACGAAGGTTGAACACATGCGGTCCAGCTCTTCCAACGTCAGCAGGTCTTTCTTCGGCAGGAACTTCATGTCCTCGGACATGCAGTAGACACAGCGGAAATCGCAGCGGTCCGTGACGGAAACGCGGAGATAGGTAATCGCACGTGCGAATGGGTCGATAAGCGGAGCAGTCATGCGACATACGTAAAGCCGCGACCAGCCTGCGACAAGGGCGAACTTTCCTTTGCGCTGGAACAGATGCGCACAGGGCGATAGGTTGAGGGCATGAGATATATGCTATTCGCTTTGTGTATTCTGGTGGCCGGATGCGACACCGTTCGGTCGACAAAAGATCGTCTGTTCGGGGGCGACAAAACTCCCGTTGAAGCCGAAGAAGCCGTAGTTGAAGAGGTCGCCGCAGAAGAGCCGATTGAACCAGAACCCGTTGCGACCACTGCTGTCGGCTGGGTGGGTGCGAAGACGACGATCGCCGGGCTGGGTGACCCGACAACACCGGGCCGTTGGTTGGAAACTTCGCTGGTCGATGTTGAAGTCACCGGTCGCGTGGTTGTTCCAAAAACCGGATCTCAGGCCTATATCACGCTGGTTCCCGCGCCGGGGCCGGAAAGCGGTGGCAGCCGGTTGTCCCTGGATGCGATGCGGGCCTTGTTGTTGCCGTTCGACGAGTTGGTCGAACTTGAGGTCTATTCCAACTGATCTTTCAGGTATTTTCCGGCTTCGCGGCGGGCAAAAGGCTTCATGGCGTCGCCATGCGTGGCCAAAAAGGCGATGACGCGGTTAGGATCGTGTTTTGACAGCTCGCGCAGCCACCAGGCGATAGCTTTCTGGATGAACCAGTTCCGATCCGGAACATAGCTTGCAGCCCAGCTTAATATTCGGTCGCGCCGTGCCAGATCGTCGGGTTTGGGGTGATTCTGCTTGGTCCAGGGCAGGGTGGCAACCAGCGCTGCGCGCCGTGTCCACATATGGCCTGAGGTGGTCCAGGTTTCCACCTGATCCAAACGGGACGGGTCGGCTGATAAACGTTTTTGCATCGCCATGCAGGCATGATCGGCCGCTGCCCAGGCGTCAAAATCGGGCAACCAGCTTTGAAGTAAATCCCAAACCGCTTCATCGGGGCGGATCCGAGCCTGGGTCAGCAGTTTGGCTGCGGCCAGACGCCCCTCGTGTATATTGGTCTGCCACAAGGCATCCGCCAGTTCCACACGCTCAGATACATCCAGGTCTTGACGCCAAGCTTTCGTCAGGTCGTTCAGAATGGGGTTCGCGACACCAAGATAGGGGCGGTCGACCTTGTGATAGGCTGCCATTTGGCTCGCTCGCTCGGGGTCGGCATGAGCTTTGATCTGGTCAAGATAGATATTCAATGTTTGCCGCCCTGTTGGTGAAACGGGCCGTGGGTGCGGCCCGATCTTGGCTTACTCGACGGTGACCGATTTCGCCAGATTGCGGGGCTGATCCACATCCGTACCCTTGGCGACGGCCGTGTGGTAGGCCAACAGCTGCGCCGGAACGGAATACAGGATCGGGGCCAAACTAGGGTGGATGCGGGGCATGCGAATGGTGCTCCAAACGCCGTCCTCGGCCTCGGCAACGCCGTCATCGTCCGAGACCAGGATGACCTTGCCCTTGCGTGCCATCACCTCTTGCATATTCGAAACGGTCTTGTCGAAAACCGCATCGCGCGGAGCCATGACCACAACCGGCATGTGTTTGTCGATCAGGGCGATGGGTCCGTGTTTCAGTTCACCTGACGCATAACCTTCGGCATGGATATAGCTGATTTCCTTGAGTTTCAGCGCACCTTCCATCGCCAGCGGATACATCAGACCCCTCCCCAGAAACAGTACGTCGCGCGCTTCGGACAGGCGCTGGGCCGAGGCCTTGATAGACTGGTTTTGATCCAGTGCAGCATTCAGCGCCGTCGGCAACCCACGCAGCGCGGCGGTGTGGTCGATGAGTTCCTCATCGCTCAGGGTACCGCGATCTGCGGCCGCCTTGAGCGCCAGCATCAACAACACGCTCAGCTGGCAGGTGAAGGCCTTGGTCGAGGCCACACCGATCTCAACCCCGGCATGGATCGGCAAAGCGATGTCGCTTTCGCGTGCGATTGAGCTTTCGGGGACATTGATCACCGATACGATCTTGTCGGCCTTGCCCTCGCAATAGCGTAGCGCGGCCAGCGTGTCGGCGGTTTCGCCCGACTGGCTGACAAACAGCGCTGCCGTACGTTCCGGGATCGGTGGTTCGCGATAGCGGAACTCGCTGGCGATATCGACCTCGACGGGCAACCTGGCCAGTTGTTCGAACCAGTATTTTGCCGTCAGACAGGCATAGAACGCGGTGCCACAGGCAACCATCGTCAGACGGTCCAGTTTACAGAAATCCAGCTCACACGGCAGGGTGATCGTATCGCCACCCGAGGGCAGGTAGGATTGGATCGCCTCGGCTACTACCACGGGCTGTTCGGCAATTTCCTTGGCCATGAAATGTTTGTGACCGGCCTTGTCGGCGCGTGTCTGATCCAGTTTGATCCGGCGGGTCTCACGGTTGGCCAACTCACCGGCTTCGTTGCGGATTTCAAGCGAGGTGCGGGTCAGGACCGCCCGGTCGCCTTCCTCAAGATAGGTGATACGGTCGGTCAGCGGGGCCAATGCAATAGCGTCCGAGCCCACGAACATCTCGCCATCCCCATGCCCAATGGCCAGAGGCGAACCCTTACGTGCTGCGACGATCAGGTCGTCCTGACCGTCGAATAGGAAGGCCAGAGCAAATGCGCCCTGAAGCCGGTCGATGGTCTTGAAGGCGGCATCTACGGGCGACAGACCGTTGTTCAGATAATATTCGGCCATCAGAGCCACGGTTTCGGTGTCGGTCTCGGTCTCGAAATCGATGCCATTTTCGGCCAGTTCAGCCCGCAATTCACGGTAGTTTTCGACGATACCGTTGTGCACCACGGCCACCGGACCCGCCTTGTGCGGGTGGGCGTTCGTAACAGTGGGCGCGCCGTGCGTGGCCCAACGGGTGTGCCCAATACCCGACTTTCCGCGCAGCGGATTGTGCACCAGCAAATCGCTGAGGTTAACCAGCTTGCCAACCGCCCGGCGCCGCCCAAGTTCACCGTCATTGACCGTGGCGATACCCGCGCTGTCATAGCCGCGATATTCCAGCCGTTTCAGGGCTTCAACCAAAATGGGGGCGGCTTCGTGTTGCCCCAGAACTCCTACAATTCCACACATGGATCAGGCTCCTTTGTCGCGGCGAGCCTTCTTCGCCTTCAACATATCAAACAATTTACGTGCATAACCGGGTTTGTTGTCCTGCTTGGCGCGGGCCACGGCCAGCGCGTCGGGCTCGACGTCTCGCGTCACGACTGTGCCAGTCGCCGTCATTGCGCCATTTCCCACAGTCACTGGGGCCACCAGCATAGTGTTCGAGCCGACAAAGACATTCTCTCCAATCGTGGTGCGATGCTTCATCACACCGTCATAATTGCAGGTGATCGTGCCCGCCCCGATATTCGAGGCGGCACCGACCGAGGCGTCGCCGATATAGCTGAGGTGGTTGACTTTGGCCCCTTCGGCGATCTCGGCGTTCTTGATCTCGACAAAATTGCCGATGCGAGTGTTTTCTGCCAATTCGGCACCGGAACGCAGGCGGGCGTAGGGGCCGACGATGGCACCGCGGCTGACATGGCAGCCCTCCAGATGTGAAAACGCCCGGATTGTTGCGCCGCTTTCTACCGTGACACCGGGGCCAAAGACGACATTGGGCTCGATCACCGTATCGCGGCCGATGATGGTGTCGGCGGCAAGATAAACAGTCTCGGGTGCCATTAGGGTGACGCCAAGATCCAACAGCTCGGAACGGGCATTGGCCTGAAACACCGCATCTGCCGCCGCCAAATCGGTGCGCGAGTTCACACCTAACGTCTGGGCTTCGTCACAGGCGACAGCTGTGACTTTCAGGCCGCGCGCACGCGCGATTTCCACGACATCGGTCAGATAGTATTCACCTGCCGCGTTGTCATTTCCTACTGCGTCGATCAGGGAAAACAACGTCTGCGCATCGCAGGCTAAAAGACCAGAGTTGCAAAAGGTTATCGCGCGCTCTTCATCTGATGCATCTTTGAATTCAACGATGCGCTCTAGGTTGTCGCCCTGCATTACAAGGCGACCATAACGCGCAGGGTCGGCAGCCTCGAACCCTAGAATGATCAGATCGTTTTCTGCCCGCGCAGCAATCATGCGTTCCAGCGTATCGGGTTGCAGAAACGGCGTGTCGCCATACAGAACCACAACATCGCCTGTGAAACTGTCCAGTGCTTGTCGCGCCTGCGCGACGGCATGAGCGGTGCCCAGCTGCTCTTCCTGAACCGCGATTTGCGCCGCATCATCCTCGGCGGTGGCGACCTTGGCCACGGCTTCCGCCCCGTGTCCGGTGACAATTACGGTACGCTCGGGCGACAATACGGCCCCGGCGCGCATGGCGTGGACCAGCATCGGGACCTGCGCGATGGGATGCAGAACTTTGGGTATATCCGAATGCATCCTGGTGCCTTTTCCAGCGGCAAGGATGACAAGGGCAGTGCTCATGAAACCGATTTCTCTTTGTGTTTTGTTGCGGTCCGTTTTATCCGCTGAGGGCAAAGGCGCAAGCGGTTCGCGGATCAAACAAGATTGCCGTTTGCAACAAGAGACGGCAATAAACCGCCGAGGCAGGAGAGACAATGCGCACGGTTATCTTTGATCTGGACGGAACTTTGGCCGATACGTCAGGTGATCTTTTGGCGGCGGCCAACCACTGTTTTCGTCAGATGGGGCATGGAGATGTTCTAGTTCATGATGACGACGCAGCAGTAGCTTTGCGAGGTGGGCGGATGATGTTGACCCACGGGTTGAAGCGGGTTGGGGCGTATCACGAGAATACCGTTCACGCCTATTACCCAACGCTGCTTGAGGCCTATGCGCAGGACATCGACACCCATACCCAGTTCTACCCCGGTGCGCTTGAGGCCGTCGAGATGCTGAAATCCCAAGGTTATGGCGTGGGTATCTGCACCAATAAACCCGAGGCTTTGGCCGATCAGTTGCTGACCCAGATGGGCGTGCGAGGCCAGTTTGCGTCTTTGGTAGGGGCTGATACGTTGCCGGTGCGCAAACCGGACCCCGAACCGCTGCGCGAGGCCGCGCGTCGGGCAGGGGGGCATCCCGATTTGTGTGTGCTGATCGGCGATTCCGACACCGACCGAAATACTGCGCGGGCGGCGGGCGTGCCCTCGGTGCTGGTGACGTTTGGCCCGTCCGGAGACGACATGGCCGCGTTAGAGCCCGAAGCACTGCTGCATCACTTTGATGATCTGCCCGAGCTGGTCACCGGTCTGATCGGTGCGGCGGCGTAATTTCTTGACCCCAACCCTTTGCAGGATAAGAACTAGCCCATGACCGAGACATTCACCGGCAGCTTCACCCAGCAGGAACCCATCCCCGACGAGGCGATAGAGGCCGCCATGGCCGTTCTGCGGCACGGGCGTCTGCACCGCTACAACGTCGTGCCCGGAGAGTTGGGGGAAACCGCGCTGCTTGAGCAGGAGTTTGCGGCCCAGATGGGGGCAAAATACTGTCTGGCCGTGTCATCCGGAGGATATGCACTAGCAACCGCATTGCGGGCAGTCGGGGTGCAGCCGGGTGATCCAGTCCTGACCAACGCTTTCACGCTGGCGCCGGTGCCGGGGTCGATTGCCTCGGTCGGGGCAAAGCCGGTTTTTGTGGGCGTGACTGAGAATCTGACGATTGATCTGGATGATCTTGAGGCCAAGCTGGATCAGGCGCGGGTGCTGATGCTCAGCCACATGCGCGGACATTTGTGTGATATGGACCGGCTGATGCAGATGTGTGATGCGGCGGGCGTTGCGGTGATCGAAGACTGCGCCCACACAATGGGTGCCGCTTGGCGCGGCCAATTGTCGGGGCGTCAGGGTGCGATTGGGTGCTATTCCTGCCAGACGTATAAGCACGTCAATTCCGGTGAAGGCGGTCTGTTGATCACCGATGATGAAGTACTTGCGGCCAAGGCCACGATGCTATCGGGATCCTATATGTTGTATGAACGCCATCTCGCCGCGCCGGGGCCCGAGGTATTCGAAAAGATCAAATACACCACCCCCAACGTGTCCGGCCGCATGGATAACCTGCGCGCCGCGATCCTGCGCCCGCAGCTACGTGACCTTGACCGGCAAGTGCAACGCTGGAATGAGCGCTATGATGAAATCGCAAGCGTCCTGCGGGACACCCCAGGTCTGACGATTGTAGAACGTCCCGAGCCTGAGACTTACGTTGGCTCATCAATCCAGTTCCTGCTGCTCGACTGGTCGCCAGAACGCATCGCCGAAGTCATCCGGCGCTGTGCCGCGCGGGGGGTCGAGATTAAATGGTTCGGTGGGGCCGAGCCGACCGGGTTCACCTCGCGCTATGACAGTTGGCGCTATGCCGAAAGTACGCCTTTGCCCGCAAGCGACCGTATTCTTGCCGGGGTAATGGATATGCGTGTGCCGTTGACCTTTTCACTGGACGATTGCCGCGTGATCGCGCGCATCATCCGGGCCGAGGTTGGCGCGGTCTATCAATCCTGATCAGGAAATCCGTGTTTCGAGCACGGGTTTTTGGTTCTTCAGCAACCGCTCGACCAGGCGTTTCTGTTGCAGGTTTTCGGGAATCATGTGCGGGGGCAGGGTGATGCCCTGATCTGGCAGGTCAGGAAAGATCATCCTGATTTCCTGCCGGGCCTGTGGTGTGACAGATGCCAGGGCGGTATCTGCCCGCAACAGGCTTTCACTTGGCGCGCCATTGGCAAAGACGATCTCATGCGTGTCAAATAGCAGGTGGAAATACCCGACCTGATCAGCGCTTTGGTCAACTTCGATCCCGGGCAGTTCGGTCAGCTTGATGGCCGAAACCAAAACATCCGGCGTTCCGAACATTCGCTGCGCCACAGCTGACGAGGTCTGCATTCGGTGCTGTCGCGACAGGGACAGGTCCTGCTGTAGCAACCCGTTCCCCATTGCCTCCTTGGCGATTCGAATCGGTCAAAGTTTCAGGTTCATCTCAAGTTCGGCTGCTGACAAACGCCGTTGCCCGACCCATTGCAGTGGTTTCAACCTCGAACGGGTCAGAACACGATCACCCGCGCGCAGAGATTCGATGGGTCGTTCGCCGAATTCAGTTTCGATCAGCTTGCCTTTGCAGAAACACACGATCAGCGAGATTTTTTCGATAATTGCCCCAAGGCTGTCGTCAGGATCCAATTCAGAAAAGCGCAGGAATAGTCCCCAGCACTTGGAAAATCTACGTCGACAGAGATAGTTGAAAAGCTGTATTGCGTTGGTAGGACCGTCATCGACGCAATAGCGACTCCGTTTGAGTCAAGCACTTCGACGGTGAAGCCTTTGCCTGCAAACTGGCTGGACGCGTTTCATAGTGCGGTATCAAATGTCAGCTGGCCCGATTTGGGGTCGGTCAGCGTAAAGCTTTGTTCCAGAACAGTGACCGCGTTCCTGTTGCCATCAAGTTCAGTGACTGTGTTTGAGGGCCCTTTTCCAAGAAAGGCACATTCGGATTTGAACTCCAGATCCGTGCCTGTCCAATTGGCATCACCATTGTCGAAGGTCTCGTTAATAATAACGTTGGTTGGGGGCATCGTGATATTCCGCAGTGCGAAACAATATGCATTATCAGTTGGTTGGATGAGTATTTGTTTAACGATTGTCGCAAAATCAAGTCATCTCGGTAACAATTGTGAATGTGACTGCGCTTGACCCCTGAGCATGGTCGTGGCAGATTATTTGAACAACTGTTCATTAACTGGGGAGGGGTGGATGTTCACGGCCACTATGCAATTCGATCTGGGTGAGGATGTGAATGCCCTGCGCGAGATGGTGCATCGCTGGGCGCAGGATCGGGTCAAACCGATGGCGGCCAAGGTCGATCAATCGAACGCCTTTCCCAATGAGTTGTGGAAAGAGATGGGTGATCTTGGGATGCTGGGGATCACGGTGTCCGAAGAATACGGCGGGGCGGGAATGTCCTATCTGGCCCACACCGTCGCGGTGGAGGAGGTGGCGCGGGCCTCGGCCTCGGTCTCGCTATCTTACGGGGCGCATTCGAATCTGTGCGTCAATCAGATCAAACTGAACGGTACAGATGAACAGAAGGCCAAATACCTGCCGCGCCTGATTTCGGGTGACCACGTGGGCGCTTTGGCAATGTCTGAGGCCTCGGCCGGATCGGATGTTGTTTCGATGAAGCTGCGCGCGGAAAAGCGCAACGATCATTACCGGCTGAACGGCAGCAAATACTGGATAACCAACGGGCCGGATGCAGACACTCTGGTCGTTTACGCCAAGACGGACCCGGATGCAGGCTCGAAAGGGATCACCGCATTTCTGATCGAGAAAGAGATGAAAGGTTTCTCGACCTCTCCGCATTTCGACAAGTTGGGGATGCGGGGGTCCAACACGGCCGAACTGATCTTTGATGATGTCGAAGTGCCATTCGAAAACGTTCTGGGCGAAGAGGGCAAGGGCGTTGCGGTTCTGATGTCGGGTCTGGACTATGAACGCGTCGTGCTGGCCGGGATCGGCACCGGCATCATGGCAGCCTGTCTGGACGAGGTCATGCCCTATCTGGCTGAGCGTAAACAGTTCGGCAAACCGATCGGTAGCTTCCAACTGATGCAGGGCAAGATTGCCGATATGTACACCGCGATGAATTCGGCACGGGCCTATGTCTATGAGGTTGCCAAGGCCTGCGACAGAGGGGACGTGACCCGTCAGGATGCTGCGGCGTGCTGCCTCTATGCCTCAGAGCAAGCGATGACACAGGCGCATCAGGCAGTGCAGGCGATGGGCGGGGCCGGGTTTTTGGCGGATTCGGCGGTCAGCCGGATATTCAGGGACGCCAAACTGATGGAGATTGGCGCAGGCACCAGCGAAATCCGTCGGATGTTGATCGGGCGTGAGTTGATGAGCGAAATGCGTTGAAAAAACGCCCCGCCCAAGGGGGGCGGGGCGTCGATTGAGAGGGATCAGAAGCGATGGACGTAGGACAGACCGACCAGCCAAGGGTCGATTTCCGCTTTGCCGATATCCACGCCGTCCAGCTTGACGTCCGAGTCGATGTCGAACCAGCGCACATTCAGACGCACGGCTCCTTTTTCGGTGATCATGTAATCCAGACCGGCCTGCAGCGAGACACCGAGGGAATTGTCGATGTCCAGATCGCCCAGCGGTGTCTTCTGATCGAAGAAGATGGTGTAGTTCAGACCGGCGCCGACATAGGGCTTCCAAACGCTGTTGGTCGGGAAGTGATAGTTCAGCGACAAGGTGGGCGGCAGCTGTTTGGTGCTGGCAATGTCAGTGCCACCAAGCGCGATGTTGTGATTGAACGGGGTTGCCGCCAGCAGCTCGATGCCCAGATTGTCGCGGACGAAGTATTCGGCGGTGAAGATCGCGCTGACATCCGAGCTGACATCAGCCTCAAAACCGGCAAGCGTGCCATTGTCGGATTTCGGGTCGAGGTAAGCGACGCCGACACCCAGGGTCCAGTCACCCTGGTTCTGGGCAATGGCTGGGGCGGCAAATGCGACAAGCGCAGTCGAGAGCGTCAAGGCGGCGAGTGTTCTAGTCATTTTCTGGCCTTTGAATTTGTTGATGGGCCGCTTGTGCAGGACCGGGTCGCCACGATCTCTGATCTGCATCAAGTTTCTGTGGTTTCAGAACGTTATGCGCGCGGGCAAACGGTAAGAAAAACAAGGGGTTCTATACATGCATCCCGATAGGTGCATACCCGGTATGCGGGAAGTTGGTGTCTGGGATACCCCGGCGCGACTCAATATGGCACAGCAATGTCTGGGACATCCTCGTGACCGCGTGGCGATCATTGATCTGACAGACGGGGGCCGCGAGGTTGTGACCTTTGGCCAACTCACGCGCATGACCGATAGGATCGCGCACGAATTGCAACAGCAGGTGCAACCCGGCGAGCGTGTGGGCGTGTTGCTGAGTCAGTCGCCTTGGTGTGCTGCGGCGCATCTGGCGATCTGGAAGCTTGGGGCGATTTCGGTGCCGCTGTTCAAACTGTTCAAGCGGGATGCGTTGGCCTCGCGCGTCGGGGATGCAGGCGCGCATCTGGTTCTGACCGATGCCGAAGGCGCCGCGTTGTTGGGCGACCTGGCCCGCCCTGTGCTGGTCGATCAGATTGCACCCTCGGATGATCCGTTTCCTTGCGCTGAGACCGGCCCCGAGGACCCCGCAGTGTTGATTTATACCTCGGGCACCACGGGCAGCCCCAAGGGTGCGCTGCATGGGCACCGGGCTTTGACCGGCCATCTGCCGGGTGTCTCGATCAGCCACAATCACCTGCGCGACGGTGATTGCCTGTGGACACCTGCCGACTGGGCCTGGATCGGTGGACTGTTTGATGTATTGATGCCTGGGCTGGCGCTGGGCATTCCGGTGGTCGCGGCACGGTTTGCGAAGTTCACGCCGGAAGCTTGCGCTCATGTGATCGCACGCGGCGGGGTGCGGAACGTATTCTTCCCGCCGACCGCGTTGCGAATGCTGAAGGCGGCGGATCAGGCAATCCCCGGTTTGCGCTCGGTCGCTTCGGGCGGTGAGCCGCTGGGGGCCGAGATGCTGGCATGGGGGCAACAGGCGTTTGGCCTGACGATTAACGAATTCTACGGCCAGACCGAATGCAACATGGTCGTGTCCTCCTGCGCCGAGGATTTCCCGGTGCAACCCGGGTGCATTGGGAAACCAGTGCCAGGGCATGAGGTGGCGGTGATCGACGAAGACGGCAATCCGACCGATGAAGAGGGCGACGTGGCCATCCGGCGCGGCTCGGCCTCGATGCTGCTGGAATACTGGAACCGCCCCGAAGCGACGGCTGAGAAGTTCCGCGGCGACTGGCTGATCACCGGCGACCGCGGCGTGTGGGAGGGCGACTACCTGCGCTTTGTCGGCCGCGATGACGACGTGATTACGTCTGCCGGATACCGCATCGGCCCGGCCGAAATCGAGGATTGCCTGCTGACCCACCCGGCGGTGGCGACGGTGGGCGTGGTCGGCAAGCCCGACCCGCTGCGGACCGAGATCGTGAAGGCCTATGTCGTGCTGAAACCGGGGGCTGAAGCCTCAGGGGCCGATTTGCAGGATTGGGTCAAGGACCGTCTGGCGCAGTATTCCTATCCGCGCGAGGTGGCGTTTCTGGAGGAGTTGCCGATGACGGTGACGGGGAAGGTTATTCGGAAGGAATTGAAGGCGCGGGCGGCGGGGGAGTCCATTGAATGAAACATTTGATGCTCGCCTTTTCTCTTATATTGGCAGGCGTTTGCACGGTGCGGGCAGAAAAGCTCGAGCAATCCGATCGAAGTTTTGGAGTGGTTCGACGGTTGCGCGCTACTAACCCAGCATAACAATGGAATGACCATGGATACCAACTGTATTAGTATCGCCGTCGACTATTGCACAATAGGCCGTGTCGTCGAAGAACGGGTGCAATGTCTTGTCAGACTTACTGAGCATGTCGATGCACTTTCGACAGAAATCAAAACAACTGTGCCTAAAAGTATTGGAAAGTCGGGCAGAGCGGCACGTAGCTACGAGCGACAGTACCTTCAATTGGTCGAAGGCGTTTCCGATGTTTGTGATGCATCTTCTAGCGAAGAAATTCCCCCAGATACATGGTGCGAAATGCACTTGAATGCAGGGAGCTGGGTGAATTGGCGGCACCTGCAAAGACTTGCTGGAGAGGTAGCCAAATGAAACTCACATCCAAAGCCATGCCCGCCTCTGAGGGCTTTAAGACAAATCGCGCGGCGCATCTGGACGCGCTGGCGCAAATCTCTGCCGCTGCCGAAGCGGCCCGCATGGGCGGGGGTGAGAAATCCCGCGCGCGGCATGAATCTCGGGGCAAGATGCTGCCGCGCCGGCGGGTTGCGAACCTGCTGGATCCGGGGTCTCCGTTTCTGGAAATCGGGGCGACGGCGGCGCATGGGATGTATGGCGATGCAGCCCCGGCGGCGGGGGTGATCGCGGGCATTGGCCGGGTGCAGGGGCGCGAGGTTATGGTGGTCTGCAACGACGCCACCGTGAAGGGGGGCACCTATTACCCGCTCTCGGTCAAGAAACACCTGCGCGCGCAGGAGATTGCTGAGGAAAACAACCTCCCCTGCATCTATCTGGTCGATAGCGGCGGCGCGAACCTGCCCAATCAGGATGAGGTTTTCCCTGACCGCGATCATTTTGGCCGCATCTTCTATAATCAGGCGCGGATGAGCGCGAAGGGGATTGCCCAAATCGCCGTGGTCATGGGGTCGTGTACGGCGGGCGGGGCTTATGTGCCCGCGATGTCGGATGTGACGATCATCGTGAAAGAGCAAGGCACGATCTTTCTGGCCGGACCGCCCTTGGTTAAGGCCGCGACCGGAGAAGTTGTCAGTTCCGAAGATCTCGGCGGCGGCGACGTGCACACCCGCCTGTCCGGCGTGGCGGATTATCTGGCCGAGGATGACGCCCATGCGTTGGCTCTGGCACGGCGGGCGGTCGGATCGCTGAACCTGCGCAAGCCGCAAACGGTGGATTGGGCCAGCCCCGAGGAACCGGCCTATGACCCCAAGGAAATTCTGGGCGTTGTCCCTGCGGATTTGCGCACGCCTTACGACATCCGCGAGGTTATAGCGCGGCTGGTCGATGGCTCTCGCTTTGACGAATTCAAACCACGCTTTGGCGAGACTTTGGTGACCGGTTTTGCCCATGTAAAAGGCTGCCCAGTGGGGATCATCGCCAACAATGGCGTGCTGTTTTCCGAGGCTGCGCAGAAGGGTGCGCATTTCGTTGAGCTTTGTTCGCAGCGCAAAATTCCTCTGGTGTTTTTGCAGAACATCACCGGGTTCATGGTTGGTCGTAAATACGAAAACGAGGGCATCGCACGACACGGGGCTAAAATGGTGACAGCCGTGGCGACGACGAATGTGCCGAAGGTTACGATGTTGGTTGGCGGCTCCTTCGGGGCCGGTAATTACGGCATGGCGGGACGGGCCTATCAGCCGCGTTTCCTCTGGACCTGGCCGAACTCTCGGATTTCCGTGATGGGAGGTGAGCAGGCCGCGGGCGTTCTGGCCACCGTAAAACGCGACGGGATCGAGCGGCAAGGCGGCACGTGGTCGGCTGAGGAAGAGGCCGAGTTCAAACGCCCGACGTTGGAGATGTTCGAGGAGCAATCCCACCCCCTCTATGCCTCGGCCCGGTTGTGGGACGACGGCATCATCGACCCGCGTAAAAGCCGCGATGTGCTGGCCCTGTCGCTGAGCGCCGCGCTGAATGCACCGATTGAGGAGACACGTTTCGGCGTGTTCAGGATGTAGTATGCCTACTGTTTTTGAAAAACTGAGTAATGGTTGGAATGCTGATCCAAACGCTCCATTGCCAGCTGTAGGTTTGGACAAAGATCACTGTTGGCTGCGCTTTGCGCCGAACACTTGGAACAATCCGTCTGAGTTGTCTCAAGGCGCGTTATATTTGCAGTTCCAAGACTGCCATCGATTTCGATTTTTACCAATCAATGATGAGAGTTGGTACAAGGGACAATGCCGTTTCAGCAAGCTCGCGCCTGCATGGGGAGAGTTCTTCTCTGTGACTGGTAATCTCTTAGAAGAACAAGAAAAAACGCCATGGATTACCGTGGGCCATAGGCCGACATGCGCCAATCACTACTTGTTCTATTTCCGTGATGAATTGTTCGAATGTACGGCTTCTTCATGGGAACTCAAAACCGAAAAGCCTGATGGCTTGGCATTTGAAGGGCCGGTTTACCATGTTCAATAAAATCCTGATTGCCAACCGGGGCGAGATTGCCTGTCGGGTGATGGAAACAACTCAGAAAATGGGTGTCTCCTGTGTCGCGGTCTATTCCGACGCGGATGCCTCGGCAAAACATGTGCAGATGGCCGATGAGGCTGTCCGTATCGGCGGCGCAGCCCCCGCTGAAAGCTACCTGAAGGGCGACTTGATCATTAAGGCTGCGCTGGATACCGGGGCTCAGGCGATCCACCCGGGCTACGGCTTTCTCTCGGAAAACCCCGAATTCGTGGATGCGGTCAAGGCGGCTGGTCTGACGTTTATCGGCCCTTTTGCGGATGCGATCCGCAAGATGGGCCTCAAGGATGCGGCCAAGGTATTGATGGAGCAGGCAGGTGTGCCGGTTGTGCCGGGGTATCACGGCGACAATCAGGACCCTGAGCATCTGGCCGGGGCTGCTGAAACCATCGGCTACCCGGTGTTGATCAAGGCTGTTGCAGGTGGCGGCGGCAAGGGCATGCGGCTGGTCGAACGCCCCGAGGATTTCGCAACTGCGCTGGACAGCGCGCGGGGCGAGGCGAAAACCGCCTTTGGCAATGACGCAGTTCTGGTCGAAAAATTCGTCGCCAAACCTCGCCACATCGAAGTGCAGGTGTTCGGTGATGGCACCCACGCGGTGCATTTGTTCGAACGCGATTGCTCGTTGCAACGCCGCCACCAGAAGGTGATCGAAGAAGCACCGGCCCCCGGCATGACGCCCGAGATGCGCGAGGCGATGGGGCAGGCGGGCGTTCGCGCCGCTGAGGCGATTGGCTACAAAGGGGCAGGGACGGTTGAATTCATCGTCGACGCCTCGGACGGGCTACGCCCGGACCGGTTCTGGTTCATGGAGATGAACACCCGCCTGCAAGTGGAACATCCCGTGACCGAGGCGATCACAGGTGTCGATCTGGTCGAATGGCAATTGCGCGTCGCTGGCGGAGAAAACCTACCGAAACGTCAGGAAGAACTCTCCATCACCGGTCATGCATTTGAGGCTCGCCTCTATGCCGAGGACGTGCCCAAGGGGTTCCTACCTGCAACGGGCACCCTGACGCATCTGCGTTTTCCTGCAACGTGCCGTGCCGATAGCGGCGTGCGTGCAGGCGACACGATCAGCCCGTGGTATGATCCGATGATCGCCAAAGTCATCGTTCACGGCCCCACGCGAGCAGTTGCGTTAAAGCAGTTGCACCGCGCTTTGCGGCAGACCGAGGTGGCCGGAACCGTCACCAACCTTGCCTTTCTGGGTGCGCTGACGCGACATGAGGGCTTCGCTGCGGGGGATGTTGATACCGGTTTGATCGGGCGGGACATTGATGTGCTGACACTGGTTGCGCCGGTTTCGGCCGCGACATGCGTGGCGGCGGCTATGACGGCGCTGGATTTGGTCGATACAGACCAAGAGACCGGGTTTTCCCTGTGGGCTCCGCTGCATCGCGCGGTGCAACTCATGGCGGATGATATCATTGATCTGGATGTTCAGGTCGAAGGACCGGATTGCCAGATTTGGCAAGTCGGGGAAGAAACCGTCATCGCCGAACGCAGCAACAGTACCTGGTCCATAGGCGGAAGCCCAATGCCGCGCGTTTCGGTTTCGGGCGGGCGGATTACGGTCTTTGATAGCTACGGTCAGGCTTTTGACATCGTTGATCCGCTGGATCGCGATGCCAGTGCCGCGGGTGATACCAACGTGATCGAGGCCCCGATGCCCGGTTTGGTCAAGGCAGTGTTTGCCTCTGTGGGCCAAGAGGTGAGTGAAGGGGACAGGCTGGCCATCTTGGAAGCGATGAAAATGGAGCATTCCCTGCTGGCCGCCCGCGACGGTATCGTGGCTGAGGTGCTGACCGAAGACGGCGCACAGGTCGAAGCCGGAGCGGCGCTGATCAGGTTGAAAGAAGAGTAACCTGTTCCCGTGCCACAACACGTGGCACAGTCAGGCCATCCGAACAGGAAACGAGACAAAACCGGAAGGAGAGCAGCCATGGGTGAGCGGGTCGAGATTTTCGAGGTAGGTCCACGCGATGGCCTGCAAAATGAACAACGTGAGATCCCGGTGGCCGAGAAAGTGGCGCTGGTCGACTGCCTTAGCCGCGCAGGGTTCAACCGGATCGAGGTGGCCAGCTTTGTTTCGCCCAAATGGGTGCCGCAGATGGCCGGCAGCGCGGATGTGTTGGCAGGGATCAAGAGGGCTGACGGAGTGCGCTATGCTGCTCTGACACCCAACATGCGTGGGTACGAGGACGCCTTGGCTGCCAAGGCGAATGAAATTGCGGTGTTCGCATCGGCGTCCGAGGGGTTCTCGAGAGCCAATATCAACGCCACGATTGCCGAATCCATCGAACGGTTTACACCAATCCTCGAGGCAGCGCGCCACATTGATTTGCCGGTGCGGGGCTATGTGTCTTGCGTGACCGACTGTCCCTATGACGGCCCAACCCCGCCTGAGAAGGTGGCCGAGGTCGCGGATCAACTGTTCAGCTTGGGCTGCTATGAAGTTTCATTGGGCGATACCATCGGACAGGGAACGCCAGACACCATCGCGCATATGCTGCTGGCCGTACGTGAACGCGTGCCGGTAACTCGTCTGGCTGGGCATTTCCACGACACCAATGGCCGGGCCATCGACAATATCGATGCTGCTTTGGCGCTGGGCGTGCGGACTTTTGATACGGCGGTTGGCGGCCTGGGCGGCTGCCCGTATGCGCCCGGAGCGGCTGGGAACGTCGCTACTGAGGCCGTGGCCGCCCATCTGGAGCGGTTGGGCTATGAGACTGGGCTTGATCTGGAAATTGTAGAGCAGGCGGCGCAGATGGCGCGCGCCATGCGGCCGGAATGAGGGGCAGGCATGTTTGAAACGATCTCGGTAGCCACGGATGCGCGTGGGGTTGCGACTTTGACGCTCGATCGGGCGGAAAAGCACAACGCGATGTCGGCGCAGATGATTTCCGAACTGACGCAAGTGGCCGCGCAACTGGGTGCTGATGACACGGTGCGCGTGGTGGTTCTGACCGGGAAAGGCAAGAGTTTCTGCGCAGGCGGTGATCTGGGCTGGATGCAGGACCAGATGGCCGCCGATCCAGAAACGCGATTTACCGAGGCGCGTAAGCTGGCCGAGATGCTGCAAGCGTTGAACACGATGCCCCGTCCGCTGATCGGCGCGATTCAGGGCAACACCTTTGGTGGCGGCGTCGGGCTGGCCGCCGTTTGCGATGTGGCCGTTGGAGTGAATGGCCTAAAGATGGGCCTGACCGAGACTCGGCTGGGTCTGATCCCGGCCACGATTGGCCCATATGTGATCGCCCGCATGGGCGAGGCGCGGGCAAGGCGCGTGTTCATGTCGGCCAGAATGTTCGATGCTGCCGAGGCCGTCGAGCTTGGTTTGCTGGCCCGCACTGCTCCCTCCGATGGGTTGGCCGACGCCGTTGAGGCGGAAGTCGCCCCTTATCTTATCTGCGCCCCGGGTGCTGTGGCCTCGGCCAAGGAACTGGTCAGAACACTGGGGCCTTGCATTGACGATGCGGTGATCGACCAGACGATCCGAGCGCTGGTGAATCAGTGGGAGACCGAAGAAGCCCACGAGGGAATCGACGCGTTCTTCGATAAACGAAAACCCGATTGGGTAGCAAATTCCTGACTTCTAAAGACAATTGTAAAAACCTAGCATCATCACTCTCATAGGGAGAGTGCCATGCCAACGCGTTTACTAAAAACCGCATTTCGAATTTCTGTTGCCCTAAATCGTACAGTTCTAACGACGCTCATATGCCTCAATATTTGTGCTGCAGGGGCACTTTGGATTATGCCGGATTCCGGACAGGCAACCATGTCCGCTACATCGATGATATTCGTCTCGTTTTTCTTGGCGTTTGTACCAGTAATTGTTTTTTGCCTCGCGGTGTTTTCGATCGGTGTCGCGCTTCGCGGATTTAAATTGGCGCTACCGGCTAGCCTTGTTTTCTGGACCCTGTTCGGATGGGCTTTACTGGGTCGCATTGGAGGCTTTCTCGATGCCTTGACTGCTGTCGCTATCGGCGCGCTTGCAGGTCTGGTATTCTGGCTGTTGTTGGCGGGTGTCAAACATTCTTCGGATGTAGGCGGCCCAAAGTTTCTTACCGGTTCGCGATTGGACCGCCTAATCTCAGCGGCGTTTGTCGTGGCCGGAGTGTTCTTCCTCGGTAAAGGCATGGCTGACCGGATTGAAACACTCTTTTTTTCCGAGGACATTGCGGCCCCCGCTTTTCAGGATGAGTACTTCCGCCCATTGACCACAGGAGAGCGAAGGGCCGCGCAGCAATTTCCAACGATTGACGCTTGCGTGCGACCGGGCCTGGCAGACGGAACTCTGCCTGAACTCGATTGGTCACTAATTCACAACTCTCACGAAGCCAAAATCTGTGTCTTTCGTGTATTGCAGCTTTCTAAAAATGTAGATGAGGCGGCGGACTGGCTTGCTCTGCAAGGATTAAGGGTAAGCCGGGAAAACGTAGACGGATCGCCTCGAAAACTCCCCAAGGGCAGGGAGGGCGATTATTATATCCACGCAGGACGTACTATTCGCCGGTCTGTGGGTGCCTCTTATGCTTACACGCCGCTGTACCAGGCCAGGACACCACTTGGGCAGTTATTTTCTTTAATGGCCTATGGCATGACTTTTTATGTCTACTACAAAGCAGGTGAGACACGACCTTACGCCGTCTCGATCAGTTCCAGCACGGTTTGAAACGCTGAATCTCAAAGATAAATCAAAAATGAACATTTTTTGAAGGGTTGGTTGCCGTTGACCCTCTGACCCCGCGCGGATAGAGAATGTCCAGTCAACACGCCAATTGACGGCGCCCCCTGACTGGGTTGCGCAGGAAAGGAGCTATTCGTGGAAGACCTGCTACGGGAGTATCTCCCGATTCTGGTGTTTCTGGCCGTTGCTGTCGGCCTTGGAATCGTCTTGATTCTGGCGGCTGTGGTTCTGGCAGTCCGTAACCCCGACCCTGAAAAGGTCAGCGCATATGAATGCGGCTTTAACGCCTTTGACGATGCGCGGATGAAATTCGACGTCCGATTCTATCTGGTCTCGATTCTTTTCATCATCTTCGATCTCGAAATTGCGTTCCTGTTCCCGTGGGCCGTGGGCTTTAAGGACATCAGCGATGTGGGGTTCTGGTCGATGATGGTGTTTCTGGGTGTTCTGACCATCGGCTTTGCCTATGAATGGAAAAAGGGAGCCTTGGAATGGGAGTGATGACGGGTGCAAACACTGCTGGTGTCGACAAAGAAGTCGCCACGCAGGCCCTTAACGCCGAGTTGCAGGACAAAGGCTTCCTGCTAACCTCGACAGAAGACATTATCAATTGGGCGCGCACCGGATCGCTGCACTGGATGACCTTCGGTCTGGCCTGTTGCGCGGTCGAAATGATGCACACCTCGATGCCGCGCTATGATGCCGAGCGGTTTGGGATTGCTCCGCGTGCCTCTCCACGTCAGTCGGACGTGATGATCGTGGCTGGAACGCTGACCAACAAGATGGCCCCGGCGCTGCGCAAGGTTTATGACCAGATGCCTGAGCCGCGCTATGTGATCTCGATGGGCTCCTGCGCGAATGGCGGTGGGTACTATCACTATTCCTATTCTGTCGTGCGTGGCTGCGACCGTGTGGTTCCAGTGGACATCTACGTGCCTGGCTGCCCTCCGACTGCTGAGGCATTGCTGTACGGCTTGATGCAGCTGCAACGCAAAATCCGCCGCACCGGCACCATCGTACGCTGAGGAGAGGGTAGATGAGCGAAGCACTCAAAGAACTCGGCGCGCAGCTTGAACTGAAACGGGCCGATTGCGTTCTGTCTTGGGATGTAACCCATGGCGAACTGAACGTGGATGTCGCGCCATCGAACCTAGTGGAATTTGTGGAGTTCCTGAAATCCGACCGGAATTGCCAGTTCTCGTCGCTGGTTGACATTACCGGCGTGGACTACCCGGAACGGGCCAAGCGGTTCGACGTGGTGTATCACTTCTTGTCGATGTACCGGAACCAGCGCATCCGCCTGCGGGTTTCGATCCGCGAGGAAGACATGGTGCCCTCGATCGTTGACGTTCACCCCTCGGCCAACTGGTTCGAGCGTGAGGTGTTCGACATGTTCGGCATCCTGTTCACGGGTCATCCGGACTTACGCCGTATCCTGACCGACTATGGATTCCGCGGCCATCCGCTGCGTAAGGATTTCCCGACCACGGGCTATACCGAGGTACGCTATGACGAGGCGCAAAAGCGCGTTGTCTACGAACCAGTCAGTCTGGTGCAGGAATATCGGCAGTTCGATTTCATGTCCCCTTGGGAGGGCGCGAACTACATTCTGCCTGGGGATGAGAAACAGGAGTAGCCATCATGTTTGAGTTCCTGATCTGGATCATTCTGGTGGTGGCAACGGTCGTACCGATGCTGAAACTGCTGCCGCATTTCGGGATCAACAAGAACTGGGCGTTTGCATGCATCATCTCCCCGGCTGTGATTGTCCTGCTGTGGATGATGGCGATGAAACTGCAAGAGATGGAGCGCCGCTGACTTGATGGGCGAACTGATCATATTGGGCGCATTGGGCGTCTTGCTTGCAGGGGCTGCTGCCAAAGCGGCCGAAGCTGAAAAGGTCCGGGTCCGGGCCGAAGCAAAGAAGAAACGAGGGCGTTGATGGACGGCTCAAGATACGATGACGGCAGCACGGATGCGCTGAGCGGAGAACAGAAGATCCGCAACTTCAACATTAATTTCGGACCGCAACACCCTGCGGCACATGGAGTTTTGCGTCTTGTGCTTGAACTGGACGGTGAGATCGTCGAGCGCTGCGATCCGCATATCGGCCTGCTGCACCGTGGTACCGAAAAGCTGATGGAAAGCCGGACGTATCTGCAGAACCTGCCGTATTTCGACCGGCTGGATTATGTGGCGCCGATGAACCAGGAACATGCCTGGTGTCTGGCCATCGAAAAGCTGACTGGGGTCGAAGTGCCGCGTCGTGGTTCGCTGATCCGGGTTCTGTATTCCGAGATTGGGCGCATCCTGAACCACCTGCTGAACGTGACCACGCAGGCGATGGATGTTGGCGCGCTGACCCCACCGCTCTGGGGCTTCGAGGAACGCGAAAAGCTGATGGTGTTCTATGAGCGTGCCTGTGGCGCGCGCCTGCACGCCGCCTATTTCCGCCCCGGGGGCGTGCATCAGGACCTGCCACCCGAACTGTTGGACGATATCGAGTCCTGGAGCCACGAATTTCCCGCCGTTCTCGATGACATCGACGGTCTGCTGACCGAAAACCGCATCTTCAAACAGCGCAACGCTGATATTGGTGTGGTGACCGAGGACGATATCCAGAAATACGGCTTCTCGGGCGTGATGGTGCGCGGGTCTGGTCTGGCCTGGGACCTGCGTCGTGCGCAGCCCTATGAATGCTATGACGAGTTTGAATTCCAGATTCCCGTCGGCAAAAACGGCGACTGCTATGACCGCTACCTCGTCCGTATGGAAGAGATGCGCCAATCGTTGTCGATCATTCAGCAGGCCATCGCCAAAATCCGCGACTGCCCCGGAGATGTTCTTGCACGAGGCAAGATCACCCCGCCGAAACGCTCGGACATGAAGACCTCGATGGAAAGCCTGATCCATCACTTCAAGCTTTACACCGAAGGCTTCCACGTCCCGGCAGGCGAGGTCTACGCCGCCGTCGAAGCCCCAAAGGGTGAATTTGGCGTCTATCTGGTCGCCGATGGCACCAACAAACCCTACCGCGCCAAACTGCGCGCGCCGGGTTTCCTGCACCTGCAAGCCATGGACCACGTCGCCGGAGGGCACCAACTGGCCGACGTCGCCGCCATCATCGGTACCATGGACGTCGTATTTGGAGAGATTGACCGCTAATGCTCCGCCGTCTTCATCCCGAACAACCCGAAAGCTTTGCCTTCACCGCTGCCAACCAGCAATGGGTCAAAGCGCAGATCACCAAATACCCCGAGGGGCGTCAGGCAAGCGCGGTTATTCCGCTTCTATGGCGCGCGCAGGAGCAGGAGGGCTGGCTGAGCCGTCCGGCGATTGAGGCGGTGGCTGATTTGCTGGGCATGGCCTATATCCGCGTGCTCGAAGTTGCGTCTTTCTACTTCATGTTCCAGCTGCAACCGGTTGGATCAGTGGCGCATATTCAGGTCTGCGGCACGACCTCCTGCATGATCTGCGGGGCGGAGGACCTGATTGCGGTCTGCAAGGAAAAGATCGCGGCCAAGCCACATGAACTGTCGGCAGATGGCAAGCTGAGCTGGGAAGAGGTGGAATGCCTTGGCTCCTGCACCAATGCGCCGATGGCGCAGATCGGCAAGGACTACTACGAAGACCTGACCGCAGAGAGCTTTGGCAAGATCCTCGATGATCTGGCGGCTGGCAAGGTTCCGACACCCGGTCCGCAGAACGGGCGCTATGCCGCAGAACCGCTCAAAGGACTGTCCAGCCTTACTGAGCATGAGGTGGGGAAACCCGCTCAGAATGCCAGCGTCGCGTTGGCGACGGATATTGGCGATACGGTTAAGCGCATCGACGGGACCGAGGTTCCAATCCTGACGCCTTGGCTGGGCAAAGACGGCAAACAGGCGGGTGCGTCGGCGTCGGCGAAACCTCCGAAACCACCAGAAACGCCGAAACCAGCGGTGAAGCAGGCGGAAGAGGCAAAAGCCAAGCCTGCGCCTGAGCCGGCGAAGGGAGACCAGCCCAAAACCCTGACTGAGGCGCGCGGCGGGTTGCCGGATGACCTCAAGCTGCTGAAAGGTGTGGGGCCGAAGCTGGAAGAGACGCTGAACGGCCTGGGCTTTTTCCACTATGATCAGATCGCCTCGTGGACGCCCGAACAAGTGGCCTGGGTCGATGCCCGGCTGAAGTTCAAGGGCCGGATCGAGCGGGACGGCTGGATCGAACAGGCCGCCAAGCTTGCGGTGGGCGATGAAACCGAATTCGCCAAACGTGCCAAGGAAGAAGGCACGTATGATGAACAGACCGACGAAGACTAAATGACGGGTGCCCATACGGGGTATCAGGGAATGATGGACAAGGACAAAGAACTGGCCATAGCCCGCAAGGGGCGTCACATAGGCATCGTCATCGCGGTGACGATGGCGGTTTGGCTTGCCATGAACCTGTTCATCGGACCCGCATTGGAACTGACAACGCGCCACGCGTTGTTGTTTGATCTCGCCGCTCTGGCCGGGTTCATCTATGCGGGCGTCAACATATTTCAACTCTGGCGCATGCGTCAGGATAGCCAAGGGTAACTGAACGATGCTGAAGGATCAGGACAGGATCTTTACCAACATCTACGGGATGCACGAACGCACCCTACGCGGTGCGCAGGCCCGAGGGCATTGGGACGGCACGGCTGGCCTGATCGACAAGGGGCGCGACTGGGTCATCCAGACAATGAAAGACTCAGGGCTTCGTGGTCGTGGTGGCGCGGGTTTCCCGACCGGTTTGAAATGGTCGTTCATGCCCAAGGAAAGCGACGGTCGTCCGTCGTATCTGGTGGTGAATGCGGACGAATCCGAACCCGGCACCTGCAAAGACCGCGAGATCATGCGTCACGATCCGCATACGCTGATCGAAGGGTGCCTGATCGCGTCTTTCGCGATGAACGCGCATACCTGTTACATCTACTTGCGTGGCGAATATATCCGCGAGCGTGAAGCGCTGCAGGCCGCGATTGACGAAGCGTACGACGCGGGTCTGTTGGGCAAGAACGCCGCTGGCTCGGGCTGGGATTTTGATCTGTTCCTGCATCACGGGGCCGGGGCGTATATCTGCGGTGAGGAAACGGCTCTGATCGAAAGCCTTGAGGGCAAAAAGGGTATGCCGCGGATGAAACCTCCGTTCCCGGCGGGGGCGGGGCTTTATGGTTGCCCGACCACAGTGAATAACGTGGAATCCATCGCTGTTGTGCCGACCATATTGCGCCGGGGTGCCGACTGGTTCGCGGGCTTTGGTCGTCAGAACAATGCAGGGACCAAGCTGTTTGCAATCTCGGGCCATGTGAACAACCCCTGCGTGGTCGAAGAGGCGATGTCGATCCCCTTTGAGCAACTGATCGAAACCCATTGCGGTGGCATCCGTGGCGGTTGGGGCAATCTGTTGGCTGTGATCCCGGGTGGCTCGTCTGTTCCGTGCGTGCGCGGTGAGAACATGCGCGACGCGATCATGGATTTTGATTATTTGCGCAACGATCTGGGTTCAGGTCTTGGTACGGCGGCAGTGATCGTGATGGACAAGTCCACTGACATCATCAAAGCAATCTGGCGGCTGTCGAAATTCTACAAGCACGAAAGCTGCGGTCAGTGTACGCCATGTCGTGAAGGCACCGGCTGGATGATGCGGGTGATGGATCGTCTGGTGCGCGGTGAGGCTGAGTTGGAAGAGATCGACATGCTGTTCGATGTCACCAAGCAAGTCGAAGGCCACACGATCTGCGCCCTTGGCGATGCGGCGGCCTGGCCGATCCAGGGCCTGATCCGCAACTTCCGTGAAGAAATCGAAGATCGCATCAAGGCTCAGAAATCGGGCCGTATGGGTGCGATGGCGGCGGAGTAATCCTGATGGAAGCACTTTCAGAATACGGACACGCGGTTGCGTCAGTTGTGATCTTCACGCTGATCATTCTGCTGCTTGCTCCCTTTTCGGCGCTGGCCAAAAATGCCAAAGGGCTGGCGCCGGGGGCGACGCCGGATCAGGACTATGCGGATAAAGCTTATCGCCTGAACCGCGCCTATCTAAACGGGACCGAGACATTGCCTGCTTATCTGACGGTCATTGTCGCGGCTATTCTCATGGCGGTTAGCCCATTTTGGGTCAACCTGTTGGCTTCGGTTGCATTGCTGGCGCGGCTGGCAATGCTGGTGGTACATATTCGTGGTATCGGCAAGCCAGCAACTGGTTTGCGCTCGGTCCTTTATGTCGTCGCCTGGGCCTGCATGGTCGTGATGGGGATCATGGCAATTGTGGCGGCGTTTTGAAGTTGGTTTGGGGGAAAAATCAAATGTTCGGACGTAAAGATGTTGCGGTCCGTATGCCCTTGTTGGGCGGGGTCATTGCGATGTCGGTCGTTTCGGCATGCGGGGGCATCACTTCGTCTAGCGATCGCGTTTTCTTTGACGGGCAATTCTTTCGGGCCAAAGCAAAACCTGTTGATAAAAAGAAGATGCCGACCGAGTTCACCGTGGTTGTAAATGGGGTTTCAGCCTCGTTGGACGGTGCACGCGAGGCGGGGCGGTATGAGGGGACGAAATTCTGTATCAATAATTTCGGCTCTTCCAGCATCGTTTGGAAGGTCGGCCCAGATACCGAGCCACAAAACTTGCGCATCAGCGATGACAAGCTGACCTTTGCTGGAACCTGTCAAAGACCATGACACGGTTGCCTGCATATCACCGGATGACAGGGAGCATGTTATTGCATAGCACCCCGGCTGCCGCTCGTCTTGGGTTTCCCAAGACGAAAGGAATTGTCATGTCCAAAGTGAATATGCTGGCGCTGCTGTCTGTGTTGGCTCTGCCAACCATCGCAGAAGCGAAACCGCCCTTGCGCGAAGTCAAAGAGATCGACAACGAACTCTATTACATCGCTATTGCAAATGAGATTTCGGAATATTGCCCCTCGATCAGCGGGCGGCGTCTGAAAGCAATCGGTGTGCTGTGGGGTTTGAAGTCGAAAGCGAACAAATTGGGGTACTCAGATAACGAAATCCGGGCCTATGTGGATTCGGATGCCGAAAAAGACCGGATGCGCGCCAAGGGCGAGGCTTATCTGGCCCAACATGGCGTTACCTACGAAAACCCCAATTCCTTCTGCACGCTGGGGCGGGCAGAGATTGAAAGAAACAGCGCCGTTGGCGTGTATTTGAGAGCGAACTAGACGATGTCTGACCTCCGCAAAGTGAATATCGACGGGCAGGAAATCGAAGTCGATGGTGCGATGACCCTGATCCAGGCTTGCGAGCAAGCTGGGGTTGAGGTGCCGCGTTTCTGTTATCACGAGCGTTTGTCGATCGCTGGCAACTGCCGGATGTGCCTGGTTGAAGTTGTAGGTGGCCCACCTAAGCCTGCCGCATCTTGCGCGATGCAGGTCCGCGATCTGCGTCCGGGGCCGGAAGGACAGCCACCTGAGGTCAAGACGAATTCACCCATGGTCAAAAAGGCCCGGGAAGGGGTGATGGAATTCCTGCTGATCAACCACCCGCTGGATTGCCCGATCTGTGATCAGGGCGGCGAGTGTGACCTGCAGGATCAGGCCATGGCCTATGGTCTGTCGGGCAGCCGGTTCAAGGAAGCCAAGCGCGCGGTGGACGATCTGGATCTGGGGCCGCTGGTTGGCACAGCCATGACGCGCTGTATCAGCTGCACCCGTTGCGTGCGGTTCACGACCGAGGTCGCCGGGATCACTCAGATGGGTCAGACTGGACGGGGCGAGGATGCCGAGATCACCTCATATCTGAACCAAACGCTGGATTCGAACCTGCAGGGCAACATCATTGACCTGTGCCCGGTTGGGGCGCTGACCTCGAAACCTTACGCATTCACAGCCCGTCCGTGGGAATTGACCAAGACCGAGAGCATCGACGTCATGGATGCCTTGGGCTCGAACGTCCGCGTGGACACCAAGGGGCGTGAAGTCATGCGCTTTCTGCCGCGAAACCATGATGGCGTGAACGAGGAATGGATAAGCGACAAGACCCGTTTCGTCTGGGACGGATTGCGCCGTCAGCGTTTGGACAGGCCATATGTCCGTGAAAACGGTAAACTGCGCCCAGCCTCTTGGCCCGAGGCACTGACCAAAGCGGCTCAAGCGCTGAAAGGTGCCAAGAAACCGGCAGGTATCGTGGGTGATCTGGCGCCAGTCGAAGCGGCCTTTGCGTTGAAACAATTGATCGAGGGGCAGGGTGGTGTCGTTGAATGCCGCACGGATGGGGCCAAGTTGCCAGCAGGTAACCGTGGGGCCTATGCCGGGACTGCGGCGATTGAGGATATCGACACAGCCGAGCGCATTCTGCTGATTGGTACCAACCCGCGTGAGGAAGCTCCGGTTTTGAACGCGCGTATCCGCAAGGCATGGGCGCACGGGGCCGAGGTTGCTCTGGTCGGCTCGGCGGTCGATCTGACCTATGCGTATCACCACATGGGCGACGACCGCGCAGCACTGCAAAAAGTTGTCGACATGGGCGGCGATGATGAAATCAAGGGCAAGGCATCTCTGGTCATTATCGGTCAGGGTGCGCTGCAGGAAGCGGACGGCGCCGCTGTTTTGGCTGCTGCGCAAACCATTGCTGCCAATACCGAAAGTGGCCTGATCGTTTTGCACACGGCTGCCTCGCGAGTGGGTGCGCTGGATGTGGATGCGACCAACGAAGCGGGCATGGACGCGATCAGCGCAGCGGACGTGATCTATAACCTCGGCGCGGATGAGGTTGAGATCGGCGACGGTGCCTTTGTGATCTATCAAGGCAGCCATGGCGACCGGGGCGCACACCGCGCCGACGTGATCCTGCCGGGCGCGGCCTATACCGAAGAAAACGGGTTGTTTGTGAACACCGAAGGCCGCCCACAACTGGCCATGCGTGCCGGATTTGCCCCAGGTGAAGCCAAGGAAAACTGGGCCATTCTACGGGCCTTGTCGGCCGAGTTGGGCGCAACGCTGCCCTACGACTCGCTGGCGCAACTGCGCTCCGCGCTGATCGAGGCAGTGCCGCATCTGGCGCGCATCGACGAGGTGATCGAAAATGAAGCGCAAGCGGTAGAGGCGGGGCCGCTGGGCACAGCCACCTTCCGCAACGCGGTCAAGGACTTCTACCTGACCAATCCGATCGCACGTGCCTCGCAACTGATGGCTGAGCTGTCAGCGCAGGCACAGGCACGCAAAGCCGGAAAGATCGCGGCAGAATGAACCAGACCAGTTTCATATCGCCTTTGAGCGCCGACTCTTCGGCGGCCGTGAAAATGCGCGTGAGACGCAACAATAAGGGTGGCGAAAGTGCGGCGGATGCTGTTTACACCAACGCGCCGACCCAGACGCAGTTTGCGCAGGCAGATGGCCTTCGCAACACACGCGGAAAACGGAATACCCACGGTGTGAGGACCAATGGCTGATTTCTTTAACACCCCAGGCGGAATAGCCATCATCATTCTGGCGCAAGTGCTTGCAGTCGTTGCCTTTGTGATGATCTCGCTGTTGTTCCTCGTCTATGGCGACCGCAAAATCTGGGCGGCAGTTCAGATGCGCCGCGGCCCCAACGTGGTGGGCGTTTATGGCCTGCTGCAATCGGTGGCGGACGCGCTGAAATATGTGGTGAAAGAGGTGGTCATCCCCGCCGGGGCTGACCGCACGGTATTCATGCTGGCACCATTGACAAGCTTTGTGCTGGCGATGATCGCCTGGGCTGTGATCCCGTTCAACGACGGTTGGGTCTTGTCGGATATCAACGTCGCCATCCTGTACGTTTTCGCCGTATCCTCGTTGGAGGTTTATGGCGTGATTATGGGCGGTTGGGCGTCGAACTCAAAGTACCCTTTCCTTGGTTCACTGCGATCTGCGGCGCAGATGATTTCGTACGAAGTTTCCATCGGTCTGATCATCATTGGCGTCATTATCTCGACCGGTTCAATGAATTTCGGCGAAATTGTACACGCTCAGGATGGCCGCTTCGGCTTCTTCAGCTGGTACTGGTTGCCGCACTTCCCGATGGTCTTCCTGTTTTTCATCTCGGCACTGGCGGAAACCAACCGCCCACCGTTCGATCTGCCCGAGGCGGAATCGGAACTGGTCGCTGGATATCAGGTCGAATACTCGGCCACGCCCTTCTTGCTATTCATGGCTGGTGAATACATCGCCATCTTCCTGATGTGCGCCCTGACCACGCTGCTGTTCTTTGGCGGCTGGCTATCACCGATCCCGGGCTTGCCGGACGGCGTACTGTGGATGGTCGCCAAGATGGCGTTCTTCTTCTTCCTCTTCGCAATGGTCAAAGCGATCACGCCGCGCTACCGCTATGACCAATTAATGCGGCTGGGCTGGAAAGTGTTCCTGCCATTCTCTTTGGCTTGGGTAGTATTCGTCGCCTTTGCGGCAAAATTCGACTGGTTCTGGGGCGCGTTTGCCCGTTGGAGCGTAGGAGGCTGATATGACCCAAATCGACTACACTCGCGCTGCCAAGTACTTTTTACTGCAGGACTTCTGGGTCGGTATGAAGCTGGGGTTGAAGTATTTCTTCTCTCCCAAGGCCACCTTGAACTATCCGCACGAGAAGGGTCCACTTTCCCCGCGGTTCCGCGGTGAACACGCACTGCGCCGCTATCCGAACGGCGAAGAACGCTGCATCGCCTGCAAACTGTGCGAGGCCATCTGCCCGGCACAAGCGATCACTATCGACGCCGAACCGCGCGAAGACGGCAGCCGCCGCACCACCCGGTACGACATCGACATGACCAAGTGCATCTATTGCGGTTTCTGCCAAGAGGCTTGCCCGGTTGATGCAATCGTCGAAGGCCCGAATTTCGAGTTCGCCACAGAAACCCGCGAAGAACTGTTCTACGACAAGCAAAAGCTGCTGAACAACGGTGAACGCTGGGAAGCCGAGATCGCCCGCAACTTGGAAATGGACGCACCGTACAGATGAGCGATACTCCCAAGAACCCATTTGAGCAGATGCTCCAACAGGCACAGGAGATGGCCAAGGCGATGAACCCGGGGCTCGAAAATTTCTCGCCCAAAGGGTTCGAAGCGCTGTGGCCGACCATGCCCAAAGAGGTCATGGAGATGATGTTCGGCAACACCGTCAACAAGGACGGTCTTGATGCCAAAACCCGCCTGCTGCTGACGCTGGCTGGGCTGACCTGTCAGGGCGCGCAGGCGGATGCGGCCGTAAGGCAGACCGTGCGCCATGCACTGGAGGCGGGCGCAAGGAAACAAGAGATCGTGGAAACGATCGGTCAGATGTCGGTCTTTGCCGGCATCCCGGCCATGACTCGCGCGCTGGATCTGGCGCAAGAGGTCATGGGCGACAACGAGGATGAGGATCAATGACCGTCTTTGCCTTCTACCTGTTTGCCATCAGCGCCATCACCGGTGGGCTGTTCACGGTGATCAGCCGCCAGCCGGTGCACTCGGTGCTGTGGCTGATCCTGTCCTTCCTGTCCGCGGCGGGGCTGTTCGTGCTGCTGGGGGCCGAATTTGTGGCAATGCTGCTGATCATCGTCTATGTCGGCGCGGTCGCAGTGCTGTTTCTCTTCGTTGTGATGATGCTTGATGTGGACTTTGCCGAGCTCAAGGCCGAGATGGCGCGCTATATGCCGCTGGCCTTGCTGATCGGTCTGGTCATCCTAATGCAGTTTGTCATGGCCTTTGGGGCTTGGGACAGCGCGCAAGGCGTTGAGGCCAATCTGGCCCAGCCGGTTCCAACAGACCGCCACAATACCGAGGCGCTGGGCGTCATCCTTTATGATCAATACTTCCTTCTGTTCCAACTGGCGGGCCTGATCCTGTTGGTGGCTATGATCGGCGCCATCGTGCTGACCCTGCGCCATCGCAAGGACATCAAGCGTCAGGACATCGTCGGCCAGATGATGCGCGACCCGGCCAAGGCGATGGAGTTGAAGGACGTGAAACCGGGGCAGGGACTTTGAGACGATGATCGGACTTGAACACTATCTTACGGTCGCGGCGACGCTGTTCGTCATCGGCATCTTCGGTCTCTTCCTGAACCGCAAGAACGTCATCATTCTGCTGATGAGCATCGAACTGATGCTGCTGGCGGTGAATATCAACCTCGTGGCGTTTTCCAGTTTTCTCGGCGATCTGGTCGGGCAGGTGTTTACGCTGTTCGTGCTGACCGTTGCGGCGGCCGAGGCGGCGATTGGGCTGGCCATTCTGGTCTGCTTCTTCCGCAACCGCGGCACCATCGCGGTTGAAGACGTCAATATGATGAAGGGGTAAGAGAATATGGAAACCACCATCCTCTTTGCCCCGCTGGTGGGCGCGCTGCTCTGCGGGTTCGGCTGGAGATTCATTGGCGAGAAGGCCGCAATGTGGACCGCCACGGGCCTGTTGTTTCTGGCCTGTCTACTATCGTGGATCGTGTTCTTCACCTTTGACGGGGTGACCCAGCAGGTCGAGATCATGCGCTGGATCGAGAGCGGGTCGCTGTCGACAAGTTGGGCCGTGCGTCTGGACCGTCTGACCGCGATCATGCTGATTGTGGTGACGACCGTTTCGGCGCTCGTGCATCTTTATTCCTTCGGCTACATGGCTCACGATCCGCAGTGGCGCGAAGGCGAGAGCTATAAGCCGCGCTTCTTTGCTTATTTGTCCTTCTTTACCTTCGCCATGCTGATGCTGGTGACGGCGGACAATCTGGTTCAGATGTTCTTTGGTTGGGAAGGCGTGGGCGTCGCATCTTACCTGCTGATTGGGTTCTATTACCGCAAGCCATCGGCGAATGCGGCGGCGATGAAGGCTTTCATTGTTAACCGAGTGGGTGATTTTGGCTTTGCGCTGGGAATCTTTGCGCTGTTCTTCCTGACCGACAGCATCAATTTTTCGGACATTTTCGCATCAGCCCCCGAGCTTGCAGAAACGCAGCTGCACTTCCTGTGGGGGGAATGGACAGCAATCGAGGTGATCTGTGTCCTGCTGTTCATCGGTGCGATGGGTAAGTCGGCGCAGTTGATCCTGCACACCTGGTTGCCGGACGCGATGGAAGGCCCGACACCCGTTTCGGCGCTGATCCACGCCGCGACGATGGTGACGGCAGGTGTCTTCCTGGTTTGCCGCATGTCGCCGTTGATGGAATTCGCGCCGGGTGCGACCGGGTTCATCACCGTGCTGGGTGCCTCAACCGCGTTCTTTGCCGCGACCGTGGGTCTGGTTCAGACCGACATCAAGCGCGTCATCGCCTATTCGACCTGTTCGCAGTTGGGCTACATGTTCGTGGCTGCTGGTGTGGGCATGTATTCGGCGGCGATGTTCCATCTGTTCACGCACGCTTTCTTCAAAGCGCTGCTGTTCCTTGGGGCCGGCTCGGTGATCAACGCTATGCATCACGAGCAGGAGATGACCGAATATGGCGGCCTGCGGAAGAAAATCCCCTATACTTTCTGGGCGATGATGATTGGCACGCTGGCCATCACCGGCGTTGGCATTCCGCTGACAACCATCGGTTTTGCCGGGTTCCTGTCGAAGGACGCTATTATCGAGAGCGCTTATGCCGGCGGTTCAGCCTATGGCTTCTGGCTGCTGGTAATCGCGGCTGCATTCACCTCGTTCTACAGTTGGCGTCTGATTTTCCTGACGTTCTACGGCAAACCGCGCGGTGATCAGCATACACATGACCACGCGCATGAAAGCCCGGTGACCATGTTGGTACCTTTAGGTGTGTTGTCCTTGGGCGCGGTCTTTGCCGGGATGATTTGGTACGGCAACTTCTTTGGCCATGCCGACAAGGTTGGCAAATTCTACGGCATCCCGGTGGCTGAGGCCTCGGAGCACGCCGAGGCGGGCGAACACGGTACTGCGGATACAGCTCATGCTGATGAAGGCCACGCCGAAGACGCTCAGGCGGATGAAAACAATGCTGAGGATGGCCACGGCGAGAAGGACGCGGATGGTGGGGATCATCATTATGTCTTCGCGGGTGAGCCGGGCGAGGGCGCAATCTATATCGCGCCGGACAACCACACTCTGGACGATGCGCATGCCGCCCCGAAATGGGTCAAGGTCTCGCCCTTTGTTGCGATGTTGCTGGGGTTCGTGGTCGCCTACTGGTTCTATATCGTGAACCCGTCCCTGCCAGGACGTTTGGCACAGAACCAGCGGCCGCTTTACCTGTTCCTGCTGAACAAGTGGTACTTCGATGAAATCTACGATGCGATCTTCGTCAAACCCACCATCGCGCTTGGCCGGTTCCTGTGGAAACGCGGCGATGGCAACACTATAGACGGCTTCCTGAACGGGGTTTCGATGGGCGTCATTCCCTTCTTTACCCGCCTCGCGGGCAAAGCGCAGACGGGCTACATCTTTACTTACGCCTTCTGGATGGTTCTGGGTATCGCGGCCCTGGTCACCTGGATGTCGATCGGCGGAGGCGCACACTAATGGATAATGTTATCCTTTCGATCGTCACCTTTATCCCCGCTGTCGCGGCAGGCATTCTGGCCTTGTTCCTGCATGGCGAGGACGCGGCAGCGCAGCGCAACGCCAAATGGGTGGCGCTGGTGGCGACCACGGCAACATTCCTTGTCTCGATCGGAATCTATACGGGCTTTGATCCGTCCAATACCGGTTTTCAGATGGTGGAAGAGGCCGAGTGGCTGCTGGGTCTGAAATACAAGATGGGTGTGGACGGGATCAGCGTTCTGTTCGTGCTGCTGACCACGTTCATTATGCCGCTGACCATTCTGGCCAGCTGGAATGTGACCAACCGCGTCAAAGAATACATGATCGCCTTCCTGCTGTTGGAAACGCTTATGCTGGGCGTATTTATGGCGCTGGATCTGGTGCTGTTCTACCTGTTCTTCGAAGCGGGCCTGATCCCGATGTTCCTGATCATCGGCATCTGGGGCGGGGCGAACCGGATTTATGCGAGCTTTAAGTTCTTCCTCTATACCTTCCTCGGCTCGGTGCTGATGCTGGTGGCGATGGTTGCTATGTATGCGGATGCGGGCACCACCGATATCGAGGTGTTGATGGGGCATCATTTCTCATCCGAGGGGTTCAGCGTGCTGGGCGTCTACATTGTCGGCGGCATGCAGACGTTGATGTTCCTGGCGTTCTTCGCCTCGTTCGCGGTGAAAATGCCGATGTGGCCGGTGCACACCTGGTTGCCGGATGCACACGTGCAGGCGCCGACCGCGGGCTCGGTCGTGCTGGCGGCAATCCTGCTTAAGATGGGTGGTTACGGCTTCCTGCGGTTCAGCTTGCCAATGTTCCCGGTGGGCTCGGCAGTGATGACCGATCTGGTGCTCTGGATGTCGGCTATTGCCGTAGTCTACACCTCGCTGGTGGCGCTGGTGCAGGAAGATATGAAAAAGCTGATCGCTTATTCTTCGGTCGCGCATATGGGCTTTGTGACCATGGGCATCTTTGCGGCGAACCAGCAGGGCATTGACGGCGCGATCTTCCAGATGCTCAGCCACGGGTTTATCTCAGCCGCGCTCTTTCTGTGTGTTGGCGTGATCTATGACCGTATGCACACGCGTGACATCGACGCCTATGGAGGTCTGGTAATCCGGATGCCTGCCTATGCGTTGGTCTTCATGCTGTTCACTATGGCGAATGTCGGCCTGCCGGGAACATCTGGGTTTATTGGCGAATTCTTGACCCTGATGGGTGCGTTCCAGGTTAACACCTGGGTGACCGCTGTGGCTGCATCCGGTGTGATCTTCTCGGCAGCTTATGCGCTATGGCTGTATCGTCGGGTGGTGTTTGGCGATCTGATCAAGGAAAGCCTCAAGGCGATGACGGATATGAGCTCGCGTGAGCGGTTGATATTCGCACCGCTGATCGTGATGACCATCCTGCTGGGTGTTTACCCGTCGCTGGTGACCGATGTGATCGGCAATTCGACTGCCGCGCTGATTTCGAACTATGACTCGGCTCTGGCCGCGGTTGAGGCCGCGACCCAGACGGCCGCCTCGCATTAAGGGAGCTTTGGAGACATGATCCAGGCTGATCTGACTATAATCCTGCCGGAAATCATTCTGGCCGTGTATGCGATGGCCGCTTTGATCGGGGCCGTCTACACGACGAAAGACGCGCTGGCGCCAATTCTGGTGTGGGCGACTGCGGGGCTGATGGTGCTGCTGTCCTTCTGGATTGCCACCAATGGCGACGGAACCAACGTGGCGTTCAACGGCATGTTTATCGACGACGGGTTCTCGCGCTTTGCCAAGATCGCCATCCTGCTGTCTGCAGCTGCCGTTTTGGTGATGAGCCAGGAATATATGGCCCGTCGCGATCTGTTGCGGTTCGAATATCCACTGTTGGTGGCCTTGGCTGCCGTGGGTATGATGATGATGGTCAGCGCAGGCGACCTGATGTCCCTGTATATGGGGTTGGAACTGCAATCGCTGTCTCTCTACGTCGTGGCCGCGCTGCGCCGTGACAGTGCCAAATCCACAGAGGCGGGTCTGAAGTACTTCGTGCTTGGCGCGCTCAGTTCGGGCCTGCTGCTGTATGGCGCGTCGCTGGTTTATGGCTTTACCGGCACCACGCTATTCTCGGGCATCATCCAGACGGTTCATCACGATGATATCTCGGTTGGGCTGCTGTTTGGTCTGATCTTCCTGATCTCTGGTCTTGCCTTCAAGGTTTCCGCCGTGCCGTTCCATATGTGGACACCGGACGTGTACGAAGGCTCGCCCACGCCCATCACGGCCTTCTTTGCCACCGCGCCGAAAGTTGCAGCGATGGCGCTGTTTGCCCGACTGATGCACGACGCCTTTGGCGGTGTAGTCAAGGACTGGCAACAGGTGATCGTGCTGCTCTCGGTCCTGTCGATGTTGCTGGGTGCGGTTGCCGCGATTGGTCAGCGCAACATCAAACGGCTGATGGCGTTTTCGTCTATTGCTCATATGGGCTATGCGCTGATCGGCCTAGCGGCGGGTACGGAATTGGGCATCAAGGCGATGCTGATGTATCTGGCCATCTATGTGACCATGAATATCGGTACCTTTGCCTTCATCCTGATGATGGAGCGTGATGGCAAACCCGTCACCGATATTGATGCGCTGCGCCAGTTTTCCAAACGCGATCCGGGCAAGGCCTTGGCGGTTCTGATCCTGATGTTCAGCCTCGCCGGCGTTCCGCCCATGCTTGGCTTTTTCGCCAAGTTCGGCGTCTGGCAGGCGGGTATTGGCGCGGGTCTGACCGGGTTGGTGATCGTATCGGCCATCGCCTCGGTAATCGGTGCGTTCTATTATCTGCGGATCGTGTTTTACATGTATTTCGGGGACGAAAACGAGGACCCGATCGAAACTCATTCAACACCGGTTCTGTGGGTCGCACTAATGGGGTCGGCGGCGCTAATGCTGGTTGGCGTTTTCTATCAGTTCGGTATCGAGGGCGCGGCTGCTGCTGCGGCAGCGACGCTTGTCAACTGACGTGCTTAACATCCAATTACAGGGGGCTCGGTCAGCAGACCGGGCCTTTTTGACATGACCGATTGGCCACATGGATATGGCCTGCACATCGTGCAGGAAGTCGATAGCACGTTGAACGAGGCCGCCCGGCTTGCTCCCACGGCGCCTGGTCCGGTCTGGATCATGGCGCATCACCAGACGGCCGCGCGGGGACGGCGGGGCCGTGTCTGGGCCAACCCTAAAGGCAACTTGGCGGCAACCCTGTTGATGCGACCGCAGGGTAATCCGGAACAGGCGGCACTGCGCAGCTTTGTGGCGGCGTTGGCGTTGTTTGATGCTTGCGTTGCGGTCACCGGGCGCGCGGACGGGTTGTCACTGAAATGGCCCAATGACGTGCTGCTGAACGGAGGCAAGCTGGCGGGTATCCTGTTGGAAAGCACCGGGAAGGGCGGGGGCGTATCACATCTGGCGATTGGCATAGGTGTAAACCTTTCCGAGGCACCCCCTGCCTACGCGGTAGAGCAAAGCGCGGTGCGGCCGGTCTCGCTGTTGTCGGAAACTGGTGCCGCTGTGTTGCCCGAGGATTTTCTGACCGAATTGGCCGCCGCCTATGCGCGATATGAAACTCAGTTCGTGACTTACGGGTTCGAGCCGATCCGAACTGCTTGGCTGTCCCGCGCCGCCCGTTTGGGCGAGGTGATCACCGCCCGCACCTCTACGTCCGAGACGGTGGGAACCTTTGAAACCGTGGACTCGAACGGCAACCTTGTCCTAAAGACCGCCAAGGGCCGCGTCAGTATCCCTGCGGCGGATGTGTTTTTCTGAAGGGGGCTCAGATGCTTCTGGCTATCGACTGCGGCAATACCAACACCGTTTTCTCGATCTGGGACGGCGAAAAGTTCCTGTGTACCCTGCGCACTTCGACCCACCATTCGCGCACGGCGGATGCCTATTTCACCTGGTATTCGACGTTGGTGAAACATTACGGGATCGAAGCGGAAATCACCGATGTGGTGATCGCGTCGACGGTGCCGCGCGTGGTTTTCAATCTACGTATCTTTGCCGATCGTTTCTTTGGGTGTCGCCCGCTGGTTGTGGGTAAGCCTGAATGCCTGTTGCCCGTTGCCCCGCGCATCGACGAAGGTACTATCCCCGGCCCGGATCGGCTGGCCAACGCAGTGGGCGCGTTTGATCGCCATGGTGGCGATGTGGTGGTCGTCGATTTCGGAACGGCCACGAATTTCGACGTGGTGGCCCACGACGGGGCCTATGTCGGCGGCATCATTGCGCCTGGTGTGAACCTCAGCCTTGAGGCGTTGCATCAGGGCGCGGCGGCTTTGCCGCATATCGACATTACCCGCCCGGAAAAAGTGATTGGTACGAATACGGTTGGCTGTATCCAGTCCGGCGTGTATTGGGGCTATTCCGGCTTGATCGAGGGGCTGATTGCCCGGATCAAGGCAGAGTACGGCATGCCGATGAAAGTGGTCGGCACCGGTGGGCTTGCGCCTTTGTTCGATCAGGCGGATGTCGGGTTTGACGCGATCGAAGACGATCTGACGATGCACGGGCTGACCGTGATCCATCGCTATAACAAGGATAATGGCTCGACATGAGCAGTGAACGACTGATCTATCTGCCGCTGGGTGGTGCCGGCGAAATTGGCATGAACGCTTACGTCTATGGCTATGGAAAGCCAGGGAAAGAACGTCTGATCCTCGTTGATCTTGGGGTGACTTTCCCGGATATGGACACGACGCCGGGCGTTGATCTGATCCATGCTGATATCTCATGGCTGGGTGAACGGGCGGACCGGCTTGAGGCTGTGTTCGTCACCCACGCACATGAAGATCACGTTGGCGCGGTGGCACATTGCTATGAGGCATTGGGCGCTCCGATCTACGCACGCGCCTTTTCCGCCAATATCGCGCGCCGCAAGATGGAGGAGCATGGCCATCCCGAAGACGCCGTTCGCACGGTTTCGGCCTGGCCCGAGCAGGTCTCGGCGGGTCCCTTCACGGTTGGCTTTCTACCGGTGTCGCACTCGATCCCGGAAAGCGCCGGGCTGGTGATTGATACGCCCGAGGGGCGGATTGTGCATACTGGCGATTTTAAACTGGATGAAAACCCCATGGTGGGTGAGCCGTTCGATCCCGACCTGTGGGCCGAGGTCGCGAAATCCGGCGTCAAAGCGTTGGTCTGTGACAGCACCAACGTGTTCTCGGATCATGCGGGCCGGTCAGAATCTGAAGTTGGCCCCGAGATCACCAAGCTGGTTGAAGGCGCCGAGGGTATGGTAGTTGCAACCACCTTCGCGTCGAACGTGGCGCGGGTGAAAACTCTGGCCGAAGCGGGCCAGCGTGCCGGGCGTTCGGTCGTGTTGCTGGGCCGCGCGATGCGACGGATGATCGAAGCTGCAACCGAAACGGGCATCCTGACGGACTTCCCTAAGGTCGTCAGCGCCGAAGAGGCTGTGGACCTGCCGCGCCAGAACCTGATGCTGATCGTGACCGGCAGCCAGGGCGAGCGCCGTGCGGCCAGCGCCCAACTGGCACGGGGCAAGTATCGCGGACTGGAACTGAAAGAGGGCGATCTGTTCCTGTTCTCCTCCAAAACCATCCCCGGGAACGAGCGTGGCGTGATTTTCATCATGAACCAGCTCAGTGAAAAGGGTGTGGATGTGGTGGATGACAGTTCGGGCCTGTACCACGTGTCCGGCCATGCCAACCGACCGGATCTAGAGAAAGTACACGCACTGATCGACCCGCAGATAGTGATCCCCATGCATGGCGAACATCGCCATCTGCGTGAACACACCAAACTGGCCGAGGCTGGCGGGCGCACGGGCATTCTGGCCGTCAACGGAACGATGGTCGACCTGACGGGCAATACACCGCAGGTGGTGGATTATATTGAAACCGGCCGCACCTATCTGGACGGAACTGTCAAGGTCGGGGCATTGGACGGCATTGTCCGCGACCGCATTCGCATGGCGCTGAATGGGCATGTGACGGTGACTGTCATTCTGGACGAGGAGAATGAACCGCTGGGCGAGCCGTGGTGCGACACCATGGGTCTGCCCGAGATTGGAACGTCCCGGGCCGCGCTGGTGGAGGTGTTGGAAGAGGACCTGAACCAGTTCCTGATGCGGGCCGACGCTAAGACGTTGCGTGACGATGACAAGCTGGAAGAAGCCATGCGTCGCATCGTGCGTCAGACCGCCAAGGCAGAGATTGGTAAAAAGCCCGAAGTGACCACGGTCATCAGCCGGATGAAGTGAGGCCTAGTCCGCTTCGGGCATTGGATAGCCTTTAAGCTGCAGGAACAGGCTTTGTTCTTCGGTATGCAGGTATAAAGGCACAGTGGCGGGCGGTTCGGGATTTGTGACCCGGGCCGCTATTTCTGCCAGAACGACCTCGGTAATGAACGGCAGGTCCAATTCGCGAGCGCGATCCAGCGGGACCCATTGCAGATGGGACAGTTCGTCCGAGGCACGGCTGAAATCGTCCAGATCCCCTTGAACGGCACTGGCATCGACCAGAAAGAACCGTGCGTCGAAACGGCGGGGACGACCAGGAGGGGTCACGGCGCGGAACACAAATTGAAGTGCATTGGCCGACGGGCGGTATCCCATGGTGGCGAAGTCCTGCCAATCTTCGGGGGTCGCATCGGTCCACGTACCGGGATCGCCCAGGATCAACCCTGTTTCCTCCCACAGCTCTCGAATTGCGGCTGCGGCCAATGCGTTTTGCAAGCCCGGCTCGGACCTTTCGCCCAGCCTGTCGCTGCACAGCGCGGGCAGGGGGGAGGCCAAAGAAACTGAACCGTCCTCGGCATCGACCGCGCCGCCGGGAAACACGAACTTGTTGGGCATGAACACGGCTTTTGCGCCGCGTTGCCCCATCAGGATCGTCGGATTTGTCATACGATCCCGCAGGACGATGACCGTTGCCGCATCCCGTATTGCTGTTTTGTCTATTGTCATGCGATGTGCGACCTGATGTTTGAGGTCATTGTGCTTTCTCAAACCCGTGCATACGGCGCGCCCACTGATAAGCAACCACTGCCCCTTTCAGGCGGGGCAACAGAAACAGTGACAGAGCAGTACAGCCGATTGCAAAGATCAGGAACATGGTCAACGGTTCGGGGCGCCATTCCACATAGGTCACGTGCAGCGCCGGTGCCAGTAGGTGACCGACCAGCAGAATGGTCAAATATGCCGGGCCGTCATCCGCCCTGTGGTGAAAAAGCTCTTGCCCGCAAGTGTCGCAGCTGTCCTTGACTTTCAGATAGCCCTTCAGAATTTTCCCCTCGCCGCATTTTGGGCAACGGCAACGGAAACCTTTAACCAGTGCAGGCCAGGTCGGGCGATCATTCTCGGTCGTGGTGTCGATCGTCTGATCGGTCATGGTGAAACTCGCGCGTTCGTTCGTGCGGGATATTGCGCTTGTTTTGCCGTTCAGAAAAGGGGGGTGCGTCGCTTTGTGACGTGAGCCGGTTGCAGAAGGCGAAAATTTTTTCGGGTTTTTGCGACGGAACCCACGCGCCGTCCCGTTTGAACCTATGTGAGCAGCGGCGATGGGGCCGCTAAACAAAAGGAAAACGACATGAAAAGCGCCAAGTTCATTCCGGCCATCCTTATCTCGGCCGTTGCAATCACAGGCACATCCGTATTGGCAGCCGGACCAAGGGACCGCGAACCTGCAAGCTTTCAGGAACTGGACGCCAATGGCGACGGTCAACTGACGCAAGAGGAATTGGAGGCCCATCGCGCGCAGCGATTCTCTAACGCCGACACCGATGGCGACGGTCAGCTGAGCGTCGAGGAAATGCAGGCCGCCGGTCAAAAGCGGGCAAGTGACCGAGCGACTAAGATGTTCGAAAAGTACGACGCCAATCGGGACGGCTTTCTGAGCGACGACGAGTTGCCCAAGCCGCGCCGCGCTGGCAAGATGTTTGACCGTATCGACGCGGATAACAGTGGGACGATCTCGGAACAGGAATATGCCGATGCGAAAGAGCGGATGGGTCGCAAGCACAAGAAACACGGCAAGGCGGACTCTGACGACAGCTGATGAAGGATGGAGGATCTGACCTCTCCATTACAGGATGTCCGCGGCGCAGAATGTGCCGCGGATACATCGGACGATGCGTTGCTGCGGCAGTTTGCGGATGGTGACGCTGTGGCTGCCCGTCAACTGACTGATCGGTTGGGGCCGCGCTGCTTCTCGGTCGCTATGCGAATGCTGGGTAACCGGGCTGAGGCCGAAGATGTAACGCAGGACGCTATGATGCGGCTGTGGCAGATGGCTTCGAACTGGGTGCCAGGGCAGGCCAAGGTGTCCACCTGGCTTTATCGTGTCACTCTGAACCTATGTGTGGATGTGCAGCGCAAGAAAAAGCCGGATCGTCTGGACGATGCGCCCGAGCCCGAGGATGAAGACCTCAGCGCGGCTGAGCGGTTGCAGAACGCAGCGCGCAAGGATGCGCTGCAGTCGGCGTTGTCGCAATTACCGGACCGTCAGCGACAAGCGGTCATTTTGCGGCATATCGAAGAACTGCCCAACCCCGAGATTGCCGGGATCATGGGTATTTCGACGGAAGCGGTGGAAAGCCTGACCGCGCGCGGAAAACGCGCCTTGGCCGCAATTTTGGCCGGACGGCAAGATGAACTGGGGTATGACGATGGCTGAAGACGATATGGAACTGGATCAGTTGTTTGCACAGGCACGGCGAAACCGGCCTGAAATGCCCGATGATCTGGTGGTTCGCATTCTGACGGATGCCGAAATGGTACGACTTGATCGGATGAGACCTGTAATTCCACCGCGTTCTGTCTGGGCACGAATATTGGATGGTATCGGTGGTTGGCAGAGCATGAGTGGTCTGGCTGCGGCCAGCGCCGCTGGGGTCTGGATCGGCTTTGCCGCACCTGACTTCTTGCCCGACCCGGCAACGATTATCTATCCGCAGGACACCAGCTTTGTGGTCGCTGACCTTGGACTGGATGCAACTTTTCTGGAGGACGCCGAATGAGCGATAATACCAAACCCAAAAGACGGTGGGTGACGGTTCTGCTGTCCGTGTCGCTGGCGCTGAACCTGCTGGTGGCCGGGGTCGCTTTGGGCACTGCCTACAGGGTCAAAGGTGGGTATCAGGGCAAAGCACCACCTGGTTTTGCCCCAACGCTGTATCGGGCACTGCCTAAAGAAGAACGGAAAGCGCTGCGCGGTGAATTGTCCGTGCGGCACGTCAAAGGGGCGAGGAAGCGATCTCAGGATTTTGCAGCGCTCGAAGCAGCTTTGCGCGCGGAACCATTCAATCCCGAGACCGTGAAGGCGTTGCTGCAGCAACAAGCGCGGGCTATGGCAGAGTTGCAAGGCGCATTGCAGGATGAATGGCTTGCCCGGATCACCGGGATGACGGACGCGGAACGTCAGGCCTATGCAGACCGATTGCAAGAGGTGGTCAAGCGCAAGCCGCACGGACGCAAGCACAAGGATTGATCGGTTTAGGCCGCGCTCTGTCGAACCCAAACCTGATTACGCCCGGCCGATTTTGCGGCATAGAGTGCGGTGTCGGCAGATTTAATCAACCCTTCAAGCCGAGGCGGATGATAGGATTGCGACACCACGTTTGGTTGGGCCATGATCAGCCCGACACTGATCGTGACCGGAATGGGCGCAGATGCGTCAGGTAAGTCAAACGGTGTATCGCGAATGCAGTCGCACAGCTCGCGTGCCAGATCCAACGCATTGGCTTGTGTTGTGTTTGCAAGACCAACCATGAACTCTTCACCGCCGATTCGTGCGACGAACCCGGCCGCACCTACCGTTTGTTTCATCCGCTTGGCTGCCTCGGTAAGAACCAAGTCCCCTCCGGTATGGCCGAAAGTGTCGTTAATGCTCTTAAAGTGATCTAAGTCTGCCAGCATTATGGCAAAGCCTTGTCCGGCTCCTCCGGCCTTGTGCATGATCTGATCCATCGCACGCATCGCATACCGGCGATTGTGCAGACCGGTCAGCGGGTCGATCCAGGATTCGACCAACCTGCGCCGAAGCGAAGCACGCATCTGGTCCAGCTGGGTTTTACGTGCAATCTGTTTTTCCAGTCGCAGCAATGTCTCTTCGGCGCAGAAGCCACCCATGCAGATCGCGTCTGCACCCCGATCAAGCGCTTCCGAGGCCAGTTCGGCATTCTCTTCCTCAAGAACACCAATCAGAACCGCATGCCGCGTGGTGCCGCGCGATTTCAGATCGGCCAGCAAGTTGAGACCTGATGGATTCGCGCTGATCTCGAACACTATGGCGTCGGGGACGGGGCCCGATAGAACGCCCTGTAGGTTTGATGTCGTATGAGTGGACAGATTATACGTCGCCTGTTTCGACAGAGCCTTTTCCCACAATGCGCTGGTGCAGGAAGATTTCGTCAGGATAGCGACTTGAGCTGTTTTCGCAGGCATGATCAACACGCCACTGGGTTCGGCAAAACCTACGGGGTTCGAACTGGTTCCAACCTGCAGCTCTTGTGTATCTGCACGCGCGCGCAAAAGGCTGCGTACCCGTGCCAGCAAAAACGTATCTTTGAACGGGTAGGCCAGAACATCGTCCAACCCGTCAGAAAGTGCTTTTAATCGGGCGGCTTTATCGTTTTGCTGTGCTATCGCAACCACCGGCACGTCAATCAGATCCGGATCAGTCATGACAAGTCTTTTAACGTCGGCCGCAGTCCCGTCCGGCAAAGTCTGAGAGGTGAGCACCAGATCAGGCTTGGCCCGCCGCAACAACCCAGGCAGGCCCCGAAGCCGTTCACCCTGAACAACGTGATACCACGCCGCAGTCAGCTGAACCTTCAGCATGATGCGATTGGTTGAGGTCCCGTCGAGGACAAGGATGGTTCCCTGCACGGACATATCATTCACCGTTGATTGCATGCGTTGCCAAAGTGTTTATGAGTCTGGTTAACAAACCCTTTCCAAGACCTGATCCGGGGCTACTTTATGTCAATCACCGCCCAATCTGCCGAAACGCTGGCGCTCAATGTTCTTGGCTGGCTGGTGGGTAATGAAGAATTGCTGCCGATTTTCCTCGGCTCGACCGGAGCGTCAGCGCAGGACCTGCGAGACCGAGCAGGCGAGCCCGAGTTCCTTGGATCGGTGCTAGAGTTTCTTATGCTTGACGACTCGTGGGTGATCGCTTTCTGTGACGCAAATTCCGTGCCGTATGACCTGCCCGGTCAGGCCCGCGCGGTGTTGTCCGGCGGCGCCGACGTTCACTGGACCTGAACCTACAACTTTGCAGGAGCATGTAATGCCTATCGACGCGATCCTGTTCGACAAGGACGGCACCTTGTTTGACTTTGCCAACACCTGGGGGGCCTTTGGGCGCAATGTTGTGCTGCGCCTGGCTGGCGGAGATCATGCGCGCGCATCTGAATTGGGCCGCGTTATCGGTTTTGATCTGGAAAAGGTAGCCTTCTCCGAGGACAGCATCGTCATCGCCGGAACGGTCGAGGAAATTGCCGAAGTTCTGGTTCAGCATCTTCCAGACATGACCCGGCAGGAACTGGTTGACGTTCTGAACGCGGAATCCGCCGTGGCTCCGCAGGCACAGGCCGTGCCGTTGGTGCCTTTTCTGGACGGTTTGCGCCAGGCCGGGCTAAAGTTGGGCGTGGCCACAAATGATGGTGAGATGCCCGCGAAACAGCACCTTTCATCGGTCGGGATTCGCGATCATTTCGATTTTGTTGCGGGCTATGACAGCGGCCACGGATACAAACCCGGACCCGGCCAGTTGCTGGCCTTTGCGACCCATGTAGGCGTCGCGCCGGAACAGGTGGCTATGGTGGGCGACAGCCTGCACGACCTGGAAGCGGGACGCGCCGCGGGGATGACCACAATCGCCGTTCTCACAGGGATGGCACCAGCCGAAGCGTTGGCACCAATGGCGGACGTCGTGCTGCCGGATATCGGGCACATTCCTGACTGGCTGGCGAAAAACTAATCGCGCATCAGCCAATTTCGCCGCTTGGGGATAAAAAACCGACAAAGTCTGTCGCATTCAGAGCGGCTTGATTTCGGCCTTCGGGGCTTGCTTGTGATAACGCAAGCTCCGGAGGATCAAATGGCAGACACAAAAACGCGCAGGCGTCGTAGCGGTGGACGGGCCGGAGCTGCCGAACGCAGAGGCACTGCGGTGATTGACCAGATGCCGTGGAATCCACCGATCAACATCGACCATCCGACCGAGCCACTGGATCAGGACGGGATCGAGGCGATCCATGAGGGGGCCATGCGCATCCTCGAAGAGATCGGGGTCGAGTTCTACAACGTAGAAGCCAAGGGCATTCTGCGCGAGGCGGGGTGTATGGTCGAGGGCGACAATGTCCGCATGGGCCGCGACTTTGTCATGGAGATGGTGGGCAAGGTACCGTCAAGCTTCACAATCACTCCGCGCAATACGGACCGCACGATTGAAATTGGCGGAAAGAACATGGTGTTCGGTAACGTATCCTCGCCGCCGAATTACTGGGATATGGAGATCGGCACCAAGGTTTCCGGAAATCGGGAAATGTGTCGCAACCTGTTGAAACTGACGCAATATTTCAACTGCATTCACTTTGCGGGCGGATATCCGGTCGAACCGGTCGATCTCCACGCCAGCGTGCGGCATCTGGATGTGCTCTATGACAAGCTGACCCTGACCGACAAGGCGATGCATGCTTATTGCCTCGGGAAAGAACGGGTCGAGGATGTGATGGAGATGGTCCGCATTGCTGGCGGTCTAAGCCATGAAGAGTTCGAAGCAACTCCTCGGATGTATTCGAACATCAACTCGACCTCACCGCTAAAGCACGACCACCCGATGATTGACGGCTGCCTCCGTCTGGCGCGGCGGGGACAGGCGATTGTTGTGACGCCCTTTACGCTGGCTGGGGCGATGGCACCGGTGACGATGGCCGGTGCCGTGGCGCAATCCCTGGCCGAATCCTTGTGCGCGATTGCCCTGTTCCAATATGTACGCCCGGGTATTCCGTGTGTGATCGGGACGTTCACCTCCAATGTGGATATGAAATCGGGGGCTCCGGCCTTTGGTACACCGGAATACATGCGTTCAACCCAGATGACCGGGCAGATGGCGCGGTTTTACGGCCTGCCAATGCGGTCGTCGGGTGTATGTGCCGCAAACGTACCCGATGGTCAGTCGGTTTGGGAGACCTCGAACTCTCTGTGGGCATCCGTTCAGTCGGGTACCAATATGGTTTATCACGCGGCAGGTTGGCTTGAGGGCGGGCTGATTGCCAGCCCCGAGAAATTCATCATGGATTGCGAAATCCTGCAGCAAATTCAGCGATATATGCAAGCCGAGATTACGGCGACCGGCCCCGATGAAATCGCCTTGGATGCCATTCGCGCTGTGGGCAATGACGGCCACTTCTTTGGCATTCAACACACGCAGGACCGATACACCACCGCGTTCTATCAGCCCTTCCTCAGCGACTGGAAGAACTACGAAGGCTGGAACGTTGCGGGTGGCATCTGGACGGCGGAGCGTGCTCATCACATGTTCAAGGAAATCATCACCAGTTTTGAACCTCCGGCACTGGATGACGCGATCCGGGATGAACTGGCCGACTTTGTCGCCCGCCGTAAGGCCGAAGGTGGGGCTCCGACGGATTTCTAATTCTCTGTCAAAGATTTCCACAGTGATACTTGTTTGGATTGTCGGTATCTCATTGCCAATCTTGGGGTTTTGTTAAGGAGTCTCAGGCCAGATTGAGGAAGAAACCAATCTGGGGCATCTTATGCATGGTCTGATCAATCGGGCGATACAGTCATTTGTATGCGCGACTTACGGACAGTCATGCTGGCTGTACGTCACCGAGATGGCTGAACTGGGCTTTTCCGAGTTTGAGGCCATGCTTGTCTATGATGACTGCATGACCGTCCAGGTTCTGGACGCGTTGTGTGCCGATCTCAAGCGTCCACGCGCCGAGATACTCGAGGATTTGGGAACCTATCTGGTGTCTCACACCAAAATGGAAGATTTGCGCCGTCTGCTGCGATTTGGTGGTGTCACCTATGTGGATTTCCTGCATTCTCTGGACGATTTATCCGATCGGGTTCGGTTGTCGGTATCTGACCTCTGTTTGCCAGCGCTAGAACTTATAGAGGTCACTCCGACAGAATATCAGCTGTATTGCCATCCAGGGTTGCCCGGATACCCCAGCGTCATGGTTGGGATTCTGCGCGCCATGGCCGACGATTATGGCGCCTTGGCTATGCTGTCCCATGACGGGCGAGAGGGGGAAGCCGAAGTCATCTCAATCGTTCTGGTAGAAAGTGCATTCGCCAAGGGGCGCCAATTCGATCTGGGAGCGCGCAAGTCATGATGGATACGGGCGATCTGGGAACTCTGTTGGAAACATTGTGCCCGATGTTCCTTCTGGTGAACGAGGATGGGCGAATATTGCGCGTGGGGCCGACCTTGCAGAAATTGCGCCCGGATCAGCCGATGGTGGGGAAAGATTTTCTAGAGATATTCGAGCTGGTACGTCCTCGCGCCGTCACAACACTTTCGGCGTTGATGACCTCGACCGGGGCAAAACTACATCTGAAACTGCACGATACGCCACGCACGGCGTTGAAGGGCCTGATTGCTCCGTTGCCGCAGGGCAAAGGAGCGGTCATCAATCTGTCCTTTGGGATTTCGATTCTGGATGCGGTGCGTGACTATGCCCTGACCAGTGCGGATTTTTCAGGTACCGACCTTGCGATCGAACTGTTGTATCTGGTCGAGGCAAAATCCGCCGCGATGGAGGCTTCGCGGTCTTTGAACCTGCGGCTGCAGGGGGCGATGCTGGCGGCCGAAGAGCAAGCTTTTACCGACATGCTGACCGGGTTAAAAAACAGGCGGGCGATGGATATGGTGCTGGGGCATCTGATCTCGGCGAATTTGCCATTTGCTCTGATGCATCTTGATCTGGATTTCTTTAAGTCGGTCAATGATCAATATGGGCACGCGGCAGGGGATCATGTACTGCAGCAGGCCGCCCGGATCATGGTACAGGAAACTCGCAACGATGACACGGTGGCGCGCATCGGAGGAGATGAATTCGTAATCATCTTTAAAGGCTTGATTGATGAAAGCGTCTTGTCTTCAATTGCGGCACGCATGATCGACCGATTGCAGAAACCGATAGTGTTCGAAAAAATTTACTGCCGGATTTCTGCCAGTATAGGCACGGCGCTATCCACTCAGTTTTCGCCCCCAAAGTCAGCGGAAATCCTGAACGCAGCCGATCTGGCATTGTACGAGGCGAAAAGGAAAGGCAGATCCCGCCACTGTCTGTACTCGGCCCTAGCCGGACATCGGCAAGGTGATGCGGCATCCGGTTAAAGTGGAGCGGAACATGTTCAGAGATGGCTAGGCCTTGTGAAAAGCACGAGTCAAAGTACTTGCAATATGGCGCTTGATCAGTGGTAATTCTCCGACAACGGGTAAGATCTGACCCTTGAACGCGGCTGCTTTCAGAGCCTGCGGGACATCTTCGAGAACATGACCACCTGTACAGGCGAAATATGGCAGGCAAAGAGCTTGCCCAGACAGGCCGGTTGCGGCTTCGGCAATGGATGGAGGTTCTTCGACAAATCCCAAGTGAATGGACTTGAATGTCAGATGCTGTGCCAAGGCTCCGACGAAAGCCCGGGCAACGGCGGATGGATTGCGGCTGCGACCCGAGCCATGGGCTGCCAGCACCAGATCCGTTTCTTGGGCTACCCATTGGTTTTCGGCCAACTGGTCACGCAGAGCCGCGGCCACCAAGACAGGAAGGTCAGGGTCGACGCCAAGCGGATCGAGAACGCGCAAATTTCGTCCCGCAAGACGTCTTGGCAGGGCGCTGGTGACAAACCACCCCTTCGCCATGAAAAGCGGGTAAATCACTGCATCATCCGTCAGCTCTGACACGCGTTGCTCGAACACACCCGGTGCCGCCAGCGTGGCGGACTGTACGCTTACGTTGCCGGACAGAGCGTCTACCTCGGCGGCATAAGCGGCCAACGCCTGTTCGGCAGGGTCCGGATCTGACGGTTGGCCATGAGCCACGATAAGGGCGTGGTGCATTCGAATAGTCCTGTTCGCTTTTCCAATAGATATGTGCTGCAGCGCCAGAGTTAATCCAAACGACGTCGTTGTCAGCCTAAAAGTGTCAGCCAGAACCATACCGTCACGATCGAAACCGCCGTTCCAATCAAAACGGACGAGGCCGCCACTCGTTTTGCGCGGCCATACATATTGGCGAATATATAAGCATTAAAACCTGGGGCCATTGCAGATGTCAGTACGCCTGAGCGGAATAAATCCTGCGGCAAGCCCGCTGTCGTACCAAACAGCCAGGTAAGGCTGGGGTGCAGGAGCAACGAGATACCGCAGACATAGGCAATCGCACGCAGGTCACCTTCGGGTCTGTATTTGACCAGCACACCCCCGAGGGCGAACAAGGCTCCGGGGAGGGCGGCGCGGGTTATCAGACCAAGTGCGTCGTCCAGGATTCCAGGCACCCCGACCCCCGACAGATTGACGAAAAACCCCAGCGCAATGCCAAGGATCAGCGCATTGCGGAACATGGCGGCCATTACGGATTGAACCATACGTCTGCCGCCGTTGCCTCGGTTTCGAACCACCTCCATCACTGTGATGCCGACGGCGTAACAAAATGGCGCGTGAAAGGCGATAATGGCGTAGTTCCCGTCAAGGTTTTCAGGACCATAGGCGCGTTCCGTAATCGGAAGGCCCAGCAGGACCGAGTTTGAAAACAGGCAGCAAAAGCCAATGGCGACGCAATCCTCCCACTCGCGGTGAAAGATCAGGCGGGCGCCGAACAGGCCAGCGGTGAAACACAGGGCTGCGGCCGCGTAAAAGCTGCCCAGAAGCCGGGGGTCGAAACTTGCGCTCAGGTCCAGATGCGCGATGGCCTGAAACAGCAGGCAGGGGATCGCGAAACCTTGGGTAAATTTCATCAACCCTTCGACATGAGCTTCTTTGAAATACCCCATACGGGTCGCTGCGTATCCGGCGCCGATCACAAGAAAGACCGGCAGGATAACGTCGATCAGAGTCTGCAGCATCGTGCCACCCCGAGGGATATCGCGGGCAGCACCAGCAGCGCCCTATAGATCCTGATGGATCACCATACCGTCATAGGCAGGGGTGATGTGATCGGCGGTTTCAGCGTCGACCGTGACATAGTCGAGATCGAAATGCATGTTGGTCAGCACTGCACGCTTGGGTTTCAGCTGCTCGATCCATTCCAGCGTCTTGTCCAGATGTGCGTGGGTGGGATGAGGTTTGCGGCGCAGGGCGTCAATGACCAGACAATCCAACCCATCCATCATTGACCAGGAATCGTCATAGAGCTCGGCCACGTCCGGCAGATAGACCAGTTTGCCCATCCGGAATCCCAATGAGTCGATCGAGCCGTGATTGACCTTGAACGGATGAAACGGGATCGGACCGCCGGGGCCGTCGATTTCAAACGGACCGTCGATGGATTTCAGGTCGAGGATCGGGGGGTAGGGAGAGCCTTCGGGCTGAATGAAGGCATATCCGAACCGTCCCAACAATGCGTTCTGCGTATCGCCGTCGGCCCAAACCGGAACGCGTTCGCGCATGTTGAAAACAATCATGCGCAGATCGTCGATACCGTGGACGTGGTCGGCATGCGAATGGGTATAAACCACACCATCCAGGCGCCCTGTTCCGGTGCTCAGCAATTGGCTGCGCATGTCGGGGGTGGTGTCGATCAGTACCGAGGTTGTCCCGTCGGGCCCATCACGTTCGACCAGCATCGAACAGCGGCGGCGGATGTTTTTGGGGTTCTGCGGATCGCAATCCCCCCAATGCCCGCCCAGTCGCGGCACGCCGCCGGACGAACCGCAGCCGAGGATGGTGCAGCGCAGCTGGGTCATGCAGCCGCCTCGTAGGTTGCTGCCTTGGTAAACAGACGGTCGAAATTGGCTTGCGTCTGGGCGGCGAAATCGACGTAATCCATCCCAAACACCTCGGCCCCTTTGCGGGCGGTATAGGCGGTATAGGCGGGTTCGTTGCGCTTGCCGCGAAAAGGTGGCGGGGCCAGATAAGGAGCATCGGTTTCCACCAGAACGCGATCGACAGGTGCAGCCGCAAAAATATCGCGCAGTTCTTGGCTTTTGGGGAAGGCGGTGATGCCGGACATAGACAGGTAGAACCCCAGATCCAGCGCGGCACGGGCCAGTTCCGCCGAGGATGAGAAGCAGTGCATTACACAGGAATAGCGCGCGTTGCGGTGTTCCTCGGCCAGGATGCGCGCCATGTCGTCATCGGCTGCGCGGGCGTGAATGATCAGCGGCAGACCGGTGCGCTGGGCGGCCTCGATATGGACGCGCAGCGATTCCTTTTGCACCTTGGCGCTGTCGGCGGTGTAGTGGTAATCCAGCCCGGTTTCGCCGATGCCCACAAATTTAGGGTGTCGTGACAGTGCGACAAGTTCGTCGACAGTGGCCATCGGCTCATCCGCGGCGCTCATGGGATGAGTGCCAGCGGCGTAAAAGATGGGTGCGTGGGCCTCGGCAATGGCGCGAATTGTGGGTTCGTTGCGCAAACGGGTGCAGATCGTGACCATTCGGGTCACGCCTGCTTCGGCGGCATTGCCGACGATCTGATCCAGCTGTCCCTCAAAATCGGGGAAGTCCAGATGGCAATGGCTGTCGGTAATCTGGGGGGTGTCGCTCATCTGCTCTGACCGGCGGTTTCCTGTATCTTGAACACCGTATCTAGGACCAAAGCGGCAGGGTCAAGGTTCACCGCCTGACCGTGGCGCGCGCGAGCCGTGATTGTCGCCGCAACCTCGGCCCATTGTCGGGCCTGATATGGAGACGAGGACAGGCGCGACAGCGTTTCCGCCTCGTTCGGTGCCGCCTCAGGTAGAGGAGGCGTACCGGTTGCGCCTGTCAGTGCAAGGCGGGACAGGACGACGTCTATCAGGGTCAACAGCAGTTCGAACCGCTCTGCCGCGCCGCGCTGGGCGGCGGCTTCGGCAAGGGCCAGCGCGCGCTGGCGATCCATGCGGGGCAGGGTGCCCAGAATGGCGATCAGTTCGGCATAGATCTCTAGTCCGCCCAGATTGATCAGCCGTACCGCATCCCCAACGGACCCGGCAGCCAGCGCGGCCAAATGGTCGGTCTGCGTGGGCAGTTCCGCACCGGTTTGTTTCAGGGCGGCTTGCATATTATCGGGTCCCAGCGGGGAAAGGCGCAGGGTTCGGCATCGGGAGCGGATCGTCGGCAACAGGCGCGACGGCTGGTGCGAAACCAACAGCAATGTTGTGCGCGCAGGCGGCTCTTCGAGCATTTTCAGCAATGCATTCGCCGCGTTGACGTTCATCTCATCTGCCGAATCCACGATCACGACACGCCGTCCGCCATCGGCGGTTGACAGGCCGAAAAATTTCCCCAGCTTGCGGATATCATCAACGACGATTTCATTCCGCAGCCGCCCTTGATCGTTCACGGAACGTGTGATGGCGGCCAGCCCCGGCTCCGCCCCAGCCAGAATGCGGTGCGCGACCGGGTGTTCGGGATCAATCGCCAGCGTTTCCGGCGGTGGAGGGGCCCCGAACAGCCCGTCTTCTTCCATCGGGGGCGTTGCCAGCAAAAAGCGTGCGATCCGCCAGGCCAGGGTCGCCTTGCCCACCCCGCGAGGGCCGGTCAAAAGCCAGCCGTGATGCAGCCGATCCGAGGTGTAGGCGCTCAGAAACGCCTGTTCGGCCACGGTCTGCCCAAACAGTTGCTGGGTTTCACGCGGGTGCGGGGCACCGGGGGCCTGATCCGGGGTTGGGGTCTCGTCGCTCATCTATCGTCCGTCACAAAGCTTGCAGAACGATATCTGTCACATCCTGTGCAACGCTGTCCATGTCCCGACTGCCGTCAACTACGCGGAAGCGGTCCGGGAACTCTTTGGCCAGCGCCAGAAACCCTGCACGCATCTTTTGTTGCAGGTCGATGCCGAAATCCTCGAACCGCTCTTCGGTGCCCTGTCGACCCTTGGCGCGGGCCAGACCGGTTTGCGGGTCCATGTCGATCAGCAGCGTCAGGTCAGGTTCGCGCCCGATCATCAAGCTATGCAGTTGATCGACTGCCCCGCGCAGATCACCGCGCGACAGGCCCTGATACATACGGGTGCTGTCGGCAAAACGGTCGCAAATCACCACTTTGCCGGCGGCTAGGGCAGGTTCAATTGTGCGTTCCAGATGATCCCGCCGCGCGGCGGTGAACAGCAGCAGTTCCGTCTCGGCTGACCAGCGATCAGGGTCGCCTTCCAGAACCAGTCGACGGATTTCCTCGGCCCCGGCCGAACCGCCTGGCTCGCGCGTCAACACGACATCATGACCAAGATCGCGCAAACGCTCGGCCAGCATGCGTGCCTGCGAAGATTTGCCTGATCCGTCAATGCCTTCGAAGGTCAGAAACAGCCCGGGTCTTGTCACAATGCATCCAATGGATTGCCGATCACATCGGTCAGAACAATGCCGCCCACAGTCATCATGCGCACTACGAAGCCCCCGGCCGGGACGCTTTCAGACGCCACCAGAGGGCGGCGGATTTCCGGCAATCCTTCGGGCTTGATAACCAGCTCGGCCAGTTTCTGTCCCTTTTCGATCGGCGCATTGACTGGACCGTCATAGACAACCTCGGCTTCGATATTCTTGTCACCCAGTACTGGGAACAGCAGCGACAGGTCCTCTTGCGGCACCAGACCAACGGTCTTTTGCGCGCCCATCCAGATTTTGGCTTCGGCTATCGGCGTGTCCGCGTTGGCAACTGTCCTCTCGATAAAATTTCGAAACGACCAGTTAACCACGGCCTCAGCCTCCTCTGCCCGTGTACCGGTACTGTCGAGGCCAGAGAGCACAAAGATCACCCGGCGGTCACCCTGTTTGGCTGAACCGACAAGACCATACCCAGCCTCTTGCGTGTGGCCGGTTTTCAGGCCGTCCGCGCCGATCCCCAGCTTTAGCAGAGGATTGCGATTGCGTTTGTTTGACGGTGCGCGGCCATCGAATTCAAACTCTTCCTCGGCAAATAGGGGATAGTATTCCGGAAAATCCGAGATCAAATGGTTTGCCAACACAGCCAGATCGTGAACGGACATCATATGCCCTGCAGCTGGCCAGCCGTTCGAGTTGGCAAAGTTGGAATTGTCCATACCCATCTGCTTGGCCCGTTGGGTCATGTAGCGGGCAAACCCAGCTTCGGTTCCGTCAGGGCTGAGCGCTTCGGCAATCACCACACAGGCGTCGTTGCCAGACAACACAATAATGCCACGCAACAGGTCCTCGACCCGGACACGGTCCTGCGTGTTCAGGAACATGGTCGAACCACCATAACTCATGGCGTTTTCCGAAACCGGCAAAGTCTCATCCAATGTCAGGCGGCCATCGCGCAGCGCCTCGAAGGCGACGTAAAGCGTCATGAGCTTTGACATCGACGCGGGGGGCAGGGGCTGGTCAGCCTCTTTGGATAGCAACACCGTGCCTGTGGTCTGATCCACCACATATGCCGCGCGGGCCGTTGTATCAAAGGCATTGGCGGGCAGGGCAAACACAGCCAGCCCGAGGGTTAAAACAGATGATCGCAGTGAGGACAGCATGTGAGGCCTCCTTTGTTTCAATTCTTGACGGAGAACGCGTCCGAGAAGCCAAGATCCTTGACGTCGCTTTGCAACGCGTTGCGTTCGGAGCGAGTTTTGGCCGGGCCGACCAGTACGCGCCAAACCGTTTTGTCGTCAGTCTTCAATTCGCGAATATTGGCGGACATTCCATTCCGCTCAATTTTCTGGGCCGCGCTTTTGGCGTTGGCTTCGACGTTGAATGTTCCGACCTGCACAAACGGCTTGCTCAACGACTGTGACGTCGGGTTATTGGTCGCCGCTGGGGCAGCACTGACCGGGGTAGGATCGGCTGCTTCTATCGCTGCTGCAGCGCCTGCGACAGGGTCAAGCGGGGTTTCGGTGATCTCGTTAGGATCTTTCCTTTGCCACCATTTTCTTTTGGCGGGCTTTTCTTCGGGCGGTGTAACTTCGGGGTCAGACAGGGAAGGAGCCGGAGTGGTTTCGACTGCAGTTTCCACCACTTCTTCCACTGCTTCTTCGGTTACCTCTGCTGCGGTGTCACCTGTTGCTGCAGCAGCCGCTCCGGCTGCGCCAGCTGCAGCAACCGTTTCCTTCTTTTGCCACCATTTGCGCTTGGCAGGCTTTTCGCTGTCGGCCGTGGTTGTTTCAGCGGCGGCATCTTTTGATTTGGTGTCCTCGGCAGCCGGTTGGTCTTCGGCTGTTTCAGTTGCGGGTGTCTCTTCGGGTGTCTCTTCTTTTATCACTGGTTTGCGCCGCAAGGCGGTCACCTGAACCTTGGTCGGCGCACCCGCCAGAATACCCAATTCTTCAGCCGCCGCAGAGGACAGTTGCAAGGCCGGACCAGGCAGGTTTCTTTCCCGACGGAACAAGGCACCTTTTACGGATTTATTGTTGTCAGGGTTCTTAATGACAACGCGTTCAGGTTGGGTCACATCCGGATGGGCGACCCAGATACCGCCCAAAGACGGACGACCATCCCACAACCCGGCTTCGGACACGTGGAATGCCTCTGGAGCCTCGACCGTTTCTCGGGACTTGTCTGCATGATCCGGGAAAAGTTCGATAGTGGTGTCAGTCTGCAAGCCGTCATCCGGGGCGTCTGGTAAAGCCTCTTTCGTCGACAGTGCTTCGTCGCACCCTGCCAGAACCGTCAAAGTCACGGCCAGCGCCGCCCACGGTCGAGGCATTACGCGTGTCTCAGTCGCTCGCTTCATTTTGTCATCCCTTGCCTGAAGGGGCCTCGTTTCCTTAACCCCGCCGTCAATTGCCGGTTCTCTTATTGCCGGTCTATTACGGTCCTCGCGGAAATCATAACGCGGGTGGGGTGTCATGGAAAGACCACTGCACATGCTTAGGCGAGATTTCCCTATTTGCTCTTGCCACCGAATTCAGTTGGCCTTAGACCCAGCCCCACGCGGGGAGGTGGCAGAGTGGTCGAATGCGGCGGTCTTGAAAACCGTTGAACGTGAGAGCGTTCCCAGGGTTCGAATCCCTGTCTCCCCGCCACACACCCAATTCATCGTGAGACATTAATGTGAGTTCCGGATTTTGTCCCGTTATTCCGGAGGTTTGCGCCGTGTTCCAACGTGCGGAGACACCACCCAGAGACGGTATTTTCTCGTATTCCCCGCTGCGTCTCTACACGGCTTAAACCGGGGGTCGGTTTTGCCCCTGATTTTCCCTGCCAGCAGGGAATTTACAGGGGGTTTTCTCCCATTGACGCTCTTTGAGTTGTATGTGACGCAGAGATTTCTCAGTGGATCAATGGGTTAGTGTGCAATTCCCTGGGGTGCCGGGCAGCGATTTTGCAGGGAATTCTGCACGAGGGGTTCAGGAGTAATCAGGTAAACCCGTAAAGCCGGTCCTGAAGGTTCCAATCGAGCGGAACAGGCCGTTCCAGAATTCGTTTAAGTGTGAGCTCCGGAGGCTGTGTGCCATCACGGATCGCAGCCTGGATCTTCGGTGAAAGAAAGGCGAGCTGGCCACGGGTGCGAATGAACACCGTCTGATGACCGGCATTATGTGCGATGGTCTTTATTGGAACACCATTTCGCAGGCCTGCCGCCCAGTGATGCGCATTTACAAGTGTGCGCAGAAGGATTCGGTCCGGCTCTGGAGCTGGGGCGCGGATTGCCAGTTTCGCCTCGACGCCCCGCCGGCGCAGATGAAACGGCGCGGTGATCTCAAGCAGGTCTGGCGCGAGATCGGTCATTGATATTCTGAGAGCGTCGGCGAGCGTTGCTGCATCCAATTCGAGCGAGATGGTCTTCGCGATGATACCGCGGATGAGCAGATGATGCAGGAGGCCTGGTGCATTTGTGCGCAGTTTCGACGCCAGCGCGTTGGCGCGATCTTCCAGCGTAGGGTCGTGGCGCAGATCCGGCGTTGCGAGCAACTTGTGTTTCTTAGTCGCCTGTTCGAGATGTGCGGCGATCGCAGACGCCACCGCTGTCTCCAACTTGCGCCCAGGCAAGCGCCAGCCGGTGGGATCGGGTCCGTTGCTTATCAGCCGGTTGGAAACATAATAGGCATGGCGTTTACCGGCCTTGATGCAGTGGGTGGGGGTCAAACGATCTCCAGTCTCATCCCGGAGCTTGCCGGTGAGTGGCGCGGCTTCCGTCTCATTTTTCCGACCCCGCCGGCGCCGCGATGCCGCCTGCAGCTTCTCCTGGACCCTCTGCCACAACTCCGGGCCGATGATGGCAGGGTGCCGCCCGGGCCAGGTCTTCTCCTTGTGGCGGATCCGGCCGAGGTAGACCGGGTTCGTGAGGATCTTGTGAATCTGGCCAGTGGACAGTGGACCACCGCCCTGTTCCCGACCCGAACAGAACCGGTGACGCTTGGAGCGCAGACGCGCATGTGCGGCCGCGCATGCGACATCTGTGATCTTGCCGTGGTGGTCATAGAATTCGAACAGTGCTCGGACCGTTTTGGCCTCAGTGACATTGACGACAAGCTCCCGGACCCGCTTGTCGGGATGCGGATCATAGCCCAGCGGCGGCACACCTCCCATCCACATGCCCAGCTTCTTGGACGCTGCAATCTTGTCCCGAATTCGCTCGGCGGTGACCTCGCGCTCAAACTGGGCAAAGGACAGCAGTACGTTGAGCGTGAGTCTCCCCATTGAAGATGCGGTGTTGAAGGCCTGGGTTACAGAAACAAACGAACAGCCTGAGGCCTCAAACCTCTCGACCAGACGGGCGAAGTCGGCCAGAGACCGCGTCAAGCGGTCGATCTTGTAGACCACCACCATGCCGATGCGGCCCGCGTCGATCTCAGACAGCAGCCGGGTCAGGGCTGGGCGCTCCAACGTCCCGCCTGACTCCCCGCCATCATCAAAGCGGGCCCGGGCCAGCAACCAGCCTTCGTGCTTCTGGCTGGCGACATAAGCCGAACACGCTTCGTACTGCGCATCGAGCGAATTGAAGTCCTGGTCCAGGCCCTCTTCTGAAGATTTGCGGGTATAGATTGCGCAGCGGATCTTCGAAGGGGCCATCATCGCCCGTCCTTCAAGCCGAAGAACCGGGGGCCCGACCACCGGGCACCGGTGATAGCACGGGCCGTGGCGGAGAGGGATCGATACACCTCGCCATTCCAACGATACCCGTGATCCAGAACGTCAACAGCATGGGTCACGCCGTTCCACTCGCGCAGCAGGCGCCCGCCGGGCTTGAGTGTCGGTGACGACGGCGTTGGACCTGCCGCGACGCGGCGGTTGAGATCGGTGTCAAATCCTTTGGGTAATCCGCCATACCGGCGCGCCTGGACTTCGAAGGCGAGGAAGCGGCGCAGAAAGGACTGGCTGAGCCCCTTGGGGACAGGGGGTCCAAAGAGCGTGGTCCAGGTGGCGATCAGCGCCGCCCGGTCCATCGCTTCGATCTCGCTGATTGTTGGATCGGTCATGTCGCGGCTGGCTTGGCGGTGATCTTGTAGGTTGCGGTTCCACCATCGGCATCGGGCGGCAGGCGGTCGATCTTGTAACCGGCCTTGCGCAGGGTGCTGAGCGCGGCGCGCACCGAATGGGGTCGCCAGCCGGTGGCTTTCTGCAAGGCGATCAGATCGGCGCCAGCCTTGCGGGCCAGCATGCGGCGTACGAGCGCCGACTTGGTTTCCGGCTTCGATTTGGTTGTAAGATTTGGCATCCTGGTCTCCTCGGATATGCGGATCGGCACCCTGCCGGTCCTACCGAGCCACGCCCGAACCCCGGGCGCGAGACCAATGACGCTCTGTTCGGAACAGAAGTCCAGTCGAAAGGGCGCGAGCACTTGAGGACCTTATAAGCGTTTGTCAACCAACGATAATTTTCCTTGACGCAGGAGGTTCTTTGGCGCAATGTTAATGCCAACCCGTCGCAGAAGGAAGCTTGCGACCACCGACCCGAAACCCAAGAGGTGCGCAGAGTGTCGGCTGGTGTAACAGCTTCCCGCGATGTATCCCCAGCCTGTCTCTCGTGCCTCGGCCCAAGCCAAGGAGGCACGGCTGTGAAAGATCAAGAACACTCCAAGTCCGACGCAGCAGATGTCGGTAATCAAGCGACTGCAGGTCCGTCACGCGACCCGCAGGTTGCGCTCCAGAACGACCCGTTTCGTGAATTCCTGTTTGTTTGGATCGCGGTCGACCTTATCGACGCGGCGCCTCGCCGTGTGCGTCGCGGGCTAAAGGATCAGGAAGATGCAGTTCTGCGAGCGATCGAGAGGTTTGGGTTCAAAATCCCGATCCTGGTGCGAAGCAAACTTGGGGGTCAGCGCTACGAGGTGATTGATGGGCACGTCCGCCTTGAGGCCGCTCGTCGCCTTGAGGCGGGCAAAGTACCTTGCATCGTTGTTGACGATCTGCCCGATGTTGAGATCCGTCGTCTCACCCTGTCGCTCAACAAACTGCAAGAGACCGGCGCATGGGATACCGAGGATCTGCGCCTTGAGATCAACGAGATCATCGAGATAAGCGGTGAGATCGAGATCCCCGGGTTTGCCATGCCGGAAATCGAGGCCATTCAGTTTGGCGCGGGCGAGACCGACCAACCAGACCCCGACGATGATATCTCCGGGTTCGCGGGGGCACAGACGAAACCCGTCAGCCAACCAGGGGATCAGTGGCGCCTCGGAGATCACGTCATTCTTTGCGGATCGGCGCGTGATAGGGACAGGCTGGCTGTCGTGCTCGATGGTGCTCTGGCCGATGTTGTGTTTACAGATCCGCCCTACAACGTGAATATAAACGGCCATGTGCGCGGGGCAGAGCAGGGCTTTGAGGAGTTCGCAGAAGCCTCCGGCGAGATGAGCCGTGAAGTGTTCTCGGGCTTTCTTGTTGAAACCCTCGGAAATGCTTCAACCGTTCTGCGGCCAGGCGGTATTTTGTTCGCGTGCATCGATTGGCGTCATGTCGGTGAGATGGAGGAAGCGCTGCAAACGCTCGGTCTCGAACCGGTCAACATCTGTGTCTGGGTCAAATCCAACCCCGGCATGGGCAGCCTTTATCGCTCCCAGCACGAGTTGGTCTTCGTCGTCCGAAAACCGGGGCAGGGGCATCTCAACAACGTACAACTCGGCATATATGGGCGGAACCGCTCGAACGTCTGGCACTATGCTGGGGCGACCGGCGGAGCCAAAGACTCGGATGATGCTTTTGACGTTCATCCGACCGTCAAACCCATTCGCATGGTCATGGATGCCTTGCTGGATGTGACCGCACCCGGAGATCTGGTCGTCGATCCGTTCCTTGGATCCGGCACGACGCTCCTGGCGGCTGAGCGTACGCGTCGACGTTGCGTCGGCGTCGAGATTGAACCGGGATATGTCGATCTGGCCATTCGCCGATGGCAGCAGATGACCGGTGGCACTGCTGTGCACGATGGAACCGGGGTTCCATTCGACGCCGTGCAGGAAAGGGCCTGCAGTATTGCCGTACCGGACGGCAATCCAGAAGAGGAGGCGTTCTGATGTCACATGAAAACGATCCAGATGAGCCATACGACGTTGGGTACAAGAAGCCACCCAAACACACCCAATGGCAGAAGGGGCAATCCGGAAACCCCACGGGCAAGAAAAAGAAAGAGCAATCGCTGCTTGTTCAACTCAAGAGGCTGTCCGCCAAAGAAATCGTGGTCCACCAAAATGGAGTCGCGGTCAAGATGACCCAGGGGGAAGCCATGCTTGTCGCAGTGTTTAACAAGGCGATGAACGGGGATCTGGGCAGCATCAAGTTCATCTCTCAGATACTCGGCATCTCTGACGCCGATCTGTCGGCGTCAAAGGCTCCGGAGCTTTCGGAAAACCTGCTCGGTGTTCTCGAAACTTACGCAGACTGGGTCGGTGTAGTCGAGACGGCGCGCTCGGAACTGGCAGAGAAAAGTGACCATTTGGAAAATGAGGGGAATGACGATGCCGCCTATTGATATCGTTCGTGCCCTGTGTGCGAGCAACCTTATGGCCTTTGTTGAGGCTGCCTTTGGCATTCTTCAGCCAGACGCCAAATTCCATGCGGCCCGGTATCTTCGGGCTCTGTGTTATCAGTTGGAACGACTGGAGCGTGGTGAAATCCGGCGGCTGCTGATCATTCTACCGCCGCGTCATCTGAAGTCATTTTGTGCAAGTGTTGTGTTTCCGGTCTGGGTCCAGGGTCGAAACCCTTCCACAAAAGTCATCACCGCCAGCTATGGCGCTAGTCTTGCGGAAGACTTCAGCTGGCAATCGCGCCGGCTTATGGACCACGACCTGACATGTGCCATTTTCCCTAACCTGGAGATTGATAAGAAAAAGGCCACCGTCTCCGACTTGCGTACAACACTGGGTGGCCAGAGGATTGCTACCTCCGTGGGCGGACCAATGACGGGCAAGGGCGGTAAGCTTTTTATCGTCGACGACCCCAGTAAGGCTGAGGATGTATTTTCCGAAGCTCACCGGGAAAAGGTTTGGGAGTGGTTCAGCGGTAGTGCCTTGATGCGGCTGGATCAACGCAAAGAAGCGCGTGTGGCCGTGGTGGCTCAGCGACTCCATCCGGATGATCTGCCTGGGCGACTGATTCAAACCGGCCTGTGGGAAGTGTTAGTGCTTCCGGTGATCGAAGTTCGTGAGAGGAAGGTCGCCATGCCGGACGGTTTAGTCTGGACGCGACGAAAGGGTGACATCCTGTTGCCCCAACACATTGATCTAGAGGAGCTCAACGCGCTTCGCCTTGAAATCGGCGGCACAAAGTTCGAGGCGCAATACCAACAATCACCCGTGCCCGCAGGTGGGAATATCGTGAAGCCAGAATGGTTCGCTACGATACCACCAAGCCTACGCTCGAGTGATTACGAAGCAATTATTCAAAGCTGGGACACAGCCTCGGTTCCCGGGGAATCCAATGACCATTCTGTCTGCACAACATGGGGGCTCATTGGCAACTACATCGATTTGCTGGACGTTCATCGTCAGCAATACCTGCAACCGGATCTTCTGAGTGAAGCGACAAAGCTTCGCAAGAAATGGAGGCCAAATCTGCTTGTGGTCGAAACGGTTGGTGCAGGTTGCGGTGTGTACGATCATCTGCGCCGTCAGGCCAAGAAAGGTGTAAGGTCACATACTCCAAAACTCTCTAAAGATGAGCGGATGTCCATTCAGTCTCCAAAGATCGAACAGGGGCAGGTCAGATTACCAGCGTCTGCACCATGGAAAGAAGTCTTTCTGGCCGAAGTTGCTGCCTTCCCAAATGGCAAACATGATGATCAGGTCGATAGCATGTCGCAAGCATTGCGCGCGCTTGATCATACCCTACACGAATTACGCCACTGTTCCCGCTACAAAGGTAGATTAGGGAGGGTTTTATGAGCTCGGCCAATGTCATTGAATGACGTGCAAACATCCAAGCAATGACTGCTATCCGCCCTAAGCAGACACCTGACCAAATGTATCAGATGACTGCTTCGAGCCCGAAGCAGACTCCAGTTCACGACACCAGACCAACTCACGTTCAATAATTT
>NZ_CYUD01000002.1 GCF_001458295.1 Ruegeria denitrificans
AAAAAGACCGCGAATATCACCAGAAAACACTTGCAATGCAGGAGCCACCCACAGAGGTCACTCAACATTGGTGTCAAATGCTGCGTTTGCAGCCCGCTTTGCAGTCATTCGCTGCAATAGTGAAGGTACACCAATACTGGGGTTCGCTAATTTGCCCAAATTTCAAAAGCAGCACAAAAACGCCGCATCCGCGCTTTTGGCGGCTGCGGCATATTCGTTAGCTGGGTGTTTCTTCAGTCAGATCGTTCGCTGCACCTGCTCGATTTCGGTACAGGTAGACGTCTGTCCAAGTGCATCACCGCTTTCTTCGAATATCGCAAAACTATCGGCCGAAATATTCGAGCCGATTTCAGTGACGTCGCCCATCGCTGGCATGAAACCGCCTATTACCTGCGCGTCTGATGCGAGGCTTAGCGTAACATGCATTCAGTGTTCAACATTTCAACTTGTCAGGTGACTGAATCGCAGAACATTCAGACCCATTCGAGTCGGTATCTTCACGTGCAGAAAGCCCAAGACGACACTCGCTATCGCACCAACCAATATTTGTGGCACCAGCGGTTCAAAGTTGTTCTGCCTGACAGAAAAAAACCATTTCGCTGCAACCAAAGTCAATCACTGAGATCTGCCGTACTTGGCTAATTCTGCGTTACGCAAGTTCAGCAGCCCCGATCTTATCCCAAAGTTCGCTGGCAACCACACCGGCAGGCTGGTCTCTCCGTCTAATTTTGAAAATCATCGTTCGGCGTATTGGGAACCGTTCCAGATTGAGGGGTATCAAAGCCCCGGACCGCCGCTCCTCCTCGGTCATGTGGTCCGGCAGACCGCCCCAGCCGAGGCCGGCGAGGATCACTTTTTTCTTGGCCGCGAGATCCGAGACGGTCCATTTCAGGCTCCCCGGCAGTATATCGCGGCTCTGTTCATGCGTGGTGCCGCCTGTGCCCGCCGTAATCACCTGCACATGGCTTTGCATCTCAGTTGTCGATATTGCGCGGGAACCGGTCGGCAGATTCAGATCGGGGCTGGCCACTGGCCGGATTGTCACCTCCGCGACCGGCACTGCCTCAACGTCGTCCAGAGGCACCCCGTCAAGCGATGCAAGCGCGATATCCGCCTTGCCCTCCATTAACCGTGCGATCGGGCCGCCCATCATCTCCATACGCAGCCGAAGATGAGTTGCAGGGTGACTCCGACCTGTGTCGGCAAGCGCTGGCAGAAAAGTATCCAGATCCATAGTGGCACTGACGGCAATATTCAGTTCCGGCTCTTCTCGGGCGCGCAACCGAGCAGCGGTGGTTCTAAGCCCTTGCATCTGCCGCAACACCCGAGAGGCTTCTCGATAGAAGATCTCGCCGGCCGGCGTGAGCGAGGGCCGGTAGGCTTCGCGGCTGAACAATTCCAGCTCCAGCTCCTCTTCCAATTGACGGATGGTGTGGCTGATGGCGGATTGTGATTTGTGAAGGCGCTCAGCCGCACCGCGAAAGGTGCCGGTTGAGACAATTGCCTCAAAGGCAATGAGTTGGTCGTGTTTCATAGACTCTCAACATGATCTGTTTTCCTAATCATAATTGTGAAAAGACAATATTATCAATCAATCATATCGCCGGGTATTCAGATGGCATCGCTCAACACAGGAGAATGCCATGAAACTCTACTACAAACCCGGCGCGTGCCCCCTGGCCAGCCACATCGCCCTGTATGAAACTGGCCGTCCGTTTGAAATCGAGGCCGTGGACACTGCGGCAGGCCAAACTGAAAGCGGTGCTGACTATCATACGATCAACCCCAAAGGATACGTTCCGGCTCTGGGTTTGGAAGACGGTAGCGTCCTCACCGAAGGAGCCGCTGTTCTTCAATTTATCGCGGACAGCCATCCCGAAGCGGCTCTGGCGCCGGTAGCCGGCACCTTGGCCCGAGCTCGGATGCAGGAACAGCTCAACTGGATTGGGACCGAGTTGCACAAGGCCTTCGGCCCGCTATTCCGCGACGGCACGTCCGAGGCTGACAAAGACACCGCCCGCACCGCTGTTGCGGGCAAATTTGATCTGATCGAAGCGCAACTGGAGGATGGCCGCGCGTGGTTGGTTTCGAACCAGTTCTCTGTAGCTGACGCATACCTATTCGTGGTCGCGAACTGGGCGAATTTCACCGGCATCGACCTGTCTCGTTGGCCCCGGCTGGCGGCGTTTGTAAGCCGTAGTGCTGCCCGTCCATCTGCTCAGGCCGCGATGCGTGCCGAGGGGTTGATCCAATGACGCCCGCCGACCACAAAAAGGTCGGCGAACTGATGGAGGCCTATTTCGAAGGCCTCCATCAGGCCGATAGCACCATGTTGCGCAGAGTGTTCCATCCCCAGCTGGCCTACGTCTGTGCCACTGAAGGTGATGAGCTGTATCTGGATCTCGAGACCTACATGGGTCGCGTGGACGGGCGTGAGCCACCGGCCAGACGCGGTGATCCGCGTGAGGAGGAAGTGCTGGAGATCGCATTTGCCAGCGACAGGTTGGCCCGTGTCAGCGCCCGGATGACCATGATGGGGCGGGATTTCCATGACCTGCTGACCCTTGTCCGCTACGGCACAGAATGGCGCATCGTTGCGAAAGTGTTTTCCTATGTTCCGCGAAAGGACTGACCCATGCCATACGTGAATATCAAAGTGACACGCGAAGGCGGTCCTGACGGCACAGGTCCAAGTGCAGATCAAAAAGCGCAGCTGATTATCGGGGTTACGGACCTTCTGCACAACGTTCTGGGCAAGAACCCGGCCACAACCTTTGTGGTGATAAACGAAGTTCCGCTGGAAGATTGGGGCGTTGGCGGGCTGCCGGTGCAAGAGTACCGGAAACAGACGCTATGAAGACGCGGCTGACTGAGGCGCTGGGGATCACCTGTCCGGTGATCCAGGCACCGATGGCGTTTGCTGCAGGCGGTGCGCTCGCCAGCGCCGTATCCAGCGCCGGCGGTCTGGGCATGATTGGGGGCGCCTACGGTGATGCCGCCTGGATCGGCCAACAGTTCGATATCGCTGCGGGTACCCGCGTGGGTTGCGGGCTAATCACTTGGAAGCTTGCGGAACAGCCGGACCTTCTCGACCAAGTGCTGGCGCGTGATCCCGCTGCACTGTTCCTGTCATTTGGCAATCCGGCACCATTCGCTCCAGCGATCATGGAAGCCGGTGTGCCGCTGATCTGCCAGGTCCAGACTTTGCGCGATGCGCGGCAGGCACTGGATTGCGGCGCAGACATCATTGTCGCCCAGGGGGCGGAAGCTGGCGGCCATGGTGAAGCGCGCGGCACCTTTGCTCTGGTTCCCGAGATCGCTGATGAGATCGCGCGCCAAAACAACGAGGCGTTGCTCTGCGCTGCTGGCGGTATTTCGGACGGGCGTGGCCTGGCGGCGGCCCTGATGCTTGGGGCAGATGGGGCGGTAATCGGTACGCGGTTCTGGGCCTCGCACGAGGCACTGGTACATCCGCGTATACTTGATCGCGCGCTCGACGCAACAGGTGACGACACCGTCCGCACGGTGGTGGTGGACGTGGTCCGCGGTTTTAATTGGCCCCGCCGCTACAACGGCCGTGTTCTGCGTAACCCGTTCATTCAGAAATGGCACGGCGCAGAAGACGCGTTAAAGCTGGAAGCGGGCATTGAAGCGGCAAAGTGGGCGGCAGCTCAGGAAGCCGGGAATCTTGATGTAGCAACCGCCTTTGCAGGCGAGGGCATCGGTTTGATCAGTTCTGCGGCACCCGCCGGCGATATTCTGGCGAAGCTCATGGCGGACGTGCAGCGGTGTCTGGCTGAGGCGGCTTCCGTCGCAGAACGATAAAACGCAGTGCTGGGCCACTTAGGGCTGCGAGCGACCTATTAGGTTCACCGCAGAGAACGGCAACATTGAGCACATTTCAACCTATGCTGCACTGCGGATGATCGGCAGCTATCAAGCCATCTTCTGATCTTGCGATCAGAGATTGAGTTCAGTTTGTTTTTTTGCCGCGCTATTCAAACGGGAAACTGTCCAGCCGTTCGGCCCCTGTTTCTGTGACCAGAACCTGGGTTTCCAGTTTAATGCTCTCCGAGCCTTCCTCGGCGATCAGGCTTTCCACACAGACAACTTGACCTGATTCAAAACAGCCCGTCGTGGCACCGGGACCCCAGTCCACATGTAAAGGCACCACCGGCCATTCATCGGCCATGCCAACGCCGTGGACCGCCAGTGAATAGCGGTAGGGCACATGAGCCCCTGGGATGCGCCAGCTTTCAGCATTGAATTCGTCAAAGCTCATACCCGGGCGAACAAGGTCTAGATTGTGGTAAATCTGCTCCAGTGCCGTGTCGTATAGCCGCCGCTGCCTATCCTTCATCTGTGAATTGCCGCAGGTCCAGGAACGTGAAAGGTCTGCGCAGTATCCGTAAGGTCCTATCATGTCGGTATCGAACGAGATCATCTCGCCCTTCTGACACACCCGGTCAGAACATTCCTGATACCAGGGATTGGTTCGCGGGCCGCAAGTCAGCAGCTTGGTTTCCAGCCAATCGCCGCCAGACCGGGCGTTCTCAAAGTGCAGGTGCGCCCATAATTCCCGTTCAGTGACACCGGGATGGGAATGGTTGTAGATTCGAGCCATTCCTGCCTCGCAGACACGGATGGTCCAACGCATCAACTCAATCTCGTCTACGGATTTGATCGACCTGGCTATTTCGGTCAGTTGTGTCCCTTCCACATAGGCCAGCCCCCGCGCCTCAAGCGCATGAACCCCGCTGCCACCCAGACTGTCGCAGGCGATGCGCGTGTTGCCTCCACCGTATTGCCGGATCAGGTCGGCAATCTCATCGGCCCAGATGTTGGTAGCGGCCTCAACCCTGTCGCCCGAGGCCATGAACATCCAAGTCTTGGCAACTCGGATTTCGTCAATGCCAGGCAGGCCCTCGCATTGGTGCAGACACCCCTTGAATTCAAACATGATCGCAGGGCCACCGGCAAGAATGAGCGCGTAGCGCATCTGGTTGTGGAGCGTCCAGACCTGCATATTCGAGCTGTCAAAGGCATAGCGGATGTTGCAGGGATCATAGAGTAACAGCGCCGCACAATCTGACTGGTTCAGCGCCGCACGCAAGCGGCCTAGACGGTATGCGCGCGCGCGTTCGAGTACATCATCACAGACTGGGCTCTTAAGCGGTTTGTTCCCGCCTTCGGCGTTCAGATAAGTGAGCTTTCGATCATCCTTGAATGCCGTATCCATGCTCATGCAGCACGACCATAAAAACCAATGCGTTCCTTTTCGGAGAACTGCACGCCCGGGCGTTCATAAAAAGAAAAGACTGCGATAATCCGGTCCCGATCACCCTTCACGGGAGTAACGCGATGGGCGGTGTTCTTACCCTTGAAGATATTGAGCGTGCCGGGTTCCAATACAATGCGCGTGGGGTTGCGGCGCCCTTCCAGCAAGTCGGCGACGCCAGCATAATTCGGATCGTCTTCACTGCGCAGGTCCTGGTCATATTCAAACTCGCCGCCGACTTCAGGCGCTTGCAACAGCAGGGTCGTTGTGAACTCAGACCGATCAAAATGCCAGTTCAGCGCCTGCCCTTCGTGATATCCCATTACATTCACGCGGGCCAACGGATCTTGCATTGTGAAAAGCTCGGGTTTGTCCATCACGGCAGCTAAGAATTGCGCGAATGGTGACCATTCATAAAGCTGGATCACCGCCGCCTGACCCATCTGATCGGCACAAATCGTGCGGTTTGAAGTCTCAAACTTGGTTAGCGCCGGATGATCGGCGGGCAGCTCCTCAATCTCATTTTTGAAATAGATGTTGTGTTTGCGCGCGTGGATGAAGGCCTCAGCCTCCAGAACCGGCTTCAGTTCAGCAACAGCCTTTGGCAACGCGTCTACTTTTATGAAAGCTGCAAGGTTGAACAGACCTTCCTTTGCAAGCTTGGCCTTGCAGTCATCGACAAGAGCGATCCATTTCGGGCTACCGGGTTGATCCAGTGGGTAATCCTGCAGATTGATATGGTCGCACATGCCAGTCCTCCTTTATTCTGCCAAAACGCTAAGACCGTATGCTCTTTCCAATCAACAGTATTTCTAATTATGGTGGGAAAGAAAAACTTTCGAAGTGGTCATGAGTTTTAACGCCCCCCTAAACGCTCTTAAAGCTTTTGAAGCCGCGGCCAGAACCGGGTCATTCACGGCCGCCGCTGCTGAACTGGGCGTCAGTTCGCCTGCTGTCAGCCAGCAGGTGAAACTGCTGGAAGAATTCTGGCAACAGGCGTTGTTTATCCGCCAGGGCAATCGGCTGTCGTTAACGGATGCAGGGCAGTCGGCTTATCCACAGTTGGCCCAGGCCATGGCCAGCTTGGCGGCTCTATCCGCCGAAATGCAAAGCGAGCAGATCAGAATGAATCGGCTGGTGCTGAGCGCGCCTCATTCGGTTGTGGAAACATGGCTGCCCAGCAGACTCGCACCGCTGATGAAATCAGATCAGTATACCCCAATTGACGTGCGCATTGACGAGGACCCGATAGATTTTGCCCGTGACAAGATCGACATGCGGATTTTCTTTGGCCACGATCTGTACGGCGACTATCGGATCCATAGCCTCTTTACAGATAGCTTGGTTGCAGTTGCCAGCCCGGATTTCATCCGCCGTTTCGGGTTACACGTGCAGGATGTGCCTGATAAATATTTGATCCACACCCATTGGGGCAGTGGGTTTTCCTCATCTCCGAATTGGGAATCTGTGCTTTCTTTGGGTAAAACCATCAATCGTCACCTGGGCATGTTGGTGCGCTCCAGCAGCGTAGCATTGAAATTTGCGCGCCATGGTTTTGGCGTTGCTTTGGTCCCGGCGGCGATGGCGACTGATGATCTGTCCTCGGAATTGGTCGTGCAAATGGATAGCCCACCCTTGGAATTGACAAGTAGTTATCGCATTGCCCATCCAAAACGGCTGCAGTCCCACCCAACTATTGTTCGCGTACTGGATGTATTGTCACAACCGACAAGCCAGTCGGAGTAAGACTCAGCCTTTATCATCATTGTGCGATGAAAGCTGCCGTTCCTAATTCACAAGAAGAAGGCTGTTTTGTCCACATTTCGGCCTTTGCAAAGCCCAACGGTAAATGTCCGGTTTGGGCTGAGACCGGTCCTCAGCAACCATTGAACCAACGGCCAATTTGTCCGCAGAGCTGCTGTTCGCTCCTCATAGTGAACTCTCGAATGCTTGCTTTGAGCGGTGGTTTCAACTGATCACCGCAACACATACTTCAGGTAGCTACACCGATCAGTTCGACTGGCACTTACACTTTTTCACCATTGTGCCCGAACTACCGTTCTTGAGGCCGGGGTTTCGATTTTGACCAAGGCATAGCTCATATTTCCGGGAATGTCAGAGTAACGTTCTTGTATATGTACACGAATATGACCGCCGTCTAAGTTCAGTTTTTTGAGTTGGTCCAACGCCAAAAGCAACTATGCAACAATAAGGTTGATAGACTTGTGAAAGATCAAAACTTTTGGCACGGCATCCACGTTGTATGTGGCTTCAGTAGCGTGGGGAAATCGGAGTACATTCGTCATTTGCTGACAACGCCCGGGCCATTTCTTGATGCGACACCAGTTTATGAGGCGATGTTTGGCAGCAAGGTGCGCAACGCACTGACATCTGGCGATGTGTTTCACCTAGATATTTCGAATGACCCAAGCGAAGCCCGGCCAAACTACACGCCAGATGTGAATAATCACCCTATTGCAGCAAAAGGCGTATTTTCTCAGGGTATCACGAGTGTTGATTTTCTTATTGTTCCAGAGCGTATTCTGCGTGAACGCATAAGAAGGCGTGCGAAATTCAGCGATGACATAAACCTCCAGCGTCCAGATAGAGCATACCCCAGCGCAGAAAAACTTAGAGTACTCGATACCTGCCCGCTTGTAAGTCGGTATTCAGTTTGGATGGATTACTTCGAAGCCCGCAATGTTCAGATTCGCTATATTAATTCTGGCAACCGTAGTTATAGAGAGATTGCGGGACGACAATCTGCACAGAAAATCCTCAGAAACGAAGACTCATTTTTCGATTTACTCGAACACGAAACACGCGTCGCATTAAGACGTGTCAGGACGTTCTTCTGAATTTCTGACGGCATGACAAACGTCCCTATTGTGAACCTTCGAATGTCTGTTGTGAGCCCATTGCCGCCGTCGGCCAAACTTCGGTCCCTGGCATGTGCAGTTCGTCGCGCACCGCATATTCCAGGTCTTCAGGACAAGATTGCGAAAGGCGGATGAGCGGGACAAATGAATTGTCGAAAGAGCCTTGATTGCCCAAGTCCACCAAAAATCGCAAACTGGTTCAGATGGGCACGAGCACATGATTCTCTGAGTTTCTTTCCTTCACATACCGCGTGTTGCGGCTGTGGTTAGGCGATCCTAAAACGCGCATCCCAAAGTACATCATCGTCGCGTCGATCCCATTAAAAGCTTCACCGCTTTGGCAGGCTCTTTTGTTTGCCTACCTTGAAGGAACGCGCGGTTGGGACACTGCCGATATCGAGAATGCTGATAACGCGATGTTTTGGAGTGGTTGGGTCTTGTTCGCTGTTGGTATTGCCTTGTTTCTGCTCGTCCGCACGAGTTCTGTTTCCGAAGAAAATCAAGGAAAATTAGCACCTTAGATTTTGCCAAGCCTTTGGCCTGCCTCCTTCAAGCAGGCGTCGGTGCTCTCCGCAGCATTGGTCAAAATGGGCTCGCACTCGACTTTCTCTGCGGAGAGCTAGCACAGGCAGTTTGAGCCCAAACCTACCACTTACTGAAATCAATCTGGCAGCGAGCAAAGCCAACTTTTACTCAGAAAAATCACAGTACCGAAATACTAATTCAGCAAAAGGTGAGTCATGCAGAGCAGTGCGACCATTGCGATTGTTGCAGGAGTTTTCCTTGCATCTTGTACAGACACGTCGGGCATTCTCGGGTCAGACGCTGGCCACCAGATGGTGAATTCGAGTGTGAGCACACCCGATTTAAAATCGAGTGATGCTGTCTATTTTCAAGTAAAGGGGCAGAGTAATCGGCAATCAATTGGAACCTTAGAAGACGACGGTGCCATTTGTAGCGGCTCAGTCTGCAGCTGGTCGTCTATCCAAGGGCACGCGCAAGCAAGCACCTCAGAGGTCTACATCGAGAGCGTAGAACGCATGAAATTAGCGGAAATGGGTGCCTCGAAACTGCCGCGCATGGACTGGTAAGGTGTCCCACGGGGTGATCCAGCGTGGGGCACCGGCATTAAAAATAAAAAAGAATTTAGGCATTTGGCTAGTCCCGCCGGGCCTACCACCTTGCCTCGAAACAGTGCTATTTGTTGTTAACGGGCAAACAATCTGCCCAGATAATCCCGCCACGTTGGCGAAGAACTCTCGGAAACAGGCACTGCTGAGTCGCAACTCGTCCGATCAGACAGCAAAACCTTCGCGTCGGTACCTTCTTTATTTAAAGAATCAACAAGATAGTCATGCATGATTTTCAGGGTTCGCTCATTGTCGGCTTGCGTCAACGCGGGCCAATCGGACCCTTGCGGTACGTCATTCGCAAAGAACGTTGTGCGCCCGAGGAATTTCTCTGCAATTCGCGCATACATACCCGAGTATCTGTTTACCAATGACGTACGCTCTTCGAACGACAAAAAACTCGTGCGCGGTGACCCAAGCTTATCTAGAAGTTGCTTGGAGCTGAGGAGTTCCTGAATTTTTTTTTCAAATTCACTCCTCTGCGAAACCGGGTAAGAAAGAAAATGGGGCCAGAGACGAATACTTTCCACATTGGGGGACAGATTTCGAGCCTCAAATGTCTCGCGTTTCTCATCAAAAAGCCCGGCCAATTTCGATAAACCCAGGGTATCAGCGAAATCCGCTATAACATCTCCACCAGCGAAACTTTTTCTTTCAAAAGGTCGTACAATAACGTTCTGGACCCCAAAGATTTCTGACCAGATATCCAACCTTTGCTCGATCAAGTCATAATCGCCCAGCTTCTTGTCCAACACCCTGCGGATCATATCTTCGGAACACGGTTCAGTGCCCTTTGATCTTTGAGAGATAGAGGCTTCGATCCATTGATCAATCCGCCTCACATACAAAACCGCTTTGACATTTTCGCGCCCAAAGCTCTCTGCGAGCCATTCAATATGGTCTCGAGTGTGGAGCACATTAAAAAAGCCTTCGTGACTAATGATTGAATCCAAAGACGCATCACGAGCTTTGTTGATGCTATCTACAAATATAGGCAGTCGGGCGCGTTCAGTAGTTGCGAGGTCGTCCCAACGGTCTGTCCAGGGCAAAGTTGCGTTTGGTTCCACAGTCTTTGCGATCTGAAGCATTTCAACGACATGGTTCGAGCCAAATATAGGTTTAGGATAGTAAATCCCATTTTCGTTTAGCCATTCGGCATTCTGAAAGAGAAAATTCTGTATGGATGTGGTGCCGGTCTTTGGGCAACCGATATGAAAAATAATGTTTGCCAACTGATCAAAGTTTCCCGATGGAAAGGACAAAAACGCTGGCTACTTGGCCACTCATACGTTTCCTTTATGAATGGCACTGATACCCGCTTCGGAAAATCGGGGCAAGCGCATACAATTTTTCGACTTTCGCTGATCGGCCAATCCTCACCATCCAGTTCTTGGGTGCTAAGCTCACAAATGCGCGGATCGTGTTCATACTGAAATCAATCGCGGTCTTGAATAAGCCAGTTAAAAAACCGGCGGTCGCAGCCCGGCCTGAAACCAGCGAACCAGAGAGACGATGGAATACACCGGCAGCCCCGTCGCCGTTTGAATATAGGCGGCGTCCCACGAAGTATTCCAGCGTGGGACACCCACGTTGAAATATAACTATAAAATCCAGATATTGGCAGTCCTGCCGGGCCTATCACCTTACCTGAAACTGAGATGATCTGTGCTGTCGGACTCCCGACATCCCCAATTCGAATTTCAAGTTGCTAGGGGCCGTTCGGGCTTGGTATCTGAAATGCCGGACTTCATCCGCTCTGATAGCAAAACTTTAGCGTCGATGCCTTCTGCCCTGAAAGACTCAACCAGAAAATCATACATAATTTCGAAAGTTCGCTTTTCGTCGGCTGGCGTAAACTCGGGAAAGTCGCCCTCTTGCGGCCCTTCGTCGACAAAGAACTTCTCTTGCCCAAGGTACTTTTCAGCAAGGCGCCCATACATGCCGGAGACTCTTTGAACTAACGATGTTCTCGCTTCAAAAGACAAAAAACTTGCGCGAGGTGGTCCCAATCTCTCTAGAAGCTGCTGTGAACTGAGCAAATATACGATTTTCTTTTCCAACTCAGTTCTTTTCGACACGGGATAGGAAAGGAATTGTGGCCAGAGGCGCACGCTTTCGACATTGGGTGATAAATTGCGAGTTCTAAAATTCTTGCGCTTTTGCTCAAACAGCCGAGACAATTCCGGCAAATCCAAAGCATGCGCGAAATCAGATATGACATCACCACCTACAAAACTTTTTCTTTCAAAAGGTCGGACAACGATGCTCTGCGAACCGAAAATTTCTTCCCAGACCTCCAAGTTCTGTTCGATCTTTTCATAACTTTCCAGACGATTGCGCGCTGCTCTGCGGACCATTTCGTCGGAATAGGGCTCAACCCCCTTAGATCTCTGCGAAATTGAGGCTTCCACCCATTGATCAATTCGCCTTAGGTACAAAATTACTTTTACGTTAGTGCGACCAAATTTTTCCGCGAGCCATTCGATATGATCGCGCGTGCTGATCGTTTTGAGAAAACCTTCATGGCTAATGATCGAATCCGTAGACGCCTCCCGGGCGTTCTTTACAGCCTCAATCATCAAAGGAAGGCGCGCACTCTCTGATGTCGCAAGCTTTTCGAAACGAGCTGCCCAACGAATATTCGCATTTGGATTTTTTGCCCTGACAATTTGAAGCAACTCAACTACGTGATTGGCTCCAAATATCGGTTTGGGATAATAAACACCACGTTCGCCAAGCCAGGCCGCGTGGTGATACAGGAAATTCTGAATGGAAGTCGTGCCCGTTTTTGGAAGGCCGATATGAAAGATAACATTTGCCAAATTTCTTCAAGTATCCCAAAGAACAAAGGAGAAGACGTTGAGTGAGACGGCGCTCAGGCGTTCTGTCGTGCGCAGTTTTGTTACTTGTTTCAGAAAATCTTCGCAAGCGCGCGCCGGTTTCCCGGTTCTTGACCGACCAAACTCTGATCGGTTTGGCAGTCCTGTTCATCAACCAATAACGGCGTTCGTTTTGAAATTGCAAACTGAGTTCTCTTAAGCACGGTTTTTTGCTCTGATCGTTGCGATGCAGAAGTCAGTCGTTGGACTAGAGTATCAACTTAGTAAATCGGTGGCCTTAGCCCGGACTGAAACCAACTGACCAGAGAGACGATGGAATACACCGGCAGCCCCGTCGCCGTTTGAATATCGGCGGCGTAGGGGCACATGTTGGTGCATTCCAGCACCAGCGCGCCGAGGTCGGGATGGGCCTCCTTCATCGCCAGGGCGGCCTCGACATTGTCGGCGCGGGCCTTTTCCACGTCCAGCGTCAGCTCATTGTCTAGGATAGCGCGTGTGAATTCCTGCCCACCTTCGGTCGATCCGACGGGCGTGCCCTCGGGCACCTGTGCGCTGCGCAGGTGGGCCTCGGTCAAAGTCGAGGCCGAGATGGTCAGCACCCCTGCCCGTTTGCCCGCAGGCAATATCCGGTTCACCATTTCGACCTGCATAAGTGAGGATGTGACTACGGGCACCGACACCGCCTCGGACAGTTCTTTCTGAAACAGTGCCAGGAACCCGCAATTGGTGGTGATCCCATCGACGCCCTCATCAACCAACTCACGCGCGGCATCGACAAAAGCGTCCAACATACCGGTGGCCCCGCGACGCACCACCAGATCGGGCGAGGCGTTTCGCACGATGCGGAAATGAACCGGAAATGGCCAGGTCAGCGCGTTGCCCATGTCGCCGGGAATGCGGGGAAAGCGTGCGTCCAGCATCAGGATACCCACCGATGCGCCATAAATCGATTTGCCACCTGCTGCGATCATTCCTCTAACCTCTTGTCTTTCAGTCATGTTCTGCAAGATTTTCTTCGCCATCCAAAACGCGACGACGCGCGCAGAGTTTGCACAGACAGGTTAAAGGTCAATAGGCAAAACTGAGTTGCGTCGAATCCGGCGCGTCTTCAAATGGTGTCGCTGCCACCTTCAACGCTGGTCGCAAATGACGCCATCGCGGGTTTTAGTTGGTCCAGAAATTCCCGCCCGATGGTGGACAAAGGGCGCCCTTTGGCGGTGATGATGGCCAGTTCCAAAGTCACCGCCGGCCGAAATGGGCGGGTCTGATATCCGCGCTCAGTGTCAAAGGCTACGGTAAAGGGGTCGATCACGGCAACCCCCATGCCCTGTTTAACAAAGCTCAGCAGGTTTTCAGACAGATGCGTGTGTATCTGCGTGCGCCAAATCCGGTTCGCTGCCTGAAAGACATCCCGTGTGCCGCGATAGGTTTGGTGTTCGGGACCCATCACGATAAAGGGTTCATTCTCTAGCAGTTCCGGGGTCAGCACATCGTATTGGGCCAGGTGGCTGCCTTCGGGAAATGTGGCCACAGTTTCAAAGCGGAATACCTGAGCATTGAGCGTATCGTGAAGGATCGGAACCTCGACAATGCCCACTTCGAACAGGCCCGAGATCACCCATTCCTGAATCTTTGACGAATATTGTGATTGGAAGCTGACCGACAAATTGGGGCGGCTGGCAGCGAAACGCGCGATTTCCCGTGGCATGAACCCAAACGACAGCATATGCGGCGCGGCCACTTGTAGCTGACCGGGATGTTTGTTTTGCAAATCTGTCACGGCCTGCGCCACGTGATCCAAACCCCGAACAACCGTATCTACCTCGCGATACAGCAGATCGGCTTCGGGGGTCGGCAGCAGACGGCCCTTGTTCCGCTCAAACAGCGGCAGACGGGCTTCGCGTTCTAACTGAGCCAAAAGATTGCTGATACCAGGTTGCGATATCCCCAGAACCGAAGCCGCCCCAGTCACCGTTCCCGTCTCCATAATCGCGTGAAACGCCTGCAATTGCCGAAACCGAAGAGACATCGTCATACTCACATCATTTATTCTGATACCCTTACTACAATATAGTATTTGAAATGATATAGCTATCGCGGCACGGTTCTCCGAGCGACCGGAGGACCAATGACTGACTTGAACCAAACCATCACAGGGTTCGACCTTTGGCATCTTGAGCTGCCTGTTACATCGCGGCGTGATCATGGGATCGGCTCGGTCGAAGGCAGTTGCGAAGTTGTAATCTTGCGCCTGACCTCTGAGAGCGGATCGGAAGGATTTGGCGAAGCATCGCCCTGGTCGGTTTTCACCGGTACGCCCGAAGCAACTTACGCAGCGCTAGATCGTTACATCCGCCCGTTGGTTGTTGGGTCTCGCGTGGCCGACCGGGCTGAGATCATGGCCAAGGCTGCCTTTGCCGTCGCACATTGCACCGAAGCAAAGGCCGCATTGGATACTGCCTTGCTGGATCTGACCGGGCGTATCAGCGGCGTGCCGGTCTGGGCACTTTTGGGCGGTAAGTGCCGGGATTCGATCCCGCTGAGCTGTTCGATCGCCAACCCCGATTTCACGCAGGACATCGCGCTACTTGAGCAATTGCGCGAGGACGGGGTTCGCATCGTCAAGCTGAAGACCGGGTTCAAGGACCACGCGTTCGACATCATGAGACTTGAACATCTGGCGCAGCATTGCCCCGAGTTTTCGGTGCGCGTGGATTACAACCAAGGCCTATCTATTGAGGATGCGCCGGCTCAGGTACGTGATGTCGCTCAATTCAATCCCGACTTTATCGAACAACCGGTCCGGGCGCATCACTATGACATGATGGCCAAACTGCGAGGTCAGATCGACCTACCCTTGCTGGCCGACGAAAGTGTGTTTGGCCCCGAGGATATGGAGCGTGCGGCGCGTGAAGGCATCTGCGATGGCGTTTCAATCAAGATCATGAAATCCGGTGGGCTCAGCCGGGGTCAGACTGTGGCGCGTATCGCTGCCGCACATGGGCTCAGCGCATATGGAGGCGACATGTTCGAGGCTGGGCTGGCGCATCTGGCCGGAACCCACATGATCGCCGCAACACCAGAAATCAAACTGGGATGCGAGTTCTATCAGGCGTCGTATTTCCTGAAAGAAGACATTCTGGAAGACCCCTTCGTGGTGCAAAACGGACGGGTCATTGTGCCGGACACACCTGGATTGGGCGGCCGTCCCGATATGAGTAAACTGAACCACTATGCTGTGACCAAGGAGGTCGCTGCATGAGCGAACGCAAGACCATAGCCATCATCGGAGCCGGCATCGTCGGCGTATCGGCAGCGGTCTGGCTGCAACGAGACGGGCATGACGTCATCCTGATCGACAAAGCCGGACCTGGCGAGGGTACGTCGCACGGCAATGGCGGGGTTCTGGCATCCTGTTCAATCATTCCTGTCACGGTGCCGGGGCTGCTGCAAAAGGCACCGAGGATGCTGTTTGATCCATCCCAGCCGCTTTTCATGAAATGGGGTTATGTGCCCAAGCTGCTGCCGTGGCTGGTGCGTTACCTGAAACACGCCAACGTGGACGACGTCGAACGTATTGCCGCTGCACTGGCACCTATCGTCGGCGACAGCTTAAATGACCATCAGGCGCTGGCGCAGGGCACCGGAGCCGAGAAATGGCTTACCCCTTCGGACTACCTATTTCTTTACGAGAACCGAAAACACTTCGAAGGCGATGCCCTTGGCTGGGATATCCGGCGCAAGCATGGTTTTGAGTGGGAGGAGCTGGAGGGCGAAGCCTTTCACGCTTATGACCCCATTTTCAGCAAGGATATCGGCTTTGCTGCAAGGCTGCCCGATCATGGGCACATTACCGATCCGGGGCGGTATGTAAAAGATTTGGCTGCCCATGTCCAAGCCAATGGCGGCAGAATCATCCGCGCAGCCGTCGATGATGTTGTGCGCGAAAATGGCCACGTCGTCGGCGTGCGGGCGGCTGGCGAGACCATTGCCTGTGACACCGCAATTGTCACCGCAGGCGTCTGGTCCGGGCCTTTGGCCAACAAACTGGGTGTTTCTGTTCCTCTGGAGAGCGAACGCGGGTATCATCTTGAATTGGTGGAACCTTCCGCGATGCTGAAAAGTCCGGTTATGGTAGCGTCAGGCAAGTTCGTCGCCACCCCGATGGAGGGTCGCATCCGTCTGGCCGGGATCGTCGAATTTGGCGGGCTGGCCGCGCCACCCTCTAGGGCGCCGTTTGAGCTGATGCGCAAAAATGCCCGGGCAGCTTTTCCGGGCGTGACATGGAAGGATGAAGTGGAATGGATGGGGCACCGGCCCGCGCCTGCAGACTCGATCCCGGTAATCGGTGAGGTTCCGGGGGTTGAAGGCGCGTATATGGGCTTTGGTCACCATCACATCGGCCTGACAGGCGGGCCTAAAACAGGGCGTCTATTGGCCCAAATGATCGCGGGCAGAACCCCGAACGCAGACACGGGTGTCTACGCCCCGTCGCGATACACGAATTAACACAGCCGGTGATCAACACCGGCCTGACCAATACCAACTGGGAGACTAAAATGAAAAAACTAACGAACCTTCTGGCAGCAACCGCACTGACCGCTGCCGCAGCCCTGCCGGTCGCAGCTGAAAAATGGGACATGCCAATGGCCTATTCAGCGTCGAACTTCCATTCGGCCACAGGCGCTGAATTCGCCAAATGCGTGACCACCGGCACCGGCGGCGAGATCGAAATTGTCACCCACCCATCGGGTTCCCTGTTCAAAGGGGCGGATATCAAACGCGCCATTCAGACCGGTCAGGCCCCTATTGGAGAGCGTCTGCTGTCCGGCCACCAGAACGAAAACGCGTTGTTTGGATTTGATTCAATCCCCTTCCTGGCAACGTCGTTTGACGACAGCGCCAAGCTTTGGGACGCTGCAAAACCTTCGATCGAGAACCTGCTGGCCGAACAGAACCTGACGCTGCTTTATGCAGTGCCGTGGCCGCCGCAGGGGCTGTATTTCAAAGACGAAGTGAACTCGGTCGCTGATATGAAAGGCATCAAGTTCCGCTCGTATAACAACGCCACGTCACGTCTGGCCGAGCTGACTGGAATGCTGCCGGTGACCATCGAAGCGGCCGAGATCAGCCAGGCCTTTGCCACCGGCGTTGCCGATTCCATGGTGTCTTCTGGCTCAACCGGGTATGACCGCAAAGTTTGGGAAAGCCTGGATTATTTCTACGAAGTGGATGCTTGGCTGCCGCGCAACTATGTGATGGTCAACTCGGATATCTGGGCTGGAGTATCTGACGCGAACAAGAACGTCATCAAAGCCTGCGCCGAACTGGCCGAATACGCGGGGAACTGGCGGGCCAAGGAATATACCGGGTTCACCCTGCAAGGCTTGCGTGACGGCGGCATGACCGTTGGTCCGGCGTCCGAGCAGATGACGAACGAGCTGAAAGAGATCGGCGTCACCATGACCAACGAATGGCTTGAGGCCGCCGGGGACGAAGGCAAGGCCATCGTCGACGCCTTCAACGCACAGCAATAACACAGCATGGGCGGGCGGCAGCCATCTGCCGCCCGTTCTCTATCCAATCATAAGAAAAGCGGGGACGGTATGGCGGCATTACGAGGGCTTCGGTCCGTACTGGATTTCATTTATCTGGCAGCAGGCGTGCTGGCGGCGTTAAGCCTGATCGCCATTCTGGTTCTGATCGTGGTGCAGATGTTGGCCCGCTGGACCGGTGAAGTATTTCCCGGCGCGCCCGACTATGCCGGATATGCAATGGCTGCGGCCTCGTTCCTGGCCTTTGCAAACGCGCTGAACCGGGGCAGCCACATCCGCGTTTCCATCCTGTTGAATGCAGTGCCTGACAAATTCCGGCGCGTGTTGGAAATCTGGTGCTTTGGCATCGGAACAGCGGTCATGTGGTATTTTTGCTGGTACGCCTACCGGTTTGTTTTCTGGAGTTGGAAGTTCAACGACGTCAGTCAGGGGTTGGACAAAACACCACTCTGGATACCGCAATCAGCAATGCTGCTCGGGGCCGTGATCCTAGCCATCGCCCTTACGGACCACTTAATCCACGTGATATTCCGCGGCGATCACCGCATCACCCGCGATCTTGCCGATCAAAGCCACGGAGAGTGAGAGTATGGAAAACGCATCAATCATCATCCTCTTCCTCTTTGTTCTGTTCACTCTGTTGGGCTCTGGCATCTGGGTTGGACTAGCCCTGATGGGCGTCGCGTGGGTCGGGATGGAACTGTTCACCACCCGCCCCGTCGGTGACGTCATGATCACGACGATCTGGTCAGCCTCGTCCTCGTGGACGTTGACGGCGCTGCCGATGTTCATCTGGATGGGCGAAATCCTGTACCGAACGCGATTATCCGAGGACATGTTCAAAGGGCTGTCCCCTTGGATGGCCCCCCTGCCCGGCGGTCTGGTGCATACCAATATCGTGGGCTGCACGGTCTTCGCCGCCGTGTCAGGTTCATCCGCTGCCACGCTGACCACGGTCGGCAAGATGTCGATCCCGGAACTGCGCAGGCGCAACTATCCCGAACGCATGATCATCGGCACCCTGACTGGTGCCGCGACACTGGGCCTGATGATCCCGCCTTCGCTGACTTTGATCGTCTACGGCGTCACCATCAATGAATCGATCACCAAGCTGTTCTTTGCTGGCATCCTTCCAGGCCTGTTTCTGGCTTTCATGTTCATGGGCTATGTCGCGATCTATTCCAAGATCGGCAAAGACTGGAACCCGAACCAGGAAAACAAGCTGACCTTTGCCGAAAAAATCAAGAACTCACGCTTCCTGCTGCCTGTGATCCTGTTGATCGTCGTGGTTATCGGCTCGATGTATCTGGGATATGCCACCGCGACCGAGGCCGCCGCCTTTGGCGTGATCGGGGGGCTTTTGCTGGCCGCCGGTCAGGGTTCGTTGAACTGGAAGACCTTCACTGAAAGCCTGATGGGTGCCACCCGCACCAGTGCAATGATCGCGTTGATCCTTGCCGGCGCGGCCTTCCTGTCCCTGTCGATGGGCTTTACCGGCCTGCCGCGCGGTCTGGCTGACCTGATTGCCGGATGGGAACTGACGCGGTTCGAACTGCTGATGGTGCTGCTTGTGTTCTACATCATCCTTGGGTGTTTTCTGGACGGCATTTCCTCGGTTGTTCTGACCATGGCCGTGGTCGAACCGATGATCCGCGATGCAGGGATCGACTTGATCTGGTTCGGCATCTTCATCGTCGTCGTGGTCGAGATGGCGCAGATCACACCGCCAATCGGGTTCAACCTGTTCGTGATGCAGGGCATGACCAACCACGAAATGAGCTATATCGCTCGCGCTGCGATCCCGATGTTCCTGATCATGGTGGTCATGGTGTTCGTGCTGATCTGGTTCCCGGAACTGGCCACCTGGCTGCCGGATAACCTGCGGCAAAGCCCCACCGGGTAGACATTGAACCCGCTGCACATTGCTGCCCGCCACGGACCCTATGTACTGCTGGCGGGCCTTTTGCCGGGTCTGCTGTTGCCGTGGCTGGCAGAACCGATGCGGCCCCTGCTGCCGCCGATGGTTGTTCTGTTGCTGTTCGTCACCGTTCTGCGAATGGACCCGGCGCGCATTTTCGGATCACTGCGTGATCTGCATCGCGTCGTGGCGGCGGTTCTTGGATTGCAGATTGCACTGCCCCTGACGGTTCTGGGTGTTGGCGCCTTGGGCGGATGGCTGGACAGTCCCGCCCTGTTTGCCTTGCTGATCATGACCGCTGCCCCGTCAATTGCGGGCAGCCCAAACATGTGCCGAATGATGGGGCACCCATCTGAATACGCGCTCCGCCTGTTGGTCATCGGCACTGCGTTGTTGCCACTAACCATTGCCCCGGTGTTTTGGCTGACGCCGCAGTTGGGCGGGTTCGGCACCGTGCTCTGGGCCGCCTTAAAACTTCTGGCTACGATCCTGCTGGTGACTCTCGCCGCGATTGTCATCCGGAAAACACTGTTGCGAGATCCAACGCCCTCGACGGAAAGCGCACTCGAAGGCCTTGCCAACATCACCTTGGCCCTCTTCGTCATCGGCCTGATGCCCTCGGTCAGCGAGGTCGTGCTGGCTGACCCAAAACGCGCGTTTCTCTGGATCACCTTTGCCTGTGTAGCCAATCTCGGCGTGCAGATCATTTGTTTCCAGTTAACTCGATTTCGCATGCCCCCGGCCACGGCAACAGCAGTATCCCTGATCGCAGGCAACCGTAATATCGCACTGTTCTTCGTGGCTCTGGCACCCGAGATCACCGCGCCGATCATGGTCTTCATCGGAGCCTACCAAATCCCGATGTACCTGACCCCGCTGCTGATGCAGCACATGTATCGAGATCGTTAGCGGCCGATGATGATATCAGCGCAAAGGCCACCCAAACTTTCACTCTTGCCTAAACGCACCACGCCACCATGCGCCCGCGCAATGTCCGAGACGATGGCAAGACCCAGCCCCACTCCGCTGCCCTGGTTCTGATTGCGTGCCGGATCAAGACGCGAGAATGGCTTGACCGCTTCTGCCCGCTGTTCGGGCGGAATTCCCGGCCCGTCATCCTCGACCCGGATACGTAAGGATTTGGGCGTAATCGACAGGCTGACATCCGCGCGACTTCCATACCGCACGGCGTTTCCAATCAGATTCTCTACCGCGCGCCTAATGGCAGTGGGGCGCAGCATAGCTTTTCCTTCCCCCTCGACCGAGATCAGTTCAGCCTCATATCCGGCCCGGCGCGCGTCCTTGACAATTAGTTCCAACAAAACTTTGGGATTGACAGTTTCCGAAGCGCCTTCGACCGCCCCGCGCGAGAATTCAAGGAACGCATCCAGCAGCAATTGCATCTCGTCGACGTCCTGCTGCAATGGGGCGGCTTCCTCTTCAGGCAGCATCGACAAGCCCAGCTTCAGACGCGTTAACGGAGTGCGCAAGTCATGACTGACCCCAGACAGCATCATAGTGCGTTGCTCCATCTGGCGTTCGATACGGGCGCGCATATCCAAAAACGCACTGCCCGCCGCGCGTACCTCGATGGCCCCACCGGGGGAATACGGCACCACTCGGCCGCGACCAAAGGCCTGTGCAGCCTCGGCCAGACGCGTGATCGGACGCAGTTGATTGCGCATATACAGGAACGAAATTGTCGTCATGACGACCGCAAAGAACACCATCGTCACGATCAGCTGATGCGGCGCGACCGGAGAGAGGCGGCGGCGATCAAATGTTAGCTGCAAGACCCCAATATCCGTCTGCAGGTACAATCGCGCCTCTTGTCCGCTGGGCAAAGCAACTGCCGTCAGATCCGGCAGCAACGCCCGTAAATCGGCTTCAACCTGCGGCGCGATGAAATCATACCAGCGACGCCGTCCGATCGCCGGTTCTTCGTTGATGGCCAGAAACCGGGCCTTCATATCGAGCGCCTGAAGATCAGGTCGGACAGCCGCCAGCGCTTGCTGCTGGGTTTCCGTCTCTTCCATGACATCGGTTACCAATGTCACCTCGCGCGAAGCGGCGCGGGTCATCTGCGCGGTGACATCTTCCAGATGTTTTTGCAGGAAGGCGATTCCCACCACCAACAACACAACGACCACTGGCAGGACCAGAATCAGCGCAGCACGGACATAGAGGCTGCGCGGCATATAGTGTTTGAGCCATAGCGCGGACATGCGCTAAACCTAACGGGCTGTTACGACAAGAGAAAGAGCACAGAATGCAGGCGCCTGACGATTTCAACCCGCCCGCTGGCCCGGCGGTTGAATTACAGCCGGGATTACGGCGCGTTCTGGCGCCGAATCCCTCGCCCATGACCTATCGCGGGACCAATTCCTATCTATTGGGCACAGGTGAGCTTGCCGTGATCGATCCCGGACCGCTCAACGACCGGCACTTGGACGCGATTCTTGCGGCGGTGCAGCCGGGACAGCGGATCAGCCACATCATCGTCACACACAGCCATCTGGATCACTCACCGCTGGCGTGCGCCCTGGCGGATCACACGGGCGCCCCGATTCTGGCCTTTGGTGGGCCCGAGGCCGGGCGCAGCACGGTCATGACCAAATTGGCCGAGGGTGGGTTAGCAGGCGGAGGTGAAGGCATCGACACTACTTTCCGCCCTGATATCGAATTACCCGATGGTGCGATGATCACCGGTGAAGGCTGGCAGCTTGAGGTGATTCACACTCCCGGTCATCTGGGGAACCATATCGCGCTTGGCTGGGATCACGTCTGTTTCACCGGCGATCACGTCATGGGCTGGGCCAGTTCACTGGTCTCCCCCCCGGACGGTGACCTGACGGAATTCATGGCGGCCTGCCATCGTCTGCGGTCACGCGACTGGTCCGTCTTTCACGCTGGGCACGGAGCTCCAATTAACGACCCCTTAGCACGATTGGACTGGCTGATCGATCACCGCCTGACACGTGAGGCTCAAATTCTGTCCGCACTCGAGGACAGCCCCGGCACCGCCCGAAACCTGGCTGAGCGTATCTACACGGAGACACCGGCCGCTCTGCTGCCTGCTGCTGAAAGAAACGTGTTCGCTCATCTGATTGATCTGGTTGGAAAATCGCAGGTCACGCCCGAAGGAAAACTGTCTGCGGATGCCCGGTTCCACAAGCAATCCTGACCCGCCAGAACTTTTTTGCGAAAACGTCAAATTCCCCTCTGGACGAAAAAAATCGGGATTGTTATACGGCCCTCAGTTCCGGCGTAGCTCAGCGGTAGAGCAGTTGACTGTTAATCAATTGGTCGTAGGTTCGATCCCTACCGCCGGAGCCAATTCTTTCCTGTTTTACCATCAGCCGCTGGCCCTCCTAGCCTTGCGTATTGTGGTCCAAGATTTTTCGTCGAAAAATGTTCGTCGCCCTCTGGACGCCGTAAGAACAGGTTGCTATACGGCGCGAACCGTTCCGGCGTAGCTCAGCGGTAGAGCAGTTGACTGTTAATCAATTGGTCGTAGGTTCGATCCCTACCGCCGGAGCCAATTCCCTTCTTTGAAAATCAGCCAGCCAAGGCGTCCGCAAAATCTGCGCGCAGGTTCCGTTTCAGCACCTTGCCCGTGGCGTTCAGCGGCAAGGCGTCGACAAACACTACTTTGTCGGGCACCTGCCATTTGGCGATTTTATCGTCATAAAATGCCAAAATCTCATCTTTGGTGGGGTCTTCCCCTTCGGCCCTGACAGCCACTAAAAGTGGGCGTTCGCCCCACTTAGGATGCGGCACCCCCACCACTGCGGCCGTCGCCAGTTTGGGATGAGCTACAGCGATGTTTTCTAGCTCAACCGAACTGATCCATTCGCCCCCGGATTTTATTATGTCCTTGGATCGGTCGCGGATGGTCATATAGCCGTCGGGGTCCAGCGTTGCGACATCACCGGTGGCAAACCACCCATCCTGCAGCAAATCCTCACTCTGCATCTGAAAATAGCTGTCCAGAACCCATGGGCCACGCACCAGCAGATCGCCCTGCGTCTCACCGTCATGCGGCAGGTCATTGCCGTCGTCATCGACGATTTTCAGATCGACCCCATAGCAAGGCCGCCCCTGACTTTCCCTCAGCTTGTGCTGATCTTCCAATGGTAACTTGTGGTGTTTTGCAAGCGGCTGGTTGGCAGTTCCCAACGGGCTCATCTCGCTCATCCCCCAGGCGTGGACGGTATCAACGCCATAGCTCTCGCGGAAGGTTTCGATCATCGAAGGCGGACACGCAGCCCCGCCAATCACAGTCCGCTGCAGGCTGGCCAGTTTGCTTCCCGATTGCTCTGCAGAGGCCAGCAACCCCTGCCAGATTGTCGGCACGCCCATGGCCAGAGTAACACCATAGGTGTCGATCAGATTCACCAGCGCTTCACCATGCAAGCCCGGCCCCGGCAGCACCATACACGACCCAGACATTGCACAGGCATATGGTGACCCCCAGGCATTTACGTGGAACATCGGAACCACCGGCATCACCACATCCATCGCTGAAAATCCGATAACGTCGCGCGTGTTCGATCCGAAACTGTGGAGCACGGTCGAACGATGCGAATACAACACTCCTTTAGGGTTCCCGGTCGTACCGGATGTATAACACAGGCCGGATGCAGTGTTTTCGTCTAAGCTGGGCCATTCAAAATCAGCCGCGCCGGTTTCGATCAGGTCATCGTAAAATTGCACGTTAGGTATCTGCGCGATGGCATCGTCGTTTCTTGGGCCCATCAGGACGAAATGTTCTACATCGGGCAAATGCTCGTGCAGAGCCGCGACCAGGGGGATAAAGGTCGCGTCAAAGAACAGAGCCCGGTCCTGCGCATGGTTGATAATATAGGTCAGCTGTTCGGGAAACAGACGCGGGTTCACTGTGTGGCAGACAAACCCGGCACCCGAAGTCGCATAGTAGATTTCGAGATGCCGCCGGTTATTCCAGGCCAGCGTGCCAATCCGCGCCTGTGACTCCAGCCCTAACTTTGAAAGCGCTGAGGCAAGTTTCCGTGCGTTTTCTGCCACTTGCGACCAGCTACTCTGGGTCACAGCGCCATCTGTTTCAACCGAATAAATCTCGGTCTGACCATGAAAACGGTCGGCATGATCAATCAGCGACGAAATCAGCAAAGGCTGCGTCATCATCTGTCCCAGCATGGGCGTCCTCCCTATGGCGGTGCCAATTTTGCCCGCAAACGCATCGGGCGGTTTGGCTTTTCCTTGGGTGAGCCTGCCAAGCATTTAATTGTCTGACAATAAAAGAATGCAGCCTGCCGTGGCGACAGGTCTTAAAACCAGACTGTCATTCCCGGTGACGTAAGGCGTAGGCGACCAATGAAGCGGTCGAGCCATCCTTACCATCGGCGCCTTCCTCACCATCCACAATTGGACCCAGCGAGGTGGCCAGCTCTTTGCCAAGCTCTACCCCCCATTGGTCGAACGAATTGATCCCCAATAGGACCCCTTCGACAAATACCCGGTGTTCGTACAATGCGATGATCTGGCCCAGCACAAAGGGTGTAAGTTGTGGATAGATCAGGGTCGTAGAAGGGCGGTTGCCCGGGAACACGCGATGTCGGGCTTGCCGTTCCAGTTCATCACCGACCAGCCCTTGATCGGCCATACGCTGCCGCGCTTCGTCTAGCGACCGGCCGCGCATCAGCGCCTCGGACTGGGCCAGACAATTGGCCAGTAAAAGACGATGATGGTGGGTAAGTTCGGGCTCATGCCCTTCGACGCCCACCATGAATTCACAAGGGATCACGTCCGTGCCCTGATGGATCAGCTGATAAAAGGCGTGCTGGCCATTGGTACCCGGCTCACCCCAAACAACCGGGCCAGCGGGCACGGTCAAGGAGCTGCCGTCCATCGCTACGGACTTGCCGTTCGATTCCATCTCAAGCTGTTGAAAATAGGCGGGAAGACGCACCAACCGCTGTTCATAGGGCAGAACAGCACGGCTGGCATATCCCAAAACCTGACGGTGCCAGACGCCAACCAAGGCCAACATGACCGGCATATTCTCGGCCCAGTCCGCAGCGCGGAAATGGGCGTCCATCGCCTGTCCGCCGCGCAGAAATGCGTCAAAAGCATTCGATCCGACCGCGATCATCACAGGTAAACCTACCGGCCCCCAGACCGAGTACCGCCCGCCGACCCAGTCGGCGAAACCAAACACACGCTCTTTGGGGATACCGAAGGTTTCGGTCTTGTCCACCGCACTAGATACGGCGGCAAACTGCTTTCCCGGATCGCCGCCACCCTCCAACATCCACGCGCGTGCGGTGCGGGCGTTGGTCATTGTCTCAATCGTGGTAAAGGTCTTCGAAGCCACGATGACAAGCGTCCGCGTCGGATCAAGCAGACGTAAAGTATCCGCAATATGCGCGCCATCCACGTTCGATACATAGTGCAGGTTCGGACCGTCGTGATACGGGGCCAACGCATGCGTTGCCATCACGGGCCCGAGGTCCGAGCCGCCGATTCCAATATTCACCACGTCGGTAAAGTTGCCCCCTGCCCCGGAAATCGCACCGCCGCGCACCTCTTCGGAAAAAACGCGCATCCGTTGCAGCGTGTCCAGTACATCGGGCATTACATCTAGCCCATCGACCTCGACCGGGCCGCCATCCAGATTCCGCAACGCGGTGTGCAATACCGCGCGCCCTTCGGTTACGTTGATCTTGGCACCCGAAAACATGGCGTCGCGCCGTTCGGCCAGAGCAGCCGCATCGCATAGCGCGATCAAAGCGTCGCGGACATTCGCATCAACGAGGGTTTTCGAGTAGTCAAAAAGCAGATCACCGGTTGAGGCCGAAAACCCTTGCGCCCGGTTCGCATCGTTCTGGAACAACCCCAGTATGGATTGCTCTTCTCGGTCCGCCGCCAGTGCGCTGAGCGTCTCAAGTTTCATAGCGTCTACTCCGCCCAGTGTACGGTCATACCGCTTAGTACCGCTGCGATGGGGGCTTCTTCTGGTGGCAGGGACATGGCCCGTTCCAGCGCATCCCGTTTCGCGCTTCCGAAAATGATCAGGTGTTTCGACAAAGCCCCATCCAGAACGGGCGCGGTCAATGTAATGCGGGCTTCGGGCTGAACTTCGGTTCGCGCCACAGCCAGAGGGCGCGCGTGACTGTCCAAGGCGGCCTCAAGCCCGTCCATACCGGGGAAAAGGGATGCAGTATGCATGTCTTCCCCCATTCCCAACACCAGCACCGACAAGGGCCGGATCGGGGTGATCAGGCTTTCGATTTCGGGCAATACATCCTCGGGGTCCTTTCCCGGAACGTACAGAGGAAAATATTGCGCCACAGCGGCCCGATTGGTCAGTAACCGCTCGCGGATCAGGCGTTCATTCGAACGTTCATGATCACCCGGCACACAGCGTTCATCGGTTGGCAAAACCCGCACCCGATCCCATTCCAGATCCGCCGCGCACAAAACGTCAAACATCGGACCCGGCGTGGTGCCTCCGGGAACGACCAACGAGGCGATATCGTGATGCAGCAAGGCAGATTCCAGTTCCCCTGCCAGAACGTTTGCAACGTCGATCGCCAGCATATCCCGGTCGGCGTATTCCTGTATATTCATGGGTTTATCCCTTGCCAGCGGCGACCGTCTCGTTTCATCAGCAGCTCGGCGTCGCCCGGGCCGGTGCTGCCGCTTTCATAAGGTTTGGGTACGTCACCACGCGCCTGCCAACCCGCGATGATCGGATCGGTCCAGGCCCAGGCGGCTTCGACCTCATCCCCGCGCATAAACAGGGTCTGATTGCCACGGATCACGTCCATCACCAGCCGTTCGTAAGCATCCGGCGGGTTCTGGTTTTCCGGCCCCAATGCCTCGGCAAAGCTCATGTCCAGCGGCACATCTACCAGACGCATCCCGCCCTGCCCCGGCTCCTTAATCGTCACTTTCAGTGTGATGCCTTCGTTTGGCTGCAAGCGGATCGACAGAACATTGGCATGCCGCCCGGCATCTGCGCCAAAGATCGAATGCGGTGCGTCCTTAAACATCACATTGATCACCGACGATCGTGCCACCAACCGTTTGCCTGTGCGCAGATAGAACGGAGTACCTGCCCATCGCCAATTGCTGACATGCGCCCGCAAGGCCACATAACTTTCCGTGGTCGAGCGTGGGTTACCCACGGTATCGCGATAGCTCAGCCCATTTGGACCGCCTTCGAATTGGCCGCGCACGATGTGGTGAGGCTTGACCGGGTCCAGCGCGCGGATCACCTTGAGCTTTTCGTCCCGCACCGCGTCGGGATCGAACTTGGCTGGTGGCTCCATCGCGATCAGGCAGAGCAGCTGCATCAGGTGGTTCTGCACCATATCACGCATCGCGCCAGCGCGCTCATAATACTCTTCACGCCCGTCGATACCGACGGATTCGGCAACCGTGATCTGGATGTGATCCACATATTGGCTGTTCCACAATGGCTCGAACAGCATATTGCCAAAGCGAACGGCCATCAGGTTCTGAACGGTTTCTTTACCCAGGTAATGGTCGATCCGATAAATCTGCCCTTCCGAGAAATGGGCCGCCAGCGTGGCATTCAAAGTTTGCGCACTGCCCAGATCATGACCAAAGGGCTTTTCGACAACGATCCGCGTCTGGGCCGTGGCTAGATCATTAGCTTTGATCCGTTCAGCCAGCGGTCCGAACAGGCGCGGCCCGACCGAGAAATAGAAGGCCCGCACCCGATCAATGGTGAGTTTTGCCGCAAGATTGCCCCAGCCTTCGTCCGAAAGCGCATCAAGCGCGACATAATCGACCCGTTGCAGGAACGCGTTCAGCGCACTGCTGTCTCGAAACTGCGCAGGGGCGTGTGTGCGTAAAGATTGCGCGACCAAGTCGCGGAACGCATCACTATCCAAGTCCGAGCGAGCAGCACCGATGATCTGAACGTCCTCGGGCCATTGCCCGGCGCAATAGCGTCGGAACAGGGCTGGCAGGATCTTGCGCTGTGCAAGATCGCCAGTACTGCCAAATATGACCAGATCGAACGGGTCGACGGGGATGACACGAGAAACCATGCGTTTCCCCTACCTTACCCCTGCGGGCATGTCCAATGTTAGCGCAAACAAAATAACATTTTTTCCCATCATCAAAACTCCGTCAGGTCACCCGTGACACCCTTAACTAAGCCGGTCCGAGAGGCTAAGTCAGCAGCATGACTTCAAAGAACCGGATACCGGAATGAAAGACAACGCCGCTCAGGCCGCCAATATCGGCAAGTTTCAAAACACATCGGTAACAGCTGACGGGCAAACACGGGCCTCGGTTGCACTTAGCAACCCGGAAACGCTGTGGTTCAACACTGGCACCCTGTGCAATATCGAGTGTGTAAACTGCTATATCGCAAGCAGCCCGACCAATGATGCGCTGGTCTATATTACCGCTGACGAAGTTCGGGACTATCTGGATCAGATCGAGGCTCGCAACTGGCCGGTTCGCGAAATTGGATTCACCGGTGGCGAACCGTTCATGAATCCTGAAATGATCGACATGACCCGCGCCGCGCTCGAACGTGGTTATGAGGTACTGATTCTTACCAACGCCATGCTACCGATGATGCGCCGTAAGATGCGCGAAGGCCTGCTTGAATTGCAACGCGACTATGGCGACAAGCTGACCCTGCGAATCTCGGTCGATCACTATCGACCTGATCTGCACGACGAAGAACGCGGCAAAGGCAGTTTCGCCAAGACCCTGATGGGGATGGAGTGGCTGCGTGACCACAGCTTTAACATGGCTATTGCCGGTCGCACCGTCTGGGGCGACAACGACGCCGAAAGTCGCGCTGGCTATGCCGCATTTTTCAAGCAGCACGGCTTTGACATTGACGCCCAGAACCCCGGTCAGACGGTTCTGTTCCCCGAAATGGATGAAACCGTCGAAGTGCCTGAAATCACCACCGCCTGCTGGGGCATTCTGGACAAGTCACCCGACGCGGTGATGTGCGCCAGCGCCCGCATGGTGGTAAAGCGCAAAGGCGCTGATCGTCCGGCGGTTCTGGCCTGCACCTTGTTACCCTATGAACCGGAATTCGAAATGGGCCACACCCTGGCCGAGGCTGAAGTGGACGTACACCTCAACCATCCCCATTGCGCCAAATTCTGTGTTCTGGGCGGGGCCAGTTGTTCAGGCTGATCAGTTCAGTTCAGGCGATTCCCAGAATTTTGTGCCGGACGCCCCAGCCGAGACACGCCAGCCTTTCTTGCCCAGTACGAAAAAGGACCGGCCATTAGTGAACCGCACGGTTTCCCCGCTGCGCTCGTCGCCATACATGGCGCCGGTCTCCGCCGTAGCATCGTAACCCTGTTCAATGAATTTCTGCAGGTCGACGGGGGTTTCGAACATAATCACGAACTTTGTTTCAAACCCGCCGATACCCACGGCGGCACCCACTCCGCCAGTCCCCATGTTCATATAAGTGTGCTGGCCGGTATCCATTGAAACGGCCACCCCGCGTCCATACCCGGCCGAGACCGGAAACACCGTAACCTTGCGTGAATCGAACACCGCGTAGCCCGCACTCACGTCATACAGAGCCTTCGCGTCGGGGTTTTCCGCCAGCAACTGGGTAAGGACCTCACTGGCCATAATGTCCAGCTTGGCGCGCGTCTCTTCGGGGGTAGCCTCGTTCGTCACCAGATCAGTGGTCGAGTTGATAGTCCCTTCAACCGCGTTTGCACCCTTTTCGATGGTATTGCCCACGGTTTCAGCCCCGCGCCCGACAGCGTCGGCTGTGGTTGCAGCACCTTTCTTGATTTTGTCAAAGACGCCTTCGGCGACAGATGGTCCGCTGATAAACAGCGCAGCGGCGAAAAGCAAAGCTCGGGACATAAAGCGATTCCGTATGTGACCAATGAATTGGTCGACACCATAACCCAAGCACCAATAAATTTAACGCGTCTCAATCGTTACTGACCAAAAAACAGGCCGGATATTCAATTGACCCTGAATTCACCCACCATGTTGCGCCATTCACCGGGCGCGATCATCTTGCGATGCGTAAACCGGACCGAATGCAGCGGACCGTCAATCTCGCGCTGCCAGAAGTCGATGAAATCGAACAATTTCGGATGATCCGGCGCCAGGTCGTAATCCTGCCAGATGAACGTGTTCAGAACGTGGATGTAATCGGGCATGCGGTAGAAGAACTCTGCCGTTGTCAGCCCGTACCCCTTGAGCATTAGTTCGGTTTCGCTTTGCTCCATGCAGACCTCCAATTTTGTTGCAAGGTCTCTTCAGGGTAACACGAAAACTCCCTAACCCTTAGTTAACAATATGTTACTCAGGTGTTACGGGGGTTTTTTGCGTGCAAAAACGATGCTTGCTTGCACCTTATGTTCCGGGTCTGATAAGGTACATCCACAAGATATAGACCCAGCACAATACACGGGCAGTTTACGTGAGCGATACGCCAGATATTCCTGAAAACATGGATGAAACCCCGCCCGAGCGCCCCGTTTACGACGGCCCGACGGTGTCCATCGAATCCGAAATGCGCACGTCCTATCTGGATTATGCGATGTCGGTCATTGTCAGCCGCGCGATCCCCGATCTGCGCGACGGGCTGAAGCCGGTGCATCGCCGCATCCTGTATGCAATGCATGAAACCGGGAACACGCATGATAAATCCTATCGCAAATCGGCGCGTCCGGTTGGCGATGTGATGGGTAAGTACCACCCGCATGGCGACAGCGCGATTTATGACGCGCTGGTGCGGATGGCACAGGATTTCTCGATGTCGCTGCCGCTACTGGATGGTCAGGGCAACTTTGGTTCGATGGACGGAGATAACCCTGCAGCCATGCGCTACACCGAAGTGCGCATGGACAAACCTGCCGCGTCCTTGCTGGCTGACATCGAAAAAGAGACAGTCGATTTCCAGGACAACTATGATGGCAAGGATCGCGAGCCGACCGTTCTGCCCGCCCGTTTTCCGAACATGCTGGTCAACGGTGCCGGTGGTATCGCTGTGGGTATGGCTACGAACATTCCGCCGCACAATCTGGGTGAAGTGGTCGACGCAACCCTGGCCCTGATCGACGACCCGGACCTGACATCTGAGCAACTGATCGAATATGTCCCCGGTCCGGACTTTCCGACCGGCGGCGTGATGCTGGGCCGTTCGGGTGCGCGCAAAGCCTATCTTGAGGGGCGCGGCAGCGTCATCATCCGTTCCAAGACCCGTGTCGAGGAGATCCGAAAGGACCGTTACGCAATCGTCGTGGATGAGATTCCCTATCAGGTGAACAAGGCAGCGATGATCGAAAAGATCGCCGAGGCCGTGCGTGAAAAGCGCATCGAAGGCGTGTCGCACGTACAGGATGAATCCGATCGTAACGGTGTCCGTGTCGTCGTCGAACTAAAACGCGATGCGACGCCCGAGGTGGTTCTGAATCAGTTATTCCGCTTCTCGCCGATGCAAACCTCCTTTGGCTGCAACATGCTGGCGCTGAACGGTGGCCGGCCCGAGCAGTTGACCCTGCGCCGTTTCCTGACCTCGTTCATCGACTTCCGTGAGGATGTCGTTGCACGTCGTACAGCCTATGACCTGCGCAAGGCACGCGAACGCAGCCATATCCTGTGTGGTCTGGCCGTGGCCGTTTCTAACGTGGACGAAGTGGTTGCCACCATCCGGTCATCCGCCGACGCGGCGCAAGCGCGTGAAAAGCTGATGACCCGCCGCTGGCCTGCGGCTGAGATCGAAAGCTATCTGCGCCTGATCGACGATCCTCTGTCCAAGATGAACGACGACGGCACCTATAACCTGACCGAGGTTCAGGCTCGCGCCATCCTCGACCTGCGTCTGCAGCGACTGACCCAAATCGGCGTCAAAGAGGTCACGGACGAGCTGGAAGAACTGGCAGGTAAGATTAAGGAATACCTGGATATTCTGTCCTCGCGCGAACGCATTATGTCGATCATCGGAGACGAGCTGCGCAGCGTGCGCGAACAGTTCGCGGTTCCCCGTCGCACCGAGATCGTCGACTGGTCCGGCGATATGGAAGACGAAGACCTGATTGAGCGCGAAGATATGGTCGTGACGGTCACGTCGGGCGGTTACATCAAACGTACCCCACTGGCCGATTTCCGTGCGCAGAAACGCGGCGGCAAGGGTTTGTCCGGTATGCAGACCAAAGAGGAGGACGTGGTCACCAACCTCTTTGTGGCGAACACGCATACGCAGCTGTTGTTCTTCACCACCGACGGGATGGTCTACAAGCTCAAGACCTGGCGCTTGCCGCAGTCCGGCCGGACCGGCAAAGGCAAGGCCATCGTCAATATCCTGCCGATCCCGACCGGCGTTTCCATCGCGGCGATCATGCCCGTGGACGTGCCCGATGAAGAGTGGGAAAACCTGCAGATCGTCTTCGCCACCAGCGCCGGAGACGTGCGCCGCAATGCGCTGAGCGATTTCACCAACGTCAAGCGAAATGGCAAGATCGCAATGGATTTGCCCGAGGGCGTGGAACTGGTGAACGCGCGCATCTGTTCCGAAGAAGATGACGTGATGCTGGTCACCAACTCGGGCCGTGCAATCCGCTTCCAGACCACCGATGTACGGGTCTTCAAAGGCCGCAAATCGACCGGTGTACGTGGCATCAGGCTGAACAATAGTGACCGTGTGGTATCCATGTCGGTGATCCGCCATTTTGAGGCCACGTCGGACGAACGCTCTGCCTATCTTAAAATGCGCCGCGCGGTGGCTGGTCTGACCGACGAAGCCGAAACTGGCGACGAAGAAGGCAACGCATTGGCGACCATCAGCCAGGAACGCTATGCCGAAATGTCGGCCGCCGAAAACCTGATCCTGACCATCACAGCAGGCGGTTCGGGCAAGCTGAGTTCAAGTCACGACTACCCGGTCCGCGGACGCGGCGGCATGGGCGTTGCGGCCATGGACAAGGCGATGCGCGGCGGCGAATTGGTGGCCTCGTTCCCGGTTGAGATGGACGACCAGATCATGCTGGCGACGTCCAAGGGTCAGTCGATCAGGGTGCCTGTCGACGGCATCTCGTTCCGGTCCCGCAGCGCGGGCGGCGTCAAGGTGTTCAACACCGGCAAAGGCGAAGTGGTCGTCAGTGTCGCCTGGATCGCAGATCAGGCCGAAGACGAGTCAGATACAGAATAAATGTGCCTCACCAACGAATTATGGCCCGCAGCGCGCGTCGCTGCGGGCTTTTTTTGTGGCTCGTGCGAATACTTGCTTCTCGTACTGCACCCAAAAATGGCGTTGCTGCATACACATTTACCAAAGTCAAAAAACCAAACTGCATCAAAATGGTGGCAAGTCATGCTAACCTGGGAACCATTCTGAAAACCGGCAACGAAAAAGGTCGCGGATGCTTGAAGGTGCAATGCTTGTCTGGTTCCTGCTAACGGGCCTCAGTGTTCTGTTTGTCACTTGGGATTCTATTTCGAATGGTGTCACCAGCTGGGTGCAACGCGCGGCATGGATACTCGTAACGCTGTATACCGGGCCAGTTGGATTGTTCTTTTACCTTCTGGCCTGTCGGCGCCCGTTTCCCGGGGCGCATGATCAATTCACAAAAGCCACGTGGAAACAGGGGATCAACAGCGAAATGCACTGCGTCGCCGGAGACGCAACAGGTATCATCGTAGCAGCCATCCTCCTGCACTTTTTTGCGCTACCCAATGGCTGGGACATCCTTGTCGAATACGGTTTCGGCTTTTTCTCCGGCCTCTTCATCTTTCAGGCTTTGATGATGTTGCCCATGTTCGGCAATTACACACAAGCGGTTCGCAAAACGATATTCGCGGAAACGGTGTCGATGAACTTCGTGATGACCGGGATGATCCCTACCATGGTTGTTCTGGCAGCACTTTGGCCCGGCTCTGAAGACCCTTTGACACCTGACTTCTGGTTCAGGATGAGCTTGGCCACAATTGCAGGCGCTGTTATCGCATATCCCATGAACTGGTGGCTAGTCGTACATCACCTGAAACATGGCTGTATGACTCTACCCGAGGCGGATGGCCCCGCACCAGCGCTAGGGCATGGATCCCCTGAAGTTTCGATGGGCTCAATGCACCAGAATGACCGGAAAATGAGCGATAACGGCAAGATGGAGATGCAGGCACTTTCAGCCACACAGGCGGCGGTCTGGGTATTCGGCACCTATGCGCTGCTGATTGCGTCACTTTGGATGACTGCCCGATTCGTGCCGATCACGTTCTGAGCGCGAGAAGCTACGGAGGCCAAACTGAGGCCTGAATCAAAAAAACCGCACGGTGTGCGGCTTTTAAGGCTACAGGCTATAAAGCGCTCCGAATTTTTGTTCGAGATAGCTAAGCAACGGCTCCGGTCCCGGTTCCATGCCACTGGCACCTTGAATAGTTTCGCGCGGGGCATAAAGCCCGCCATAGCACTGAAGGTTGTCCCGCAACCAACCAGTTGCGCCCGAAGCGTCGCCCTTGGTTAATTGCGCATCCAGATCAGGCACAGCAGCACACAACGCCTGATAGAGACACCCGGCATAGACATTGCCCAGTGAATAGGTCGGGAAGTACCCGAACAGTCCGACCGACCAATGGACATCCTGCAAACACCCGTTCGAGGGCTTGTCGACCGCATAACCGAAATCTGCCTTGAAGCGATCGTTCCACGCGGCCTCCAGATCGTTGACCTGAAGGTCTCCGGCCATCAGGGCGCGTTCAAGATCAAAGCGCAGCATGATGTGCAGGTTGTATTGTACCTCGTCTGCCTCGGTCCGGATGTAACCTTTGTGCACACCGTTGACTGTGGCGTAAAACGTGTCGGCATCCGCGACACCGAAATCGCCAAAGGCTTCAACCATCTGTTCGAACAGCCAACCTGTAAAGGCACGGGATCGACCAAGTTGGTTCTCATAGATGCGGCTTTGGCTTTCATGCACCCCCATCGACACCCCCTGCCCCAGTGGTGTCAGCACATAGGCCTGGTCAATGCCCTGTTCATAGGCGGCGTGGCCAACCTCGTGTATGGTTGAGTAAAAACAGTTGAACGGATCGGTCTCGCTGGTGCGGGTGGTGATGCGCACATCCAGACCACTGCCCGAGCTAAACGGATGCACCGCCTTGTCCACGCGCCCTGTATTCAGGTCATAACCGAAGGTGGTGGCCAGTTTCTGCGACAGTTGCATCTGAACCAGTTCATCGAATTTACAGGTCAGAGCCTGAGGCGCTGGTTTATCCAGCACAGCCGCCCGCAAAGCCACCAGACGCGGGCGCATCTGGTCAAAAATCTTGGCGATCTGCGAGCCGGTGGTGTAGGGTTCATAATCCTCGACCATAGCGTCATAGACATCGCCACCCTGCGCCAATGCCGCGCCTTCTTCACGCTTAAGAGCAACAACTTCTTTGAGAACAGGCAGAAAGGCTGCGACGTCTTCATCCGCTCGGGCCTGCGCCCACGTTCCTTGCGCGGTCGAGGCCACGCGTGCGATGGCCTTGGCCAGATCAGCGGGCACCTTGACCGTCCGCTCATAAGTTCGGCGGATATCGCGCAACTGGGCGCGGGCCACGTCGTCCTGCGGGTCGGCCTGCTCCAACCACTCAGCCACGCGCGGGTCAGATCGGCGGGCGTGCAGAACCGCTTCGATCGCAGCCATTTCCTCGGCGCGTTGCGGTGCCGCGCCGCGCGGCATGACCGTTTCCTGATCCCAGCCCAGTCGCCCTGCGATCTGCCCAAGGGCCGAGGTTTCGCGTTGAAAGGCCATCAAGTCATCATAGGCATTCATCGGGTTCAGGCTCCGCGGATCGAGGTGGCGATTGGATAAGCAGTCAGGAAACGTGCACGCAGGATCAGGGTCCAGACGACGACGGCCATGAGCTGGTGGAAGATGGCAATCTGCCAAGGGGCTGCGTAGATGACTGTCATAACCCCGACCACCACTTGCAGCGACAGCGCTGCAAAGGCTGCGTTGAAGGCATACCGCGTTTGCGGATGCGCGCTGGTGCTGCCGCGCCGCCAGACAATGAAGCCGAAGATAAGCAGCAGATAGCCCGCACAGCGGTGGATGAACTGAACCAAACCGGGGCTTTCAAAGAAATTGCGCCACATTGGTTCAAGCATTGTCGCGTCGGGTGGCAATAACTGCCCGCCGATCAAGGGCCAATCGGTATAAGACCGCCCGGCGTCAATCCCGGCCACAAGCGCGCCGATGAGTATTTGCAAAAAGGCGAAATGCATCAGTCCGGTCGAGAGAGAGAACAGCCTACCCTCTTTCGCGCGGCGAGCCTGCATTAGGTCACGCTCCTCGCGGCCCAGTTCAAAGATATACCACGCAAGGAACCCGAGGATCACAAAGGCCAAACCCAGATGGATCGCCAGACGATAGCTGGCAACGGCCGTCATTCCCTCGCCCTGGGTTACGCCCGAGGCGACCATCCACCAGCCGACCGCGCCCTGCACACCGCCCAGAAGGCCGGGGATCAGCAGCTTACCGGTCCATCCAGTCGGAATCTTCCCCGCCAGAAGGAAACCAAAGAACCCAAGCGCCCAAACCAAGCCGATCACACGCCCCAGTTGACGGTGGCCCCATTCCCACCAGTAGATGGATTTGAAGTCATCCAACTCCATCCACTGGTTCTGGATTTCCCATTGGTCGATCTGTTTGTACTTGTCGAACTCGGCCTGCCAATCGGCCTCGGTCATCGGTGGGATGGCCCCGGTGATCGGACGCCATTCGGTGATCGACAACCCGCTATCGGTCAGGCGCGTCAGGCCGCCCACCGCTATCATAACAACCACCAGCGCGAACAGGATCATCAGCCAGACGCGGATGGCCCCGCGTGCGCCGCCCTTTCCCCGGTCAATCATACCCGGTTGAACAGACTGTTGTTTTTCGGTGTCTGAGACGTCTTCGAAGATGCTGCGCTTACCGCTCATGCTGTCCTCTTGTGCCTTGGATTTCGTCGCAAGCTAGGGTGAAGGGGGGCTAAGGTCCAGCCTCAGCCTTTATCCTTCCAACGGACCATCTGACGCATGATCCCGTGCAACATCTGCACATCGGACCGGGTCATCCGCATACGGGACCACAGATTGCGCAGATTGGTCTTCATGCCTTCGGCCTTTTCCGGCGGGTAGAAGAAGCCCGCCTCATCCAGTCGATCCTCGTAATGTTCGACCAGTTTCTCGACCTCGATCCCCGTGGCCCAGTCACCCTTGCCCAGATCGGTGGCTTCATGCACCACATCACCGCTCTGACGCATCCACTCATAGGCAGTGAGCAACACGCATTGGCCAAGGTTCAGAGAGGCATATTCCGGGTTCACCGGAACCGAGATGATGGCGTTGGCCTTGGCGATATCTTCATTCTCAAGTCCCGCGCGCTCAGGTCCGAACAGGACAGAAACCTTTTCACCAGCCGCAACCTTTTCGGCCGCGATCTGCATCGCGCGTTCAGGGCTGTAGACCGGCTTAGTCAGGCCCCGTTGCCGTGCGGTTGTAGCGAAGACAAAGGTGCTGTCGGCCAGCGCTCCGGCCAAATCGTCGAACAGCTGCGCTTCGTCCAGCAATCGCCCGGCCCCGCTGGACATTGCCACCGCTTTTGGGTTCGGCCAGCCATCGCGGGGCGCTACGATCCGCATCCGGTCCAACCCGAAATTCCACATCGCCCGCGCGGCGGCGCCGATGTTTTCACCCATCTGAGGGCGCACGAGCACAAAAGAGGGCTGGGATGTATCGCTGGGCATGGTTGTCTCCGGAAAACTTGGCCTGCTGTAATCGGCGCGCTGGCGCAGGGCAAGGCGTCCGATTGGTCAATTGCGCCTTAAACCGGCATAAAAGTTTGCTTCCCCGGCACAATCCGCTAAACCGCGCCAAAGACTGAAAGCGAAGGACGCGCCAATGGACACCCCCGAGCAGCCGCAGATTTACCTGATCACCCCGCCGACCATCTCGTTAAGCACCTTTCCCGACCAACTTGGCCGCGTTCTGGACGGTGCCGAGATCGCCTGCATCCGACTGGCACTGGCTGGCAATGACGAAGATGCCATCGCCCGCGCCGCCGATGCCTGCCGCGAAGTGGCCCATGCGCGCGACGTGGCGTTGGTGATCTTGAATCATGTTCTGCTGGCGCAACGGTTGGGGCTGGACGGGGTACATCTGGACGACGCCGCGCGCTCGGTCCGGTTCGCACGAAAGGAATTGGGGGCAGACGCCATCGTTGGCAGCTTTTGCGGTGCATCCAGCCATGATGGTATGTCGGCTGGCGAGGCTGGCGTGGATTATGTCGCCTTTGGCCCGTTGGGCGCGTCAACCCTGGGTGATGGCACCACGGCTGAAAAGGATCTGCTCCAATGGTGGTCCGAGACTATCGAGGTTCCGGTTGTCGCCGAAGGTGGCCTGACCCCCGAGCTGGTCCGTGACCTAGCCCCCTGCACCGATTTTTTCGGCATCGGGGATGAGATCTGGTCACAGGACGACCCGCTTGCCGCGTTGAAAGCCCTCACCGACGCGATGTGAGCCTTAACTCTTGCACCCACGTCGGGCCTACGGCATGACACGGACATGACTCAGAACAGCGAAATCCTGTGTATCGGCTCGGTCCTGTGGGACATTATCGGGCGTTCCGCCAGTGCCATGCGGCAGGGTTCGGACGTGCCGGGGCGGATCACCCGCCTGCCCGGCGGTGTGGCCATGAATATCGCCATGACGTTGGTGCGGTTCGGCATGACTCCGACCCTTTTGACAGCTATTGGCCGCGACCCCGAAGGGGATGAGCTGGTCAACGCCTGTTCACGGCTAGGCATGGTCACGGACCACATCTACCGCTCGCAGGATTTGCCGACGGACAGGTACATGGCCGTCGAAGGGGCCAATGGCCTGATTGCGGCAATTGCCGACGCGCATTCGCTTGAGGCAGCCGGGGCCAAAATCCTGCGCCCCTTGATGCACGGGCCGCTGGGGTACGAGAACACTCCGTTCCAGGGCCCGATCGCGCTGGATGGCAACCTGACGCTAACCCTTTTGGAAGAAATCGCCCAAAGCCCCGCTTTTGCGCGGGCTGACCTGCGTGTAGCCCCAGCTTCGCCCGGTAAGGCTGAGCGTCTGCTGCCTTTCCTAAAACACGCCCGTGCCACGCTTTATGTGAACCTCGAAGAGGCTGGCATCCTGTGCCAGCGCGAATTCAAGGATTCCGAAAGCGCCGCCAAAGGCTTGCTGGATCGCGGCGCGGTGCGGGTGCTGGTCACCGATGGCGGCAACTCGGCCACCGTCGGCAGCGCTGACAAAATCCTGACCCAAACACCCCCGTCCGTTCTGGTCACCCGTGTGACCGGCGCGGGTGACACATTTATGGCGGCGCATATCGCGTCCGAGGCCAACGGTGCGTCCAGTGACGAAGCCCTGAGCCGCGCTCTGCACGCCGCTGCAACCTATGTTTCCGGAGAAACCCCACTGTGATCGACATCCAATATTCCGCCGAGGTTCGCGCCGCCAAAGATGCGGGCCAGCCCATCGTCGCGCTGGAAAGCACCATCATCACGCATGGCATGCCCTACCCTCAGAACATCGAGGTGGCGGCACAGGTTCAGCAGGACGTCCGTGACGCTGGCGCGGTCCCGGCAACCATGGCTGTGATCAAAGGCAAACTGCATGTGGGCCTGGAAGACGACCAGTTGAAAGCCTTGGGGCAGGCTCAGGGCGTCGCCAAAATTTCACGCGCGGATATGGCGGCCTGCATGTCGACCGGCGACACTGGGGCTACGACAGTGGCCGCCACGATGATTGCAGCGCGCTATGCCGGGATCGAGGTCTTTGCAACCGGTGGCATCGGTGGTGTGCATCAGGGGGCCGAGACATCATTTGACATCTCAGCCGATCTACACGAATTGGCGCAGACGCCCGTTACCGTTGTTGCCGCCGGCGCGAAGGCCATCCTGGATCTTGCCAAAACGCTTGAAGTGCTTGAAACGCTTGGCGTTCCGGTCATCGCGCATGGGCAAGACGAGTTCCCTGCCTTCTGGTCGGCCAAGTCCCCCTATGCCGCGCCCTTGCGCATGGACAACGCCGAAGACATCGCCAAGGCCCACGCCACCCGACGGGCGCTTGGCCTGCCCGGAGGGCAGCTGGTCGCCAACCCGATCCCGACCGCCGATCAAATCCCGGCCGAGAAACTGGCCCCCATTATCGCCTCGGCCCATGCCGATGCGGAAACGCATCGTATCACGGGCAAAGGGGTCACACCATACTTGCTGCAGCGGATTTACGAACAAACCGAGGGCCGCTCGCTGACCGCAAACATTGCGCTGGTCCGCAACAATGCCCGTCTTGCTGCAGGTGTCGCGATTGCGCTGAGCAATTCCAACTAGGATTAGCCTATTGTACCAAGACGCCGGACTGCTTAACTAATTCGGCAAACCACTCAGGATCGCAATGAACACACCGTTTGACGAAGAACCCCACCGTAGACCGGGCCTGTTATCCCGGCTGCGCGCGTCTTTTCTGACGGGCATTGTTGTTATTGCGCCTGTCTGGCTGACGATCTGGCTGATCTGGTCGGTCGTTGGCTGGATCGACAGCGCCGTTCTGCCGCTGATCCCGCAACAGTTCCAGCCTCAGCAATATGTGGGCATCAACCCGCGCGGTGTTGGTGTCATCATCTTTCTGGCGTTTACCGTTTTGGTGGGTTGGATCGCCAAGGGTATTCTTGGTCGATCCTTAATTTCTTTCGCCGAAAGCGTGGTCGAGCGGATGCCCGTCATCCGCTCGGTCTATTCCGGCATCAAACAGATCTCTGAGACGGTTTTTGCCCAGACCGAACGCTCTTTCGAGAAAGCCTGCCTTATCCAGTATCCCCGCCGTGGCATATGGGCCATCGGCTTTGTGTCGACCACCGCGCGCGGTGAGGTCAGTGAACGGGCGGAAACGAGTGGCGCATTGCTGAGCGTCTTCGTCCCCACAACCCCGAACCCGACCTCGGGCTTTCTGCTGTTCTTCCCCGAAGAAGACGTCATTCTGTTGGACATGTCCATTGAGGATGCGGCCAAGCTGGTGATTTCGGCAGGGCTGGTTTACCCCAACGATAAAGACCCGACACAACCGCCTGAATAATCAGCCGAACATCTCGGGCAAGCTGACCGTACTTTGCTGGCCCAGATCATCTTTGTTGTCTGACAGGAACCTATGAGTTGCCGCGCGGCCAGCCTCTTTCAACTTGTGCAAGACCACCGGATTCGGCACCGTCTTTGTCGCCACGGACAGATCGTTCATCAGTGCATCATCGGCAATCATGTGGACCAGTACCCGGTTCATCTCACCCGGTTTCAATTTTCCCTCGGCCAACAAACGCTGTACGAAATTGATCGCGCGTAGTTCACGGAAAAGGGATGAATTAAAGCTGATTTCGTTAATCCGATTCTGGATTTGCTGCGGCGTTTTCGGCACCTCGTCCCGCTCAAGCGGGTTGATGTTCACAATCACCACGTCGTCCGGCAAATCGGTTTCGAACAAAGGGTACAGGGCCGGGTTTCCGGTATAGCCGCCATCCCAATAGGCTTCGGTCCTGCCGGATTTGGGGTCGAAAATCTCGACCGCCTGAAACAGGTTCGGCAGGCAGGCCGAAGCCAATATCGCATCCGTCGAAACCTCATCCCCGGTAAAGACCCGTATCTTACCGCTGCGTACACAGGTGGCACAGACAAACAGGCGCGGGCCTTCATCGGCGCATATTTCGTCGAAATTAAAGCGGTCCACCACCGACTCGAGCGGGTTGCGATAGAACGGGCCGTAAGCATAGGGCGACACCAGCCGCGACCAGGCATCCCCCACAGAAAACGGCAGAGAATATTCCATGGCATGCGCGATCTGTGCAGGCTCGATTGCCTGCATCCAATTGGCAAGGCGCATGTCACCTACGGCGCCCATACGCGACCACAGCCCATCCAAACTGGCCCGCGCGCCGTCACGCCCATTGCGTACCATTCCGGATTTGAACGCCGCCCCATTCAGCGCCCCGGCCGAAGTTCCGGTGATCGCGGCAACCTCGATATCATCTTCGTCCAGCAGCCGGTCCAGAACACCCCAGGTAAAGGCGCCATGTGCGCCGCCGCCCTGTAGGGCCAAATTGATCCGTTTCATGACCCCACTCCTAACTCAAAGAGCTGTCCAGCCCCCATCCACTGAGATCGCCGTCCCGGTAATCTGCGCAGCAGCATCCGAACACAGGAAAACCGTGGTCCCGCCTAGCTGCTCAACCGTTGCGAACTCTTTCGAAGGTTGACGTTCCAACATTACGTTCTTGATCACGTCCTCGCGGCTCATACCGTATTCCTTCATCGTGTCGGGGATCTGCGCCTCGACCAATGGCGTCAACACGTAACCCGGGCAAATCGCGTTGCAGGTGATCGGTTCCTGTGCAGTTTCCAGCGCTACAGTTTTGGTCATCCCGACCACACCATGTTTGGCGGCGACATAGGCTGCCTTGTAGGGCGACGCTGTCAGTCCGTGCGCAGAGGCAATATTCACGATCCGGCCCCACCCGGCATTGCGCATCATCGGCAAAGCTGCGGCCATGGTGTGATAGGCCGAGTTCATGTTGATCGCGATGATCGCATCCCATTTGTCGACCGGGAACTGATCAATCGGTGAGACGTGTTGAATGCCAGCGTTGTTCACGAGGATGTCGCAGGCCCCTGCCTTTTCGATCAAAGCGCGGCATTCATCCCCCTTGGACATGTCTGCCTTGATGTAGCGCGCGTTGGTTCCGGTCTCCTGCGAAATCTCGGCGGCCAGCGCGTGATCTTCATCCCGGTCGGTGAACGAGTTTAGAACCACGTTCGCCCCGGCCTTCGCCAGTTCGCGGGCGACACCCAAACCAATCCCCGAATTTGACCCTGTAATAATCGCTGTTTTTCCTGCCACGCTCATGAGATTTCTCCGTCAACATCCGCTTTGACCGCACAGTGCCATGCTGCACGTGCAAAGAAAACGGGGAAACATTTAGGTTCTGTATCCGGGGTGAATTTTGCCAAAAAAAACGCCCGCACGAAGCGGGCGTTAAGTTATTGAGGCAGGTTTCATACAGGCAAGAAACCTATCGAGCAGTGCAACCTTTATAAGCAATTCCTTGCATCCATCCAAGCTAAAAGTTTGAAAATAAGAAAAATCATCGGTACGGTGAATCCCAACAAAATAAGGCCTGAGCAGGATTGTTTCCAAAATGCGCCCTGATTATCTACGCCCCGTTCGCCATGTGATCGCGGGAATCACCTCTGTTTTTGCTGCCGCGATTGCTCATGCAGAATCGGCGCATGGCATAGCTATGTACGGCGACCCTGCCTTACCACCGGATTTTGTGTCTCTGCCCTATGCCAATCCCGAGGCTCCCAAAGGCGGAAAAGTCGTTTTCGGAAATACCGGCGGCTATAACAGTTTGAACCCGTTTGTGCAAAAAGGCACGTCACCCTGGCAATTGCGATTTTGGACCCACGAAAGCCTAATGGGCCGGTCCTGGGACGAACCTTTCACTCTTTACGGGTTGTTAGCCGAATCAGTTGAGACTGCGCCAGACCGGTCCTGGGTCGAATTTACGCTGCGCGAAAACGCCAGATTTTCGGATGGCAACCCGGTCACCGTGGACGATGTGATCTGGTCATATGAGACTCTGGGCACCGAAGGACACCTGCGCTATCGCGGGTTGTGGGACAAGATCGACGGTATTGAACAGACAGCCCCACGCACAGTCCGCGTCACTTTTAACGAACCGGACCGGGAATTGGCGCTGATCGCAGGATTGCGTCCGATCCTGCAAAAAGCGCAGTGGGAGGGGAAGGATTTCGCCAACGCTCCGTTGCACTACATTCCCATCGGGTCGGGCCCCTACTTCGTCGATAGTTATGAGGCGGGACGCTATGTGAATTTACGTCGCAATCCGGATTATTGGGGCGCTGACATTCCGTTCCGGCGCGGCACCATGAACCTGGATGACATTCGGATCGAATTCTATGGCGATGGCACAGTCCTGTTCGAAGCGTTCAAGGCGGGTGAATTGACCGCGGTCCGCGAATTCAACGCCGATAAATGGAATACTCAGTACAATTTCCCGGCCGTCCAGCGTGGCGACGTAATCAAGACCGAGATCCCGCACGGCAAACCCTCGGGCATGACCGGGTTTGTCATGAATACCCGCAAAGCCCCATTTGATGACTGGCGCGTCCGCGAAGCGATGCTGCTGGCTTTCAATTTCGAGTTTATCAACGACACGATCACGGGTGGTGCTCAACCCCGGATCACCTCATATTTCTCGGGCTCTGATCTGGGTATGCAACCCGGCCCTGCCACTGGTCGGGTCGCTGAACTGCTGCAACCTTACACCAACGATTTGCCACCCGGTGCGCTTGAAGGGTATGCCCTGCCCGTCGGTGACGGTACCGCACGCAATCGCGCCAATATCCGCAGGGCCAACAAGCTGCTGACCGAGGCTGGCTGGACCATTCAGGACGGCGTATTGCGCAATCAGAACGGCCAGGACTTCGCCATTACCGTTCTGCTGCAACAGGGCGATAGCGAAGGTCAGACGGCCATGGAAATCTATACCCGCGCGCTTGAGCGCCTGGGCATCAAGATCAATGTCGAACAAGTCGACAGTGCTCAGTTTGCCGGCCGCAATGCCGAGTTGGATTTCGACCTCACGTTCTTCCGCCGCGCGCTCTCTCTGTCACCGGGCAACGAACAGCGTTTGTATTGGGGCAGCCAAAACGCCGACACGCAGGGTACGCGCAACCTGATGGGCGTCGCCTCACCTGCCGTGGACGGGTTGATTGACGCCATGCTGGCCTCGGAAAGCCACGAAGATTTCGTCTCCGCCACCCGAGCACTTGACCGGGTATTGACTGCCGGTCGCTATGTCATTCCGATCTGGAATTTCGACGTCGGGCGCGTTGCCCACGCAAAAGAACTGAAGCAACCGCAGAGCTTGCCAATTTATGGCGACGGACCCGAGTATATGCCGCAGGTCTGGTGGTACGAAGAGTGACTAAATAAAGCCCGTTGCCTGCCTGGTCCGCTGCAAGTTCGTCAATGCGATGATCTCTTGCATCTACAGGTTTATTTCCCAAGGAATGCCCCAGCAATTCGCCGCCCAGTTCGGCGGATTTCGGCACATGGATCAAACAACACAATATTTGGTATCCAAAAAATGTGATTTCGCCACAATTTGCAATAAACCCAATTTCCAGCTTAAGCTAAAGAAACACCTACAAGGGACTTTACTGACAAGGCCCAGACGATATAACCTGTTGGCATTTAAACGTGCTGTTTGACCTGATTAGTTCTGATTATTTCGCTAGATAGCTTGGCATGCGGCACGTCATACTTGGATTTTACGGACCGGCCTCCACTCACTCCAACCTCAGGTCCGTAGGCCCGTTGCGTATCGTGCGCGACGGGCCTTTTTGACCCAACGTAAGCCTCACTAGGGTGCGACATTTTGTCATGCGCTCCGACTCTGGCCTGCTCCGTACCCTGTTGCAAGGGCCGAGCAGCCGTGAAACCCGAACTACGGAAGCTGACTGATGTTGAACTGGACTGACCTGCTGCAAGACTGGGACGCTATGTATTCCCGCGCCAAACGGCGTTTTCCGAATCTGCGCGATCAGGACAAGGTGCGGCTTAGTAAGGATCGAAAAAGGTTCGAAGCGTATTTGGCCGAACGCCACCACCTGACCGTAAATGAAGCCCACGAAGAACTTGAGGATTTTCTGTTTACCGAAGGACTGAACCGCGAGTTCAGCCGCTCCTTAAGTAAGTGACGTTACCCACAGGATCGTCGCATCTTCGTCACTGACGGAAATCACGTTGTGACCCATACTGGCGTCGTAATATGCGCTGTCGCCACGGCGCATTTCGACAGGTTCGTAGAATTCGGTGTACAGCTTCACAACCCCGGTCAGCACATACAGGAATTCTTCGCCATCATGGCGCACCCAGCCATCAAATTCGTCCATTGAACGCGCGCGAACACGGGCGCGATAGGGCAGCATCTGTTTTTTTGTCAGGTTTTCCGCCAGCAACTCGTGCTCGTAGGTCCCCGTTGGATGTTCGGCCCCTTCACCCATGCGCGTGACAGCCATACGGCCAATCACCTGATCACGCTGCGGAGGGGTGAACAGCTGTGGCACTGAAATCTCTAACCCGGTCGCCAGCTTCTTGAGCGCATCGTAAGTGGGCGACATCTGCCCGTTCTCGATCTTGCTGAGGGTCGAGCGCGCCAGCCCCGCCTGAGACGCCGCCTGTTCCAGAGTCCAGTTCCGCGCTTTGCGTAGCTGACGCACGCGCGCGCCCAGATCAAGCGGTTCAGGATCGGCTTGCTCGCCCGAGTCGCGGGCAATACGGATCAGGGATGGCTGTTCATTGGTGCTCATGCGCAACTCTATAGGGCCAGCCTGCCCCGCTTGCAACGCGCCAAGCACCACGATAGCCAGTTGTCATGCTTTCTGTTTTTGATCACGGGCCGCCTCCGGCCTGCCCTGCCCCCTTCAATCTGGCCGCGCATGTGCTGCGTCATTCGGACGACCAGCAGGATAAAGTCGCCTTGTCGGTTCTGCGCAGTGACGGAGCACTGGATTGGACATACGGCGCATTGAAATCGGCCGTTCTGGGTACCGCTGCGGGGTTGCAGAAGGCCGGGTTAAAACCGGGTGACATTGCGCTGATGCGACTGGGGAATACGGTCGATTTTCCCATTGCCTATCTCGGGGCCATAGCTGCGGGAATTGTGCCGGTGCCTACCTCGTCACAACTGACCGAACCCGAAACCGAACGGATGCTCGCCGAACTGAAACCCGCAGCCATTCTGCGGGATCCTGACGTCGCCTGCGCCGAACATCCGGGGCAAATTTCTCTGGACGATCTGGCCGGGATGCGCGCCCTGCACCCCGCTGAATTCCAGTTTGGTGACCCGGATCGGCTGGCCTATATCGTTTATACCTCTGGGACCTCCGGCAAACCGCGCGCCGTCGCCCACGCCCATCGCGCCATTTGGGCACGTCAGATGATGGTGGATGGTTGGTATGGACTTAGGAAAACGGACCGCCTGTGTCATGCCGGGGCGTTCAACTGGACTTATACGCTGGGCACCGGGCTGATGGACCCCTGGGCCATCGGCGCGACTGCGTTGATCCCAGAAGCGGGCACCGACCTGGACGCCCTGCCGGCCCTGTTACGCCAACATCGGGCAACGATCTTTGCCGCAGCGCCCGGCGTGTTTCGGAAACTGCTCAAATCTGCCGATGATCTGCACCTGCAGGACTTGCGCCATGGCTTGTGCGCAGGTGAAAAGCTGTCACGGCATCTGCACGCCCAATGGAACGAATTGACCGGGACTGAAATGTACGAAGCCTTCGGTATGTCCGAATGTTCCACCTTCATTTCATCCAGCCCCACCCATCCGGCGCGGGGTGAGGCGCTGGGTCAACCCCAACCGGGTCGCCGCGTGGCAATCATGGGGCCGGACGGGCCTGTCTCGCATGGCCAAGAGGGCACCATCGCCATCCACCGTTCAGACCCCGGCCTGATGCTGACCTATCTGAACGCACCGAACGAGGCCGAGGCCCGTATGCAGGGTAACTGGTTTCTGACTGGCGATCAGGGGGCCATGGCTGTGGACGGGCAGATCACCTATCTGGGTCGCGACGACGACATGATGAACGCGGGCGGCTATCGCGTGTCCCCGGTCGAAGTTGAGGCTGCGTTGACCAAATACCCCGGTATCACGCAAGTGGGTGCAGCAGCAGTTGAAGTCAAACAAGACACATTCGTCATAACCGCTTTCTATACCGGGCCGGAAAAACTGGACGAAGCCGCGCTGCGAACCTATGTGGAAGCAAATCTGGCGCGGTACAAACAGCCACGCGCGTTCATTCACCTGCCCGAGCTGCCAACCGGCGGCAACGGCAAACTCCTGCGCCGGGCGTTACCGGCCTATTTCAAGGCGAATACACCATGACCCAGACCGTCAAACTCGACATCATGTCCGACCCGATCTGCCCATGGTGCTACATCGGCAAAACCCATCTGGACAAAGCATTGGCCACCATTCCTGAACACCCGTTCGTGATCGAGTGGCATCCGTTTCAGCTGAACCCCGATATGCCGGACGAAGGCATGGATCGCCGCGAATATCTGGAGCGCAAGTTCGGCGGCAAGGACGGTGCCGTAAGCGCCTATGCCCCTGTGGTTGAGCATGCCCAGAATGCCGGGCTGAGCATTGATTTCGAAGGGATGAAACGCACCCCAAACACGCTGGACGCCCATCGCCTGATCCATTGGGCGGGGATCGAAGGCAAGCAGGACGCGGTCGTAAACGCTCTGTTCGACGCTTATTTCGTACAAGGTCGCGATATCGGCAACCACGAAGTCCTGGCCGATATCGCCGACAGTGTCGGTATGGACGCCGCCGTGGTGTCGAAACTGCTGAAATCAGACGCAGACCGCGAGGATATTCGCACCCGCGACACCCATTCGCGTCAGATGGGTGTGAATTCTGTTCCCACCTTCATCGTGGCCAATCAACACGCAGTTCCGGGCGCGCAACTCCCTGAAATGTGGGAAAAAGTGATCGGCGAGATCATGTCTCAGCTTGAGGCTTCTCCTGCAAAATAGCACAGGTCCCTGTGCAGCCTGCCCCCTAGCGCCGCCTGAAAAGCCGTGATAGCGCGATCAGGTCAGGAGGGCGCCATGGCCAATCGCATGTCTTCGGGAGAGTTCATCGCACTTGTCGCAATGATGTTTGCGACGATTGCGTTTTCGATCGACTCGATGCTGCCTGCCCTGCCCGAGATCGGCGCGCAGCTGAGCCCCGATGATATCAACGACGCTCAGCTGATCCTGACCTCATTTGTTCTGGGCATGGGCATCGGGACATTCTTTGTGGGTCCATTGTCCGATGCGTTTGGGCGCAAGCCGGTGATCTATGTCGGCTCGGCTTTGTATATCGTATCTGCTGCAGTGGCTTGGGCCAGTTCTTCACTGGAACTTCTACTGTTCGCACGGGTGGCCCAGGGCATCGGCTGCGCCGCGCCGCGCGTGGTCGCCATGGCGATCATCCGAGACTTGTACTCGGGCCGAGAAATGGCGCGGATCGTCTCTATCGCCATGATGATCTTTACTCTGGTGCCCGCCGTCGCCCCGATGCTGGGGGCCGGAATGATCGCCATCGCAGGATGGCGCGGCATCTTTGTTTCGTTCATCCTGTTCTCGGTGATCACCGTGATCTGGCTGGGCTTGCGTCTGCCTGAATCGCTGAGGCCCGAAAACCGCCGACCGCTGCGCCTGCCCTTGATGACCGCGGCCGCGCGTGAGATGTTCGCCCACCCCACGGTGCGCGTGTCGATTTTTGTGCAAACCCTTTGCCTTGGCATGTTGTTCACCATGCTGACTATGGTGCAGCCAGTTTATGACGTGATCCATGACAGCGCCGACAGCTTCCCGTTTTGGTTCGGCTTTGTGGCTTTGATGGCGGGATCTGCCAGCCTGTTGAACGCCGCGCTCGTGATCCGCGTGGGGATGCGGCGGCTGGTGACATGGGCCCTCGGCGCACAAATTGCCATCACGATATGCGTCATAGCTCTGAACATGATACCGCTTTCAGCCAACCTGAACTTTGCGGTTTTCGTCTTCTGGCAGACCTCGATTTTTTTCATGGCTGGCATGACGATGGGCAACCTGAACGCCATTGCGATGGAACCGATGGGCCATATTGCTGGCATGGCCGCCTCGGTCATCGGCGCGTTCTCGACCGTCCTGGCCGCGGCCATCGCCGCCCCAATCGGGCAATTGTTCGACGGTTCCCTGAGCCCGCTGACCACCGGTGTTCTGGTCATGAGCGTGGCGGGGTTCGGGCTGATGCTGCATATGGGTCGGATCGAAAACAGACTGCCTGCCTGATGTGTGCAGACCAGGTGAATCACGCTAATGTTTCCCTAACTCGAAGGGATCGTGATGAAAAAGAACTTTGAACCTCCCAACCCAAGGTCGCGCAAACCCAAAGAGTTCAAGGGCACTTGGCAAGGGCGCAACTATCGTCACGGTTTCCTCAAAGCACTAAGTGTGAATTTCTCGGTATTTTGCGTAGTCTTTTTGGCGGCGCTGTACGTCGTTCATCTTCGGGAACAAGCAAAACAGAGCCCCAGAGTCTGGACATTGGGATCACAATAAAGGGATTTTCATGGGCGACTATTACGATCTGGGTACGCATTCCTGTCCGGTCAGCACGGCCTCGGCCGAGGCACAACTGTGGTTCGACCGGGGGCTGGTCTGGACTTATGGCTATAACCATGACGAAGCCGTGGTCTGTTTCCAGCGCGCCGCCGAACATGACCCGGATTGCGCCATGGCCTATTGGGGCATCGCCTACGCGGCTGGCCCGAATTACAACCTGCCTTGGGATTTACGTGATGCGCGTGGTCAACAGAAAGCGTTGGCACAGGCCTATGACGCGACGCAGCAGGCACTTGCCCTGCTGGAAACCTGCACTCCGGTTGAACAGGCGATGATCCGCGCCTTGCCTGCGCGCTACCCTCAGCGTGATCCGATCCCGGACATGAACGGCTGGAACCACGATTTTGCAGACACCATGCACGCAGCCTTTGCCGATCAGCCCGATCACCTGGACTTGCGCACGATTTATGTCGAGGCACTGCTGAACCTCACCCCCTGGCAGATGTGGGATCTGAAGACCGGCCAACCCGCCGAAGGCGCCGCAACGCTTGAAGCACAGAAGGCTCTGGAAGACGCGATGGCCGACGTTCCAGCGGCCATGTATCATCCGGGTTTGCTCCACCTTTATGTTCACCTGATGGAGATGTCTCCGACCCCGGAAAAGGCGCTTATGGCCGGGGATGTTCTACGCACGTTGGTGCCCGATGCGGGCCATCTTGTGCATATGCCCACCCATATCGACGTGCTTTGTGGCCACTACCACAACGTCGTATACTGGAACGAAAAGGCCACCGTCGCCGATCTGAAATATTACGAGCGCGAAGGCGCGTTCAACATCTACACCGGCTATCGCCAGCACAATTATCATTTCGCGATCTACGGCGCGTTGTTCCTAGGTCAGATGGAGCCGGCCCTGCGCGCCAATCAGGGCCTGTGGGACACAACTCCCGAAGAGATGTTGCGCATCGAAAGCCCGCCCATGGCGGATTACTTCGAAAGTTACATGTCTATGGGGCCGCATATCTTGATCCGTTTTGGTCGGTGGGACGAGGCCAAGGCGCTGGAACTGCCCGAAGACCCTGATCTCTATCGCACGCTGACAGCCACCATCCATTACGCCCGCGCCATCGCTCATGCCGCGACTGGTGAGGTGGCCAAGGCCGAAGCTGAAGAGCAGCTATTCCTGTCCGCCAAGGCTTGTGTGCCCGAGACGCGATTGCTGCACAACAACCGCGTCGTCGATCTGCTTGAAATCGCACGAGAAATGTTGAGCGGAGAGATTGAATACCGCAAGGGCAATTACGACATTGCCTATGCCCATCTGCGTCGATCTGTCGAACTGGACGACACGCTGCCCTATGACGAACCGTGGGGCTGGATGCAGCCGACCCGCCACGCGCTGGGGGCTCTTTTGTTCGAACAAGGTCACGTGACCGAGGCGGAAGCGGTCTATCGCGAAGACTTGGGACTGGGTGGCACCCTCAGCCGCGCCTCGATCCACCCGGACAATGTTTGGAGCCTCAAAGGTCTGCACGACTGCCTTAAGGCGCGCGGGGAAAATATTGAAATCGCTCAGATCAAGCAGCGACTTGATCTAGCACTGGCCCGTGCTGACCGGGCCGTCGGGGCATCCTGTTTCTGTGCGCAAGCCGCGATGAGGGCCGCTGAATGAAATACACTCTGCTGCTGGCCGCCCTGCTCTGCGGTCCTGCCTTTGCCGATCGTCAATCCTTTCCACCGGTCGATCAGGCCGACCGTGACCCATCTCTGGTGGGTTTTCGCGAGACGTTATTGGCCCAGGTGACCGCACGGAATATCGACGCGGTGGTCGCGGCGGCCTGCCCTGATATCTACCTCAGCCATGGCGGCGATGGCGGCCCCGAGGAATTGCGCGCCAATCTGATACTCGACCCTGAGACTCTGTCGGAAGAACAGCGCGAAAACGCAGACGCGTTGCGCGCGGAGTACTGGTCCGATCTGGAATATACCCTATCCCAACCCGGCTATTTCGACGACGAAGGCGAGTTCTGGATGCCGTATCAGTGGCAGATCACCCTGCCTGCTTCGCTGGACCCAGAGTTGGCGTACTTTGTGACGGGCACAAATGTCTCATTGCGTCAAAGTCCAGATCGCAACGCGCCCATTCTAACCCCGATAAGCCACGAGATCGCCATCATTCGCGATTTTCAGGACGGTGCCGAATATCAGCGCGTGCTACTGACGGACGGCACCCAAGGCTATATGCACTCGGACTTTCTTTGGCCCATGACCGGCCACCGCGCCGCGTTTGTTAAATCGGACGTAGGTGATTGGCAGTTGTGTACTTTTGTAAGCGGAGACTAGGCCTTGGCCTTTTTCTTCTCGGCCACAACCTTCTCCGCCAGATCACGCGCAATAGCAAACGCGCCTTTGATCTTGTCGCTGTCCTTTTTCCAGTCGCGGCGCACCACGATCTTGTTGTCCTTGACCTTGGCCAGCCCGTGCTGGTTCTGGATGAACTCGACCAACCCCTGAGGCGAGGCAAACTTGTCGTTGTGGAACTGGATCGTCGCGCCCTTTGGTCCGCCGTCCAGCTTGGCAATGCCCGCCCGTTTGCACATCGCCTTAATACGCACAACCAGCATCAGGGTGTTCACTTCTTTTGGCAGCGACCCAAACCGGTCAATCAGCTCAGCCGCGAACCCTTCCAATTCAACCTTGGTCGAAAGCGACGACAAGCGGCGATAAAGACCCAGACGCACATCCAGATCGGGCACGTAATCCTCGGGGATCAGGACCGGGACGCCCAGATTGATCTGCGGGGCCCATTGGTCGTCGGCATCGCTCAACCCTTCCATCTCGCCGGCTTTGATCTTGGCAATCGCCTCTTCCAGCATGGACTGATAAAGCTCGTAGCCCACATCGCGCATCTGGCCCGACTGTTCCTCGCCCAGCAGATTGCCGGCACCGCGAATGTCCAGATCCTGCGATGCCAGCGTAAACCCCGCCCCCAGTGTATCAAGAGAGCCTAGAACCCGCAGGCGTTTCTCGGCGGTGGCCGTCAATCGCTGGCGCGGTTTGGTGGTCAGATAAGCATATGCGCGGGCCTTTGATCGCCCCACCCGTCCGCGGATCTGGTAAAGCTGCGCCAGACCGAACATATCCGCGCGATGCACGACCATTGTGTTGGCCGTCGGAATATCCAGCCCACTTTCCACAATCGTCGTTGCCAACAGCACATCATACTTCCCATCATAGAAAGCATTCATGCGGTCATCGAGTTCGCCCGCCGCCATTTGCCCATGCGCGACAACGTAAGTCAGTTCCGGTAGTTGGTCCTTCAGGAATTCCTCAATCTCGGGCAGGTCCGAAATACGCGGGACCACATAGAAACTTTGCCCGCCGCGATAATGTTCGCGCAGAAGCGCCTCGCGCACCGTGACCGCATCGAATTCGCTGACATAGGTGCGGATGGCCAGACGGTCGATGGGCGGCGTGCCGATGATCGACAGATCACGCACACCTGTCAGCGACAATTGCAGCGTCCGCGGGATCGGCGTCGCGGTCAGGGTCAGCACGTGAATGTCCGAGCGCAGTTGTTTGAGGCGCTCTTTGTGACCCACCCCGAAATGCTGTTCCTCATCGATGATCAGCAGTCCGAGGTTGTTGAACCGTATCCCCTTAGCCAGCAGCGCATGCGTGCCAATCACAATATCCACAGTGCCACGCGCCAACCCGTCGCGGGTCTGCTGCGCCTCTTTAGTCGAGACGAAACGCGACAGCTGCCGGACCTCAAGCGGAAATCCCCGGAACCGTTCCTTGAACGACGCCGCGTGTTGTCGTGCCAACAGCGTCGTAGGTGCTACAACAGCCACTTGCACACCGGACATCGCGGCGACAAAGGCGGCGCGCATGGCAACCTCGGTCTTGCCAAAGCCGACATCACCGCAGATCAGGCGATCCATCGGCGCGCCGGAATGCATGTCTTCCATCACCTCGGAGATGGCGCGCAGTTGGTCATCGGTTTCCTGATAGGGGAAGCGCGCGCTGAACTCCTCCCACGCGTGGGGCGGTGGGTCCATGACCGGCGCCTTGCGCAGCGCACGTTCAGCAGCGATACGGATCAGCTTATCCGCCATCTCGCGGATGCGCTCTTTCAGCTTGGCCTTCTTGGCCTGCCATGCACCGCCACCCAGCCGATCCAGTAGCCCTTCGTCATGGCCGTATTTCGACAGAAGCTCGATATTCTCGACCGGCAGGTACAGTTTGGACTGTTCGGCATATTCCAGCAGCAAGCATTCGTGGGCTGCGCCCGCTGCGGTGACAACCTCCATCCCCTGATAGCGACCAATCCCGTGATCGACATGCACCACCAAATCACCGGGGCTGAGCGATTGGGTCTCGGTCAAAAAGTTTTCGGCCTTGCGGCGTTTCTTGGGTTGCCGGATCAGGCGGTCGCCCAGAACGTCTTGCTCAGCTATCACCGTCAGGCCAGGCGTTTCGAACCCATGTTCCAGCGCCCAGACCGCCAGATGCAGGCCACGCTTGCCGATGCGGGTTCCGTTGGTGACGGAGATCGCCTCGGCCAGGCCTTCGTCTTCGATCAATCCGGTCAGACGTTCACGCGCGCCTTCGGAATAAGACGCGATCAGCACAGGGCCCTTGTTCATTTTGTCAGTGATATGGCTGGCAAGCGCACCGAACAGACTGATGCTTTCCCGCTGCCGTTCGGGTGCAAAATTCCGCCCGATCCGCCCACCAGCGTCAATCACGCCGGGACCGCTGGCCTGCGGCAGAGGGCTGAATTGCATCACCCGACGGTCGCCCACGACCTGTTCCCACGCAGCATCGTCGAGATACAGCAAACCGGGCGGCGTCGGTTTATAGACCGTATCCATGCGCGAGCGGTTTTCCAGTGCCAGTCGCCGGGTTTCATACTGATCCTCAATCGAGTCCCACCGGGCCAGCCGAGCGGGCGTGACCTGATCATCCAGCAAGATCGTGGCCCCGGGCAGATAGTCAAACAGCGTTTCCAACTTTTCGTGGAAAAACGGCAGCCAGTGTTCGACGCCCTGATGTTTGCGCCCGGCGCTGACCGCCTCGTACAATGGATCGTCAGTGCCTGCCGCGCCAAATTCGATGCGGTAGTTCTGACGGAATCGCGTGATGGCGGCGTCATCCAGAATAACCTCGGACACCGGGGCCAGTTCCACCAGATCCAGCTTTTCGGTGGTGCGCTGCGACACCGGGTCGAACCGGCGTGCGCCATCCAAAACATCTCCGAACAGGTCCAGGCGAACCGGGCCGGATTCGCCCGGAGGGAAGATGTCGATAATACCGCCACGGATCGCATAGTCTCCGGGCTCCATCACCGTCGGGCTTTGCGTGAACCCCATGCGCACCAGAAAGTTCCGCAGCGCGGTTTCATCTACCCGGTGGCTTACCCGCGCGGTAAACGCAGCTTCTCGCAAAACCTCACGCGCCGGAACGCGCTGAGTTGCGGCGTTCAGCGTGGTCAACAGGACAAACCGGTCGGGCATCTGATGCACCAGCGCGGCCAGTGTCGCCACCCGCGCAGCAGCGATATCCGCATTGGGTGAAACCCGGTCATACGGCAGACAATCCCAGCCTGGAAAGACGAACACCGGCATGTCTGGCGCGAAAAAGGCAAGAGCGGCCCGCATCGCCTCCATCCGCTTGTCATCGCGCGCGACGTGACAGACCGGCCCGCCCGAACGCGCGATCTCATTCAGGACAAGTTGTGCGTCAAACCCCTCGGGGGCGCCGCCGACTGTTACGTGGTTCGGAGCCGTCATCGTTTTGCCTTTCCGAATTTCCTACCCCAGAACACCGATCGAGAAGTTCTGATACATGCCCCAAAGCGACGTGATCAAGATCGAGACCATGCCAATGATCTGCGTATAGATCCGGCAACGGTTCAAAATCTTGCCGGTAAATTCCAGCGTCCCGTCACCGGCGCGCAATTTACGCGCAGCCCGGACGTTGATCAGCATCACAATACAGACCGGGAACAACAACAAGAACACGGCCTGAGCAAATTCGACACCGTAAAAGAACCCCAGCATCGCCAGACCAGTGAAGATGAAACAGCTCAGCCCCAAAATGGCCAATCCGGACACATCGACAATATAAAGAATCCGGTTGCCGTTTATGCGTACGATGTCCAGAAAGTCGCGCTCGGCCTGGCCACCGACACGCCGGGCGCGCACCAGAAGATCATAGGGCACGCCCATCGCCCAATGGCTTGCCGACGACCACAACACGGCTAAACCGATCCAATACCACAGATTCGAAAAGCTGCGCATGTCGATGATTTCGAAAAGCGTAGAGAATAAGTCCAAGCGTCAGCCCTTTGTTCACTGTCTTTAGGGGCCTTCTTTGCGCAGGCGCGACCATCGTTACCCTTGAGACCACGGGGAATTCATGCCACCCAATGCAAGAATATTCAAGGAGAGCGCGACATGAAGCCGACCATCGCCCCCTATCCTCTGACCCGTTTTCGCCGGGCGCGCCAATTGCAGGCCGTGCGGGGCCTTGTTCGGGAAAATACGCTGACTACAGATGATCTGATTTGGCCAGTATTTGTGCGTGATGGCGAAGGCGTGGAAGAGCCCGTGCCCTCGATGCCCGGCGTGATGCGCCGCTCAGTCGACCAGATCGCCAAGGCCGCGGTTGAGGCGCAAGCGCTGGGAATTCCGGCAATCTGCATCTTTCCCTACACCGATCCCAGCCTGAAGACCGAGGATTGCGCCGAGGCCTGGAACCCCGACAATCTGTCCAACCGCGCCATCCGCGCCATCAAGGCAGCGGCCCCTGATATCGCAGTGATGACCGACGTGGCATTGGACCCTTACAATATCAACGGTCACGACGGCTATGTCGTCGATGGCGAGATTGTGAATGACAAAACGGTCGAGGCGCTGGTCAAGATGACTCTGGCACAGGCCGAAGCAGGCGCCGATATCATTGGGCCCTCTGATATGATGGACGGCCGGATAGGCGAAATGCGCCGCGCGCTGGAATCATCCGGGCATCAGAACGTGATGATCCTCAGCTATGCGGCGAAATATGCCAGCGCCTTTTACGGGCCGTTCCGCGATGCGGTGGGCGCATCGGGCGCGCTGACGGGCGATAAGAAGACCTATCAGATGGACCCGGCCAATTCGAACGAAGCGCTGCGCCTAATTGAACGCGATCTGACCGAGGGCGCAGATATGGTGATGATCAAGCCTGGCATGCCCTATCTGGATATCTGTCGACGGGTTAAGGATACCTTCGGCGCGCCGACATATGCCTATCAGGTGTCAGGGGAATATGCGATGATTCAGGCTGCGGCCCAGAATGATTGGATTGACGGCGAGAAGGCGATGCTGGAAAGCCTGCTGGCCTTCAAGCGTGCTGGCTGTGACGGCATCCTCACCTATTTCGCACCCGAGGTCGCCCGCATCCTGCAAGGCTAATTCCCTTAATTGTCGCAATTTTTCGCCGATTGTAATCTGCCCTCACGCAGCTTTCCCGTGACACACGGCGGCAATCGGCGTATTCTTGCACATAAGATCGGGAACACCCGACATATCAGGCAGTCATACAGAGAAAAAAATCATGAGCAGTTCCAACGCACCCCAACTGAGCCGTCGTGGCTTTGCCTTTGGCATGGCCGGATTGACGGTGACCGCCGCTTGCGGCAACGGCGTCGGCAATTCCAATGCCGCGACCATCGACGCCCGCGTCGATGCCACACTAACCGAAATGTATGCGAAATACCCCAACACAGTTGAGATCGCAAACAAAGCCAACGGCATGTTGGTCATGCCCCTGATCACCGACGCCGGATTAATATTCTTTGGTGGTGCCTACGGTCAGGGCGCCTTGCGTATTCAGGGCGCGACGGTTGATTACTATTCTGCAATTTCCGGAACCGCCGGCCTGCAAATCGGCGCACAGCAATATGCACATGTCCTGTTCTTCATGACGCAGGACGCACTCAACGATTTCCGCCGTTCCAGCGGATGGACCGCCGGCGCAGATATTGGCTATGTAGTCGACGCAACTGGAAACTCCTTATCCACGGACACAACGACGCTGCGTTCGCCGGTGCTGGCCGTAGTGTTCGGACAAGCCGGTTTGAAATTCGGCGCAACCGTCGAAGGCACAAAATACACGCGGATCATTCCATAATATCCAACTACCGCTTCCCCCTCTATTACGACCCGCCGCAGGCTCCCAGCTGTGGCGGGATTTTTCATTCATAGTGCTGTTAACGTGAATATTCCCGGGCTGTTCCTCTTTCGGTCAGTCCGGCCATCCACTAATCTGGCGGCATTCGGAATTGGTTCAGGATTGTAGGCCATAAATGGGAATCGTATTTCGCTGGCTCGTGCGTATTACAACGGGTCTGATCCTGCTGGCTTTGGCCGCTGTGGCATTGGTATATTTCCTGGCCAGTCAGTCTTTGCCGGATTACGACCAGACCGTTGAGGTTAGCGGAGCAAGCGCCCCGGTCGAGATCATCCGAGATACCGCCAATGTCCCTCATATTCTGGCCGAAAACGACCCGGATGTGTTCTTTGGTCTGGGCTATGCCCACGCGCAGGACCGCCTGTGGCAGATGACAGTTATGCGCCGCACAGCGCAGGGCCGACTGTCGGAAATTTTCGGTGCGCGCACCGTCCATATCGACAAGCTGCTGCGCCGGTTGGACCTGTACGGTCTGGCGCACAGATCGGTCGACGCGCAGGATGATTACACCAAGGCCGCCTTGCGCGCCTATGCCGCCGGGGTAAACGCGCGGCTGGATGAGATCAACGAAGCCGCCCTTGGCCGCGGCGCGCCTGAGATGTTTTTGTTCAACGCACCCGTTTCGCCATGGCAGCCAGGTGACAGCATTGCAGTGATCAAGCTGATGGGTCTGCAACTGTCCGGCCATCTTGAGGACGAAGTGCTGCGCGCCCGTACCTCATTAATGCTGAACGATCCCGCACGGTTGACCGATATCCTGCCCAATGTGCCGGGGGCCGGTATAGCTGCTTTGCCAGAATATGCCGCTTTGTTTCCAGGGCTGCCCCGTTACGCCCGCGGCACGCCTATGCCCGACACGCCGCTGTCGCCATTCCCGAAACGTGGCTTGGCCGGAGCGTCCAACGCCTGGACCGCTGCGCCCTCACGCTCGGCCAGTGGTGGCACGTTGCTGGCTAATGACCCGCATCTGGGGTTCACTGCCCCGGGTGTCTGGTATCTGGCGCGGCTGGAACTGGCCAAAGGTGGCGTGATCGGCGCAACCATCCCCGGAGTTCCCGCCGTTATGACCGGGCGCAGCGATCGTCTGGGCTGGGGGTTGACCTCGTCCTATCTGGACGATCAGGACCTGCATATCGAGCGGCTGAATCCTGAAAACCCAGAAGAATACCTGACACCGGATGGCTTCAAAAAGTTCCGCACCCGTCCCTCGATTATCGAGATCAAGGACGAGGCCCCCATTACCCTGACACTGCGCTGGACGGAAAATGGCCCTGTCCTGCCTGGAAGCCACTACAATCTGGAAACGATCACGCCTCCGGGTCATATAGCCTCATTGTCTTGGACGGCGCTTAGCCCGCGCGACACGTCGATGACGGCGTCGTTGGCGCTGATGAATGCAGACAACGTTCGTGAAGCCATTGATGTGGGTGAGCTGTTCATTTCGCCCTCGCAAAACCTGTCGTTGGTCGACAAGGACACGATCGGTTTGAAACTGATCGGTGCAATGCCCAAACGTGACCTGCGCAACCAAAGCCGTGGTCGCATCCCGACCCCAGGCTGGTTGGCTGAGAACCTTTGGCAAGGCCGTCTGCCTTATGCCGACAATCCTGAATTCGTCGCCCCTGCAGGCGGCATTCTGGGTAACACCAACAACAAGATCATCGACCGTCCTTTCCCTTTGCATGTCTCGTATGAATGGGGCGACACCCAGCGCGTACACCGCTGGGAGCGTCTGATGCAGTCGCGCGAGGTCCACACCCGCGACAGCTTTATCGAGGCGCAGCTGGATACTGTCAGCTTTACCGCCCGCTCGTTGCTGCCGCTGATCGGCGCGGACCTTTGGTTTACTGGTGCATCCGCCCCCGAAGGCACTCCGGAACGACAACGCCAAATCGCCCTGTCCCTGCTGGCCGAATGGAATGGTGAGATGAACGAACACCTGCCCGAGCCGTTAATCTATGCCGCGTGGCTGCGCGCGCTGCAAATCCGTCTGATCTCGGATGAGCTGGGACCGCTGGCTGCCGAATACAAACATGTGGAGCCGTTGTTCATCGAGCGTGTCTATCGCGATATCGACGGCGCGTCGGTCTGGTGTGACGTCCGCCAAAGCGCGCCGTCCGAGACCTGCACCGACATGGCGCGGCTGGCACTGGACGACGCCCTGATTTGGATTGCCGAAAACTATGGAACGGCCCTTCAGTCCTTGCGCTGGGGCGATGCCCATCAGGCCACACATGATCACCCAGTTTTGGGAAATGTTCCGGTGCTGCGGTTCTTCGTCAACATTCGGCAATCCACCAGCGGTGGGGACAACACCCTGTTGCGCGGTCGCACCACGGGCGAAGGCAGGGACCCGTTCCAGAACGTGCACGGCGCGGGCTATCGCGGTGTGTATGACTTTGCCGACCCGGACAGCTCGGTCTTTATCACTGCGACCGGACAGTCGGGGCACTTTCTGTCGCGTTATTATGACGATCAGGCGCAGCTGTGGCGGAGGGGAGAATATATCCCGATGTCACTGGATCTTGACCTGGCGCGCGCCGCCGCCGTTGGCGTAACCAACCTGATCCCGCGCTGAATTCCGCTGTTTCGGCAAGACCTTGCCCCTTGTAATCCACCGCCGTGGACGCCGAGTGCCGTTTTCGCATACGATCTGCGGATGAATAAAGTGGGACTGGGGGCACAAATGGCGAGTATTCGGGATAGGCTAAACAACCTTGCGCGCGACTACGCAATCGCCTGGAGTTCGGGCGACCATGATGCCGTGGCCAGTTTTTTTGCCGCCGATGGACAGATTTCTATGAACCGGGCTGAACCCTTGAAAGGCCGTGCAGCGATCGCCGAGATGGCCCGCGGATTTCAATCCGACTTTCCCGACCTTGAATTGCGTTGCGACATGATGCGATGGGCCGGTCCCCACGCCATCTTTGTTTGGACCTTCGAAGGCCATCACACCAAAACCGGCAACCACGTACTGACGCGGGGATGGGAAGAATGGGACCTGAACGAAGACCACAAGGTCCTCTCTTCACAAGGCTGGTTTGACGTCGAGGATCTGCAGCGACAGATTGATGGGGCATAATAGGAACGGCAGGTCGGGTTATTCCGACGTGATGGAATACTCACGTGGAATGCCTTTTGTGACGTGAAACCAGTCTGACGCTTTTGTCCGTACCTGATGGGCGTCAAAAGCGGTCCGATTTTCGAACACTTCGCTGACATTGAACCGCCCTGCGATTTCAGTGTCCTCTGCAACTTCGAAAGACAGGCACCCCGGCTCGGCCCGCGTCAGTGCGATATGTCGCGGCAATGCGGCCCGCACCTGTTCAAGCCGATCAGCGGGCACTAAAATAAATCCACGTAAATAAATCTTTCCGTTCGCCATCTCGCGCCGTTGCTCCCCGTAGGGCAATCAAAGGGTTGCAAATTGGGCGGCCTGCCGATCCGTCCACAATACGGTAATTTCGAAACCGTCCTCGGTCTGCTGTTCAGACCGCACCACATCCTGACGGAATAACCAGGCGCGTTTGTTGCCCTCGGCAAAATCCAAAGACAGTGTCTCTTGGTGGCGCGCGCCCTGAAGCTTAGTCGCAATCTCGGCGAGCAAAGGCTCGACACCTTCGCCGGTCACCGCCGAAATGGCGAAAACCGACGGGTCACGATCTGCCCGTTTAAAGGCCGCCTCACGCTCGTCGTCGTTCACTAGGTCAATCTTGTTCCAGACCTCCAAACGAGGGCGATCTTCATCCAGACCAAGTGAGGTTAAAATCGTCTCAACGTCCTGCGCCTGCGCTTCCGTATCTTCGTGGCTGATGTCACGCACGTGGACAACTAGATCGGCGCCCAGAACCTCTTCCAGCGTCGCGCGGAATGCGGCGACCAGTTCGGTCGGCAGGTTCGAGATGAAGCCCACTGTGTCCGACAAGATCACTTCGGGGCCGTCAGGCAGCTCGACCCGGCGCATGGTCGGGTCCAGTGTAGCGAACAGCATGTCCTTTGCCATCACCTCGGCTCCGGTCAGGCGGTTGAATAACGTTGATTTACCGGCGTTGGTGTATCCCACCAAAGCCACAATCGGATACGGTACCTTGGCGCGGGCGGCGCGGTGCAACGTACGGGTTTTGACCACCTTTTGCAGCTGTCGCCGCAGACGCACCAACTGTTCATCAATGGCACGGCGGTCGGCCTCAATCTGTGTCTCACCCGGTCCGCCGACGAAACCCAATCCGCCCCGCTGACGTTCAAGGTGGGTCCAAGCCCGTACCAATCGTGTCCGTTGATAGCTGAGCGCAGCCATCTCGACCTGCAACACACCTTCCCGGGTGCGCGCGCGGTCGCTGAAAATCTCAAGGATCAGACCGGTGCGGTCGAGGATTTTGACCTTCCACGCTTTTTCAAGATTGCGCTGCTGCACGGGCGATACCGGCCCGTCGATCAGAACCAGTTCGATCTCATGATCATGAAGCCGCTCGGCCAGTTCCTCGATCTTACCGCTGCCGAACAGCAACCCCGGCTGGGCGCGTGGCAGGCGCACGATTTCGGACCCGATCACATCCAGATCGGGCAAAGCGGCAGCCAGCGCCACCGCCTCTTCCAGCGCTGGTTCGGGGACACGGCGCTGTTCATCTGATTTGATTTCCGGATGCAGAACCCAAGCGCGGGTCTGCGTCCTGTCATGTTCCATCAAGAGGCGTCTTCGCCCTCATACAGGCTGATCGGTTGCGACGGCATGATGGTCGAAATCGCATGCTTATAAACCAGCTGCGACTGTCCGTCGCGGCGCAGCAGCACGCAGAAATTATCGAACCAGGTGATCACACCCTGCAGTTTCACACCGTTGATCAGGAATATTGTGACCGGGACCTTTGCTTTCCGTACATTGTTCAGGAACGCGTCCTGCAGATTCTGTCTGTCCGAAGCCATATTTTTATAATCTCGCCATTGTTCTTGCTACGCGCTGCGGACCAACGCGCTCCCTCTGGCAGAGTATGGAGTGTGATGACCCGAGTTTCCAGATGAAAAATCAGCCAATTCGCCAATGCCGAAGTTTAATCCCGCCAAAGGGTTGGCGTAATCAAAGCAATAATCGCAAGCGTTTCCAGCCGCCCGATCACCATTGCCGCGCACATAGTGAGTTTGGCACCCACTGGCAGATCGACCAGTCGGATCGGAATATCCGTTGCAAGTTCGATCACCGGACCTGTCGTACTGAGCGCCGCAACGGTCAGAACCATGGCCTGTTCAAACCCCGACCCCATCATCGCCAGCAACAGATTGAACAAGGCTGCCGTCAGCGCGAACATCATCAAAAAGATCCACGCAATAAATGCACCGTCACTTTGGATGCGTCGGTTACCTCCGCCCACTCCACTGACTGATGAGGGATAGATCAGCCGATCAATCTCGCGCGCGCCGTTCAGGTACAGGGCGAATACCCGCAACAGCTTGACCCCGCCTGCCGTGGTGGCGACACCGCCACCGATCAGGGCCAGTCCCATCAGGATCAGGCCCGGCGTGCCCAAGCCGGACAATTGCTGTGCATCATTCCAGTTGGCGCTTTCAAACCCGGCTGTTGTCAGGAAAGACAGCGCCGTGAACACCATGCCCCAGAACACATGTACCGCCTCAAGCGGATACATGGTCCCGCCAATTTCATTAACCCCGGCCCAAACGCGAAAGAACAAAAGCGTGGCAACGGTTAGCGCGATCAACAGCCCGATCCGGAACTCTGGGTCCTTATCCAACCGCGAATACCCGGTGGTCGCAGTATCCGTTGAAAAGGTCAGCCGGGACAGGGCAAAGAACAGGAACAGGAACATGATCGCTTCACCCGTGATCCCAGCCTGGGCACCTTCGAGCCCTCCAACCGGAGAGATTCCGGACGTGGCCATGGTGGACATGGCGTGGCAGATGGCGGTCAACCCCTGCTCACCCGCGATCAGCAGCAGCAGCCAGATCACCGCCGTCAGACCCACATAGACCGGTGTCAGCGTGCGTGTCACTCGGATCAATCGCCCGCGTGGGTCAACCTTTTCGCTTTGCGCGACACCCGAGACCGGGCGACCGGGCTGTCCTTGCGCGGTCACTTCGAACCCACCAAGCGATAGCGGTGCCAGGATCGCTGCCGCTGAGATCCACATGAGCAAGCCGCCCATCCAGCCCACCAACGCACGCCACAGATGCAGGGGGGCGGTCAGTCGGTCAGGGTCGGGGAAAATGTCGGCACCAGTGGTTGTCAACGCGCTGACCATATCGAAATAGGCGTTCAGCAGTATCGTATTGCCCAACGCATCATGCAGTGGGATGGCAAGAAACAAAGGCAGCACGGTAAAGCAGCCCAATAACACCGCCAACTGCCCCAGCGTGCCCCGGCGCGGCACCCGGTTCGAAGACGCCAGCGTGACCGAGGCCACAATGAACAGACCCAGCAAACCGGAATAGAAAAACGACCGCGACGTTTCATGGTCATCCAGTGCCAGCGCATAGATCGCCGGTATCCACATCGACAGCGCAAACACAGCCCAGATCAGCAGGAACAGCGGCAAGCGCTGCACCAACCTGATCTTTTGTGTTCGCGCGCGTATCATCAGAAGAAATCGATCGAGACCTGCAGTAACCGTTCGACCTCGGGTACGTCCTTGGCCATGGCAAAGATCGCCACAACGTCTTTTTCCTCGATCCGCAGGCTGCCAGAGGGGCGAAGCACCTCATCGCCTTTACGCACCGCGCCCACCAGAACGCCTTCGGGAAAGTCGATGTCGCGCAGTTTTTGCCCAGCCAATGGCGAGGTCGACAGCACTTCGGCTTCGATCACTTCGGCCTCGGCGTCACCGATAGAATAGACCTGCCGCACCCGCCCGTGACGAATGTGGCGCAAGATCGAGCTGACGGTCGTGGCGCGTGGATTGATATAGGCATCAATCCCCAATGGCCCCATCAGCGCCACCATGCTGGGGTCGTTAATCAACGCAATCGCCAGCGCGCAGCCCTCGGCCTTGGCGCGAACCGCGGCCAGCATGTTGGCCCGATCGTCATCTGTAACCGCCAACATCGCATCCGCGCGTTCGATCCCCGCCTCACGCAGTAACGCCGCGTCCAGCCCGTCACCGTTCAGAACGATCGTCCGTTCCAGTGACTCGGCAGCTAATTCAGCGCAGCGGCGGTCGCGTTCAATAATCTTGGCGCGCACCCGGCTTTCACGTTCTTCCAGTGTGCGCGCGACTTCGAGTCCCACATTGCCCCCGCCAACGACCACCACACGATCCTGTTTCTTCTGAGTCTTGCCGAAGACCTCCATCGTGCGATCAACGTCCTGAACGTTGCTAAAAACATAGCATTCGTCGCCGACGAACAACTGATCCTCGGATTCCGGGGCAAAGAGGTTACCCTTGCGCCGAACCCCCACAACAATAGAGCTGAGTGTCGAAAACAGGTCCGTCAGCTGCCGTAGAGGTGTGTTGATGATAGGACAATCTTCTTCGATGCGGATACCAAGCAGCTGCGCTTTGCCATCCATGAATATCTCAGTATCAAAGGCTGATGGCGCTGACAGACGGCGCATGGCGGCTGCGGCCACCTCACGCTCGGGGCTGATCACCACGTCGATAGGCAGGTGATCGCGGCGGAACAGGTCCGAATGGATGGCCTGAAGATAGGACTTTGACCTTAGACGCGCGATCTTGCGCTGTATCGAAAAGATCGAATGCGCCATCTGACAGGTGACCATGTTCACCTCGTCCGAATGGGTCGCGGCAATGATCATGTCGGCGTCTCGGGCCCCTGCCCGCTCTAACACGTCCGGATAACTGGCAAACCCCGCGATCCCCTGCACATCCAGCGTCTCGGTCGCGCGACGTACCAGATCGGCGTTGTTATCCACCACCGTCACATCGTTCAGTTCGCCCGAAAGGTGCCGTGCAATCTGCCAACCCACCTGACCCGCACCGCAAATGATGACCTTCATGTTTCTGGCCCTTCTGCCTGAAATCTTTGAATGACAGATGCCCCCAAAGCGGTCAATTGAATTGTCATACCGGCGAAGCTAAGGCAAGATAAGCCCATGAAATCAGTGCTTCGATTGCTTTTTCCAATAATGGCCCTATCCGCATGCGAGGGTCCGCTTGCACTATATTACCGTGAGGGTGAGAGCGTATCGCGTCTGCAGACCGAGACCACTCAGTGTCAGGTTCAGGCGGTGAACGAGGTCCCGGTGGCCAATCAGACGCGGCAAAGCCCGCCAACCTACTGGCCCGGACGCACCTATTGCGATGGCCGGGGGCGCTGTTACCGGTCACCCGGATGGTGGCAGCCCGGTCGGGTCTACACGGTCGATGTCAATCAAGGGCTGCGCAATCAGGTCGAGGCTCAGTGCATGGCCAAGAAAGGGTTTCGCCCGATCAGCCTGCCGCCCTGCAAGCAGAATGTGAAATCTCAGGTACCAGCCGTGCCCACGACGACATTACCACCGGTGGGCACCCAATCCTGTTATGTAAAATTCGACAACGGGTCGTTCCAGATCATTACCCCCGGTCAGCCCGGGTAGCGGATCGGCGGATTATTCCGCCGGTTCCGGTTCATCCAGCTGCGCCACCCGCGCGCCGGATTTGTTCGAGGTCACAACCCCCAGCGATTTCAGCTTGCGGTGCAGCGCGCTGCGCTCCATCCCGACAAAGCTGGCGGTGCGACTGATGTTGCCGCCGAAACGGTTGATCTGGGTCAGAAGATATTCCCGCTCGAACGCTTCGCGTGCTTCGCGTAACGGCAAGGTGGCCAGCGCCCCCGACAACACCACACGACCCGAGTCGTCGGTCTTTTCTTCTTCGGCCGGCAGTTCCTTGGCCTCGATCGGGCCCGATTCATCCCCCAGGATCAGAACGCGTTCGATCAGGTTCTTGAGCTGACGCACGTTGCCTGGCCAGGTCATAGTCTGCAACAACGCCACCGCCTCATCCGAGATCTCGCGCATCGCCAGCCCTTGGGATTCATTGCACATTTCAATGAAATGCTGCGCCAGGACCGGAATATCCTCGCGCCGTTCTTCCAGTGACGGCACTGCAATCGGCACCACGTTCAGGCGGTGATACAACTCTTCGCGGAACCGGTCGGCAGCAATTTCCGTTTCGAGATCGCGGTTGGTGGACGAGATCACCCGCAGATCAACCCGCACCTTGTCCGATCCGCCCACACGCTGGAATTGCTGGTCGACCAGCACGCGCAAAATCTTGGACTGCGTGCCCAGCGGCATATCGGCCACCTCGTCGAAATAGACCACTCCGCCATGGGCCTCTTCTAGCAGGCCGGATTCGATGCCGCGTTCAGAGGATTCGCGGCCAAACAGAACCTCTTCGACACGCTCGGGTTCGATCCCGGCGCAGTTCACGGTCACAAAGGGCGCGTTGGCGCGGTTGGAGTGTGCATGGATATATCGCGCGGCGATTTCCTTACCCGATCCGGCAGGGCCACTCAGCATCACGCGACCGTTCGACTTGGTCACCTTGTCCAACTGGCTTTGCATCGCACGGAAAGATGCGGACTTGCCGATCATATCCGAATTGGTGACCTCTTTGCGCTTCAACGAGGCATTCTCGCGGCGCAGGCGCGAGGTCTCCATCGCGCGGCGGATCACCACCATCAACTGGTCAATGTTAAAGGGCTTTTCGATAAAGTCATACGCCCCCTGCTTGATCGCCGCCACGGCGATTTCAATGTTCCCGTGGCCCGAAATAATCACCACCGGCACATCCGGATTGTCGCGTTTCACCGATTTCAAAATGTCGATGCCGTCCATGCGGCTGTCCTTTAGCCAGATGTCCAAAATCAACAACCCCGGCGGTTCGGAATTGATCTGGGCCATGCACTCATCCGAGTTGCCAGCCAGCCGGGTTGAATAACCTTCGTCCTCCAGAATGTCGGACACCAGTTCGCGAATATCGCGTTCGTCATCTACGATCAGAATGTCACTCATCTTTGGCCTGCTTTCAGTTTGTTTGTATGAATTGCCTGCATTTGTGGCGCTGCGGTCGGGGAGAAATTATCCCCCGGCAAACGGATCACGGCCATCGCACCGAAATGGTCCTGTCCGGCAAAGACGGGCGCATCTTCCAATGTGAGCGCTCCGCCATGTTCTTCGATAATTTTCTTGACGATAGGCAGGCCCAAACCTGTGCCTTCGTCGCGTGTCGTCACATACGGCTCAAACAGCCGCGCCCGGTCTTCGGGCAGGCCGATGCCGTTGTCAGCGATAGTAATCACCGTACCCGCGTCATCGCTAATTACGTCCACCTTGATCTGTGGCTTCAGATTCTCCGGCGGGTCTTTTTGCTCAAGGGTTTCAATGGCTTCCCCGGCATTCTTGATCAGATTGGTAAGCGCCTGATTCAACATCGTGGCATCCACATCCGCCAGTATCGGCTGATCCGGCACGGTGGCGTCGATCTGTACATCTGGCTGCCCGGCTTGCTGCAACAGCACTGCCTCGCGCACCAACCCAACAACATCTTCCTCGCGCCGGTCCGGTTCTGGCATCCGCGCGAATTTCGAAAACTCATCGACAATCCGCCGCAGATCATTCGTCTGCCGGACGATCACGTCGGTCATGGATTCAAGGCTGTCGCAATCCTCTTCATTCAGCTTGCGCGAGAATTTTCGCTTGATGCGTTCAGCACTCAGCTGGATCGGGGTTAGCGGGTTCTTGATCTCATGCGCGATCCGCCGCGCCACGTCGCCCCAGGCGGCCATCCGTTGCGCGCTAACCAGATCGGTCACATCGTCAAAGGCAACCACATAGCCTTCAAGCCCGCCATCTTCGCCCCGACGGGTGGCCATGCGAACCAGCAGGTTCTCCAGCCGACCTTTACGGGTCACCTTAACCTCACCCTGCACAGCTTCCTGCCCGCTTTCCTTGAGGCTTTCAAACAGCGGCAGGAACTCTGGCACGGCGATGCCGATGGCCAATTGCTCATCCACACGCGTCCAGTCCAGCAACCGCTCGGCGGACCGGTTCACGAACGTCACGCATCCATCCGGATCAACACCAACCACGCCTGATGTTACCGAACTAAGCACCGAATCAAACAGCCTCCGACGGCGCTCGATCTGTCGCGTGTTTTCCAACAGCGTGTCACGTTGCCCTTTAAGTTGACGCGTCATCTGATTGAAATAACGGCCTAACATTGCGATTTCATCATCGCTGGCCTCTTCGATCACCTGCACTCCAAGGTCGCCGGCGCCAACGCGCTGCGCCGCCGTGGTCAACCTACCCACAGGGCGCGAGAGGCGTTCGGCGAACCACATACCCAACGACATCGCCGCCAGTATGAGGATGACCGCAAAACCCAGATACAGGAGGCCGAACTCGAACAGCACCCTGCCCCGTTCGCTTTCCAACTGTTGATAGAATTGCGCCGTTTCCTTGGTGTCATCCAACAGAGTTAGCAACTGCCCGTCCACCTCACGGCTGACATACAGATACCGGTCCAGATAAGCCTGCAACGGCACCAGCGCGCGAAACTCGTTGTTTTGCCAGTCGGCAATGATCAACACGCCGTCGTCCATGGCCTCGACCATTTGTTCAGGCGTGGGTGCCTCATAATCGAACAGATAAGATCGATCCCCGCGCGATCTGATTTCAGCACTGCCGTCAATAACATAAGCTTCGCGCAAACCACGCTGAATCTGTGCTTGCCCTTGAGCCAGAACTTCGCGCAGTTCCGCATCCGATATGTAAAAGTCCCGGTTGCGGGCATTGTCCAGATAGCGACCTAGAATCGTTGCGTCCTGCGTCAGGCCCTGGCGATGCTCCAACTCGTACGCCTCAGCCGCAGTCAGGGACGAACCCACCACCTGCCGCACACGATCCGAAAACCACCCTTCCAGTCCGATATTCACCGTCAGGCCCGCAAAGATCGCAACGGTTACGGTCGGTACTAGAGCCAGCAAGGTAAATGCGCCGATCAATCGAAGGTGCAATCTGGACCCGGCCGATTTCGCCCGGCGCGCCGCAATCAAGTTAAAGACCTGCCCCAATACAAGGGCGGCCACGACCAAAACATAGACCAGATCTGCCAGAAGGATCAGGCGCAGCGTTGGGGCCGTTGCCCCCAGATCAAAAGGACCAATGACAAGATAGGTGGCCAACGCCAACGCAGGGCCCAGAAGAACCAGCCCCAAAGTACCGAAATTGCGCAGTTTTCGGGATTTCCGCCACCGATTAATCGCTGGAATCGGCCCACTCTGTGCCCGGGTTGCCACCGTCTGCCCTCATCCTGATGTGTCGCTTGCGCGACGTACCGCCATATGTCGTGGTCGTTGCCGGGTACGAACCCAGATGCCACGATTTGTGTGGCGATATTACATCAGTTTGCGTCGACGTGTCACCTGAATATCGAGATCTGTAATTTTTTTCCGCAGCGTATTTCGGTTAATTCCAAGCAAATCTGCACATTTCGCCTGATTTCCGCCAGTTGCATCCAACGCTTGTTCTATCAATGGTGCCTCAACCTCGCGCAAAATCCGCTGATACAGGCCCGGAGGCGGTAAGAGATTTCCGTGCAGGTCGAAATATCGACGCAGATGACGGGCTACTGAGGCCGATAATTTCTCGCGCTCGCCATCGCCCAGAATCGGTTCGGCCTCGGGCTGGCTGCCCAGCACCATTTCTACTTCGGACTTTGATATCTCGTCGGTGCGGCTGGTCAAGCTCAGACGGCGGACAGCATTTTCCAACTGCCGTACGTTGCCGGGCCATGAGTAGCGCCGAACCAGTTCCACCGCCTCGGAGCTGAGCCAGCGTTTGGTGCCATGCTCACGCTCTTCTCGTGCCAGAAAGTGATCGGTTAACAAGACGATATCGTCCACTCGTTCACGCAAGGCCGGCACATGCACCGTCGCACCGCACAGGCGATAATACAGGTCCTGACGAACCCGCCCACTCTCCATCGCTTCGGTTAGGTCCGATTGGCTGGTGGCCATAAAACGCGGAACGTGATCGCCGGGCGTGTCCATCATGCGCACGAAACGGGCCTGCAATTCGTCGTCGATATCGGCAATCTCGTCGATCAGTAGTGTACCGCCGCGCACCCGGGCCATGATGCGCGCGGGTCCTTCCAGATCGCGCAGATCGGCGGCAGTGGCCGTCACAAACGGCAAGGTACGTCTATCCGAAAAATCGTGAATAGCGCGTGCTATCAGAGACTTACCCGTGCCACTTTCACCGGAAATCATCACCGACAGATCAGTATTCATCACTCGTGCCACCAGCCGATACAGTGCTTGCATCACTGGCGTACGCCCAACCAGGGGCAGCTCTTCGGGGCGATCTTCGGTGATATCAACCGCTTCAGTCTGCACATGCTGTTTCTGATCAAGCGCCCGTGCCGTGCGTTTCATCAGATCGGGCAGATCGAAGGGCTTGGGCAAATAGTCATACGCATCCGCTTCGGCCGCCTGAATCGCTGTCATGATCGTGTTCTGAGCTGAGATCACGATGACTGGCAAGCCGGGGCGATCCTCTGCTATTTTCGGCAGCATCTCCAACCCGTTACCGTCCGGCATGACCACGTCCGAGATCACCACGTCGCCCTTGCCCTCGCCGACCCAGCGCATCAGCGTGGTCAGCGACGAGGTCGCATGAACTTTGCACCCAGCCCGTGTCAGGGCTTGCGTCAGAACGGTGCGGATCGTGCGGTCGTCATCTGCGACCAGTACTGTGCCATCCATCGGGTGCTCTCCTTGTTCTACGTTGCGTCTTTTGGCGCCCGCCTCAGCGAGATGCGAAACACTGTGCGGCCCGGCACCGAGTCGGCCGAAATCCAACCGTCATGGTCCGAGATAATCTTGCTGACCAGCGCCAACCCAAGACCGGTGCCATTTTCCCTGCCCGACACGAAGGGATCGAAAATGTCGTCACGAATCTTTTCGGGCAGGCCTGGACCGTCGTCGATGATCTCGATCTGCAGCGGCAGGGAATGGCCTGACCCGTCATTGCGCCTCAGCCGGAAGGAATGTTCGAAATAAGTACGCAGCCTGATGGTGCCGCCCTTGGTGTCAGCGGCCTCAGAGGCATTCTTGAGTAGATTCAACACCACTTGCAGAAACTGATCCGGGTCGCCATAGGCCAGCGGCAGCGAGGGGTCGTAATCCTCGATGATTTTCATATGCCCGCCAAACCCCAGCAGCGCCGACCGACGCGCGCGATCAAGAACGTCGTGGATATTAACCGGCTTAAAATCGGGTTGCTGCAGGTTTCCGAATTGCTCAACCTGTTCCAGCAACTTCACGATGCGGCGACTCTCGGCGACGATAAGATCTGTGAGTTCAAGATCTTGCTTGGGGATATTCATGCTCAACAATTGCGCCGCCCCGGTGATACCCGCCAGCGGGTTCTTGATCTCATGCGCCAGCATCTCGGCCATTCCTATGGCCGACTGTGCCGCCGATTTCACCGTATTGCTCAAGGTCATCCGCCCCGCCAGCTCGCGTGGTGAGATGATCATGATCATTGACCCCGGATGCCCGACCAGCGGCGCAATCTGCAGCGCGCATTGCAGCGGAGCCCGGTTGCCGGACCCAGCATCCACATCGTTCACGAAGAGCGGCGTACCCTGTTCACGCGCGCGCTCAAACGCTTCTTCCAGCGGGGCGTCCACGGCGATCTGGTCCCAGACCGGATGCCCCACCACAGCTTTGCGCGAGGCATTCAAAAACCCTTCGCCCGCGGAATTCACGTCAGTGATCCGATCCTCAGCGCTGATGATAAAGGCAGGAACCGGCAGTGAGGTCCAGATGTTCTGATCCGAGGTCATGCCGCCGCCTCAGCATCTATGTTCAACGCGTCGCCCAGCAGGCGCATCACTTCGTCCGTGTCGCGCGTGGTCAAAACGGCGCGACGTAAAGCAACGGGAGTGCCGGCCTCGTCCATATACCAACTCAAATGCTTCCGCGCGACACGCAGGCCCAGGTCGGTGCCGTAGAACCCAAGTATCGCTTGATAATGCGCCCGCACCATTTCAATCAGATCGTCACCCCTCGGAATGTCCGGCGCGGCAGCGCCATAGAGATCATGACAAATCTGCGCCAGCAGCCACGGTTTGCCCTGCGCCCCGCGTCCGACCATCACGCCATCTGCGCCTGATTGGGCCAACGCAACGCGCGCGGCATCCGTATCCACAATATCCCCATTGGCGATCACCGGGATCGACACCGCCTCTTTTACCGCACGGATCGCCTGCCAATCGGCGCTGCCTTTGTAGAATTGACAGCGGGTACGACCATGGATCGTGACCATGCAGATACCCGCATCCTGCGCCCGCCGTGCCACATCAGGCGCATTCAGCAGGCTGTCATCCCAACCTAACCGGGTTTTCAGCGTCACCGGCACATCTACGGCCTCGACAACCGCTTCGATCAACGTCAGCGCGTGATCCGGTGTTTTCAGCAAGGCTGACCCGGAATAACCGTTTGTCACCTTCTTGGCCGGACAGCCCATGTTGATATCGATCACCCGCGCCCCGCGATCGGCCACTTGCCGGGCAGCTTCGGCCATCCAGTGCGCCTCACGCCCGGCCAACTGCACGGCGGTATTTTCCACGTCGGCTGACAACTCGGCACGTTCCCGCACACCGGGCTTGGCCTGAACCATCTCTTGACTGGCGACCATTTCACTCACGACCATGCCCGCCCCAAAGCGCATCACCAGATCACGAAATGGACGGTCGGTGATTCCGGCCATCGGTGCCAGTAGGACCGGCGGGTTCAGAGCTTTGTCAGCGAGCAGCAGAGTCAACGTGCTTAATCCTTGGGCAGTTGGGGCTTTGTTATCGAATTGAACGCATATGAACAATAAAATGGCGACCAACAAGCCCGCAAAATCATCAGATGCCTATTTTTTAGGCAAGATTACGTGGGTGATTGCCTCTGCATTCACCGCGCCCTAAAGATTGCCTCAAACCACCGGAGAGAACGCCCCTATGACAACCGCCGCCATCATCGTCGCCGCAGGACGCGGCCTGCGCGCCGGCGGGGGCATGCCGAAACAGTGGCGCCCACTGGCAGGGCGGCGCGTTGTGGATTGGACGATTGATCGATTTCGGGGACAGATTGACCATATCGTACTTGTTCTGTCCGAAGATGACGGCGACGCGTGGGCGGAGTTTGATAACTCCGACTTGATACTTGCCAAGGGCGGCAGCGACCGGGCCGGATCGGTGCGCAACGGGCTTGACGCGCTCCTGCCATACGAGGTGCATTGTGTCCTGATTCATGATGTCGCCCGACCCTGCGTTGACATTCAGACCATTCAACAGGTGTTGGAAGCGCTGGAAACCCGTCCCGCTGCGGCACCGGGACTGGCCGTTACCGATGCGCTGTGGACTGGAGATGGAGCCATCGTCACGGGAACCCAGGACCGGACCGGGCTGTTCGCTGCGCAAACGCCGCAGGGCTTTCACTATGACGCTATCGTCTCGGCCCACGCCGCCCACCCCGGCGGCGCCGCGGACGATGTCGAGGTTGCCCGCGCCGCAGGGCTGGATGTAGCCATCGTACCGGGCAACGCCGATAACATCAAAATCACACGGCCCGAGGATTTTGCCCGGGCGGAACGCATATTGGGAACGGACATGGATGTAAGGCTGGGCAACGGATACGACGTGCATCGGTTTGGCGACGGGGATCACGTGATACTGTGTGGCGTGCAGATGCCGCATGACCGTGGCCTGCAGGGCCACTCTGACGCGGATGTGGGTATGCACGCCGTCACTGACGCCATCTATGGCGCGCTGGCGCAGGGCGATATCGGCCAGCATTTTCCACCCTCGGACCCTCAATGGAAGGGAGCTGCCAGCGAGATTTTCCTGCGCCACGCGGTCGAGCTGGCCGGGCAGATGGGATATAATATCTCGAATGTCGATTGCACGTTGGTCTGCGAATACCCCAAGATCGGCCCCCACGCGCCCGCCATGCGGGACGAGATGGCGCGGATTATGGACCTGCGCGCAGATCAGGTCTCGGTCAAGGCGACCACATCGGAACGGTTGGGTTTCACCGGTCGTTGCGAAGGGATTGCCTCAGTGGCCACAGCCTGTCTGGTGAAATCATGACCGCCGCGCGCTTGATTGGAACCGTCTGCGGTGTCGGCTATCTGCGGCCTGCGCCCGGTACATGGGGGTCTCTGGCCGCCCTGCCCCTTGCGTGGGTGTTACACACGCTGGGCGGCTTCCCCCTGTTGGTGATCGCCACGCTCGCCGCATTCTTTGGCGGTCTCTGGGCCACCCGCGTGATGACCGCGGGTCAGGACAATCACGACCCATCTGAAATTGTCATCGACGAAGTCGCCGGACAATTCATCGCGCTCTGGGCGATTTCATACCCATCCTGGGCACACGGAGTTGAGATCACAGCGCTGTGGCCGGGCTGGATCGCCGGTTTCTTGCTATTCCGCCTGTTCGATATTACCAAACCAGGCCCCGTTGGATGGGCCGACCGACGCGATGATGCGATGGGCGTCATGCTGGACGATGTCATCGCCGGTGTTCTGGCCGGGATCGGAGTTCTCATCCTCGCCGGTATCTCGCACAGAGTTCTGGGCCTGTGACCGTCGCTGAAATCCTCAACCGCGCTAAAGCCCAAGGCGTAATGATCGCCACCGCCGAAAGCTGTACCGGCGGCATGGTGGCTGCGGCCCTGACCGACATCCCCGGCAGTTCGGCTGTGGTCGAGCGTGGGTTTGTCACCTATACAAACACCGCCAAACAACAGATGCTGGGGGTTCAGGCTGAAACGCTTGATGCGTATGGGGCGGTCTCGGAGCAGGTTGCGCGCGAAATGGCGGAAGGTGCATTGACCCAGTCCGAGGCGCAGCTTTCAGTTTCCGTCACCGGCATCGCAGGCCCCGGCGGGTCCGAGTTCAAGCCCGAAGGCCGGGTCTGTTTCGGGTTGGCCGTAAAAGGTCGCCCAACGCTGACTGAGACTGTCGAATTCGGGCCGATAGGCCGGGGCAACGTGCGGACGGCCGCACGTGATCACGCTTTGGCATTGCTGGCAAAAGGGCTTGATGAGTTTTTCTAAGGCGACGCGCCCAACCCCGGTCACCCGTCTTATTCTTGTAGCCCACCAACCGGAAGCCAATGATCTGAACATGAGGGTTTATCCGGCAGAACTCCGCAAGCTTGTCTCAAATCACCTTTCCATTGCTGTTCATATTTTAAGCACCTGATGCCAATCGGCGCCCATTTAATCACCGATTGACCAAAAGCCCTTAAAACAGGCGCTAAAACCGCGATTGCCTCTTTTTTCCACACCTACTCTTGGCTTCAACCCCTCTCACGCACGTCAAAGAAGCAAAGAGGAGACCGGCCGATGAATGGAGCCGATACCGCCTGGATCATAGTGGCAACCGCCCTGGTCCTATTCATGACATTGCCCGGCCTCGCCCTTTTCTATGGCGGCCTGGTGCGCGCCCGAAACGTTCTCAGCGTCTTCATGCACTGTTTCAGCATTGCCTGTTTGATGAGCATCCTGTGGCTGATCGCGGGCTATTCGATCGCATTCGGCGACGGTGGGTCCGGCCTGTGGGGTGGGTTAGGCAAAGCCTTTCTGAACGGTGTCGACGCCGACAGCCTATCGGGCACCCTGCCCGAGGTTCTGTTCTTTGCCTTCCAGATGACCTTTGCCATCATCACCCCCGCGCTGATCGTCGGAGCCTATGTGGAACGCGTGGGTTTTGGCTTTGTCCTGACCTTCTCTGGCCTGTGGATGTTGCTGTGCTACGCGCCTGTGGTGCATTGGATCTGGGGTGGTGGCATGCTGACCGATGGTGGCATCCTGGGAGAGGTCGGCGTGCGCGATTTCGCCGGTGGCATCGTGGTTCATGAAACAGCCGGTCTGGCCGCGCTGATCATCGCCTTTGTGCTTGGCCCGCGTCGCAATCGCACGACGCCCCCACACAATCCCGGCTATGTCATGATTGGGGCCGCGATGCTGTGGGTCGGCTGGTTCGGCTTCAACGGCGGTTCGCAACTGGCCGCCGATGGCGGAGCTGCGATGGCGATGACTGTCACACATATTTCGGCTGCAACTGCGTCACTGACATGGGCACTGTACGAGCGTATCAAATACGGAAAAGCATCAATGGTGGGTCTGGTCACCGGTACGATCGCCGGTCTGGCCTCGATCACCCCTGCCTCGGGCTATGTCGATCCGGTACAGGCGCTGATCATTGGCGCGGTCGCGGGCGTCCTGTGTCAGGAAGCAGTTAACGTCATCCGTAATACCCTCAAGATCGACGATACGCTGGACGTTTTTGCCGTGCATGGCGTGGGCGGTATCTTCGGTACCCTCATGATTGCCGTCTTCGGCTTGGGCGCGTGGACTGCTCAGCTGGGCGGGCTGATCATCGTGGGTGCCTTTACGGCAGCTGTCACTTTTGTGTTGATCAAGGTGGTTGCGCTTGTCACCCCGCTTCGCGTAGATGCAGAAACCGAGACAAACGGGCTTGATCTGTCGGTATATGGCGAGCGGGCCTATGATATGAGCAGCTAAGCCCACCTTAGCGTGCTCGGCCCGTAAGGGCAAAAAGCGGACCTCTTGCGGGTCCGCTTTTCTTTTGCGGGTCAGCCCTCTCGACTCTGGCCCAATGGACAGGCTATCAGCCCGCAACGTCATTTTGTCCCGAGGTTGCACCATGATCCCCAGTTCTTTCCCCGATAGCACCGAAATCGCCCGCCTGACCGCGCGGATGCTGCTGGAGATCAAGGCCGTCCACTTCAATTCGCGCGAGCCGTTCACCTTGGCGAGCGGCCTGCCCAGCCCAACCTATATCGACTGCCGCAAGCTGATCTCATACCCGCGCATCCGGTCTACCCTGATGGATTTCCTGACCGTCACCGTGATGCGCGATGCAGGGTTCGAGGCGTTTGACAACATCGCAGGCGGTGAAACCGCAGGTATCCCCTTTGCCGCCATGGTCGCCGAACGCATGGCACTGCCGATGACCTACGTGCGCAAAAAACCGAAAGGTTATGGCCGCAACGCCCGTATCGAAGGTGCGATGAGCGAAGGTGAGCGCGTGCTGTTGGTCGAGGACCTGACCACTGATGGCGGCTCGAAACTATCTTTTGTGGATGCGATCCGTGAAACCGGCGCGACCTGCGGGCACACCGCAGTGATCTTCTACTATGGCATTTTCCCTGAAACCGAAAAAACGCTGGGCGATCATGGCGTGCAACTGCATCACCTGTGCACCTGGTGGGATGTTCTGGCCGAGGCCAAGGCGCAGAAAGCCTTTGATCAAGAGACACTTGACGGTGTCGAGGCCTTCTTGAACGACCCCCGCGGTTGGCAGGAAGCCAACAAATCTTCCTAAAACGCCTGTGTATAAGCTGGGGGTAACTCTGTCCAGAATCGCCACCACACCGCTAGTATCTTGTGTAGCTATGGCGCGGCTCCACAAAATGTTGCGTGACACGGCATTTTTTGGCAGAGTTGTCCAAAGTTATCCCAAGCTGAAGCCAAGTTATACGCGACTTATCTTCAGAGATTTACAGATGGCCCAACCGGGGTCTGATTGATTAGAACTGCCGCAGGGCAGCGGGGACAAAATGAACGAGATAAGCAGCATCGAGCAGGCAGCGGCGCGGATTCAGAACGCCGAAACCATGCCGCACTCTATCGAAGCCGAGCAGCAGCTTTTGGGTGCAATCCTCACCAATAACGATCTGTATGACCGGGTGGCCTCGATTATCGGGTCCGAGCATTTCTATGATCCGGTTCATGCCCGCATCTACGAGGTTGCGGCCAATCGCATCGCCAAGAATGCTTTGGCCTCGCCCGTGACGCTGAAATCCTTCATGGCCGAGGACGAAGGACTGAAAGAACTGGGCGGCCCGGCCTATCTGGTGAAGTTGGCCGGCGCCTCGATCAGTGCATTCGCGGTGCATGATTACGCGCAGATGATCTATGACCTCGCTATTCGGCGCGAGTTGATCCGGTTGGGTCGGGACATCTCGGACAAGGCAGCTCGGGTCGATGTGTCGAGCGAGCCCAAAGAACAGATCGTCGAAGCCGAACAGCAACTTTATCAGTTGTCCGAGCAGGGCCAGACCGAACAGGGTTTCCAATCTTTCCTCAAGGCGGTCACAGAAGCCGTCAACGTCACCAACGAAGCGTATCAACGCGGTGGTGGCATGGCGGGAATTTCTACCGGTCTGGCCGACCTGGACAAACAATTGGGCGGGTTGCACCCGTCCGACCTGATCATTCTGGCCGGGCGTCCGTCGATGGGGAAAACCTCGCTTGCGACTAACGTGGCGTTCAACGTCGCCAAAGCCTATAAGCGCGGTACCAAGCCCGATGGCACCGAAGGCGCGATTGACGGCGGTGTGGTTGGGTTCTTCTCACTCGAGATGAGCGCCGAGCAGTTGGCGGGCCGGGTTCTGGCCGAAGCCTCCGAGATTTCCAGCCACAAAATCCGTCAGGGCGACATGACGGAATCCGAATTCCGCCGCTTTGTCGATGCAGCCAAGGATCTGGAAGCCTGCCCCCTGTTTATCGACGACACGCCCGCCCTGCCGATCTCGCAACTGGCCGCGCGTGCTCGCCGGTTGAAACGAACGCATGGGCTGGACCTATTGGTCATCGACTATTTGCAGCTTTGCCGGGGTATGGCTGAAAATCGCGTCAACGAAATCGCCGAGATTTCGATGGGCATGAAGGCCATCGCAAAGGAACTGAACATCCCGGTCATCGCGTTGTCCCAGCTGAGCCGTCAGGTCGAAAACCGGGACGACAAACGCCCGCAGCTGTCTGACCTGCGAGAATCGGGCTCGATCGAACAGGACGCCGACGTGGTGATGTTCGTTTTCCGCGAGGAATACTACAAGGAACGCGAAAAGCCCGGCGATCACGAGCTGGAAAAGATGGAAGAGTGGAAGCAGGCGATGGAGCGCCTTCACGCCAAAGCCGAAGTTATCGTTGGCAAGCAGCGTCACGGCCCCATTGGCACGGTCGAACTGTCGTTCGAGGCGCAGTTCACCCGCTTCGGTAATCTGGTCAAACCCTGGCAGCAGGACGGCCAAATCGAAGGTTACTGACCTACCAAAGCTCGGGCTTGTTGAACGCTTGGACACAGCGAGACGGGCCCGCAAGCGGCGCATCCTCATCATTCAAAGATTGACCAAGCCATCCATGCGGCATGCTCAGCGGTAAGGGTGGCTGTGCGAAGGCGATGGTGATCGGCTGAAAACCGGTCTTCTCGTAATAGGCAGGATCACCGTAAGTCACTGCAAAACTAATCCCTTTCTGACGTAACTCTTCCAGCCCATAGCGGATCAGTTTTTGCCCAATCCCCGACTTTTGCCTGTCTGTTCGCACAGCCACCGGTGACATCAGAAAAACCTGTCGCGGATCCTGATCATAGCTGAGGCGTGAAAACAAAATGCAGCCTGCCAGCACATCGCCGTCCAGCGCCAACGCGCCCATCAGGTCACATTTGGGTGTCGATTGCAGCAGTTCAACCACCAAAGCGGCAACTGCGCGCCCTTCGGCCTCACCCTCAGAGGCGGTGAAGACGTCCAGATACAACCCGGGCAATTCAGCGGCCCATGCTTGACAATCGGTGGTCAGGTTCAGCATTGCAGCCCCTTTCAACTGGATCAACGATCCCATTCGGTACGCTCAGTTGATCACAGGGAAGACACAATGGCGAGACTTCCTCCAACCGGCCTTTTTCAGCCTTGACCTTAGGTTAAAGGCCAGAAGCTGCGCGGGAAGGCCGCGAAGTGAACAAGAATTGCCACCTACCCCCTTGACCTGCCGCAATCCAATGTCATGAACAGCACCATGAGTACCGCACGCTTAACGATCAATCTTCACGCCCTGGCCAGCAATTGGCGGGCCTTGGACGCAAAATCAAATGTCGAGACCGGCGCCGTGGTCAAAGCAGATGCTTACGGTTTGGGGGCTGGTCCGGTTTCTGCGGCTTTGGCCGAAGAAGGCGTTCGCAAATTCTTTGTCGCGGCTGCAGAAGAAGGTCTGGCCGTGCGGCAGGCCGTTGGCCCCGAACCCCAGATCTTCGTCTTCTCAGGTTTCATGGACGGCGACAACGGGCTGCATTTCGCCGACAATCTGATCCCCATGATCAATTCGCCAGAACAGTTCAAGCGTCTGCAACAAGCGATGCCGGACCACCCTTTCGGAGTGCAGTTGGACAGTGGCATGAATCGGCTGGGCCTTGAACCCGCCGACTGGGCCTCGCTTAGGTCCGAGATAGAGAGCTTGAACCCAAAGGCGATCATATCTCATCTGGCCTGCTCGGATGAACCAGACCACCCGATGAACCGGCGACAACTTAAAACCTTCCGCGATATGACCGATGGCGTCGCCGCGCCAAGGTCACTGGCAGCGACCGGTGGTTTGTTGATGGGCCCCGAGTTTCACTTTGATTTCTGCCGCCCTGGCGTCGGGCTTTATGGTGGTATGCCGTTTGCGGATGCTAAACCGGTAGTTTCCGTGGACCTGCCTGTCATTCAGGTACGTTCAGTTTCGGTAGGGGAAACAGTGGGCTATGGCGGGTATTGGGTCGCCCGCCGACCGTCACGTATCGCAACCGTGGCCGCAGGCTATGCAGACGGCTTGCACCGCGCCATTGGCGGCGGTATTGACACTTTTGTAGGTGACCAACCTTGCCCCGTGGTTGGCCGCATCTCGATGGATCTGATCACCGTCGACGTGACCGACCTGCCCGAAGACCCCGAACGCCTGCGCATCCTGAACGGCCATCAGACTGTCGATGATCTGGCCGAGGCCGCGGGAACCATCGGGTATGAAATCCTCACATCGCTTGGCGCGCGTTATTCACGGGGTTACGTGGAATGAATCCTCTTTCTCTGTTGGGTGGGTTGGGCCGCGCGGTCCTGGCGCTGTTTGCCACATTCGGCAAGGTCGCGCTGTTTACGATCGATGCGATCTCGCACATCTTTCGTCCGCCTTACTATCCACGGGAATTTGTCATCGCGCTGATGAATATCGGCTGGCTGTCCCTACCTGTTGTCGGCCTGACCGCCATCTTCACCGGTGGCGCGCTGGCGCTACAGATTTACGCCGGTGGCGCCCGTTTTAACGCCGAGGCCGTGGTGCCCCAGATCGTTGCTATCGGCATGGTGCGCGAACTTGGCCCCGTTCTGGTCGGCCTGATGATCGCGGCCCGCGTGACCTCATCCATCGCCGCCGAGATCGCCACCATGAAAGTGACCGAGCAGATCGACGCATTAGTCACCCTGTCCACCCACCCAATGAAATATCTGACCGCACCGCGCGTTCTGGCCGCGCTGATCACCGTGCCGCTGCTGGTCGGGATCGGAGATATCATCGGCATCGCGGGCGGTTATGTAGTTGCGACTCAAAATCTGGGCTTCAACCCTGCGACCTACCTACTGAACACTGTCAATTTCCTTGAGGCCCATGACATCATGTCATCGCTGGCCAAGGGCGCAGCTTTCGGCCTGATCGCAGCGGTGATGGGCTGCTTTTATGGCATGAACTCGGGCCGCGGCGCGCAGGGTGTGGGCCGTGCCACCAAATCCTCGGTCGAATCCGCTGCCATCATGATTCTGGCCACCAACTTCATTCTGACAGGGGTGTTCTTCTCGCTATGATCCGGATGGAGAACGTACATAAGGCCTTTGGCGACAATCGGGTTTTGCAGGGTATGAACCTTGAGATCCCTAAGGGAACGTCGATGGTCATCATCGGCGGTTCGGGCACCGGTAAATCAGTGGCGCTGAAATGTGTCCTGGGCCTGATCAAACCCGATAGCGGCATGATCTATGTGGATGGAAAAGACGCCACCAAGGGCGACCGCGACGCGTTTCTGGCCCGGTTCGGGATGCTGTTTCAGGGTGCTGCCCTGTTTGACTCGTTGCCTGTCTGGCAGAATGTTTCATTCCGTCTGCTGCGCGGACCGTTGAAACGCCCACCGGAATACGCCCGCGAAATCGCTATCGAGAAGCTGCGCCGCGTAGGTTTGAAATCCGACGTCGCCGACCGGTTTCCGTCCGAGCTGTCCGGGGGCATGCAAAAACGCGTGGGCCTCGCCCGCGCCATCGCCGCCGAGCCCGAGATCATTTTCTTCGACGAGCCTACCACGGGTTTGGACCCAATCATGTCCGGCGTCATCAACGACCTGATCCGCGAGATCGTGACCGAGATGGGCGCCACCGCGATGACGATCACCCACGACATGAGTTCCGTCCGCGCGATTGCCGACAACGTGGCGATGCTGCACGGAGGCGTCATCCAGTGGACCGGGCCTGTTGAACAGATGGATGCCTCGGGCGATCCCTATGTCGAGCAATTCATCAGCGGGAGTGCGGAAGGGCCGATTGAGGCGGTACGGTGACGGTTACTTTTGATCAAATTTGGTTCTAAAAGTTTGCTGTTGCTTCAACGCTTCTCGTTCGCGAGAATACTCTGATACTTTTTTCAGAAACAGAAATACTATCCAGAGCATCACAATCAGATTCAACCAGACTGCATATTGAGTAAGGTGTCTAGACCGGCTTTCTAAGTAAATCGCTGGCTCGTAAACGACATAATAGACTAGACCCAGCTCTACTGTGATTGCTATCAGGAAATACTTATAGATGCCCCGGCTTTCAGGGGCTTCTTTGAAGTAACGAACTATTTGCGACAAACTTGGCATTACCTAAGCTACTCAACTTTAAATGTTAACCTAGTCAGCTTTCTTACATTTCCTCGGATCAGCGTAAACCTGAGCTAGCTATGCTTTTACCAATCGCACGGCAGCACTGAGTGGCACTTGATACGTTTTAATGGCTTAGCTAGGTGTCCGTAATGACCCTCCGCCTCGCCACCCTCTCGCTCCTGATCCTCTACCCCATCGCGTGGTTCGCCCCGCTGATGCGCGCAGGCCTGCTACCGATCTTCGGTCTCTCCGAGATCAGCGTCATCACCGGCCTGCAATCGCTGTGGAAATCCGACGTCTTTCTAGCGCTGATCGTCACCATCTTCGCCCTTTTTGCGCCTTACATCAAAACCATCGGCACCGCCCTGATCCAGTGGGACCTGCTGGATGCCCGCGTCCAACCTGCGCTGAATATCCTCGGCAAACTGGCCATGGCCGACATTTTTCTGATCGCGCTTTACATCACGCTGGCCAAGGGCATCTCGTACGCGACCATCGAAACCGCATGGGGTCTATACCTGTTCACGGCCTGCATTCTGGCCTCGCTTGCGTTGGGCCACATTACCGAAATGACACGCAGTTCACGAAATCCTCATAGCTAATTGATTGAAAACACTCATCTGAGTATCATCTTCATATTTCGAGCAGTGACAATTTGTAGTTTTCGGGTCCGTAGCGGATCAATCTGTGTGTTTTGGATGTTCTCGCTTGGGCCTGGTGTGTACCGGTTCTAGAAGGAGTTCGTCGAACATGACTGCCCTCCACAACATAACATTGCAATTTCAGAATGCCTTTTTAAGACTGACTTTTTTCCTCATATGCGCGGCTGCCCTTTTCGCCGTGTCAGCCACACTTTTATCCGCCTTGGGTGTGTTACCCTGGCTATCCATGCAAGCCGGATTCGGTGACGCGCCGGTGACAGATGCCGGGATGTTTATTCAGATCGGTCTGACCGTCCTGATTCTCATGCTGGCGTTTTATCTGCCAGCCAACGCACGAATGATGGCATTGGAAAATAATCACCGCAAATTCGCCCTGAACATGCATGACATCTCTGACGCCTATCATATGGCCCACGCTGCGGATCGCGGTGGCCTCTTTATGATGTCGTCCGAGTTTGACGCGGTCAAAGAACGCATGGCGTTTCTGCGCCAACACCCCGACCTGCAAAAACTCGAACCCGAAATTTTGGAACTGGCTGCGCAAATGAGCCAGATTAGCCATGAACTGGCCGAGACCTACGGCGATACCAGAATCAACCGCGCGCGGTCCTTCCTGCAACAACGTCAGGAAGAGATCGAGCTATTCCAAAAACGGCTCGAAGAGGCTCAGGTGATCCAGAACGAGTTGCGCCAATGGACCCGCGACGTTGAAATGGAAGAGACCATTGCCAAATCGCAACTGGCCCGTTTGCGGGATGAGCTGTTCGAGCTGCTGCCCGAATTGTCAGCGCAGCTGCAAGCACCGTCCAAGGACAGCTCGACCAAAGCCTCCAGTGTGGTCGCAATGTCCCCGCCTCGTGCGGCGGAATAGGCGCGTCAGCGCCTCGCCGCGGACGAGAGCCCATTGGGTCTGAGGACACGGCGCGCCATCGGCGGAGATGAAAGCCCTGCAAGGGCTTGAAGAACCGCCCGTCCTCGGGCACCAAGGCCGCATGGCAAAAACGACTTTCTCCTGCTCGGCCTGTGGTGCGTCGCATTCGCGCTGGTCCGGGCGTTGTGACGGATGCGGTGAATGGAACACCATTTCGCAGGACGTCCCCCTTTCGGCCGGCCCCGCCAAGAAATCCCTGGGCGGTAAACGCGGGCAGTCCATCACACTCACCGATCTGTCGACCGAAGAAACACCCCCGCCCCGCACGCTCTGCGGGGTAGAAGAACTGGATCGCGTGCTGGGCGGCGGCCTTGTCCCCGCCTCGGCCCTTTTGGTGGGCGGTGATCCCGGCATCGGCAAATCCACCCTTCTTCTTCAGGCTGCCGCGCGCTTTTCCCGCGCAGGTGTGAAAACCATCTATATCTCGGGTGAGGAAGCCAGCGCGCAGGTTCGCATGCGTGCCCGTCGGCTTGGGTTAGAGGATGCGCCAGTTCAATTGGCCGCCGAAACCAACTTGCGCAATATCCTGACAACGCTTGAAGCGGAAAAGCCCGGCCTCGCCATCATCGACTCGATCCAGACCATGTGGGCCGACAATGTCGACAGCGCCCCCGGTTCGGTATCACAAGTTCGGGCCGCTGCCCATGAATTGACCACGTTCGCGAAACGACACGGTGTGTCGATCGTCATGGTCGGCCATGTCACCAAGGAAGGCCAGATCGCAGGCCCCCGTGTAGTCGAACATATGGTCGATACGGTCCTCTACTTCGAAGGAGAGCGCGGCCACCAGTTTCGCATCCTGCGCGCCGTCAAGAACCGGTTCGGCCCCGCTGATGAAATTGGTGTTTTCGAGATGACTGGGAAGGGTCTGGCACAGGTCACCAACCCCTCGGCCCTGTTCCTGTCGGAACGCGGCACCCCCAGCCCCGGCTCGGCGGTTTTTGCCGGAATCGAAGGCACCCGGCCTGTGTTGGTTGAGTTGCAGGCCTTGGTCGCCCCGTCGCCCCATTCGCAGCCCCGCCGCACCGTCGTGGGATGGGACAGCGGGCGGCTAGCGATGATCCTTGCAGTGCTCGAAGCCCGCTGCGGTGTCCCTTTTGCGGGGCTTGATGTCTATCTGAACGTGGCCGGAGGAATGAAAGTCAGTGAACCGGCAGCCGATCTCGCGGTGGCCGCCGCGCTGCTGAGTGCCCGCGAAGACACAGCTTTGCCCGCAGATACAGTTGTTTTCGGAGAAATCTCGTTATCCGGGGCACTTAGACCGGCCCCTCAGACCGAAAACAGGTTGAAAGAAGCGCAAAAACTTGGTTTCACATCGGCAATCGCTCCGGCGGGCGGCAAAACCGGTACTGTGGCAGGTCTGACACTCACCCGACCCTCTGATTTGGTGGGGTTTGTTGGCGAAACCTTCGGAGCAGGTTAAGGTAACGCCTTGAGGGGCAGAAAAAATTACGGGCGAGGGCCATGGAAGGTTTTACAATTGTCGACGGGGTGGTTGCCCTGATCATCGTCGTGTCGGGCCTGCTGGCCTATTCACGCGGATTTTTACGTGAGGTTTTGGCCATCGCAGGCTGGGTCGCGGCTGCAGTTCTGGCCTTTATTTTTGCACCCCAGGCCGTACCGTTGGTGAAAGAAATCCCGGTTGTCGGCGATTTCCTGCGCGACAGCTGCGAATTGTCGGTGATCACCGGCTTTGCCGCGGTATTCGCCATTGCACTGATCGTGGTCAGCATCTTTACACCGCTGTTTTCGTCGATCGTTCAACGCTCGGCCATTGGTGGGTTGGATCAGGCGCTTGGTTTCTTTTTCGGCATCGCACGCGGCATCCTGTTGGTGGCCATCGCCTTCTTTGTCTATGATACGGTGATGACCGGCCAGTCATATACGATGGTCGACGAAAGCCGTTCGGCCAAGGTGTTCGAACAGTTCAGTGACCGGATCGAAGAACAAAACCCCGAACAATGGCTGGGTTGGGTTACCCAACAATATGAAGAGTTGGTGGCAAGCTGCGGCGCCGGCACCGAAGCACCAGAAGCTTCGGAAACCACGACACCAGCGACAACCGAATAAGAAAAAAGCCCGGCCTCGACCGGGCTTTTTTCTTTACTGCCGGTCAAACGTATTCGGTTAAAAAACCTTCTCCGCCGCAGACTGTGCACCTGGTATTCTTCAGTCCAAAACACCCTTCACAGCGGCCCACAATGGGTGCGCCGTGGATATCGCGGCTTTTGATCACCTCTCCCGATCCATTGCAAATCGGACATGGCGACCGGCCCATGCCACGACAACGATGGCACCGGCGTTTTACCGGGTCTGGCTTTTTCTTTCCTTGCTTGTGTTCCCACATGGCTCTGTTCCAATTGACAACCCCGAATTCCGGGTAAACTCATTACTCGCATCATGACAGCACAAGCCTGCGCTTATGTCACCTTTTGATACCGGGTTCGGCGAAATCCACCTGTGGGAAATAACAATTGTGATCCTTTGATGACACAGCCTTCATTAGGCTTTATGTGGAGGCCGAACTGACATGGAATCGGAGCCACCGATCTTGCTGTACCTGTTTTCTTTCGCGCTTGCCCTCGTGACGATGGCGCGTTTGCTCCACCATTTGGCATGGATGCAGGGCACACAAGCACACCCATGCCGATGTTCAGAACATCACCGCTAATCAAACCGTCATAGAAATTGGAGCCCGTACATGTGTGGGATTTTGGGGATCGCAAGCAGGACGCATGATGTCTTTGCCGAAATCTATGACGGGCTGCTGATGCTGCAGCATCGAGGTCAGGATGCCTCGGGGATCGTCACTTATACCGACGAGTTTTTCCGTGAAAAGAAGGCAAATGGTCTGGTCAAAGACGTGTTCAACGCACAAGACGCCGAGACCCTTCTAGGCAAGATCGGAATGGGTCACGTGCGTTACCCAACCGCCGGATCACTCAGCGCGTCCGAAGCACAGCCGTTTTTCGTGAACGCGCCCTACGGTATTTATCTGGTTCATAACGGCAACATCACCAACACCGCCGAACAGCGCGAGAAAGTGACCGCCAAATACAGCCGTCACCTGCGCACCACATCGGATTCGGAAATCCTGCTGAACGTGCTGGCCGACAAGGTGGCTGACGCAATCAAAGTCAACGGCAATGCCGAACCGATCCGTAACATCTTCGCCGGAGTGAAGATGACGATGGAACGGATTCAGGGTGCCTATTCGGTGATCTGTCTGGTTGCCGGCGTCGGCATGCTGGCCTTCCGCGACCCTTATGGCATCCGCCCCCTTTCTGTTGCCAAACGTGAAGTGGACGGAGACGGTGACGATTACGCCTTTGCCTCTGAAGATGTGGCCTTTGGCATCAACGGGTTTGAAAAACTGCGCGACCTTAAACCTGGTGAGGCGATCCTGATCGATCTGGATGGTAACATGCACACCTTCCAGGCGGTCGAAGGTCAATTGACCCCGTGCATCTTTGAATATGTCTACCTGGCCCGTCCGGATTCGCTGTTGGACGGTGTTTCGGTTTACAAAACCCAGATGCGCATGGGGCAGACCCTGGCCCGTCAGATTGAAGCTGCCGGGCTTGAGATCGACCGTATTATTCCTGTGCCCGACAGCGCCCGCCCTGTGGCGCTTGAGGTCGCTAAAGCCACGGGCATTCCCTATCGCGAAGGTCTGGTGAAAAACCGGTATGTTGGTCGAACCTTCATCATGCCCGGTCAGGAAGAGCGGCAAAAATCAGTGCGCCGCAAGCTGAACGCCGTACCGCTGGAGTTCAGAGACCACAACGTGTTGCTAATCGACGATTCGATTGTGCGGGGCAACACGATCAAGAAAATCGTCCAGATGTGCCGTGAAGCCGGTGCCAAGAAAGTGTACATCGCCAGCGCCTCACCACCAGTAAAATTCCCCAACGTCTATGGCATCGACATGCCCACCAAGCATGAGCTGGTCGCCAATGGCAAAGACATAGAAGAGATCCGCCAGGAAGTCGGCGCAGATGCCCTGTTCTATCAGGACCTCGACGACCTGATCTGGGCGGCCAAGGAAGGCAATCCTGAGATCGAGGCTTTTGACTGTTCCTGCTTCGATGGCAACTACATCACCGGAAGTGTCAGCGATGACTATCTGGACAGTCTCGAAAACAGCACTCGGGTCAGCAAGAAACGGGAAGACATGCAGGTTCCCGGCGGGTCGTGGAACAGCGCAAAGCTTGTCTCGGGATAGGTTCCAAGCCGAATCGACTTTTTCATTGACCCGTTTCGCAGTCGCGATGCGGGTCTTTTTCTGCGTGTCAGCCGGACTGAATAGGAAGATTTTCGCCACAACCCTTCGATGAAGGAAACGCAATCGCAAAGGCTTCGCCCTAGTTTAGATTCTCAAAGAATGACGACAAACCAAACAGGCTTTTCCTTCCAAACTTGTTTTGGTAGCCCGCTGCCAACCACTCAAACAAGGGGTCGGGTCGCTGCGACCGGGCCGAAATCTATGTCAAATGCCACCGTCAAAAGTGCGGCCACGCAAAAGGGCGCACTGAACAAAAGCTCTTTGTCCGTACTGGGGGTGTTCGGCCCGAAATCGGATATGCGAGCCCTGATGCGCATGTCATCGGGGCGTGTGAAAGAGGTTAAACTGGGCAGCCGCGTGTCCTCGGGCACCGTCGTTGCCATTGATGCCGACGGCGTGATGCTGCGACAAAGCGGCCAGACCAAGCGGATCGTCATCCCCGGAAGTTAAACTGGCTTGACGCCCTGCGTGCAGGGGTTCAAACCCCTGTCATGACCGATCAGACCAAAATTGCCCTCATCACCGGGGCCTCTCGTGGATTGGGCGCCGCCCTGGCCGAGGCGCTGGCACCCGAATATCACATCGTCGCCGTCGCCCGCACCACCGGCGGGCTGGAAGAGTTGGACGACCGCATTCAGGCCAAAGGTGGCGCGGCAACGCTGGCACCGATGGACATAGCCGACCCGAACGCCATGGCGACCCTGTGCCGGGGTATTCATGACCGCTGGGGCAAGGTGGACCTGTGGTTGCACACAGCCGTTCACACCTCAGCCCTGACGCCCACGCATTTCATCGACCCGAAAGAGTGGGCAAAAGCCGTGAATACCAACGCCTCTGCCACGTCGGTTCTGATCCCCTATATCGCCCCCCTGTTGGGCGAAACCGGTCATGCGGTGTTCTTTGACGATCCCAAGGCCGGTCAGAAGTTCTACGGCATATATGGCGCGACCAAAGGCGCGCAGATGGCGTTGGCGCGCAGCTGGGCGCTTGAGACCGAGCGCACCGGCCCGCGGGTCACGATTGTCGAGCCTGCCCCGATGCCGACAGCCGTACGCGCGCGGTTCCATCCCGGTGAAGATCGCGGCGCACTAACTAGCACGGCAGACGAAGCCGCGCGGATTTTGTCTTTGCTGTAAGGAATGGCCCTTTGGGCCATGCCTCCGGCGGAGGTATTTTCCGCCAGATGAAGCGGGCGGGTTACGCAATATGTACGCCGTTGCGCCCGGCCAGGTCGACAAAGAATTGCCATGCAACACGGCCCGACCGCGCGCCACGTGTGGCCTGCCATTCGATGGCCTCGGCACGCAGGGTTTCGGTGTCAACTGACACGCCATATGCACCGCAATAACGATCGATCATCGCCAGGTATTCGTCCTGATCACAAGGGTGGAAGCCGAGCCACAGACCGAACCGGTCGGACAGTGAGACCTTTTCCTCGACCGCTTCGGATGGATTGATCGCACTGGAGCGTTCGTTCTCGATCATGTCCCTTGGCATCAGGTGGCGGCGGTTCGAGGTGGCGTAGAACACGACATTTTCCGGACGCCCTTCGATGCCGCCATCCAGCACAGCCTTCAGCGATTTATAGTGCTGGTCGTCATGGCTGAACGACAGGTCATCGCAGAACAGGATAAACCGGTACGGCGCAGCGCGAAGGTGGTTCAGCAGGCGCGCGACCGAGCCCATATCCTCGCGCTGGAGTTCTACCAGCTTCAAGTCCGGGTATTCAGCCTGAATCGTGCCGTGAACGGCTTTGACGAGGCTGGATTTCCCCATCCCCCGTGCACCCCAAAGCAGTGCGTTATTAGCTTTGAACCCGGTGGCGAACCGACGAGTGTTGTCCAGCAGCGTATCGCGGGACCGGTTGATACCCACCAGCAGGTCCAGATCGACGCGGTTGACCTGCGCGACAGGCTCCAGCCGATCCGGTTCCACATGCCAAACAAATGCCGGGGCCGCCGCAAAATTGGGCGCAGCCAGAGGGGCTGGGGCCATCCGCTCCAGTGCGGCGGCGATACGGTTCAGGGCTTGGTCGTCCATTGGGGCCTCCGGCGTCACGTCTTGCGGGGTTCAAACCATGTTCCAAGCAGCGCAACAAGGGCCAGACACGAAAAAGGCGCGCTGGTTGGGCGCGCCTTTGTCTTGGAATTTAACGGGATTACCTGCCGTCTTCTTCCCGCACAATCTCTTCGTCGGCTTCTTCTTCATCGTCATAATAGCCCTCGGCGCGCAGTTGCGCTTCACGCTTTTTCTCGACCCGGGCGACGAGGAAAATAGAAATTTCGTAGAGCCCATAAACCACAACAAACAGGATGACCTGCGTGATCACATCCGGCGGTGTCACCAGCGCGGCAAGTACCAGAATGGCAACCACCGCGTATTTCCGGACAGAGCCCAATCCTTCAGCTGTAACCAGACCCGCCTTGCCCATAAGGGTCAACAAAACGGGTAGTTGGAAACACAGGCCAAAGGCCACGATGAATTTGATCGTCAGGTTCAGGTATTCCTGCGCCGAACCCTGGAACACTACGCTGAGCGGGGCTGCGGTTGCACCTTCAACCACGGCTTCACCTTCGGCTCCAAACTGCTGGAACCCTAGGAAAAAGTCATAGGCCAGTGGCGTGACGACATAGAACGCAAAACTTGCGCCCAGCAGGAACATAAAGGGCGAGGCCAGCATAAACGGCAGAAACGCATTCTTTTCCGACCGGTAGAGACCCGGCGCCACGAACCGCCACATCTGCATCCCGATATAAGGAAAGGCCAGAATAAAGCCGCCCAGTAGCGAGACCTTGATAGCAACGAAGAACCCTTCTTGCGGTGAGATGAAGATCAACCCGCAGTCCTGCCCGCGTTCGGCCAATACTTCGCACAGCGGGTTAGTCAGGAAGTTGAAAAGTGGCGTGGCCACAGTGAAACAGATGATCATCCCGACCAGAAACGCCACGACGCAATGAATCAGCCGTGTGCGCAGTTCTGTCAGATGCTCGATCAATGGGGCCGAGCTGTCCTCGATCTCGTCGGTTTTTGTCATGTCTTGCTTTCAGTCTTCAGCGCGGCCTCGGCCTCTTCGGCCTTGGCCAGCGCATCCGCCGCTTCTTTGGCCTTGCGCTCGGCAGCGGCACGCGCGGTCGAGGCTTGGATCTTCTTGGCCTGCTCAGCCCGTTCAGCCGCCAGCTTGCCAGTTTCGCTGTTAGGGTCGAACTTGGTTGGATCCATGCTTTGGGCCATTTCCTGCGCAGCTTCTTTAACGCCATCCATCGCCGAGTTGACAGGATTAGTGGCTGCGTTCAGGCCCTTCTTGATCTCATTTACACCCGCCTGATCCGCCGCCTCGTTCATGGCACTACTGAATTCACGCGCCATGCCGCGGGCCTTGCCGACCCAGCGGCCGACATTGCGAAACAGCACCGGCAGGTCCTTCGGCCCCACAACAATCAGGGCAACGATGCCGATGACCAGAAGCTCGGTCCAGCCCAGATCAAACATCTGCGCTTAGACCTTGTCTTTGTCGGTCTCGGGGGTGACGTCTTTGGCAACTTCGGAAGCGTCCTGCTCCAGTTCGTCCGCGCCTTCTTTGACGCCCTTTTTAAACGACGTGATGCCTTTGCCCACTTCGCCCATCAACGAGCTGATTTTACCGCGACCAAACAGCACCAGCACCACAACGGCGATCAGCAGCAGACCGGGAAGGCCGATATTGTTGAGCATGTCTCTTCTCCTTGTACATCGACGCAATGCGCCGGGGATGTGATCTGGGTCTGTGTCTACGCCTGCTCGGCCCTGTACAAAAGTGCGCCAAATCAATTCCACGCTCAAAATTGATCCGATCACGCATTTTTTGCGGACTGGCATTATCCAACTGACAGGTTTATGTCAGTTGTAGGGCATTAAGAACAGGGCATCGAAACCTGGTCAACGGAGATTCAAATGACCCATGTTGCTGAAATCGTCACCTTCACCCTCGCCAATGGGACGACACCGGAAGAGTTCGTGAAGCTTAGCCAAGCGTCCGAGGCATTCGTTCGCAACGCCCCCGGATTTGCCCACCGTCAATTGAGCCAGGGTGAAGATGGCCGCTGGACTGATTATGTCATCTGGACGGATATGAAGGCGGCCAAGGACGCAGCCGCGCAATTCCCGCAACAAGACTTTTGCGCGGGTTTGATGGCTGCCATCAACCCTGAAAGCATCCAGATGCGCCATGAGAATGTGCTATGGAACATGACCGCATAAACGCGGTTCAGGCGGCGTGTCATGCGCCGCACTGACCGTCTGTTCGACATTGTCCAAATCCTGCGCGACGGCAAACTGCACCGCGCGCAGGACATTGCCGACCGTCTTGAAGTGTCGGTTCGCACGATCTATCGCGATATGGACACGCTGGTGGCCTCGGGTGTTCCGGTCGAGGGTGAACGCGGCGTGGGCTATATGGTCCGCGAGCAGATCACCCTGCCCCCGCTGAACCTGACCCCGGCCGAGCTTGAGGCGCTGAACCTCGGCATGGCCATCGTGGCCGAAGCCGCAGACCCCGATCTGAAGGCCGCTGCCGAAACGCTGGCCGACAAGATTGACGCCGTTCTGCCCACCCAGGTCGTGGCCGAGGCAGACACGTGGAAATTCGCCGTCTACCCCTTTGCTGACGCCGCGCGCGGGCTGGCGCATATGGCCCCGATCCGGTCGGCGATCAAAACCCGGCAGAAGCTGTACCTGTCCTATCGCCGAATCGACGGGGTTTTGACAGACCGCACCATCCGCCCGCTGCACATGGAATACTGGGGTCGCGTCTGGACCCTGACCGCGTGGTGTGAGCTGCGCGAAGGCTTCCGCGTTTTTCGCATCGACCTGATTGAATCCGTCTTACCCCTGCCGGAAATCTTCGCTGACGAACCGGGAAAATCGCTGAGCGACTTCGACCCGCACGCCTAGCTCGTCTCTTCATCTGGCTCAAAAAACCTCCGCCGGAGGCATGGCCCGAAACGGGCCATTCCCATCACTTTAGGTAAGGTTCCGGGTCTACGGATTCGAAGCCTTTGCGCACCTCGAAATGAACATAAGAATTATCTCCGCCGCGCAAGGAGGCAATCTGCTCTCCTCGACGCACTCGGTCACCTTTTTTGACCGTGATCCTGTCGACGTTCGCATAGACTGTCAGCAGATCGCTGTTGTGCTTAACCACGATGATCGGCACCTGATCCGCATCTGCGGTGATTGCGGCCACGGTCCCGGCCTCGGCTGCCTTCACAGCGGTTCCTGGCTGACCTGCGATGTCGATCCCTTCGTTCTTGCCCTTGTCATAGGTCCGGATGATTGTCCCTGACACCGGCAGCCCAAGGGCCGAACTGCTTTGACTGGTCGGCGGTTCAGCCGTCACGTCTGGTGCCGGTGTGGCCGGAGCGATCACCTCCTCCGGCAGCGGTTGCGTGGCGCTTGGCGGTGTCGGCGTGGGCGAGCCCTGCCCCGGTTGCGTCACGTTGGTGGCGGGCACAGCCGCCTGTTGCGGCGCGGGCGCGGGCTGGTTCTTGATCGGGATCAGCAGGAACTGATCTTCGCGCACGGTAAAGTCTGGCCCCAAACCGTTCCAATCGGCCAGCGCATCCACCGGCACATCGTAAAGCCGCGCGATGGTATAGGCCGTCTCGCCACGTTTGACTTGGTGCCGGATCGGCTCGGGTCCCGATGCTGCTGGGGCCGGTGCAGCCTGGGCCGGTGCCAGCGTCGATGTCCGGACCGAACCATCTGCCGGTGCCTCATCAATCGCGGTTCCAGCGATCGTGGCGATATCCACCGAACTGGCCGAACTGACCGTCCTCGGCAGGGCGATCACCTCACCATCCCGTAATTGATCAGTTGGCTTTAGGCCGTTGAACACGGCCAACTCCCCCTCGGGCAACCCGAGGCGGGCAGCAACCGAAGCAACCGTGTCACCACGTTGCGCAACGGCCACCTGATAGTTCGGATAGGTGATAACCCCCCGCGCATCCGGGGCTGGCCGGTTTGTGGTAACCCCACGCGCGGCATCGGCGGTCGAAAATCCGCCGACCTGCCCGCGCAGATCATAATCCAGCGGGCCTTCGCACCCGGCCAGAATCGCCAAAGCCGCCACGCCTGTTGCGCAGCGGAGCATCGCTGATTTGGAAACTGCTCTCATCTCACCGTCCTCAGCGCCTGCCCGTGTATTCCGGGGTTCCGGCGCGTGTTGCAAAATATTCTTTACGCCCCGTCCCTGCCAAGCCCTTCTAACAAGGGCACGAAACGAACGGGCAACAATTCATCATAGTCCAGACCAGTCTCGGTCCGTCTGACCCGGATCAGGGTTTGAACCGCATCCGACTGTCCCACCGGCAGCACCATGATACCGCCGATTTTCAGCTGCGCCAAGAGCGGCCCTGGTGGGTCTTCTGCCGCAGCGGTCACAATGATCCTGTCAAACGGCGCTTGTTCGGACAGACCAAAGGAGCCATCCGACAACATCGCAGTGACATTGGTCAGCCCCAACTCGCGGAACAACGCGCCGGTTTCGCGTACAAGCCGCTTGTGACGTTCCACCGTGTAGACCCGGCGCGCCAGCTTGGACAGGATCGCCGCCTGATAGCCCGAGCCGGTTCCAACCTCTAACACTGTGTCGCGCGGGCGCACGTCCAGAGCCTGCGTCATCAACCCGACAACCGAAGGCTGGCTGATCGTTTGACCGCAAGCAATCGGCAGAGGCGTGTCCTCATATGCGCGCTCAGCAAATAGGCCTTTGACAAACTGACCTCGGTCGACCTGCTCCATCGCGGCCAGCACGCGTGCATCCGTCACCCCGCGCGATCGCAGGGCAAACAGGAACTGCATAATTGTTTCGGGATTTGGTCCGGTCATTCGATTGTTTTCAGTACCTCAAGCGCATCATGCGCTGTCAGATCCGCGCGCATCGGCGTGACCGAGATATAGCCCGCCAGATTGACCGCCGCATCCGTGCCCGGCGCAGTTGGGTTGTGCTGATACCCGCCCTTGATCCACAGAAACCGCCGCCCAGAGGGCGAGCTGTGCGGCTCGACCGAGAAGTGCGTGTCGCGGCGATACCCTTGTGGGGCAATCCGGGTGCCCAGCACCTCATCCGCGGGCACGGGCGGGAAATTAACATTGTAGAACAGGCGGTAATCGCCCTGCTCTGCCGGGGTCGCGTCGAGTATTTTCCGCACCAGATCAGCACCGTACCGACTTGCGGCCTCGAACGGATCGTCCAGCCCCAGATTGCGCGGACCAAAATACTGCGAAAGGGCAATGGCCGGAATGCCTTGCAACGCAGCTTCCATCGCACCACCGACAGTGCCGGAATAAAGCGTGTTTTCCGCAGAATTATTGCCCCTGTTCACGCCAGATAGCACCAGATCAGGCGGCGCGTCCTTCATCACATCATGCAGCCCCGCCAGCACACAATCAGCGGGCGACCCCTCGGCAGCGAAGCGCTGTTCACCCAGTTTGGCAACCATCATCGGATGGGTATAACTGATGCAATGGCCGACGCCCGATTGCTCGAACGCGGGCGCAACGACCCAGACCTCGCCGTCAGGTCCGGCCAGATCGGCGGCAATCGCTTCAAGCGTGATCAGGCCCGGCGCGTTGATACCGTCATCATTGGTCAGAAGAATACGCATTTGCCCCATCCACTGCAGCGTTTTGACCTTGATAGACCCGCCCCCTCTTGGCGGCAAGCAAAGCACGCATGCAATCTGCGGCTTTCGCGCACCACTTTGACCTAAACTACGTTTTCAGGCCCTAAATGGGGTAAACAAAGCACCGGTCCCGGCGAATGGTCAGCCACATGATCCGTCCCGACTTGGGCACAAAAACATTCGGCACTGTCGCTTTCAGGACCGAGCCGTCATGGTCCATACGGAACTCGACCAGGCTTTCGTTGCCCAAAAAGCGCGCCCGCTCGACGGTGCCGCGAGCTGCGACTCCGTCAGTTGACGTGGGCAGTGGCCCTTTGCCGTTGCGGTCAAAGTCCAATCGCACGTGCTGAGGCCGGAACACGATCTCGACATCCGTGCCATCCGGAACCCCCGGCGCCAGAAATTGCCCAAAGGGTGTATCCGCCAAAGCACCATTTACTTGCGCCTGCAACACGTTGACATCGCTAAAAAATGCCACCGCCGCCTTGTCGGCAGGACGGGTATAGACGTTATACGGCGCACCCTGCTGTACAATCTTACCGCGCCGCATCAAAGCGATCTCATCTGCCATCCGCATCGCCTCTTCGGGCTCGTGCGTGACCAGCACAACGGCAGCGTCCTCCTCTTTGAGGATCGCCAACGTCTCATCCCGGATACCGTCACGCAACCGGTTGTCGAGGCCCGAGAACGGCTCGTCCATCAACATGATCCGCGGGCGTGGGGCCAGTGCGCGGGCCAGGGCCACGCGTTGTTGCTCACCCCCTGACAGGTGGTGCGGGAATTTGTCGATAAAGTGAATCAGGTCAACTTTGCGCAACAACTCATCCACGCGCGCGCGCTTTTCTTCCTTATGCCCCGACAGGCCAAAAGCCACATTGTCGGCAACGCTCAAATGCGGGAAAAGGGCAAAATCCTGAAACATCAGCCCGATTTCGCGGCGTTCGGGTGGGACACGAAACACGGTGTCGCAGATCAGCTTGCCGTCGACATAAATCTCGCCGGATTCCTGCATCTCCACCCCGGCGATCATGCGCAACGTGGTCGACTTGCCGCAACCCGACGGCCCCAGCAAGCAAGTCACCTTTCCGGCCTCGACCGTCAAAGAGACGTCGTCAACGACAACCCGCCCTTCATACCGGGCAATCAGATTGCGGATTTCCAGACGAGGAGGAGTTGCGTCTATTGTCACCGATGGGCCCCGTTGCCTTTTCCCGATCAAAATCCCGGGCTTGGGCGGGGATAGCAACCCCGCCCGTCAGGCGCAAGCGATCAGCAGCAGCCGCCCGAAGGAGCTTCGCCAGGCGTCGCACTGTTTGTGGCACCGGAGGCCTCGAACGGGCTTTCGCCACCACAGCCGTCGAAAATGCCATAATGGGTCGAGAAATCGCCGATAAAGTCGAAATGCTGCGCAAAACGCGTGTCTTTCAACATCATCCAGGTATTGCCGCAGACCGGGAACACCTTGCCTGTCTCGATCGCATGGTGATCGTCCAGTTCAAACAGATGCGGCGCGTGCGGGATGGTGCCCTTGTAGATCACGGCCTGCCCGTAATCTTCGCAGGCGGTTTCCAGCGCGGACAATTTGAACAAACGGTAAGTGGCCGACAGGAACTTCAGCGGTGCAACACGTTCTTCAAGCACCGGATTCTCAATGGTCAGCGGGCGGTGCGTGACGCGGCGTGGATCACCGAACCCCGCCTTGCGCGACACAGACAGGAAATCGTTCCAATACAGTGCGCCGGACAGGCATTCGCCGTACAACACCTCATCTTCGGCCATGGCCTGCGGTACACGGCGGTCGGCGTAGACATCCGAAAAATACATCTCACCGCCCTCTTTCAGCAGACGATGGGCACCGCGCAGAACGGCCTCTTTATCCGTGGCCAGATTAATCACGCAGTTCGAGACGATGATGTCGAAGGAACCAGGCTCCAGATCCAACTCATCCAGCTTTTCAATATAGCCGTGATGGAATTCCACATTGCTGGCAGCATAGCCGAAAGCCTGCGCGTGGAAATCCTGATGCGCGCGGGCGACGTCCAACTGCTCTGCTGTCATATCGACCCCAACCACCCGGCCCTTTTCACCCACCATCGCGGACAGGGCATAAACATCGCGGCCTGCCCCGCACCCCAGATCGAGGATGCTCATCCCTTCCAAATCCAGCGGCGCAATCAGGCCGCAGCCATAGTACCGCGTCAGCACTTCGTCATGAATTTTCGAGAGGATCTTTTTGACATGATCCGGCATGTCGTCAGGTGTGCAGCACGCGTTGGTTTGCAAATCCGCGCTGCCCTGCAGGACCTCGCCATAGTAATTTTGCACTGATTCATGCTTCATCGCAGCATCCCTTTCCTCACTGGCTGCTTTGGCAGCTAATGTAGCACCGCCGCCTGTGCAACCGTTGCCGCCAAATTTGACAAAAGCGTGAGGCCTAGCCCAGCAGGTCAAAATCGACCGAGGTGCGGACCCGGCCGTTTACCTGAATATCCAACTGATGCACGCCGGGAACCAGTTTGAACGTGGTCGCGTTGCCCTTCAGCTTGTGTTTCTTGGTTAGGCTTAGCGCGCCGTTACGCAAAGCCGTCTGCTTCAACTTGTGCACTTTGGCTGAGGTTTTTCCGCCAGGCCGTTGAAAGTGAATGATATAATCAACCAGAACAGGCTGATCACCCGTACCATTCAGCGAGACATCAAACTCAAGCGCCCCACCAATCCGCGCCAATTGGGTAACCTGCACGCTGGCCGTTACCTCGGCGTCAGGATCAAACCCCAACATTTTCATGGCATCGGGATGGCCAGCCTTCACCAACCCTCGTAGGGTATGTGAGATCATCCAACTCAGTTCGCCCTGATCCTGCTTCCCGGACCGGGACCAAGCCTGCAACCGGTCCAGCACCAGTTCGGGTTCTTTCTTGGTGATGTCATTCAGATGGTTCGCCACAGACCGCGTGACATAGCGCGTCGGATCATTGTGCAACCGGTCCAGCAACGGCAGCGGGTCGGTCAATTCCAGCCCAACCGCCTGCCCCCAAGGCAATCGCGGCCGCGTACCTTCGCTGACCAGACGGCGCACGTGATAGCTGTCATGCCCGCACCAGTGTTCCATCCGTGCCAAAACCTGATCGGGATACTGGTTGAGGAAAGGCCGAATGGCCCACTCCATTGAAAACCGTTGGGTCAACTCTTCGAGTACATCCAGGGCGAGATCAGGATGATCCGACCCCACGGCCACAACCCAATCCCCTAAAGGCGCAAAGATGAAATCGCCGAAATCATCATCTGTTTTGGTCGGGTCCAAAGGCAGCGGCAGCGCGCGTAGGAGGATCGGTGCGATGGCCGGCAACTCTCCTGGTACGGCCTGTTGCAGACATTCGGCGATCCAGGCCATGCGCTCTTTCAACTCAAGGTCCAACAGCCGCGACATGACCTGCGCCTCGAATGCCTCTCCATCAAAGGAAGGATCGGCAGCGGTGAAAAGGCCCGTCAGATAACGGATCTTTTCCACGTTAAATAATTGATCTTTCAGCGAAAACCCTTGTGACATGGCTACATCGTCATATTGCCCGCGCCACCGTCCAGCAGGATATTCTGCCCAACCATGAAGCCGGCATGTTGCGAACACAGAAACGCGCAGGCCGCCCCGAATTCCTGGCGCGTGCCATACCGACGCACCGGGATCGTCGCCGAGCGCGCGGCACGGGCTTCGTCCAGTGAAATGCCTTGTTGTTTCGAGACACCGCCATCCAATGACAACGCTCGATCCGTATCATGAATACCCGGCAGTAGGTTATTGATATTCACACCAAATTGCGCCACCTGTCGGGACGTGCCCGCCACATATCCGGTCAACCCGGTCCGCGCGGCATTCGACAAACCCAGGGCCGCAATCGGAGAGCGCACGGATTGCGAGGTGATGTTCACCACCCGACCCCAGCCCTTGTCGATCATCCCCGGCAGCAGAGCCTTCATGAAGGCGATCGGCGTCAACATGTTGGCATCTAGTGCCTTGATGAAATCATCCCGGTCCCAGTCCGACCACAATCCGGGCGGTGGGCCACCGGCATTTGTCACAAGGATATCAACACCCTGCGCAGCTTCGATTACCTGCGCCTGACCGTCGACTGAGGTGACGTCGCAGGCCACAGTTTGCACGTCAACGCCATGCTCGGATCGCAACCGGGCGGCTTCGGTTTCGAGCGCTGCAACACCACGCGCGTTCATCACCAGGTCGACGCCCGCCTCGGCCAATGCCTCGGCACAGCCCAGACCCAGTCCTTTGCTGCTGGCACAGACCAGCGCGCGTTTTCCCTGAATTCCCAGATCCATCTGATCCTCCCCAATCTGTTGTTGCCCGCATGTCTAGCACCGGCCAGACAGGGAAGACCAGAAGTCAAAACGTGTCAGTAAAAGAACTCCTCACGTACGATTTTTCCGTCAGCGACGTGGTAGATACCCACCTCTTTCATATCGAAACTGTCGCCGCTGTCCTTAACCTTTCCTTGCACTTCGAAGATCACGGCAAAGCGGTCGTCACCGTGCAGATACGGCTCACTAACCGACGCGCCCGAGACCTCATGCGCGCCCTCCCACCACTCGTGCTTACCACGGATACCGTCAACGCCGTGTGTTTCGCGGCCCATATCCATAAAATCCTGCGCTTCGACCGAAACGGCATCCGGCGCATACAGCTTTGCCAGATTTTTCTTGGCCCGATCCTCGCGGCAACCGGCCACCAGCTCGTCGGCAATCTCTTTTAAATTCATTGATCCTCTCCATTATTTGTTCACTATATGTTCTCACTGCCACAGTCACGTGATTCTGAACAGCCCCTTTGTCTTGCTTCGGCAGAATTCCCCGCATATACGCGCGTTCATGCTTGATACCGCCACGAACCAACCCGTATTGCCGCCCGAGATTGCCCGGCGCAGAACATTCGCCATCATTTCGCACCCGGATGCGGGCAAGACGACGCTGACTGAAAAGTTCCTGTTATACGGGGGCGCCATTCAGATGGCCGGTCAGGTGCGCGCCAAGGGTGAGGCACGACGGACACGTTCGGACTTCATGCAAATGGAAAAGGATCGGGGCATCTCGGTCTCGGCTTCGGCGATGTCATTCGATTACGGGAACTTCCGGTTCAATCTGGTGGATACCCCCGGACACTCGGATTTCTCGGAAGATACCTATCGCACACTGACTGCGGTGGATGCGGCGGTAATGGTGATCGACGGTGCGAAGGGCGTGGAAAGCCAGACGCAGAAGCTGTTCGAGGTCTGTCGCCTGCGCGATCTACCGATCCTGACTTTCTGTAACAAGATGGATCGCGAAAGCCGCGATACGTTCGAAATCATTGACGAAATTCAAGAGATGTTGGCCATCGATGTCACGCCCGCCGCGTGGCCTATTGGCGTAGGTCGGGATTTCATCGGCTGCTATGACATGTTGCGCGACCGGCTGGAACTGATGGACCGCGCCGACCGCAACAAGGTAGCAGAAAGCATCGAGATCAACGGGCTGGACGATCCGAAGCTGGCCGAACACGTACCCGAGCATCTGCTGGAGAAGTTCCTTGAAGAGGTTGAGATGGCGCGCGAACTGCTGCCCTCTCTGGACCCACAAGCGGTGCTTGAGGGGCATATGACCCCGATATGGTTCGGCTCAGCGATTAACTCGTTTGGTGTCAAAGAGCTGATGGAGGGCATTGGTGCCTACGGCCCGCAACCGCAGATTCAGTCTGCCGAACCGCGTCAGATTGCGCCTGACGAAAAGAAAGTCGCCGGTTTTGTCTTCAAGGTGCAGGCTAACATGGACCCTAAGCACCGCGACCGTGTTGCATTCGTGCGCATGGCCTCGGGCCATTTTAAGCGTGGCATGAAGCTGACCCACGTGCGGTCGAAAAAGCCGATGGCGATCTCGAACCCCGTGCTGTTTTTGGCCTCTGACCGAGAACTGGCCGAAGAGGCCTGGGCCGGTGATATCATCGGCATCCCGAACCACGGCCAGTTGCGCATCGGCGACACCCTGACCGAAGGCGAAGCGATCCGTGTTACTGGCATCCCGTCATTTGCACCAGAGCTGTTGCAGACAGTACGACCCGGAGACCCGATGAAAGCCAAGCATCTGGAAAAAGCCCTGATGCAGTTTGCCGAAGAAGGTGCCGCCAAGGTCTTCAAACCTTCAATCGGCTCGGGTTTTATCGTCGGTGTCGTGGGTGCGCTGCAGTTCGAAGTGCTCGCCAGCCGGATTGAGATGGAATACGGCCTGCCCGTGCGGTTCGAGGCGTCGCAATTCACATCCGCCCGTTGGGTCAGCGGTGACAAGATCGCGGTGGACAAGTTCGTCAACGCCAACAAGCAGCACATCGCCCATGACCACGACGGCGACATCGTCTATCTGACGCGCCTGCAATGGGACATCGACCGAGTCGAGCGCGACTACCCCGAGCTGAGCCTGACGGCGACCAAGGAAATGATGGTGTGACCGGCCCAAAGGCCACATATGACAGATAAGCAACCAACCTGGGGTATTGTCTCGACGGTTCGGGGCCCTGCCCCCGACATCCTGCGGTTTGTTGCCTATCACCTCGATCTCGGGGTTGACCGGATATACATCTATCTGGACGAACCCAACTCCACAGCTTTTGATGCCTTGGAACAGCACCCTCTAGTGGACGTCTTCACGTGCGACGAATCCTTTTGGGCCAACCGCAAACGCGCGCGGCCCGAACGGCATCAGAACCGTCAGACTGCGAATGCATCCTATACCTATCGCAATACCGATCTGGGCTGGTTGGCCCATATCGACGTGGACGAGTTTTTGTGGTCGGACAGCGCCATAACCCAAAAACTGGCCGATGTTCCCGCGCTCACCCCTGCGGTGCGGGTCCGGCCAATGGAAGCGATTGCCGGTGGTCAGGACCTCTACAAGGCGCATATTCCCGGCGGACCAGACCGCGAAGCGATCGTACAGTCGATCTATCCCAATTTCGGCGGCTTTGTTCTGGGCGGTTTCTTTAGCCACGTTCAGGGCAAGCTTCTGGTTCGTACCGGAATGGAGAAACTGAGTTTTCGCATTCACAATCTTTTCCAGAACAAGAAACTTCTTCCCTGCAAGTTTGAACTGCCGGGACTAGAGCTGTGTCACCGCCATGCCCCCGATTGGGACCATTGGCAAACACACCTTAGGTTTCGCCTGGCGCGCGGCTCTTACCAGCCCGGTATGTCCCTGAATGTACCGCGCGACCGTGGCGGAATGAACATGAACGAATTGCTCAGCTGGATCGAAGCCGAAAGTGGCATGGATGGTCTGCACAGCTTTTTTGATGAAATCAGCGGAGCTGATCCGGACGTGCGCGCGCGTCTGGAGCAGCACGGCTTGATCCGTCACCGCCCACTTGGCTTGGACGAAAAATTCAGGAAACACTTTCCCGGAAGTTACTGAATTGTTGCGGGAAATCCGCACTACAATAGGGTCAAATACCCTAAAGAGGTCTTCATTTGACCATGCCCGGTGTTTTTGTTATGTCCCCCTCCAAGCCGAAAATGCGCAATGTTGCGTATGGCCATCCGGGCCCGGCACTTTTCAGACGCGCGGGCCAGGTTAAGTGTCCGCATGAACCGGACATACATGACAAAGTTTAACGAACTGAACCTGAACCCGAAGGTCCTCAAAGCTATTGAGGAAGCCGGATACGAAGCCCCCACCCCAATTCAGGAGGGCGCGATACCGCCCGCATTGGAAGGGCGCGATGTTCTGGGGATCGCCCAGACGGGCACCGGAAAGACGGCCAGCTTTACGCTGCCGATGATCACCCTGCTGGCACGGGGTCGCGCGCGGGCGCGTATGCCACGTTCGCTGGTGCTGTGCCCGACACGGGAACTGGCTGCACAGGTCGCCGAAAACTTCGACACCTACTCTAAGCATCTGAAGCTGACCAAAGCGCTGCTGATCGGCGGCGTCAGCTTCAAAGAGCAAGATGCACTGATCGACCGAGGCGTTGATGTGCTGATTGCAACTCCGGGTCGTCTGCTGGATCATTTTGAGCGCGGAAAGCTGCTGCTGACCGGTGTTCAGATCATGGTGGTGGACGAAGCAGACCGAATGCTGGATATGGGGTTCATTCCGGACATCGAGCGCATCTTCTCGTTGACGCCATTCACTCGTCAGACACTGTTTTTCTCGGCCACTATGGCGTCCGAGATTGAGCGGATCACTGACACTTTCCTGTCGGCCCCTGCCCGGGTTGAAGTTGCTCGCCAAGCGACCGCGTCCGAGACCATCGAACAAGGCGTGGTTGTGCTCAAAGGCGGTCGCCGCGATCGTGAAGCCAGCGCCAAGCGTAAGGTATTGCGCGCGCTGATCGACTCGGAAGGCGACAAATGCACCAATGCAATCATCTTCTGCAACCGCAAGACTGATGTGGATATCTGCGCCAAGTCGCTGAAGAAATACGGCTATGATGCCGCAGCGATCCATGGCGATCTGGACCAGTCACAGCGGACGAGAACACTTGATGGGTTCCGTGACGGTTCATTGCGGCTGCTGGTTGCCTCGGATGTGGCCGCGCGCGGCCTTGATGTGCCGTCGGTGAGCCATGTGTTCAATTTCGACGTTCCCGGCCATCCAGAGGATTACGTACACCGCATAGGCCGCACGGGTCGTGCAGGGCGTGACGGCAAAGCGATCACCATCTGTTCGGGTCGCGATGAAAAGGCGCTGCTTGCGATAGAAAAGCTGATCCAGAAGGAAATTCCGCGGCTCGAGAATCCGCTGAAGGAAGAGCCCGAGACCGAGGCACAAAAGCCCGAGAAGAAATCCAAACCTGCGGACACCAAGAAAGCTGACAATCGGAAGGCCGACAGCAAGAAAAACGACCGCACCAAGGACAAAGAGCCCAGGGGCCGAGGTCGCAGAGACGACCGGGGACCCGCAGTTGTAGGCATGGGCGATCACCTTCCCAGCTTTATCGCCCTCAGCTTTGATGAGCGCCGCACTGGTTAGATCGCCAGCACCAGCGCCAGAATTGATGCGCCAAGCAATGTCATACCGGCGATCTCTCGCCGGGTGATAGTCTCACGGAAAAACAGGATCGACGCAAACAGGCTGAGCAACAGCTCGACCTGCCCCAATGCTTTGACATAGGCCGCGTTCTGCAAGGTGAACGCAAAGAACCAGCAGAACGACCCACCTAGACTGGTCAGGCCGACAAATACACCTGTCTGGCGCGTCTGCCAGACCGCAAGCAGCTCGGCCCTGTCGCGCCACAGCAACCAAAGCGCCATGCTGAGGAACTGGAACGTCACAACCACGGCCAAAGTGATCAGGGCACGAAACCACGCGTCGATATCGCCCAATTCCAGCGAAGCGCCTCGGTAACTGACCGCGGAAAAAGCAAACAGCACGCCCGATCCCAGCCCAAGGCGCGATGCCCGGTTGGTGAGGTGCTTCCACCACGCCCCCTCAACCTCAGGGGATTTTGACAGCAAAAGCACCGCCATCAGTCCCAACAGGATCGCAACCAGCCCCCCGTACGAGATCCGATCGCCCAATACCAAAAATCCGACAATAGCTGTTTGAATTACCTCGGTTTTCTTGAAGGTGATCCCGACCGCAAAATTTCGTTGCTTGAACAACGCAACAACGCAAATCGTCGCCAGAATTTGCGAGGTGCCACCTATGACGGCGTATACCCAGAACAATCCCGTCAGAGGTGGCAGGCTGAACCCGGTCACTTGCAGCGCCACAACCAACCCCAGAACAGCCAGCGGCATAGAATAGGCAAACCGGGCAAAGGTCGCTCCGGCGGCGGTCAGCTTTACGGTACTGAGCGATTTTTGCAGCATAAACCGCACTGTCTGGAACGACGCGGCGGCGATGGTGACGGGAATCCATAAACTCATGGGCCCCTTTTGTCGTCAAATCAGTGCTTTGGCCAGAGGGGATGTGGCACCGGGTCCTTGGCTCGCCAAAAGTGCGCCCGGAAAACCTGCGTGTATGAGCGGTAGACATAGGCGTCATTTCGGGCCTGATACTGATCTTTGCCCGCTCGGTACAGCGCCGGAAGACGGTACCACGGCGCGCCGGGGTTCATGTGATGAACGACATGCAGGTTGTTGTTCAGAAACAGAAACGCCAATAACCCTCGATCTTCTATGATCACCGTGCGGGCCTGCGGGTTTTCATGTGCGCGGTGCTCCAGGAATGTGCGGATCTTAACGAGCCCCAACCCGATATAGGCCGACAGAATATAGGCCCAAATTGGCATCGCTGAGTGTCCGACCACCCACAAAACCACAGCCACCCCGGGCAGATGCAGAGCCCATGCCCGCAAGATGCCAGTGTCGCCACGCAATGCCCCGCGTATCTCATCCCGCGTGAACATGAACTGACCAATCGCTGGCCCCACAACCATTCGCCCCAAAAGAGTGTTGTTTACGGATAATAGCCAGCGCTGCCACCCAGCCAATGCCCCCCAAACCTGTGGGTCCAGATAGTTGGTTTCTGGATCATCATAGGGGTCGGTCAACGTTTCATCCCGATGATGGTCCAGATGCAGATCGCGGAACCTCTGATATGGGATGAAAAGGGTCAAAGGCAGCGCCATCAGGGCCTCGTTCAGCCATTTTGTACGAAACGGGTGACCGTGCAGCGCTTCATGCGTCAATGAGGAGTGAAGCGCCGCAACCAACCCCATCGCCGGGATCGCCAGCCAGACGGGCAGAAGGAAAATCACCGCCAGCCACGCCCCATAGCAGGCCAGGATCAGGGCAAAGGTACCCCATTCGGGTGCGCGGGCCCTAGACATTGCGACCCCATGAGACTTTGGCCCAGACGCGCTCGTAAATTACATACATCGTCAGCCCGATGGCCGTATTCACAATCGCCAGTGTCCCGCCCACAGCCACCGATCCGGTTGCGATCAACCCGACCAGCGTCATCACCAGCAAGCCCATCGCATTCCACAACACAGCTTTCACGACTGATCTACGTCGTGTTTCCATTCCGTCACCCATATTATTGTTATGTCTTCAAAATTACGGGTCACGGCATCTGTTGAAAATTCTGAATATGATTAACAAAACTCATCATTTATGATATTTATCAACATATGCAGGAAAAAATCGACAAACGTGACCGCGCGGCACAGTTCCGCATGCGCCTTGCCCGCGCGATGGAGGAACAGCACGTCAGCCAAAGCGCGCTGGCGCGTCATATCGGTGTGGATCGTTCGACTGTGTCGCAGCTTTTAACCGATGAGGGCGCACGATTGCCGAATGCACATGTGGTGGGCAGTTGCGCCTCGGCGTTGGGGGTTTCGGCGGACTGGCTTCTGAGTTTATCAAACCGACCCGAAAGCGCCGCGGAACTATTGGCAAGTTCCCTGACAGTGACCGAAGCGCCGCGTGCGCTGGTGGATGAGCGCATATTTGAATGGCACCAAGAGGCTGCAGGGTACAAAATCCGTTATGTCCCAGCGACTTTGCCCGACATGTTAAAGACCCGGGCAGTGTTGGAGTGGGAGTATGCACCGCATCTGGGGCGGACAGCGGATCAGGCCATTGGTGCCTCGGCCGACCGATTGAAGTGGATGCGCAGCGCACAATCCGATTATGAAATCGCCATGCCGCTGTATGAAATCGACAGCTTCACAAATGCCACTGGATATTACGAAGGGCTTTGCCCCAAAATCCGACTGGATCAGATCGACCATCTGCTCGACATCTGCGAACAGCTATACCCGCGCCTTAGAATCTATCTGTTTGACGCAAAACGGCTTTATTCCGCTCCGGTCACGATCTTCGGCCCATTGCTCTGCGTTTTCTACGCTGGCAGCCACTATATGGCCTTCCGTGACCGCGACCGGATCGAAACCTTCACCCGCCATTTCGACCGCCTGGTGCGCGAGGCCGACCTGACAGCCCGAGACTTCTCGGAACATCTCAGGCAGTTGCGCACGCAGATTTGCGACCACTGAGGGTGCACCGGCATCCGACTTGTGCTATCGTCATTCGGCGCGAACCTTCGGGTATTCCGATCACAGACGGAGGACGACAGGAATGGACGCACTACAGACCGCTCAATACGCACGGGCCCTTTACACCGTTCACGGCGACAGGGCCGAGGCGGAAGCCGCACAAAAGATGCGCGAATGCGAGGCCGCAGGAAACAGACAGGAAGCACAGGACTGGCAGGCGGTGCGCCAGAGCATCCGCCAAATGCGCGGGCCAAATCAGGGCTGATTTCAGCGTTTCGGAAAATCCCTAACCCACGCCTGATCACCAATGCCCTGGCAGCGCCAAGGCATTGAGGTTTCACGTATTTCCTGTAACGATCTAGATTTTCGGATCGGGGTTCACCGTATGTCCATCCACCGCTATGATCTGTCCCGACACCAGCCGCGCAGCATCTGAGGCCAGGAACACCGCCATATTTCCGATGTCGTGCCCCTCGACAAAACGGCCCATCGAGGTGCCTGACGCATATCCCTCATACACCTGATCGCGGGTCATGCCTTTGGCTGCGGCTTCTCGCTGCAACACGCCCTCCATCCGGGGGCCTTCGACCGCGCCGGGACAAATTGCATTGGCGCGAATTCCATGAGGGCCAAGTTCCATCGCCAGGGTCTTCATCAAACCGATCACCGCCCATTTCGCCGCCGAATATGGCGCGCGATATGGGTATCCGTATTGTCCAGCGGTCGAGGACGTCAGAGTGATACTACCCGCCTGCGCAGCCTTCATCAAAGGCGCGGCGTGTTTCACCGCCAAAAATGCGCCCTCGAGGTTGACCGAAACGCAGGATCGCCAATCTGCTAACCCGATTTCCTCAATCGCGTTCGTCGGTCCTGCCGTGCCCGCATTGGCACACAGCGCATCCAATCCGCCTTCGGTTGCGATAGCCTGAAAGACAGCGCTCATATCGGACTCGCTGGAAACGTTTGCGTACCGAGCCACCCAATGATTTGGCACCGTATTCAGCGCATCTTCGTCAATATCCGTGACCCAAACAGCATAACCCGCTGCATCAAACGCTTCGGCCATGGCACGGCCAACACCCGAGGCGCCAGCCGTTATCAGAACGCGCCGGGTCATGCGGGTTTCCGGATAGCCGCCCCCGCACCTTCGGGATAGGGCAATCCGGCCTGCGCCTCGGCGATCCGCGCCATTGCGGCCTCAATATCCGGCGACGGTGCGCTGGGGCGGCGAGATTCAAGGCTGACATGCAGCAGGAAGCTTTCGCCTGTGGCCAGCAGCTTGTCCCCCTCGTACATGCTGTGGAACACGTGCAGTTTTTTACCCTGCCCCAACAGCATCTGCGTGCGCACTTCGATCTTTGCGCCCGCATGTGCTTCATCGACATAGCGGATGTGGTTTTCAGCAGTGAAATAGCTGCCGCCCGAGGCGATGTAATCCGCGTCGCAGCCAATGATCTCCATGAACCGGTCAGTCGCAGCGGCGAAGGCCTCGACATATTTCGCCTCGTTCATGTGGCCGTTGTAATCGGTCCAATCCAACGGCACCGCGCGAGCCAAGGTCAGGATCGGCTGGCTGATGTCTGTCTGTTCCAGCGTTGGCAACGCCCCCGGTTTCAGCAGCGCATCATACTGGTTCAACACCGCCCCCGCACCGTAATTCTGCGCCTTGAGTGCGCGCATCATACCCACGAGGTTATTGTCGCGGATACGCTCCAGCTCGCGGATCGAGTGCATGCCCGACTGCGCATCCGACTGATCCGCGATCAGGTCGACCAGCTCATCGGTAAAATCCGGCACGTCCATCAGTTTGGTCCAAGGCCATTTCAAAGCTGGCCCGAACTGCGCCATGAAATGCCGCATCCCGGCCTCGCCCCCGGCCACACGATAAGTTTCAAATAGACCCATCTGCGCCCAGCGGATACCAAAGCCCATACGGATGGCCTCGTCGATCTCTTTTGTCGTGGCGATACCGTCTTTGACCAGCCACAGCGCCTCGCGCCAGACAGCTTCGAGAAACCGATCAGCGATATGCGCGTCGATTTCTTTCTTGATGTGCAGAGGAAAAAACCCGACGGATTTCAGCAGCTCTTGAGCGTTCTTAACCATCGCGGGCGGATTCGCGTCAGTGGGCACTAGCTCAATCAGCGGCAGCAGATAAACCGGGTTGAATGGATGCGTCACCACGATCTGCTCGGGCCGCAGCGCGCCTTCCTGCAACTCGGACGGTTTGAACCCGCTGGTCGAGGAACCAATGATCGCATCCGGATCACAAGCTTCTTGCAAGCCCTTGTAGACCTTCAGTTTCAGGTCCAACCGTTCGGGCACGCTTTCCTGTATCCATGCGGCACCTTGCACGGCCTCGACCAATTCCTCGTGAAAGGTTAGGGCCCCCTCGGACGGCAGTGGCACATCGCTCAGCCCCGGCAAGGAGCGGCGCGCATTGTCCAGAACCTCACCAATCTTGCGCTCAGCCTCGGGGTCCGGGTCGAACACCCGGACATTCCAACCGTTTAGTAGAAATCTAGCGGCCCAACCGCCGCCGATGACGCCGCCACCGATGATAGCTGCTGTTTTCATTTTTTCTCGCCTACAAAGATTGCAGTCTTCATCTATCGATATACTTTTGAGGCTTAGGGCGTTGCCCTAACCCCACCTTGGATCATTTCGCGACCGGCGCCCGCTTTACCAGCCCAAGCTTGTCGCGCACTTCCTGCGCGCCGATCACGCGTGCTCCCATATTCTCTATTATGGTGCCGGCGCGTTCGACCAGTTGCCAGTTCTCGGCCAACTCGCCCTTGCCCAGCCACAGGTTATCCTCAAGACCCACGCGAACATTGCCGCCCGCCAGAACGGCCGCCGCGGCATAAGCCATCTGGTTTCGACCCAAAGCAAACGCACTGAACGTCCAGTCATCGGGCACGTTGTTTACCATCGCCATGAAAGTGTTCAGATCGTCCGGCGCACCCCACGGTACGCCCATGCAAAGCTGCACCAGCGCCGGGCTGTCCAGCACGCCGTCCTTTACCAATTGCTTGGCAAACCACAAATGGCCCGTGTCAAAGGCTTCGATCTCGGGCTTCACACCCAGATGCGTCATCATCCGCCCCATCGCCTGCAACATGCCCGGCGTGTTGGTCATGACGTAATCGGCCTCGGCAAAGTTCATGGTGCCGCAATCCAGCGTGCAAATCTCGGGCAGGCATTCCGCCACATGCTCAACCCGCGCTGCTGCGCCAATCATGTCGGTTCCGTCTTCCCGCAGCGGCAGCGGAGATTCTGTCGGACCAAAAACCATGTCCCCACCCATCCCGGCGGTCAGGTTCAGAACGACGTCGACCTCGGCCTCGCGAATGCGATCTGTGACCTCGCGATACAGGTCCAAACGGCGGCTGGGCGCGCCGGTTTCGGGGTCACGCACATGGCAATGCACCACCGCCGCGCCGGCCTTGGCTGCGGCTATCGCACTGTCGGCAATCTGCTGCGGCGAACGTGGTACATGCGGGCTGCGATCCTGCGTCCCGCCCGAGCCGGTGACGGCGCAAGTGATGAAGACTTCGCGGTTCATTTCCAGAGGCATTTTGTTTTCCCCAAGTTATACCCGGTTTTGCCTTGAGTTTTCCCCAGGCTTCTCCCCGGATTCCGATTTGCGTTCACCCCCGACTCTGACGCAGCTTTGTGGAAACACTTGCCAGAATGCGAATCAGACTTGATGAAATCCGCAAAAAACATACTTCAACCCGAACATCGCGCCCTGAAAACGGCCGTATTGGTTCTGGACGAATGCAACACGCTCAGCTTCGCTTCGGCCGTCGATCCGATGCGCGCGGCCAACCGTCTTGCGGATCGTCCCGCCTTCGATTGGGATTATGTGACCGCCACGGCAGAGCCTGCGATGCTGACCAGCGCGCTAAACGTGCCCGGTATCCCGTTGGCACGGTTGCAGAGTTGCGATCTGATGATCGTTGTAGCCGGGTTCCAACTAGCCCGCCACGCCACGCCCAGCCTGTTGGCCGGGTTGCGACGCATCTCCGGGACCGGTGCCACTATGGCTGGCATCGACGGCGGCCCTTGGCTGTTGGCCGAGGCTGGCCTGTTAGATGGGCACGCTGCTACAACTCACTGGGAAGATTTAGATAACTTCGCCACCCGCTTCCCCGATGTCGACGTCCGTCCCGACCGCTTCACCGTATCTGGCGATCGCTTGACGTCCGGCGGCGCGATCCCTGCGGTCGAGATGATGCTGCACATCATCGCCGCCCGCCACGGCGCGGGTTTTGCCGCGCGGGTCTCGGGCCTGTTCCTCTACGATGGCGCGCCGGAACCGACAAAACCGCAAAGCCGAACCGGTGCCCCGCATCGCCATACAGCGTTGACGGCCAAGGCCAACACCTTGATGGAGTCTTCGCTGGACGAGCCTCTGCCACTGGCTGACATCGCTGAGACTCTGGGCACCAGCCCGCGCACGCTGCAACAGCAATTCCGCCTGCGCCTTAACACAACGCCGCAAGACCATTACCTGCAATTGCGTCTGGCCGAGGCCCGCCGTCTGGTCACTGACACCGACATATCGCTGATGGACGTGGCGATTGCCACGGGTTTTGCCTCGCAATCCAGCTTTGCCCGCGCCTTCCGCACTGCGCACGGTCTGTCCGCCCGTGATCTGAGGCAAGAGCGCATTCACCCGACCCATCACTGACCAGATCAAATTCATCTGGCAAAAAATGCCTCAGGGGGGGCGCGCACGCAGTGCGTTGGGGGCAGGGCCCCCTAAAACGGCATTGGATGCGCGCGATGGGCTTGGGCAATCTCGGTTACAACCTCATCGGATAACCGCACATCCTTACCCGCCAGAATATGATCAAGCTGCGCCACCGAAGTCGCGCCAAATATAGCCGACATCATGAAGGGCCGCGTCCGGCACCAGGCCAGCGCCATATGCACCGGGTCCAAACCATGTCGATCGGCAATGTCCAGATAGGCTGCCACGGCATCGAACACGCGCGGCCCTACGCGCCCGCCCATCTCAGGGACTAGCGACATGCGCGATCCTTGGGGTACCGCCCCGTTCTGATACTTGCCACACAGAAACCCTGCGCCCAACGGAGAAAAGGCCATCAGCCCCACATCCTCATGCACGCTGAGTTCTGCCATATCAGTATCGAAATGCCGACACAGAATCGAGTATTCGTTCTGAACCGAGGCTACACGTGGCGCGCCCATCTGCTCGGCTATCCGCAGCCATTGCGCCGTGCCCCAAGCGCTTTCGTTGGACAAGCCAAAGGCGCGGATATTGCCCTTGTCGACCTGCGCTTGCAGGACCTCAAGACAATCCTGCATATTGTCCAGAACTTCGTTGGTGTTGTGTCCCGAGGGTGAGTAGTTCCAGTTCTGCCGGAACATGTAACTGCCCCGGTTCGGCCAGTGAAACTGGTAGAGATCAATGCAATCGGTACGCAACCGTCGCAGCGACCCTTCGATCGCCTCGGGGATGCTCTGGCCCGTAATCGGTGCACCGTCGCGGATATGGGCAAACCCTGACCCAGAATGCTTGGTCGCTAGCACGTATTCTCCGCGACGCGATGGGTTTACTGCGTTCCAATTGCCCAGAATCTCTTCGGTCCGGCCCACGGTTTCTTTAGAAATCGGGTTCACCGGATACATCTCAGCCGTATCAAAGAAATTGATCCCGGCCGCCAGCGCCATATCCATCTGCATGTGGCCGTCCGCCTCGGATGTCTGCGTGCCGAAGGTCATCGTTCCCAGACACAGGTCTGTCACCTGTATCCCTGTACGACCCAAAGGTTTCGATTCCATCTGTCGCCCTCCTGAGAATCCTTTTGAGGTCAGAACCTTATGCCTCGGCCTTCTTCTCCCACCTGCCCGATTCCTCGGACCAGTACTGCGCCGAACATCCCGCGCCGGTCAGAGCCTTCCACTGGCCCCGCGCCTGCTGAACGGCCTGATCGTCATTGCCGTCGAACAGGATGCAGACCCGCTCCAATGCCGCGACCTCAACGGGATCCACAGACGCACCGTCCACCGCCATCACACAGGCCGGATCATTGGCGGCTTCAGGGCTGGTCGTCAGCAGAACGGGCTGCGCCGCATCATGCGGGCCACCCTCGCGCCCATGCGGCAGGAACCCGTCCTCGGGCCCCAGCCACAGCTTTTCATCCAGCCAATCCATCCGCGCGGGATCGGTGCCCCGCACGGCAATCTTCCACCCGGCCTGCCGCGCCTTGTCCAGCAGTACCGGCAAGGTGTGTTCCAGTGGCTGACGGGTTAGATGGTAGAAATAGACGGCACCCATGGGATTACTCGAAGTGATCCTGCACCAGACGGCTTAGCGCGCGGACACCCCAGCCGGTTGCCCCTTTGGGCGCATAGGATGTTTCCGACGACACCGAGGCAACGCCTGCAATATCAAGGTGAATCCATGGCACGTCTTCTTTGACGAACCGCTGCAGGAACTGGGCCGCCGTAATCGAGCCCGCCGGACGACCGCCTACGTTCTTCATATCAGCAATGCGCGATTTCAGTTGCTTGTCGTAGGCGTCGCCCAAAGGCATGCGCCACGCACCCTCATCCTCGGCCTTGGCCGATTTCAGGAAGGCATCGCAGAACGTGTCATTGTTCGAAAAGACACCCGCGTTCTCATGCCCCAACCCGATGATGATCGCGCCAGTCAAGGTGGCCAGGTCGATCATGCCCACCGGTTTGAACCGTTCCTGCGTGTACCACATCACATCGCACAGAACCAAACGGCCCTCGGCGTCGGTGTTGATGATCTCTACCGTATCACCCTTCATTGACTTGACCACATCGCCGGGGCGCGTGGCGTTGCCTGACGGCATGTTCTCGACCAGACCGACAAGACCTACAACATTGGCCTTTGCCTTACGCTTGGCCAGCGCGCGCATGGTGCCCGCGACGACACCGGCGCCGCCCATATCCATGGTCATGTCTTCCATGCCACCGGCAGGCTTCAGCGAGATACCACCAGTATCGAACACCACACCCTTGCCGATCAGTGCCAGCGGCGCGTCATCCTTGTCGCCACCATTCCACTGCATCACCACAACCTTCGATGGGCTGTCCGAGCCCTGCCCGACGCTCAGCAGTGTGCGCATGCCGAGTTCAGCCAGCTTGTCCTCTTCCAGAACCTCGACCTCAAGACCCAGTTCTTTCATCTCGACCAGCCGGTCGGCGAATTCATTGGTGGTCAGAACGTTTGCTGGTTCGTTGGTCAGGTCGCGGGTCATCCGTACCCCGTCGGCCACGGCGTATTTCGGGGCAAAGGCTGCTTCGACCTCATCGGCTTTCTGATGGCTGATGATGACAGTACCTGTTTCTTCTGCTTCCTTGGTTTTGTGGGCGTCAAAGTCATAGCTGCGCAGCGCGATACCCATAGCCAAATCCTCGGCTCGTACTTGATTGCCAGCCATCACCAGCACATCCTTGCCGCCCGTAAGCTTGGCCAGGGCCGCACCGGCCTTGCGCGCCTCGACGGCATCGGGACGCCGGGGCAGGATCACGATATCCAGCGACTCGGCCGCCATGCCAGCGGGCCAAGCCATCGAGATCACGTCACCCGTCTTTACCTTTTCAAACCGAGGACTTTCCACCAGACGCGCCACCGCACCCCTGGTCAGACGGTTGGCCCGACGCACTGCAGGGCTCATCTTGCCATCCGTGGGGATGATCACCGCCACCCGGCCTTCGGCCTGCGCCATTGTATCCGTGTCAAAGGGCTGAAACCGGATCGGTACAAGACTGCTCATTGCGAACTCCTCAAAATCTGTTCCCCAAGACCTAGCCCGCGCTGCGCTGCTTGACCAGATAGCAGTTTTCCCCGCGCACCAATTGCATTACAGTCCCGAAAAAAATCCGGCAGGATCGGGGGAGAACGAATTGGCGAGACAGGGCAGGCATATGCCGTCGCGCATCCGCGCAGGCGAAAACGATTCTGGCCTTTTTTCCACCGGTTTCCCCTGTTGTCGGGCCAGGGTGGAGGCGCTGTCGTGATCCTCGACCGCTATTTTGCCCGCCGGTTCATGCAAAGCTTTCTGGTTATTGGCGGCATCTTTCTGACGCTGCTGATTCTGATTGACCTTGTCGAACAGTCCCGACGGTTCAACTCCGAAGGGTTATCTTTCGGAACCCTGCTGCACCTGACATTGCTGAATTCACCTGCTGCGATCAGCGAAATGCTGCCTCTGCTGGTCATTCTGGCCACTATCGCATTGTTCATAGGGCTGGCGCGCAATTCCGAACTTGTGGTGACGCGCGCCATCGGACGGTCCGGTATCCGGGCGCTGCTGGCTCCGGTCACGTTGGCACTCGTCATCGGCATGTTGGCGGTGGCTTTGCTGAACCCGATCACCGCCGCCACGTCCGAGGAATTCCGACGTCTGTCCGATACCTACAAGAACAAGGGCAGCTCGGCATTGTCTATCACCAGCGAAGGTCTGTGGCTGCGGCAAGGGTCGGCGAGTGGTCAATCGGTCATTCATGCCCGAGGTACGACAAACGCAGATGGGTTGGAATTGACCGGTGTGACGATCGTTACCTTTTCGCCGGACGGCAAGCCGACACAACAAATCAATGCTGGCCGGGCGCAACTGTCGAACGGTTCATGGATTCTGCGCAACGCAAAAGTCTGGTCCTTGGCGGATGACGTGAACCCTGAGGCCGAAGCCGAGACACACCGCCGCATAGAAATCCCCACCACGCTGACACGCCAGCGTATTCTAGACACTCTGGGTCAACAGGACTCGGTGTCGGTTTATGATCTGCCACAACTGATCCGCGACCTCCGCGAGGCCGGGTTTTCCACCAAACAATACGAGGTCTGGTTGCAGGTGCAGCTTGCGCGGCCCTTCTTTTTGGTGGCGATGGTGATGATCGGGGCAGCCTTTACCATGCGCCATGTTCGTTTTGGCGGCACCGGCGTTGCGGTTCTGTCCGCGGTGCTTTTGGGATTCTCAATCTACTTCGTGCGCAACTTTGCCCAAATACTCGGGGAAAACGGTCAATTGCCTATCTTCGTCGCGGCCTGGGCTCCGCCCCTTGCAGCCATTCTTTTGTCACTCGGCCTTCTGCTTCATGCGGAGGATGGCTGATGCGGCTTTTATCCAGTCTTTTGCTGTCCGGTGCTGTTGCTCTGGCGATGCCAACAGGTGCAGTATCCCAAACCCAACCCGCCACCGGCCCGGCCGGGAATGCGCAGCAAGAAGACCAACCTGCCCTGCTGGTGGCGGATGAAATCTTCATAACACCCGAACGAGTGTTGGTGGCCGAAGGCAATGTTGAGGCCTTTCAAGGTGACGTCAAAATTACTGCCGATCGGGTCACCTATAACCAAGATACCGGAGCGCTGACGCTGGAGGGACCGATCCGTATCGATCAGGGCGGTGATACGACGATCCTGGCGGATTCGGCAGAGCTGGATGATGGCATTCAGAACGGCCTGCTGATAGGCGCGCGAATGGTGTTTGAACAGCAGGTCCAGATCGCCTCGGTTCAGGCGACTCGTGCGGCAGGTAGGTATACACAGTTCAGTAAGGTCTCGGCCACCTCATGCCATGTCTGCACAAACGGCAAGCCGCCGATCTGGCAGATTCGCGCCCGCAAGGTCACACATGACCAGCTGGAACGGCAACTGTACTTTGAGGGCGCGCAGCTTCGGGTACTGGACGTGCCGGTTTTCTATTTCCCCTATTTGCGATTGCCGGATCCGACGTTGGATCGGGCGACCGGATTCTTGGTGCCGTCCATTCGGACCACATCGCAGCTGGGGACCGGCGTTCAGGTTCCGTATTTCATCAAGCTGGGGGACCACAGGGACCTGACACTGACGCCATATGTCTCGTCCAGAACAAACACTCTTGGGCTGCGCTACCGTCAGGCTTTCAAACGGGGCCGCATCCAGCTTGAAGGTGCTTATACACGCGATGATCTGCAACCGGGCGAGGATCGGGGATACCTGTTTGCCAATGGCTGGTTCAACCTCAACGATGGTTTCCGATTCACGTTCAACATCCGAACCACATCGGACGATTCCTATCTGACAGATTATGGCTTGCCCGATCTCGACCGGTTGCGCAGCGAAGTGGCGCTGGAACGGATCAAACGCGATACAGCGTTCCGTACCAGCTTCATCCACTATAAAACCCTGCGTGACAGCGAAGAGCAGGATGAAATCCCATCGCGAATCTTTGACCTCTACTATCAGAAACGCTTATTCCCCACCTCTGTGGGCGGCGAGGTACGGCTGGGATTTGTCACCCACGCGCATGAGCGTACCAGCGACGCGGACATCGTCGGACGCGATGTCGCGCGGGCTACTTTCGACGCGGAATGGCTGCGGAACTGGACCCTTGTGTCGGGCCTTCGGGCCGAAGCGCGTGTGGGTGCGTCAGTCGATGCGTTCAATATCCGCCACGACAGCGACTTTCCCGACAACGTCACCCGAACTACGCCGCGTGCTGCTCTGACACTGCGCTATCCGTTGCGCAGGCGCGAGTCGTCCGGCGCGACCCAGATTTTGGAGCCCATTGCCCAAATCGGTTGGACCCATGTCTCGGATGACGACGTGCCAAATGACGAAAGCACCTTTCAGGAGTTTGATCAGGGCAACTTATTGTCTTTGTCCCGCTTTCCGGCTCCGGACCGGCGCGAAGACGGGTTTACAGGTGTTGTCGGCTTGAACTGGTCCCGCTATGCAGCAGGCGGCTGGCGGGCCCTCGCCACGATTGGTCAAGTTTTCCGTTCTGACGCAGATCCCAATTTCAACCTGACTTCGGGCCTGCAGGGTACAACATCGGATCTGTTGTTGGCTGGCCAGATTCAAACCAACAATGGCTGGCGCCTGGCAGGGCGCGGCTTGTTGAACGGCGATTTCAGCTTTTCCAAAGCCGAACTGCGCGTCGGCTGGCAACAACCCAAGGTCGGCTTTACCGGCAGCTATGGCTGGCAGGAACCGGACCCGGCCGAAGGTGTCGACGACGAGATTTCCGAAGTGCGGTTGACGGGACGTTACCGCGTGGATCGGTACTGGAACACTCGGGCCACGGCGCGATATGACCTAAGCGAATCGGAACCGATCCGTTATGGGTTGGGCGTCACATATCAAAATGAATGCGTGCAAGTTAACATGAACGTCAGCAGGCGCTTTACCTCATCATCAAGTATTGAGCCTTCGACCGAATTCGGGTTTACCGTAGCCCTGACGGGTTACTCCGTGAATAGTGGCGGCCAACAGTACAAGAGAAGATGCAGTTGATTTCAGGTTTCACCAGTTTCCTCCGCTCCGGTTGGCTTAAACCGGTCGCCCCGGTTGTTATCGGAGCCGTACTGACTTTGACGGCGCCTCAAGCTGAGGCGCAAAGCCTGTTTTCGCCCGCGATCAAGGTCAATCAGGATATCATTACCTGGTACGAGCTGTCGCAGCGGCAGCAATTCCTGACCGCTCTGGGTGCTTCTGGCGCGTCCGAGGCCGAAGTGCGTGATGCACTGATCAATGAAAGGCTACGCCGCCAGGCCATGCGCGAGGCCGGAATTGAAGCTGCCCCCGAAGCCATTCAGGTCGGCATCGACGAATTTGCCGCGCGCGGGCAACTCTCGACTGAGCAATTCCTGCAATTGCTTGCAGATCAAGGTGTCGATCGCGAAACGGTGCGGGATTTCGTAGCTGATCAGGTTTCCTGGAACGATTATGTCAGCGCGCGCTTCCTGTCGCAGGCACGCCCGTCTGAAGATGAGATCAATCGCGCCCTGGGTCAGTCGGGGGGTGGTGGATTGCAGGTATTGCTGTCCGAAATCATTATCCCGGTGAACCAACAAACTTTGGCACAGGCCGAACTTCTGGGGCAAGAGATTGCCCAACTGCAGGGCTTTGATTCGTTTGCTGCCGCAGCCACGCAATATTCTGCGGCCGCCACACGCAACAATGGTGGTCGGCTAGATTGGCTGAACCTCACCAGCCTGCCTCCGGCGCTGCAACCGGTGATCCTAAGCCTGAAGAACGGCGACATTACTCAGCCGCTAACACTGCCTAACGCCATTGCGTTGTTCCAGATGCGCGGCTTGCGTGAGGTTTCGACCGGAACACCCAGCTATTCCACGATTGACTACGCGATCTACAACCTCGCCGGGGGCCGCAGTGCCGAAACTCTGGCAAGAGCGGCCAAACTCAGGGAAGAGATCGACACCTGCGACGACCTTTACGGTATCGCCCAGGACCAGCCACCCGAAGTTCTGCAGCGAATTCAGGCCAGCCCAAACGAGATTCCGCGCGACGTGGCACTGGAACTTGCGAAGCTGGACATCAACGAGGTGTCAACAACATTGACCCGCAACAATGGCCAGACGCTGATGTTCCTGATGCTCTGCACCCGGACCAGGGACCTGGGGGAAGAGACATCTCGCGTGGATGTTGCCAATGCGCTGACGCAACAACGCCTCGGGGCCTTTGCGAACAGTCTGGTGGCGCAATTGCGGGCCGAAGCCGACATCGTCGAACAATGACGCAGCCGATTGCGCTTAGCTGTGGTGATCCGGCCGGAATAGGCCCGGAAATCGCAGCCAAAGCGTGGTCTGAGCTGCGAGATAGCTGCCCGTTCTTCTATATCGGTGACGCAGCGCATCTGCCGCCTGAAATCCCTGTCGCGCGCATCTCTAACCCGACTGAGGCCGCAGAGACCAGCGCTTCGGCCCTGCCTATTCTTCAGCTGGACTTCCCTGCGATCAACGTTCCCGGACGGCCCGATCCAGTGAACGCACCCTCGGTTATCGCGGCTATCGAACGTGGTGTTTCATTGGTGCAGTCCGGCGCAGCTTCGGCGCTGTGCACCGCGCCGATACACAAGAAAGCCCTCATCGACGGGGCAGGTTTTTCTTACCCCGGCCATACCGAATTTCTGGCCGCTCTGGCAGGCCGGAGCCGCGTGGTCATGATGCTGGCCAGCGCACAATTGCGCGTGGTCCCGGCAACCATCCATATCGCACTGTCCGAGGTGCCCTCGGCCCTGACCCCGGACCTGCTGCGCGACACTATCGCGATCACCGCCGAAGGCTTGCGCAATCAATTCGGGATTGCGCATCCCCGCATTGCCATCGCTGGCCTCAACCCGCATGCAGGTGAAGGCGGTAAGATGGGGCACGAAGAACTAGACTGGATCGCCCCCCTGATCGGCGACCTGCCAAGTGAAAGCTATACGGTCACGGGCCCGTATCCGGCGGATACGATGTTTCATGCCACGGCCCGTGCCCGTTATGACGCGGCGATTGCGATGTATCACGATCAGGCGCTGATCCCGATCAAAACGCTGGATTTCGATCGTGGCGTGAACGTGACGCTGGGCCTGCCATTCATCCGCACCTCACCGGATCACGGCACCGCACTGGATATCGCAGGTCAGGGTATCGCCACCCCCACCAGCATGATCGAGGCGCTGAAACTGGCCCAACGCATGGCACAAAGCGCTTGACCCTTCGGTTGACTGAAAATACCTCATCTTCGGCGCAACTCGCGTCACGGTAACTGGATCATGAGCGCAATCGACAACCTTCCCCCTCTGCGAGAGGTCATCGCGGCACATCAGCTGTCGGCCCGCAAATCTCTGGGTCAGAACTTTTTGCTGGATCTGAACCTGACGGCCAAGATCGCCCGTCAGGCCGGAGATCTTTCGGACTGTGATGTGCTGGAAATCGGCCCCGGTCCCGGCGGTCTGACCCGCGGGCTGTTGTCTGAGGGCGCGCGCAAGGTCGTGGCCGTAGAAAAAGACACCCGTTGCATCGCCGCCCTGAACGATATCGCCACCGCTTATCCCGGTCGGCTTGAAGTGATCAACGGCGACGCGCTGGAAATCGACCCGCTGGCACATCTAACCCCGCCGATCCGTATTGCGGCCAACCTACCCTATAACGTCGGTACTGAACTGCTGGTCCGCTGGTTGACCCCACCTGAATGGCCTCCCTTCTGGCAAAGCCTGACACTGATGTTCCAGCGCGAAGTGGCCGACCGCATCGTTGCCCAACCTGGCAGCAAAGCCTATGGCCGCCTCGCCATCCTGGCCCAATGGCGGGCCGAAGCGCGCATTGCCATGTCGCTGCCGCCCGGTGCGTTTACGCCGCCACCCAAAGTCTCAAGCGCGGTCGTCCATCTGACGGCCATGCCCGAACCGCGCTATCCCGCCGACCCCGCCACCCTGTCACGTGTCGTCGCAGCCGCCTTTAACCAGCGCCGGAAAATGCTGCGCGCGTCGCTAAAAGGCGTCGCCCCGGATATCGAAGATCGCCTGCTGGCAGCAGGCATTCAGCCCACCGAACGTGCTGAACAAGTCCCGCTTGAGGCGTTCTGCGCCTTGGCGCGCGAAGTCAAAAAAGGTTGAGAGACAATAAAAAAGCCCCGGACCATCCCGGGGCTTTTACAGTTTCAACGCCTGGAATTATTCTGCCGCTTCGGGCGCATCCCCATCCGTTTTGGGGGCATCCTCGGCCGGTGCAGCCTTGGGCTTGCGTGCGCGTGGACGACGCGCGGGCTTTTCTTTCTTTTCTGGCTTTTCAGAGGCGTCAGCTGCCTGTGCGGCATCCTTGCTTTCCGGGGTTTCGACCAGACCGGATTCAGGTGCAGACGCTTCGGCTCCGAAATCCATCACGTCAGGCTGCGGTGTCTCGGCCGGATCAGCCTGACGCGCAGCTTCACGTTCCTGGCGTTCGGCACGTTCACGATCACGCTCGGCCTGACGCTCGCGGTTCTGACGCTCCTGCTCTTCGCGGCGGGCTTCCATTTCGCGCTGCGCTTCGCTGAGCAGACGCAGATAATGCTCGGCGTGCTGTTGAAAGTTTTCAGCGGCCACACGGTCGTTCGCCAGCTGGGCATCACGCGCCAACTGATTGTATTTATCAATGATCTGCTGGGGCGTACCGCGCACCTTGCCTTCGGGGCCCGAGCTGTCAAAAACCCGGTTAACAACGTTGCCGCCAGAAGGGCGATTGCGGTTATTTTTGGCCCGCGAGCGGGATTTGGAAGATCTCATCGTACTTTACGTCAGCCTTGTATTTCGGTGTCGATCAAGTCGCGTCCTGCACTGCTCAAAGGCGTTAGCCGTCACGCGATGTCGACTTTTTTGGGCTTGGCGTCAGGGGCCCGCTGAAACAGCGTCAACCTCTCCGACTATCTCTGAGTAAGCATGTCCAGCGCCTACAGACAAGAGGTTTGTCCAAAAAATCGCAGGTTTTTTACATTGATCGGCGCATTTCAGCCTCACCTGATGTCTAATTTACGGCATTCTGGCGACAACAACGCGATCACGGCCATCCAAATCGGGGATGACCCGCGCGTCAATCAATCCAGCCGCCTGAAACAAAGCTGCGACGCTTTGGCCCTGCTTCGGCCCAATCTCAACCAGAATACGCCCACCGGGCATCAGGAAATCCGGTACTGAAGCTGCGATATGGCGGTATGCGCCAAGCCCGTCCCCTTCATCCGTCAGCGCCATGCGCGGTTCGTGCTCGCGCACTTCGGGCGACAGATCCTGCATTTCGGCCAGCGAAATATAAGGAGGATTCGAAACGATCAGGTCGAACATGCCCTCAATATTTTCAAACCAGTCCGAGCGTACAATCTCGACCCTGCCCTGCATCTGATGCTGCACGGCATTCGCGCTGGCTTGCAAACAGGCGGCTTCGCTCAGATCAGCACCGAGGCCCGAGGCACTCGTGCGCTCGGCCAGCAGGGTGATCAGGATACAGCCCGAGCCTGTGCCCAGATCCAGAACATGATCGAACGGTTCACTTAACGCTGCCTCAACCAGTGTCTCGGTTTCGGGCCGAGGATCCAGCACATCCCGGCTGACACGGAACCGGCGGCCATAAAACTCGCGCTCGCCCAGCAAATGCGATACCGGCACACGAATGGCCCGCAATGAGATCAGTTGATCATAGCGTTCGGCAATCTCGGGCGACAATTCCTCAGGCGCGATCAAAGTGACCCGGCTTGCCTCGATCCGGGCAGCATGGGCCAGCAGAACCCGCGCATCGCGTGCCGGGTCGTCCACCCCTGCAGCGCGCAGCCGTGCGGTGGCGGCAACCATGGCCTGGGCGGCTGTCAACGCAGCAATCATTGCGCCATCTCGGCCAAAAGCCGGGCCTGATCGTCGGCGGTCAACGCGTCGATCACTTCATCCAGATCGCCCTGCATCACCTGGTCCAGTTTATAGAGCGTCAAGTTGATGCGGTGATCCGTCATTCGGCCCTGCGGAAAGTTATACGTCCTGATCCGTTCCGACCTGTCGCCTGACCCCACCTGACTGGCGCGATCCGCCGACCGTTCACTGTCGATCCGCTGACGCTCCAGATCATAGAGGCGCGTTTTCAGCACCTGCATCGCAATTTCACGGTTACGGTGCTGCGATTTTTCGGAGCTTGTTACCACCAAACCCGAGGGAAGGTGCGTGATCCGCACCGCCGAGTCGGTGGTGTTCACGTGCTGACCACCTGCGCCCGAGCTTCGCATCGTATCTATGCGAATGTCATTGGCGTCGATCTGAATATCCACGTCCTCAGCCTCGGGCAGAACCGCCACAGTCGCCGCCGAGGTATGAATCCTGCCACCGCTTTCGGTTTCGGGCACCCGCTGCACCCGGTGAACACCGGATTCGTATTTCATGCGTGCAAAAACATTGTCGCCCTTGATATGGGCCACAACCTCTTTGATACCGCCAAGGTCCGAGGCCTGTTCTTCAATGATCTCAAACTGCCAACCGCGGGCTTCGGCATAGCGTTGATACATGCGCAGCAAATCACCGGCGAACAACGCGGCCTCATCCCCACCCGTTCCGGGGCGGATTTCCAGCATCGCTGGACGCGCGTCGGCCTTATCCCGCGGCAACAGCGCCAGTTGCAAGGCTTGTTCGGCCTGTGGGATGCGGACCTGCAGGTCGGGAATTTCCTCTTCGGCCAGCTCCTTCATGTCGGGATCGGTCAGCATCGTTTCAGCCTCGGCCAGATCGGCGACCAGCTGGCGCCACGCCATGATCTGATCGACCACCGGCTTCAGATCCGAATACTCCTTGGCCAAAGCCGCAATATCTCCTCCCGAGGCGCCATCTGCCATGGCCGCTTCGAGATACTGGAATCGCTGGGTTAACTGTTCAAGGCGTTCTTCGGGGATCATCCGCGCGGTGTCTCTTAATCCGGCGCTTTGGTCAAGGGCCGTCCCTGTGCTAAGCTGACGCTATGACACGTTTGGCACTTGTTATTTTGGTGTGCGCAGCCCCGGCCATGGCTGATGTGGTCGGTCCCGGAGGCAAGGTACAAGACTGCTATTGTACCGACAAATCCGGCACGCGCATCGAGTTGGGTGAGATGATCTGCCTGCAGGTCGATGGCCGCATGTTCACGGCACAATGCCAGATGTCCCTGAACGTCCCCATGTGGCGCGAAGTGCAAGAGGGTTGTTTGTCGTCAGAACTGCAACCTAGTCAACCACCCATCAACCCTGTTTCGATTTACCCCGAAATCTCGCCGACCAAATCTTAATCGTCCATTGATGCGCAGAATTTCTCCATCCTGCTGAATCGTTGTGTAATCTGGGAAACCAAAAGCCTTGCTGCGCGTTATGTAAGTGACCATCCCCTCTCGCACGGATCCCGCCAACACGTAGGTTCGGGGGGTATCTGTCACGATTTCATGCAGACGCTCAAAACTGTCCGGTTCGCCTTCGATCACCCGAAACACGCCGCCTGGCATATCCCTATCTGTATCTCCAACCGGGGCGACGTGCCAACGATTTGGGTCTGATGGGGCTAAGCGAATGGCAGCCATGACGATCAGGCAAGCAACCAATCCCCATAAGAACATTCTTTTCATCCCGATCCCGTCGCTTTGCAAAACAATATTCGGATCGCTGGTCGTGGCAAGGCACCCCACCCCCTACCGTGACGTCACGCCGGGTAGGATGCACAACATCTCAAACAACAGGTTCGCCGCTGTCAGCGCGGTGTTTCCAGTGGGGTCATAGGGCGGGGACACCTCAACCAGATCACACCCCACTACATTCATGCCCGCCAGCGCGTGGATTAGTTGCAAGGCCTGGGGCGTGGTCAGCCCCGCAATCTCGGGCGTGCCGGTGCCAGGGGCGATGGAGGGGTCCAGGCTGTCGATATCGTACGAGATGTAAACCGGGTGCTCGCCGATCTCTTTGCGAATCTGGGCACCGGTCACGGTCAAGTTCTGCTGCCACAGCTCCCATGCTGGGAATTGGCGAAAGCCCCAGCCCTTTGCTTCGGTGAAATCCGACGCAGCATAGCCAGAACCGCGAATGCCGATCTGAAAGGTTTTATCAGGAACAATAAGCCCCTCTTCGTAAGCGCGGCGAAAGACGGTGCCGTGGGTCTCCTTTTCGCCAAACATCTCATCATTCACGTCCGCATGGGCGTCGACATGGACCAGCGCTACCGGCCCATGCTTGGCCGCAATTGCGCGCAGGATGGGCAACGTGATCGAATGATCACCCCCCATCGCAGCCGGCGTCGCGCCCTGCGCCAGAATAGCGTCATAGCTTTCCTTGATGATTTTCAGACTGTCGGCCAACGAGAATGTATTGATCGCAAGATCGCCGATATCCGCGATTTGCAGACTGTCGAACGGGGCCGCAAACGTGGCCATGTTATAGGGCCGGATCATCGCACTTTCGCTGCGGATCTGCTTGGGTCCGAACCGCGTGCCCGACCGCCACGAAGTGCCGATGTCCATCGGAATCCCCAGCACCGCCACGTCCAACCCGGCAAGCGAATCCACCTGCGGCAGGCGCATAAACGTATTCGGCCCCGAAAAACGCGCCAGATCATTGCCGCTGATGGGTTGGTTAAACTCTGTCATTCCCGTCATTCTCCCGTCCGGTCTTTTGGTTAACCTGATACCGGAAAGGTGGCTAACCAATGATTAAGGCTGCAACTTATTCCACCCCAACAGACAAACAATCTGCGTCGCCACATGCGCCCCGGCAATCGCCGTTGCACCGGACGTGTCATAAGGCGGAGAGACCTCGACCACGTCGCCGCCCTTGATGTTGATCCCGGCAATGTCGCGCAAAATGATCTGCGCCTGGATCGAGCTGAGCCCACCCCAAACAGGCGTGCCGGTGCCTGGGGCAAAGGCCGGGTCCAATCCGTCAATGTCAAAGCTCAGATAGACGGGGCTGTCGCCGAGAATACCCTTGATCTTCTGCGCCACGGCGGCAGGGCCGGATTCATGAACCTCACGCGCGTCGATGATGTTGACGCCCAGCGTGTCCTCATTCGTGGTGCGAATGCCGACCTGAACCGAGCGTTTCGGGTCCACGATCCCTGATTTCACCGCCTTGTAGAACATCGTGCCGTGATCCACTCGGGACATGTCGTCATCCGCCCAGGTGTCTGTATGAGCATCGAATTGCAGCAACGACATCGGCCCGTATTTCTCGGCATAGGCTTTCAGAATCGGAAAGCTGATATAGTGATCCCCGCCCAACGAAACCGAGGCCACGTCGGCCGCCAGAATAGTACGAATGTGATCCGTCAGCGTATCGGGAAACGCCGGGATATTGGCGTAGTCATAGGCCACATCTCCGTAATCTACGATCGCCAATTCGCTGAGTGCATCGAAGGGCCAGCCATATGGTGCATCCGGCGATTGCAGCGCGCTGGCCTCGCGGATCGCTCGGGGACCAAGGCGCGTGCCCGGGCGGTTGGTCACCGCCTGATCGAAGGGCACACCGGTGACGGCGATATCCACACCCTTCAGCTCTTTGGTATAGAGCCGCCGTAGGAACGAAGTTGCGCCGCCAAACGTGTTTTCGAAGGATAACCCTTTGAGGTCCGGATTGGTGAATGCCTCATCCACCTGATTTCTTGCGTCTTCCAGTGCCATGTCTTCCCCCCATTAGCCCAAAGGCTGCGCCTTTTCGACAATCCGTGCAAAGAACGAGGCGCCAACCGGCGCGATCTCGTCGTTAAAGTTATATTTGGGGTGGTGTAGGCCCGCGCCCTCACCCTGCCCAAGGAACAGATAGGCGCCGGGACGTGCCTGTAACATATAGGAAAAATCCTCGGCCCCCATCTCACGCCCAGCATTGGCGGTTACCCGGTCTGCGCCGGAAATATCACGCGCGACGTCGGCTGCGAACCCGGCCTTTTCGACGTCGTTGATCGTGGCGGGATAACTCTTTTCATAGTCCAGCCGCGCTGTGACCCCGTACGAGGTCGCCTGCCCCTGCACGATCTGTTCCATCCGCTCCATCACCATCTTCTGCACAGCGGGATCAAAAGTGCGCACCGTACCGTTGATGAAGGCCGTATCGGGGATCACGTTGTTCACCGTTCCCGTATGGATTTGCGTTACCGAGACGACCAGATCGTCCAGCGCATAGTGATTGCGGCTGACAATGGTCTGGATCGCCTGCGCGATGCCGCAGGCTGCCATCACTGGATCGCGCGTTTCGTGCGGCATGGCACCGTGGCCTCCGACACCCTGAATGTGTACCTCGAACGTGTCCACTGCTGCCATAATCGGCCCCGGCGTGGTATAGAACGACCCTTCGACAAATCCGGGCGCGTTGTGCAGCGCATAGACCTGAGAGATGTTGAACCGATCCATGATCCCCTCTTCGACCATGACACCGGCCCCACCGCCCTCTTCTTCGGCGGGTTGAAAGATCAACGCCACGCGGCCGCGGAAATTCCGTGTCTCTGATAGATAGCGTGCCGCGCCCAACAGCATCGTGGTGTGTCCGTCATGACCGCAGGCGTGCATCATGCCGGGTTTCTTGGACGCGTAAGACACGCCCGTTTCCTCGGGGATTGGCAATGCGTCCATATCGGCGCGCAAGCCGATGGTCGGCCCCTCACCCTGCCCATTGATGATTGCCACTATGCCCGTCTTGGCAATGCCCTCATGCAGCTCATCCACGCCGAACTCGCGCAGTCGGTCGGCAACGAAAGCAGATGTTTCGTGACATTCGAACTCAAGCTCGGGGATCGAATGCAGGTGTTGACGCCATGCGGCCATGTCGGCAGAGAAATCGGCAATTCGGTTGACGACGGGCATCTGGGGTGGACTCCTGATCCTGACTGCGGAATGGATGCATCTGACACCGGAACGAAAGGGTTCGCAATGGCCGAAAATCCTCTGATCCACGACAGCGAAGCGGGTATCGAGCGTTTGCTGGAAATTATGCGCCGCCTGCGCGACCCGGATTCAGGCTGCCCGTGGGATATCGAACAGGATTTCGCCACCATCGCGCCCTACACGATCGAAGAGGCCTATGAGGTCGCGGACACCATCGAACGCAACGCCTATGACGAGTTGAAGGGCGAGTTGGGTGACCTGCTGTTCCAGTCCGTCTTCCACGCGCAAATGGCTGAAGAGGCTGGCCATTTCACCTTTCAGGATGTGGTCCGCACCATGTCGGACAAGATGGTCGACCGCCATCCGCATGTGTTCGGCGACGAATCCCGGGACAAGTCTGCCGAACAACAAACGGTGGACTGGGAAACGATCAAGGCAGCCGAGCGTGCCGGCAAGGAACAGAAAGGCGCTTTGGACGGCGTGGCCGCGAACCTGCCTGCCCTGCTGCGTGCGCATAAGCTGCAAAAACGCGCCGCCCGTGTGGGGTTCGACTGGCCCGATGCCAGCCATGTGCTTGCAAAGATCACCGAAGAGGCCGCCGAACTGGAAGAGGCCCGCAACAGCAAGGACGAGGATGCGCTAGAGGATGAATTCGGCGATCTACTCTTTGTGATGGTCAATCTAGGCCGTCATCTGGGTATCGAACCCGAGGCCGCCCTGCGCCGCACCAATGCCAAGTTCACCCGTCGTTTTGAGCAGGTCGAGGCACGCCTGGCCGCGCGTGGCAAAACTCCGTCGCAAAGTGATCTGGCCGAGATGGATGCCCTTTGGGACGAAGTGAAGATTGAGGAACATCGCGCCAATGGCAAACTCCCGCCTGTGGACGCTGCGACCGACGCCTGAAACCGCTGGACAAGTGCAGTGACACTTGCGAGTGTCCGCGCTTCAAGACCCCGGAGGCAAATCATGGCACCGCGCAAGATCATCATCGACACTGATCCCGGTCAGGACGACGCCGTCGCCATCCTGCTGGCGCTGGCCAGCCCCGAAGAGATCGACGTGCTGGGCATCACTGCTGTCGCTGGGAACGTGCCGCTGGAGCTGACCGCCAAGAACGCGCGGATCGTTTGTGAGCTGGCCGGGCATACGCATATCCCTGTCTATGCTGGCTGCGACCGTCCGCTGAGTCGCGCCTTGGTGACTGCAGAGCATGTGCACGGCAAGACCGGTCTGGACGGACCCGTACTGCCAGATCCCGAAATGCCTTTGGCTGATGGGCACGCAGTAGATTTCATCATCGACACCCTGCGCGCGCAGGAACCGGGGACGGTGACACTGTGCCCGCTGGGGCCGTTGACCAATATCGCCACGGCCTTTCAGAAAGCGCCTGATATCGTCGACCGGGTGCAGGAAATCGTGCTGATGGGTGGTGCATATTTTCAGGTGGGGAACATTACCCCTACCGCCGAATTCAACATTTACGTTGATCCGGAAGCGGCTGAAATCGTTTTTAAATCCGGCGTTCACATCGTAGTGATGCCGCTGGACGTCACCCACGACGCGCTAGTCACGAAACACCGCAATGAGGCATTCCGCGCGCTTGATTCAAAAGTCGGGCACGCGGTTGCGGAAATGACGGATTTCTTTGAACGCTTTGACATGGAAAAATACGGCTCGGAAGGCGCCCCACTGCACGACCCTTGTGTGACCGCATATCTGATCCGGCCCGAACTGTTCTCTGGCCGCCACATCAACGTACAGATCGAAACGCAATCCGACCTGACTCTTGGGATGACCGTCGCCGACTGGTGGCGCGTGACGGATCATCTACCTAATGCCATGTTCATGGGGGAAATCGACGCCGATGGATTCTTTGACCTGCTAACAGAAAGGCTGGCCCGCCTATGAGCGCCGCGCTGAAACTCGCCCGTCCCGAAGATCTGGACCGCCTGATGGCGCTGGTCACAGCCTTTCACGCCGAAGCCGGAATTGAACAAGATGCGGACCAACGTCGCGATGCATTGGCCCCACTGCTTGAGGGCATCCCTCACGGATGTGTCTATCTGATAGGCCCCGGTCGCGCGCCGCTGGGCTATATCGTGCTGACCTTTGGCTGGTCGGTCGAATTCGGCGGCATGGACGGCTTTGTCGACGAGATTTACATCCGCCCTGCCGTTCGTGGCCGCGGTATCGCCACTGAAGTCCTGCTGGACCTGCCCAAAGCCCTTGCCGGGGCAGGTTTAACCGCGCTGCACCTTGAGGTCGACCGGGCGCATGAAGCCACGCAAAGGCTGTATCTGCGTACCGGTTTCAAACCACGAGACCGCTATGTGCTGATGAGCAAGCCGCTTTAGCGCGCCTCAACCCCCATATCGAAACCAGGAATGTCCATATCCATCACCGGATCCGTGGACGACGCCTGCATCCCCGATACCGGATAAGTCCCCGGCCCCGAGCAGGCCGCCAAAAATACAGTGCTGATCACTGAAACTACGAGAAGGAATTTCGAACCAGTCATGGTGTACCCCCTTTTCTGTAATGCAGACACAATAAGTCAGCTCAAATTGAGACAAATAGGAAAAAGTTCACACATAACGTGAATTATGCTGAAATAATTTAAAGGTTATGCTTTTTCCATGCGTTAACAACAGGAAAGCGGCGCAAAATAATTTGGCTAAAAGGTCTTACTTATCCGTTCCGCTACAATTTCATCTCGAAAAACAGCAGATGACCGTCGGCGATTTCCGGAATCTCGGCATATGCGTCCCGCAGAACGAACCCCATTGAGAGGTAAAGTCGGGTCGCTGTCTGCAAGGGTTTGCCAGTGTCCATGCGGATCAGGTCAAACCCCTGTTCGCGGCATTGCTGGATCAAAGACAGCATGATGGCACGACCTGCCCCCGTACCGCGGGCGCTGTCCCGGACGAATACGCGCTTGATCTCGGCCACGCCCGGCTCGATCGTGTGGAACATGCCGCACCCGACGGGTTGATCGCCCTTCAGCGCCAGACACGCGCCACCCTTCGGCGGGCTGTGTTCTGCCTCGATGGCCTCCATCACGCGGGCATATTTGTCCTGCGAGTAGATGGTTTGAACAATACGTTGCGACTTTTCATCCAGCGACAGCAAGAAATCACGATATTCCCAACACAAACGCCGGACCGCATCAAAGTGGTTCGGCGTTCTGGGTTCTATGATGCTAAGCAATCGCTGATCCTCAGGTAGGTTTGAGGATCAGAATAACACTCAGCGCTTTAGGATCGAAGCCCCGGCATATTCGGCAACCTCGCCCAGAGATTCTTCGATGCGAATCAACTGGTTGTACTTAGCCAACCGGTCCGAGCGCGCCAGTGAGCCGGTTTTGATTTGACCGCAATTTGTCGCTACGGCCAGATCAGCGATGGTGGCGTCCTCGGTCTCGCCCGAACGGTGCGACATCACGTTGGTGTAACCCGCACGGTGGGCCATATCGACGGCGCGCAGGGTTTCGGTCAGCGATCCGATCTGGTTTACCTTGACCAGCATCGAGTTGGCGCAGCCGCGCTCGATCCCCTCGGCCAGACGATCAGGATTGGTCACGAAGAGGTCGTCGCCCACCAGCTGAACCTTGTCGCCGATGGCATCGGTCAGGGCTTTCCAGCCATCCCAATCATCCTCGGACATGCCGTCCTCGATCGAGATGATCGGATAGTCGTTCACCAGCGTCGCCAGATACTCGGCGTTTTCTTCCGAGGTCAGTGAGATCTTTTCGCCCGACAGCACGTATTTCCCATCGCGGTAATATTCAGTGGCGGCGCAATCCAGCGCTAAGTGGATTTCCTCACCCGGTTTGTAGCCTGCTTTTTCAACGGCTTGCAGGATGAAATCCAGTGCTTCGCGAGTGGATGCGATGTTGGGGGCAAAGCCGCCCTCGTCGCCCACGCCGGTGGCCAAACCGGCAGCCGACAGCTCGCGTTTGAGGGTATGGAAAACCTCGGATCCCATGCGCACGGCTTCGCGGATATTCGCGGCCGAGGTAGGCATGATCATGAATTCCTGAATATCGATCGGATTGTCCGCGTGCTCACCACCATTGATGATGTTCATCATCGGCACCGGAAGAACACGGGCCGAAGTGCCACCGACATAGCGATAGAGCGGCTGTGTGGTGAAATCCGCCGCTGCCTTGGCAGTTGCCAGCGAGACACCCAGAATTGCGTTAGCTCCCAGACGGCCCTTGTTCTCAGTCCCGTCCAGTTCGATCATCGCACCGTCAATGGCGACCTGTTCGGTCGCGTCAAAGCCGACCAGTTCCTCGGCGATCTCACCGTTCACGGCTGCGACGGCCTCAAGCACGCCCTTGCCCAGATAACGCGATTTGTCGCCGTCCCGCTTTTCCACCGCCTCATACGCGCCGGTCGACGCGCCCGAGGGTACGGCGGCGCGGCCCATGGTGCCGTCTTCCAAAATCACGTCGACCTCAACGGTTGGGTTGCCCCGGCTGTCCAGAATTTCGCGTGCGTGGATGTCGATGATGGTGCTCATAAGGCCCGTTCCTGTGGCTGCAATCAGTTGCACGCCTCATACCATCACCGGGCAAAAAGTAAACCGGCCATGTTATCGCTAACACGTATATTCCTGGCCGTTTAGGGCTAACATCTTCCTGTTTGCGCCAACGTGCGACGATCCGTCAGGCCGCAACCGCCAGTTCGCGGGCCAAGCGGCGTTCACGAATAAAGGTGTACATGCCCGACCCCATAATCAGAGTGGCCCCTGCCAGCGTCATCAGATCCGGGCGTTCACCGAACATCAGCATCCCGGCCGCGATTGAGAATATCAACCGCGTATAGCGGAACGGTGTCAGGGCCGAAGCCTCACCTATCCGCATGGCGATGACGATGCCGTAGTAACCCAGAAAGCCAAAGCCCACGGCACCTAGATAGGGGCCAATCTGCCACGTGTGCAACGAAACAACAGGTTGCGCCGTAAACACCATCAGTGCCACACCGGAGATCGCCACCGCGAAATAAGCCTGTAGCGCCACAACAGACGAAGCGACACGGCTGTCCAGCTTTCGTGTGATCAAGTCACGCGCAGCGATGGCGATTACGGTTGCAACCACAAACAATGACTCGGGTTGGAACCCCTCGAACCCAGGCCGAATGATCATCAAAACACCGATGAAGCCTAAACCGATCGCGCTCCACCGCCGCCAGCCAACGGTTTCGCCTAGAAACAGTGCAGCACCCATGGTGACGGCAAGAGGCATCGCCTGAAACACCGCAGCCACGGTGGAAAGTTCCACCAGTGACAGCGCGGTCACGAATGTCATAGCGCCCACCATTTCGGTCCCGGCGCGCGCCAAGGGCAAGGGCTTCCACGCCAAGGGATCAAAAATGCGCTTGCGCGTTACAAGCGCCAAAAGCGCGAACAGAAAGCCGCAAACCAATCCAAGAACAACCATGATCTGGCCGGTCGGCACGGTCACTGACAGAAGCTTTATGAACATATCCTCAAGCGCAAAGGCCGCCATCGCGCCGACGACCAGAAAAATGCCGTGTACGTTATTCATGACCGTGTCCGTTGAAACCTGCGGCCCCAATGCCGCTTTTCTCAGCAAAATCGCAAGAAGCGCGTTCAGGCAAGCATTATCCGCCCGGAAAGCATGAATTCCCGTGCGCCTGACGTTCGCGTTTTGTGATGGGTCAGTCTTGTTCCAGCGGCACGCCGTACAGTTCCAGACGATGGCCTTTCAGCTTATACCCAAGCTTTGCCGCGATCTTTTCCTGCAGTACTTCGATCTCGGGGTCGACGAATTCGATCACCTTGCCCGATTGCATATCGATCAAGTGATCATGATGATCACGCTCGGCGTCCTCATACCGCGCGCGCCCGTCGCCAAATTCCAGACGGTCAAGAATCCCCGCCTCTTCGAACAGTTTGACGGTGCGGTAGACCGTGGCGATAGAGATGCCCGAATCCACTTCTGAGGCACGGGCATAAAGCTCTTCTACATCCGGATGATCGGCGCTTTGTTGCAGCACCTGCGCGATTGTGCGGCGCTGGCCGGTCATGCGCAGACCTTTTGCTTCGCAACGGGCGATGATCGTGTCGGACATAAGTGAACCTCAGAATAGTTCGGGATTCCGTCTTAGTACGTCTGCGCGGATCACGCCACAGGGGATTTGCACCCTAGGCTACCCGTCGCAAGTCGGCCCAGATCGGCAAATGGTCGGATGCAATATGTGCAGGCCGTGCGTCGTGCACACCGTGGACAACCGCCTCGAGCCCGGCGCCCAGCGCGATTCGGTCCAGCGCCCCTAACGGCTGCGCGGCCGGAAAGCTGGGAACTGGGGCAAGAAAGCTCATGTCCGGGGCCAGATGATCCAACACCGGCTGGCGCGACCATTCGTTGAAATCCCCAGCCCAGACGGTAGGCATCTTGTCCAGATCATCGTCAAAGCGGCGGATATGCGTGATCTGCTGCCGACGAGATGCGGGCAACAGGCCCAGATGCATTCCCATCACGCGCAGCGGCCCGATATGAGTGTCGAATTCCACTCGCACAGCCCCCCGAGGCTCCAGCCCCGGCAGGTCGTGGTGCCCGGTCTGCCGTACCCGGATCGCGTCCCCGCGCCAGATCACAGCGTTTCCATGCCACCCCAGACTGCCCGCCCCGCCCAGATCGACGATCTGCCAGCCCGCCTCATCCAGCATGAAATGCGGCAAGGCAGCCGGGCGTGGAGGCAGGCGTTTGTCGGCCTCTTGCAACACCACGATATCGGCCTGCATGCCGTCGATGACCTGCATGATACGCTGCGGCTGCCGCCGGAAATCCAGGCCCACGCATTTCTGAATGTTGTAGCTGGCGATGCGCAGGGTTGAGAGTTGGTTCATGAGCATTCCGTGATTGGCATCAATCGTTCCTTTTCAACCCAGTCACTACTGGAACTGCGTGATCATCAGGTTGGCAGGCTCACCCCCTTCGGCGGACGAGGCATGACCCGTTCCCGTGACATCTTCCGCCCAAAACAAGTCACCCGTTTTGAAATCACGTATTTCACCCGTACCGGCCTGAACACGAAACGTGCCGGACAGAACTGTCGCAAGCTGGGGTTTGGGGGATCGGTGCTGAACCCCTTTCCAACCCGCGGGCAAACACAGGAACGCAATACGCGCGGCATCGACCTCTTTGGAAACCAGAAACGGTGCGGCTGGTGGGGCAAAGGTCTTGAGTTCAAAATCGACCTCGCGATCTTCGAAGTAAGACACGCCGTCCGCGTCTTCCAACAAAATAGAGTAGCGCATTGTATGCTCCCTAAAACAAAACCGAATTTATCTGCAGTTCCCCCGATGCGCCCATTATGCAGCATTATGTGTTGATGGTAAGTCGCATGATATTGTGTTCTGAAGAATACCCCGTCGATTGCTCAAAAGAGCAGCGTTCAGTTCTATGCTAATTCCTAAGTCCCGCAGAATGTCGCGTGGACCACTTCGTTCTCGGTTGGCGGGTGCGTCAAGTCGGTTGCGTCGGGTTGATCCTCATACGAACGGGCAAGCACCGCGTTCAGACGATGAAACGGGGCGTAATCCCCCTGAACAGCGGCCTGTATCATCTGTTCGACCCGGTGGTTGCGTGGGATGAAGGCCGGGTTGGCAGTGCTCATCACCGTCTGGGGGTCTTTTTCACGGTCCAGTCGCGCCTGCCAGCCACCGGCCCATTCGTCATAGGCCTCGGGGTTCAGGAAGTGATCGCGGGCCTTTTCATTGCCCAGCGCCCGGAACGTATTGGTGAAATCGGCACTGTTATGCGCCATCCGGGTCAGCAGGTCGGTGATCAGCGCCTCATCTTCTTTGTCCTCGGTGGCCAAACCAATCTTGGCACGGAAGCGGTTCAGCCATTCCCGCTGTATCAACCCGGGCATTGCGTGCACAATCTCGGTGGCTTCTTCCACGGCTTTCTCTGGGTCCTCAACCTGTTGGATTAACGAGGTCGCCAATTGCGCCAGATTCCACACCGCGATGTCCGGCTGGTTGGAATAGGCATATCGTCCCATCCGGTCGATCGAACTGTAGACCGTGTTCGGATGATAGCTGTCCATGAAGGCACAGGGCCCATAGTCGATGGTCTCTCCGGCAATCGAAAAATTGTCGGTGTTCATGACCCCATGGATAAATCCAACGCTCATCCATTGCGCAATCAGCTGCGCCTGCGCATCCCGTACCGCACGTAACAGGCCCATTGGCCCCTCGGCCTGCGGATAGTGTCGGGCGATGGCGTATTCGGTGAGCTGTTTCAGGTTTTCGACCTGCCGCCTTGCGGCAAACACCTGAAATGTGCCCACGCGCAGATGGCTTTGCGCCACACGGGTCAATACTGCGCCCGGCATTGGGCCTTCACGCAAGACAACCTCTCCGGTCTCAACTGCGGCCAGCGCACGGGTCGTTGGGATGCCCAGCGCGTGCATCGCCTCGGACACCACAAATTCACGCAACACCGGGCCCAGCCAAGCGCGGCCATCGCCCTGACGGCTGAACGGTGTCTGCCCTGAGCCCTTTAGCTGAATATCCCGCCGAACGCCGTCGGTTCCGACCGTCTCACCCAGCAATACAGCACGCCCATCGCCAAGCTGCGGGTTGTAAGTGCCAAACTGGTGTCCGGAATAAAGCTGTGCGATTGGCTCAGCCCCATCAGGTAGTGAATTCCCGGCGAAAGCTTCGGCCATCTCCTGCACATCACCCGGAGATATCCCCAGCACTTGGGCCAGATCATCGTTGAACGCAATCAGACGTGGCGCGCGCACCGGAACTGGTGCCTGCCGGGCGAAAAACGTGTTGGGCAGACGGGCGTAGCTGTTGTCAAACGGGATATTCAGGGTCATGCCGCAAACATATGGCGGAAACGCGTAAATACCATAGCCGATCGTGCGCCTGCGTGCATAATCCCCCTAACCAAGCAAGAGGCCCCAATGACCGCGCAAGAGATCATCGACCACCTGCACCTGCAGCGCCACCCCGAGGGTGGCTGGTTCCGCGAAACCTGGCGGGCTGACAACGAAGGCCGTGCTACCGGCACCTGCATCTACTTCTTGCTGCAATCGGGTGAGCACAGCCACTGGCACCGCGTCGATGCGACCGAGATCTGGCTGTATCACGCCGGTGCACCACTGATCCTGTCCCTCAGCCCCACGGATGACGGCCCCGCCACCGATCACCTACTGACCCCGGACCTAACCAAAGGTGCGCCGCAGTTGATCGTGCCCAAGAACCATTGGCAATCGGCGCAATCGACCGGAGAGTACACTTTGGTCAGTTGCACTGTCTCACCCGGATTTGAATTCGACGGCTTTGTTCTGGCCGCGCCGGGGTTCGACATTGCGCGCGGATAAACCATGGATCACCGCGCCCTCATAGCTTCAATCCCGCCCGAGGCAAAAGACAGCCTTCAGAAACGATCTGACGCGGCAGGGCTTAGGCATTTGGCAATGTATGGCGCGCTACTGGCGGGTACATCCGCCTGTATCGCGCTCAGGGCTCCTCTCTGGCCCTTGTTTATCCTCCCTCAAGGCGTCCTTTTGGTCTTCCTGTTCACGCTCAGCCATGAATGCACACATAAAACACCGTTTCGCAGCTGCTGGTTGAACGATGTCATCGGGCATCTGGTCTCGTTCCCTATCGCCCTGCCCTTTACGTGGTTTCGGTATTTCCATCTGGCGCATCACAAATGGACCAATCACCCGGATAAGGACCCGGAGTTGGGCGGCAAACCACGGCCCGGGAATTGGCGAGACCTGCTGATTTACCTCAGCGGCTGGCCGTATTGGGCCGGAATGGCAAAGGTTCTGATGCAAAACGCCTTTGGCTGGATCGACGCGCCCTATCTGCCTGCCCGCCAACACCGCGCCATGCGTATTGAGGCGCGGCTGCTATTGGGGGTCTATGTCCTTTCCGGTCTCAGCTTGTTCTATTCATCAGCGCTGTTCTGGTTGTGGCTTCTGCCGGTGCTGATCGCGCAGCCCATCCTGCGGCTTTACCTTCTGGCCGAGCATGGATTGTGTCCCCCTGTCGCTAATATGCTCGAGAACTCCCGAACCACGTTCACCAACCGAATTGTACGGTTTCTGGCCTGGAACATGCCCTACCACGCCGAACACCACGCCTTTCCCAACGTGCCGTTCCACCATCTGCCCGCGCTACACGATTGGACCCAGGCGCATCTGAAATCGACCTCGGAGGGGTATTCGGAGTTTACGGCTGACTTTGTGCAATCTCTTAGATGAGTAGATAAGCTAAAAGCACCCTCGTATCACCCTGATGAGCATTGTGCGTCAGGCGCACACACAACTATGCGCGCAGATTCCAAGCCGGTCTGGTTTCCGGTGACTTCAATAGCGCATGTTCCTGTTCAAAATAGTCAACGCAGGCCTTCCATCTGAATGAAACCTGCCCCCCATTGGATAAGATGGAATTGATCTTCGCGTTAGTTCGGCACTTTTGCAGTTGCCCGTCCTTATACGGATGCCGTGGAGAAACCGTACCATACTGAACACTGAGGCGGTTGTGCAGATTCTTCGCCCGGCCGATGTAAACAACCACGTCGTTGACCAGAATCCAGTATATCCCCGAGGCTTTCGGCGCATTAACTTTAAACGAGCAATAGAAAACATCGTAATCCGGCGCGAGGGCATAACCTTTCGGGTTAGCAAAGCGATCCTGAGGCCTAAGGTCTAACTCGGCAACAACGCGCAATTCACCATCAAAACTCATCCTACCCCGCCACCGTGCTCACCACCCCACCACCGACCAGCGCCTTGACGCCGGTTGTCCCAGGGCATGAGGTCGGCAACCCGCGCGCCACGCGCACTGCTAGATAAGCGAAAGCCTGTGCTTCGAGCATGTCACCGTCCAGCCCTACCGCTTCGACAGGTTCTACCGGGCAGTCCAATGCGACACGCAGCATCTCCATCAGCACCGGGTTGTGCCGCCCGCCACCGGTGACCAGAAGGCGCGAGGGCGGCTTGGGGCAATGTTCCATCCCCTGCACCACGCCTGCGGCACACATGCCGGTCAGGGTGGCCACGGCGTCGGCGTCGCTTAACTCCTTTACCAGCCGGATCATTTCGGCAAAGTCATTCCGGTCCAAAGATTTCGGTGGCATCCGGGCAAAATATGGCTCGGCCAGAAACAGTTCGAGCGCACCCATCTCGACCGTGCCGCCACGCGCAACCGCGCCGTCACGATCCATCGGCAGGCCCAGTCGGGCCTGCATCAGGTCATCAACGGGCGCATTGGCAGGCCCGGTGTCAAAGGCCAACAGAGCGCCGGGCGCTTCCGGGCCGTCAAAGCCGGGGTCCGCGTAGGTGAGGTTTCCCACACCACCGAGGTTCAGGAAACACAGGGGCTGGGTCGCCCCGATCCATTTGGCGCAGGCAAAGTGGAAGAACGGTGCCAAAGGCGCGCCCTCGCCCCCCATCGCTACGTCATCACTGCGAAAATCCCAGACCACCGGCACGCCCAGGGCCTGCGCCAACCCTTTGCCGTCACCCACCTGCAACGTACCCCGACCGTGCGGTTCATGCGCCACAGTCTGTCCGTGAAAGCCGATCAGGTCGATCTCTTCGAATTCCGAAAGCGCCTCGGCATGCGCAAAAGTGACCAGTTCAGCCGCCTTGTCCACTTCTGGACCATGCCACTGACCTAATGCCTCGCGCAGATCGGCGCGCTCGGCCTCTGAATACGCGCGATAGCCGCTTGGGCCAAAACCGATGATTTGATGCCCATCGGTTTCAACCACAGCTGCATCCACACCATCCAGCGATGTGCCCGACATCGCACCCAGGGCCTTGATTGGCCCGCCTTTCCTGATGGCCCGATTCACGCTCACCTCATTTATCCTGTTTTATGGCGCTCAACCTGCCTGTTCGATGCCCGGCAACGCAAGACACTTCGCTGCCCGCGCGTAATTTTGGTGCAACCTGCGCATCTGCAACCACAATCGGCAGGAAGGTGATGCCAGCCGGCACAAGAACCGATTGCACTGGCTGTATTTGTGTTGCAATCACCGGCATTCAAAAGCGCACGCTGCCCGGGTTTTCTTGGAAATGGTGGCTTTTCCTTGCCTGACGCCCCGCCTATACAGTGCCTCGCAACATAAACCCAAAGGGCACGATATGACCTACCACCCCAAATCGGATTTCATCGCCACGATGATCGAGCGCGGCTTTCTCGCCGACTGCACCGATTATCAGGGCCTTGACGAAGCGCTGATCAGTGGGTGCAAACCGGCCTATATCGGCTTTGATGCGACGGCCAAGTCGTTGCATGTGGGCAGCCTGATCCAGATCATGATGCTGCGCTGGTTCCAGAAAACCGGTCACCAGCCAATCACCCTTATGGGGGGCGGCACCACCAAAGTGGGCGACCCGTCGTTCCGTGCGGATGAACGCCCCCTGCTGGGCCCCGAACAGATCGACGAAAACATTGCGGGCATCAAAAAGGTGTTCTCGGCCTATATCGACTATGACAGCGATGCCGAAAACAAGGCCTTGATGCTGAACAATGCCGAATGGTTAGATGGCCTGAACTACCTCGATTTCCTGCGCGATATCGGGCGGCATTTCTCCGTCAACCGGATGCTGGCGTTTGAATCGGTGAAATCGCGGCTGGATCGCGAGCAATCGCTGTCATTCCTCGAATTCAACTACATGATCCTGCAGGCCTATGACTTCCTTGAGCTGAACCGCCGCTATGGCTGTGTCCTGCAGATGGGCGGAAGTGACCAGTGGGGCAATATTGTCAACGGTATCGACCTGACGCGTCGCGTGCTGGATCACGAGATCTACGGCCTGACTTCGCCCTTGCTGACCACAAGCGACGGCAAGAAGATGGGCAAATCTCAGGACGGCGCCGTCTGGCTGAACGCCGAAATGCGCTCGCCCTACGAATTCTGGCAGTTCTGGCGCAACACCACTGACGCAGATGTGGGGCGCTTCCTGAAGCTCTACACCGAGATGCCGGTTGATGAGTGCGACCGTCTGGGAGCGCTTCAGGGGTCCGAGATCAATGAGGCCAAAATCCGTTTGGCAAACGAAATCACTGCCCTGCTGCACGGGGCTGAAGCCGCAGCCAAGGCCGAAGCCACGGCGCGTGAAGTGTTCGAAAAGGGCGGCGTGGGCGGAGACCTTCCGACCCTGACCCTCAGCGCGGATGAGCTGGGCGACGGCATGTCCATCGTGCAGGTCATTGTGAAATCGGGCCTGGCCAAATCGGGCAAAGAGGCCAAGCGCCTAATCGCTGAGAACGGTGCGAAGCTGGACGACGCGCCACTGACCGATGCAGGGCTGATGATTGACGCAGGCGCGCTGTCGTCGCCAATCAAGCTAAGTGCTGGCAAAAAGCGTCACGCGCTTGTGCAACTCGGCTGATCATAGCCTTAGCCGACAAAAAATAACGGCCACCTGATTGGGTGGCCGTTTTTATTTTCGATTGTGAAGGTGCAGTTACCGCTTGCCGCCTTTGCCGCCGCCGTGGCCTCCGTTGCCGTCGCCGCCTTTGCCACCGCCATGGCCGCCTTTGCCACCACCTTTACCGTCACCACCTTTGCCACCGCCGTGGCCACCTTTACCGTCGCCACATTTGCCACCGCCATGGCCGCCTTTGCCGCCACCTTTACCGTCGCCGCCTTTACCGCCGCCGTGGCCACCTTTGCCGCCACCTTTACCGTCACCGCCTTTGCCGCCACCTTTACCGTCACCGCCTTTGCCGCCGCCGTGGCCGCCTTTGCCACCACCTTTACCGTCGCCGCCTTTACCGCCGCCGTTGTTGCCGCCATTGCCACCGCCACCGTTACCGGGATCGCTGCCACCGTCACCGGGGTCACTGCCACCGTCACCAGGGTCACTGCCGCCGTTACCGGGATCACTACCGCCGTTGCCAGGATCGCTACCGCCGTTGCCAGGATCGCTACCGCCGTTGCCAGGATCGCTACCGCCTTTACCGGGATCACTGCCGCCGTTACCGGGATCGCTACCGCCGTTACCGGGATCACCGCCGCTGTCACCGGGATCACTACCGCCGTTACCGGGATCACTACCGCCGCCAGACCCGGTGCTTCTGTTGTCCGAACCGAGTTCAGCGAATTGATCATTGCTACGCGCCTCACCCGGTGTTCCGATCGCACCAATCGACCCAGTCGGCTGATCGGTCAGCAATGCAGCCAATCCCGGGCATTGTGCCGTTGTATTGCGCAAAGTGGTCGTGAAATCCGACCGCTTTTGAAGACGCTCCAAAAAGCTGGGCGTCACTTTCTGACAATCACACAGCGCCCGATAATCCCCGCGATTCGCCGCATCGCGAGCGGTTTTCCAATTGCACACGTCTGGCGCGGCTACGGCACTGCTTGCCATCATCACCGTCAGAAAAGGTGCTGCCACCAGCACAGGAATTCCAACCTTCAATCTCTTACTCATAACGCTCATCTCCTTCTTCGACGCCCCCTCGACGCGTCATTTCCCTGAGTTTCGATGTGAGACTTGCGCATTAAGCTTGGTTAAAGATCATCTGAGAAAGCCTTGAGAAGCGATACAGATCTTTGAAAAATCACACCTGGATTGTGGACACGGCCTTAATACTTAGATTAACTGAACAAACGTTCATATCCCAAGAGGAGACAACCGCCATGCAACTGTCCACCACATCCGCCATCATCACAGGCGGTGCCTCAGGGCTGGGCGAGGCAACAGCACGCTACTTTGCCGAACAAGGCGCGCAAGTCACCATTCTGGATCGCGATACTGCCCGTGGCGCTCAGGTTGCGGCCGAAACCGGCGGGCATTTCGCGGAAACGGATGTGACGAATGAGGCATCGGTCGCGGCGGCCATTGGACTAGCGATGGACAAGATGGGCAAAATCACTACCACCGTGAACTGCGCCGGGATCGCCTATGGCATCAAGACAGTGGGCAAGGACGGCCCCCACCCTCTGGACGCATTTCAACGCACCATCGACATCAATCTGGTGGGCACCTTCAACGTCTCGCGCCTAGCTGCGGCTGAGATGGCAAAGAATGCCCCCGAACCCGACGGTTCGCGCGGCGTGATCATCAACACCGCTTCGATCGCGGCCTTTGATGGGCAAAAGGGACAAGCGGCCTACGCGGCCTCAAAAGGCGGCGTAGTCGGGATGACCCTGCCGATGGCTCGCGATCTGGCCTCAACCGGGATACGGGTTATGGCCATCGCCCCTGGCATATTCATGACCCCGATGCTGGCCGGTCTGCCCGAAGAAGTGCAGCAGCAACTGGCCGCTGACGTCCCTAACCCGGCCCGTCTGGGTGATCCACGAGAATACGGACGACTGGCCGGCTTCATCGTCGAGATGGGATATCTGAACGGAGAAGTCGTCCGCATCGACGGTGCCCTGCGTATGCGATAGGTCTGTTTCATGACCGAATGCGAAAAGATGCAGGCCGGACAATGGTATTGCTGTCTGGATCCAGAATTGGATGCGCTGCGCGCGCGGGCTAGGCGCGCGGTTCACGCGCATAACACCTGTCCACCTGATACCCGCGGTGCACTGGCCCCCGAGTTGCAGGCACTGTTTGCCAGCACCGGGTCGGATTGCTTTCTCGAGGCCCCTTTTCACTGCGCCTATGGGGTGAACATCCGCCTTGGACAGCGCGTTTATTTCAACGCGGGCTGCGTGGTTCTGGACACCGCACCGGTGAGGGTCGGAGACGGCACGATGTTCGGCCCGCACGTTCAGATTTATTGCGCCCAACACGCCAAAGACCCGGTCGAGCGTGCGCAGGGTCTGGAAATTGGCCTGCCAGTGACGATTGGGCAGAATGTCTGGGTGGGCGGTGGAGCCATCCTGATGCCCGGCATCACAATTGGCGACAATGCCACCATCGGCGCGGGCAGCGTCGTGACCAAAGACGTAGTGGCCGAAGAAACCGTAGTTGGAAACCCTGCCCGAGCGCTGAAACAGTCCTAAGCGCCTTCGGCCTTTTCTTCGAGCGTCAGCCACTCTTCCTCGGCTGCGGCCAGTTTTTCCTGTCGTTCGACCAAAGCTTCGGTCGCCTTCTGGAATTTGACCGGTTCGCGGGTGAACAGTTCGGGATCTGACATGAGGTCTTCTAGCTTGCCGATCTCAGCCTCAAGACGGGCGATTTCGGCGGGCAGTTTCTCAAGCCGGTGTTTTTCCGAAAACGACAAGCCCGATTTCGTTTGGCTTTCTTGCTTTACTTTCGGCTTGGAGAGTTTTGATTTTTCAACTTTCTTTTCAGCAACTTCCCCTCGCTGCGCAATATAATCCGACCACCCGCCTGCATAGACGGTTGCGCGGCCATTGCCCTCCATCGCGATGGTTGTGGTGGCGACGCGGTCCAGGAAATCCCGGTCGTGACTGACCAGCAGAACGGTGCCGTCATAATCGTCCAGCAACTCTTGCAACAGGTCCAGTGTCTCGACATCCAGATCGTTGGTCGGTTCGTCCAACACCAAAAGGTTCGAGGGTTTGGCCATCAGTTTAGCCAGCAGCAACCGCGCTTTTTCACCACCTGACAGGGACTTAACCGCCGCTCTGGCCTGAGCCTCTTCAAACAGGAACTCTTTGAGATAACCGACCACATGCTTGGGTTGGCCACCGACCATGACCTGATCCGCCTTGCCAGACACCCGCATCTCGGGGTCGCCGGTCAGGCTGTCCCAAAGGCTCATTTCCGGGTCTAGTTGCGCGCGCGTCTGATCGAAAACTGCGACCTCAAGATTGGTACCCAGGGTCACCGAGCCCTCATCCGGTTGCTCTTGTCCCAACAACATCTTCAATAGGGTCGTCTTGCCTACGCCATTGGGTCCGACAAAAGCCACCCGGTCACCACGCTGCACCAAAAGGTCAAAGTTCCGCACGATCTGTTGGGCATCAAAAGACTTGGACAAACCTTTAGCTTCGATCACTTTTCGCCCGGATTTCGGCCCTGCATCAAGCGTCATCGCAGCCGAGCCCTGACGTTTGATCTGCGCCGCCTTTTCGGCCCGCAACGCCTGCAGGGCCCGCACCCGGCCCTGGTTGCGTTTACGCCGCGCGCTAATGCCCTCAACGGCCCATTTCGCCTCGGACTTGATCAGGCGGTTCAGCTTGTGCCGCTGCTGATCTTCCTCGTCCCAAACCTTGTCGCGCCAGGTTTCGAACGCCTCGAACCCCTGTTCTTGCCGCCGCACCATGCCACGATCGATCCACAGCGTTGCACGGGTCAAAGCCCGCAGAAACGCGCGGTCGTGCGAAATCAGAACATAAGCAGCCCGTGTCGCACCTAACTCGCGTTCCACCCAGGCGATGGCTTCGATATCCAGATGGTTGGTCGGCTCATCCAGCAGCATCAGATCGGGGGCTTCAGCCATCAACTTGGCCAGCGCCGCGCGCCGTCTTTCGCCGCCCGAGGCGGTTTCGACCGCGCGATCCGGGTCAAACTTCAGCCCCTCTCCGGCGCGTTCGACTTTGTACAGCTCACCCGGCTCCAACCCGCTGGAGGCATAATCGCCCAGCGTGGCGAACCCCTCCATCCCGGGGTCCTGTTCCATATACCCAACGGACTTCCCCGGCGGCACGACAATGTCACCCTGATCGGCTTCGACCAGACCGGCCATCACTTTCATCAAGGTGGATTTACCCGACCCGTTCCGCCCAACAAGAGCCACGCGATCACCCGGCTGAACCACCAGGTCCAGTTCGGAAAACACCGGATTGCCCCCGAAAGTCAGGGAAATGCCGGACATCTGCAACAAAGGAATTCTCGCCATGCCTGCCAGCTAAACCGGCAGGGCCAAGGCGTCAACGGCGATTACCCGACCACGGCCCGCAACAATCGTTTCCGCGCCTGGGGAATCGCGCCGATCTCAAGCCCGGTGAAGACGTGCAGCGTATTCATTTTTCGGTCGACCACCGCATGATCGCTGACCCATCCGCCCATCATCAGATATGTGCGCAGCAAAGGCGGCATCCGCAGCATCGCCTTTTTCGCATCCGGCCTGCGCCGCAGACGCGTGGCAAATCGGAATACATCCGGCGCCTTGACCCGAGGCAGCCAGCGTTTTGGTGCCAGATGCCGGTACTTCAGCATCGCAAACGCATCCAGATAATCCTCAGTCTCGGTCCCGGCGAAAGAGGAACAGCCAAACAGCATTTCGACGTTATTCTGATCTACATAGGCCGTCATAGCGCCCCATGCGACACGCAGAATATCCGGGTCGGTCCAATCCGGATGGACGCAAAACCGCCCCATCTCGACCAACCGTCCATTGAACCCGGTGAGCGCGGAAAGATCATAATACTGCGCCGAATAGCTGCGGCCGATTTCAGTGCCATCCGCCATTATCAACATTCGGAAGCAGCAAACCAACTGCTCGTCTGCTCGCGCATCCTCGACAAGAATATGGGCGCAGAGCGGATCGAATTCATCCTGGTCGGGCTTGTCCGTTCCAAAGGCCAGCATCCGAAGCTGCTGTGCCGCTGCCACGTCCTGCGGCGACTGAGCCAGCCGGACGCGGTACCGCCCCTTCCCAAGCAATAGTGCCATGGTCGCATCCTCCGCGGTTGCTGACCCGTTTCCTCTTGCCATGCCCCCACCACGCAATGTGTGACTGCCGGACGACCACTGCAAGGCTGATTCTTTATTGCTGGCTTGCACCCGGAATATTGGCCGGGTTGAAGTTGCCGATGTTACCCAACAGCTGGCGGATAAAGCCCTGACCCTGAATCGTGGATTCGGTAATCCGGCGATCCAGCGTGACGACGATGCCGTCCTCAAGCCCGAAACGTTCGATGTTGCGCACCACGCCCCGGTCATCAAAGCTGATCGCCACCAGCTCGCGCGAGACGACTTCGGGTTTTTTCGGACCGTAATGGCGAACACGCGACCGGACATAGTAAAAGCCGGAATCGCGGATTACGCCGGACGAAGTTGGGGCCCCGACCGCCTCGATCACGCTGTCGCGGGTGTCGACACCCACTTTGACCTCGGCCAATTCTTCAGCTGGCGGGATGTATCCGTGATTCTTGAAGACTGGCGTACATGCACCGGCCGCTGCCAAACAGGCCGCAAAGACAAGCGTTTTCGACGCTGGTTTCAACCTGTTCACAACCTTCAACATTCACACCCTCTTGCCTTGGCCCGTTACGGACCCTATCCGCTTACATCAAACCGCAGCCCCGGTTCAACACAGGAAAGGGTCACGAATGAGCAACCAGACTACTTTACGGGTGGCCGACCTGCCGCAAAACGCACCGACGTCCTTTAACTTGCGCCCGGACACCAAGGCGTTGGAGGCGATCAGAGACGAATTAGGCCTGCTGGGCCTGCGCAAGCTCAGCTTTGCAGGTGACGTTAGGGCACAGGGCAAGCGCGACTGGGCGCTGAACGGAAAATTGGGTGCTACGGTAATTCAGCCCTGCGTGGTGTCGTTGGAACCTGTGACCACCCGCATCGATATTCCTGTTTCACGGATATTTGTGGCCGACTGGACTGATCCCGAAGAAGCCGAGTTTGAAATCCCCGAAGGCGATGAAACAGAACAGCTGGGCGCCGAGATCGACCCGGCACTTGTTATGATCGAGGCCCTGTCGCTGGCCCTGCCCCAATACCCGCGCAAAGATGGTGCGGAATTGGGACAAGCCGACTATACCGAGCCGGGCAAACAGGCCATGACGGATGAAGACGTCAAACCCTTTGCCGGTCTGGCCGGTTTGCGGGATGCATTGAAAAAAGACGAGTGACATAGGTCTGTTTTCCTGTCATAGCACGCCCTCAGAAAAATCGCTTGAACATGTCGAGAATCGCAGTATTTTCGCGCGCTCATCGGAATTTGGGTTGGACAACGTGGGGCTTGTACCCTAAACGCGCGTCAAACCACGAGAAAAACGAAGAATGAAACCCGGCCCACAGCGAATCTGTTGGCCCTTAGTTAGACAAAGGTTGAGACCATGGCCGTCCAACAGAACAAAGTTTCCAAGTCGCGTCGCAACAATCGCCGCGCACACGACGCTCTGGTTGCTGCAAACCCGAACGAATGCGCCAATTGCGGCGAACTGAAGCGCCCGCACCACGTCTGCGCGTCCTGCGGCCACTACGATGACCGCGAAGTCGTCGCACAGGCCGACGAAATCGACCTGGACGAAGACGCGGCCTAAGCCTTTAAAAGCGCAGGCAAGGCATGACAGAACAGCCCTCGCAGGCCGGACGGATTACCATCTCGGTTGACGCTATGGGCGGAGACTCGGGGCCCGCGACCGTGGTTGCGGGCATTGCCAAATCGGCAAGCGTAAACCCTGATATCGCGTTCATCCTGCACGGGCCTGAGCAAACGCTGCGCAAACTTGTTGCCAAACGGCGTGTCCTTCAGGGGCGCGTCGTTTTTCGTGATTGCACCGATGTGGTCACGATGGAGGACAAGCCCAGCCAGGTTGTCCGCAGCGGCAAACAGACCTCGATGTGGTCGACGTTGGATTCGGTGCGGCAAGGCGAAGCGCATGGCGCTGTGTCTTGCGGCAACACCGGCGCGTTGATGGCTCTGTCGATGATGAGACTGCGCAAATTGCCGGGCGTGAACCGTCCGGCAATTGCAATTCTGTGGCCTTCGCGCAACCCGCAAGGGTTCAACGTGATGCTGGACGTCGGCGCAGATGTGCGTGCCGACGCCAAGGATCTGCTGCAATACGCACTGATGGGCGCCTCGTACGCGCGCAACGGCATGGCGCTGGAACGCCCGCGGATCGGCCTGCTGAACGTAGGCACTGAAGAACACAAGGGCCGCGCCGAGCTGAAAGAAGCGCACGCGATGATCACGGAATTCGCAGAGCAGGCGAATTTCGAATTTGTCGGCTTCGTTGAAGGCAGCGATATTCCCGGCGATAAGGCAGATGTCATTATCACCGATGGGTTTACTGGCAATGTCGCGATCAAGACAGGTGAAGGTACAGCCAGCCTGATCGGTGATCTACTGCGACAAGCGTTCAAGTATTCACCGCTGTCTCGCTTAGCTTCGGTTCTGGCGATCACCTCGCTGAACCGTCTGAAAATACGTATCGACCCGCGCCGGGTGAATGGCGGGGTTTTCCTTGGCCTCAACGGAACCGTGGTCAAATCACATGGTGGCGCGGATGCCACCGGAGTCTCGGCAGCAGTCAAACTGGCCTATACCCTAGCCCAGTCCGGCTTCGCCGAAAAATTGGCGGCGCGGGTTGCATCGACAGCCGAGCTTGCACAAGATGCCGCCCACACGCCGCCAAAGGCCGGCGAATAACAAAAAAGGCAGTACCCAAGCATGGCAGGCCGTTCAGTTGTCGTAGGTGTCGGACATTATTTGCCAGAGCGCATCGTTCCGAATTCCGAGTTTGAAAAGACGCTTGATACAACGGATGAGTGGATCAAAACCCGCTCTGGTATCGAACGCCGCCACTTTGCCGCCGAAGACGAAACCACATCCGATCTGGCCACCAAAGCGGCCGAGGCCGCGTTGGCGGATGCGGGACTTACGGCGGACGATATAGACGCCATCGTTGTGGCAACCTCGACTGCTGACCTGACCTTTCCGTCCGCCGCAACCATGGTGCAGGCGCAACTGGGCATGACCAAGGGGTTCGCCTTTGACGTTCAGGCCGTCTGTGCCGGATTCGTCTTTGCACTGACCAATGCCAACGCCCTAATTGTATCCGGTCAGGCCAAACGTGTTCTGGTCATCGGGGCCGAGACCTTCTCGCGAATCATGGACTGGACCGATCGGTCGACCTGCGTGCTGTTCGGCGATGGCGCTGGCGCGCTGGTTTTGGAACTACAAGAAGGCGAAGGCACCGCACAGGATCGCGGTATACTGGCGACCGACCTGAATTCGGACGGTCGATACAAGGACCTGCTTTATGTTGATGGTGGTGTGTCGACCCAATCGACCGGTCATTTGCGAATGCAAGGCAACCAGGTATTCCGCCATGCCGTTGAAAAACTGACGAAAACCGCCGAAACCGCACTGGAATCTGCGGGCCTTGGCAATTCCGATGTCGACTGGATTGTGCCGCATCAGGCCAATATCCGAATCATTCAGGGCACCGCCAAGAAAATGGGCCTGCCGATGGATAATGTCGTGGTTACGGTTCAGGACCATGGAAACACTTCGGCTGCATCGATTCCCCTGGCCCTGTCTGTTGGCAAACAGCGCGGGCAAATCAAACAAGGCGATCTGGTCGTGACCGAGGCCATTGGCGGCGGTCTGGCCTGGGGTGCGGTTGTTCTGCGTTGGTAACCGGCGCAAATCGGCTTACACACAGACTTGCAATTCATTGATATTGACAGCGAATTTCCCCTCGCCGTATTCTGCGGTATCAACAGGGGAAATGGTATGGGCGATAAAACACTGACGCGAATGGATCTGAGCGAGGCCGTCTTTCGTGAGGTTGGCCTGTCACGCAATGAAAGTGCGCAACTGGTCGAAAGCGTTCTGAACCACATGTCCGACGCCTTGGTGCGCGGCGAGCAGGTTAAGATTTCGTCATTCGGCACGTTCAGTGTTCGGGACAAGACCGCCCGCATTGGCCGCAACCCCAAAACCGGCGAAGAAGTTCCGATTCAACCGCGCCGGGTTCTGACCTTCCGCCCGTCGCACCTGATGAAGGATCGCGTCGCCGCAGGGAACCGCAAGTAAGATCAGGACGGCACGGTCATGAGCAAGTCCCCCGACGCCTTTCGCACGATCAGTGAAGTTGCGGACTGGCTGGGTGTTCAGGCGCATGTCCTGCGATTCTGGGAAAGCCGTTTCAATCAGGTCAAACCGGTAAAACGCGCCGGTGGCCGACGTTATTACCGGCCCAACGACATGCGGCTGCTGGGCGGCATTAAGAAACTGCTGCACGAGGACGGGATTACCATCAAGGGCGTTCAACGTATCCTGCGCGAACAGGGCGTGGCGCATGTTGCCTCGCTCTCGCAGGGGTTGGATGAGGTTGCCAATCCGGAGGCCGCGCCGAACGACAACGTGGTTGTGCCTTTCGCCTCCAAACCTGCCGCGGCCAGCGAGCAGATTGATCTGAATTTGGGCGATTCATCTCCGGTGGCTGAACCTACCGCCCCCGTTGCGGCTGAAGCCTCACCATCAGCACCCACGCCGCAACCGGTCGCCTCGAAATCGACGCCGGAATTTTTAGACGAATCCCCCCTGCTGGGTGGAATCGCAACGCAGGCATGGAACCGCACCGATTTCGATGACGATCTGCTGAAACAGATCGCTCCGGTGGCAAAGGACTTGCGCGCCGTTCTTAACCGCATTGAAAACCGAACGGCGGGATAAGAAAAAAAGGCGATGATTTCCTCTTGCCCCTGCCGGGAAAGTCTTTATGAACACCTCAACGTCGGGCTATGGCGCAGCCTGGTAGCGCGTCCGTCTGGGGGACGGAAGGTCGCAGGTTCGAGTCCTGCTAGCCCGACCAAATCACACCGACGTTTATGGCAGACAGGCCAGATCCCGCTCTGGCATCAGGGGGGATTGGAATGACAGGTGTATGCCCAAATCAGCAGATCGAAGCGATGATCGCGCGCGGCGAAATCACCGCCAACCCCGAGGTTATCCCTGCGCAGGTTCAACCTGCCAGCCTTGATTTACGCTTAGGAACAGTGGCTTACCGTGTTCGCGCCTCGTTTCTGGCCGGCGAAACCCGATACGTCGCGGATCGGTTGGCCGAGTTCGAGATGCACCGCATCGACATCACAAACGGGGCGGTTCTGGAAAAAGGCTGCGTCTATCTGGTGCCGCTGATGGAATCGCTGGCCCTGCCCGAAAACGTGACGGCTGTGGCTAACGCCAAAAGCTCGACCGGACGGCTGGACTTGCTGACCCGCACCATCACCGATGGCGGCACCGAGTTCGACCGCGTGCCCGCGGGCTATACCGGTCCACTTTATGCTGAGATCTGCCCGCGTTCCTTCTCGGTGCTGGTACGTCCGGGGATGCGGCTCAATCAGATTCGCTTTCGTCAAGGTCAGGCCGTACTCAGCGACGCGGAACTGACCGCGTTGCACAGTGACTCGCCCTTGGTTGACGGTCCTGCGGTTATTCAAGACGGTTTAGGCTTTTCGGTCGACCTGCAATTGCCCGACACCGATCTGGTGGGCTATCGCGCCAAGCCGCATACCGGCGTGATTGATCTGGACCGGATCGGCGAATACAACCCGCAGGAATACTGGGAAGAGGTGCGCACCACCGATGGTCGCATCATTCTGGACCCGGGTGCATTCTACATTCTGGTCAGCCGCGAAGCCGTACACATTCCGCCGATGTACGCAGCCGAGATGGCCCCCTATCTGGCCATGGTAGGCGAATTCCGGGTGCACTACGCGGGTTTCTTTGACCCCGGTTTCGGGCACGCAGCCGCCGGAGGCGCAGGATCACGCGGAGTGCTGGAAGTGCGCTGCCACGAGGCGCCCTTCGTGCTGGAACACGGTCAGGTCGTTGGTCGGTTGGTCTATGAGAATATGGCCGAGATGCCGACGCAACTGTACGGCGCAGGCATTGCTTCAAACTACCAGGGGCAAGGCCTGAAATTGTCCAAGCATTTCAAAGCGGTTGGCTGATCAGAACTTCATGAACCGGCGCATCTGACGGGTCATCCGCTGCGCTTGTTTCAGGTTCTGCGACGGGCGTGGGCCATTGTTGTTGGCACGTTTGGGCTCACCGGACTGTTGGCCCTTACCGCCCATACGGTCCGCCATGTCAAAGCCCTTGTTCACGCCCTTATTGACAAGGCGGCGCATGACCTGACGTACGATCATGTCGATGATCCGATTGGCGTTCATTGCTCAACTCCGTTTCCTGACCCTCAACATAGGCGATTTGTATGACAACAAAAGGGCCGTTTGATCACTCTTCCTCGAACAGTTCGGTCTGGTCTTCGTCCTGCTCGTCCTCACGGCCTTCACCCAGCGGGACAGTGCCCGGCGGTGGACGGTTCTCCAGCAGACCAGCGGCGCGCAGTTCCTTGAGCCCCGGCAGGTCCCGCGCATTTTCCAGCCCGAAGTGATCCAGAAAATGCGGCGTTACAACGAATGTCACCGGGCGTCCGGGCGTCATGCGACGGCGGCCCAGACGAATCCACTCCATTTCGAGCAATTGATCAATCGTCCCGCGCGATACTGAAACGCCGCGAATTTCCTCGATCTCGGCCCGAGTGCAGGGCTGATGATAGGCCACGATGGCCAGTGTTTCGATGGCCGCGCGGCTGAGCTTGCGTGTCTCTACCGTTTCCTTCTGCATCAGAAAGCCCAGGTCAGGGGCGGTTCGAATAGCCCAAGCTTCGCCAACACTGACCACACGCACGCCACGTCCTTCATAGCGTTTTTGAAGCATTTCAACGGCTTGCGCCGCATCGCTGCCATGGGGCATCCGCACCTCCAAGTCGGCGATCGTCACTGGTTCGGCGCTGGCAAACAACACAGCCTCGACCATGCGCTCCTGCTCCGCCATCGGCGGCGCTTCGAACAGGGTGCCGGTGCCTTCGTCTTCGGGGGCGTCAGTCACGAGTGTCAGTCCTCTTGCGCAGATGGATCGGGGCAAAGGTTTCGCTTTGCTTGATCTCCATATGTCCTTCTTTCACCAGCTCTAGCGAGGCCGCAAAGGTCGCTGCCGTGGCCGAACGTCGACGCACCGGGTCAGTATCCCAACCTTCGGGCAGATATGTCTCCATATCAGTCCAGGTTCCTGCGAAGCCCATCAGAGGGCGCATCCGCTCCAACGCCTGTTCCATCGTGAACACGGCATCACGATCCATGACGAAGGGGCGAAATTCGTCACGTGTGCGGATACGGGCATAGCCCTGCATCAGGTCCAGCAGGGTCGCAGAATAGGTCACGGTGCGGATGCGGGTGACATCTTCGCCCTGCCCGCGTTTGAAGAAATCCCGTCCCAATTGATCGCGGGCCATCAGACGCGCTGCGGCATCACGCATGGCTTGCAGGCGTTCCAACTGAAACGCCAGGTGTGCGGCCAGTTCCTCGCCCGATGGTCCTTCGTCATCGGGATCAGGGGGCAGCAGCAGGCGTGACTTCAGAAACGCCAGCCACGCGGCCATAACCAGATAGTCGGCCGCAAGTTCAATCCGCAGGGCACGGGCCTTTTCCACAAAGGACAAATATTGCTGCGCCAGTGCCAGCACCGAGATCTTCCGCAGGTCGACCTTTTGCGTCCGCGACAGGGTAAGTAGCACGTCCAACGGGCCTTCGAACCCGTCGACGTCAACGATCAGGGCTTCGGCCGCAAGGCGATCCGCGACCGAAACCGGGTCTTCGCTGAAAAGGTTATCGTTCATATACCTGCCCGCCCATTAGGGCAGATAGTTCCGCCTCAGCCGAGGGGATGTCAAGTTCCACAGGCTTCTGCCGCATCGCCAGCGCCTTTTCCGCGCGTTTCCCGGCCTGCTCGGTCATTTCTCCGGCGGCATCTAACACCTTGGCGCGGGCTTCAAACGAGCCGTTGCAATGCAAGACCACATCACACCCCGCAGTCAGCGCCTGACGGGTAATGTCCTCGGGCGCACCGCTGAGGGCCTTCATCGAGATATCGTCCGTCATGATCAGGCCATCAAATCCGATCTTGTCGCGGATCAGGCCGATCATGGTGGGTGAAATCGTAGCCGGCTGTGGGTCGATCCGGTCATAAACCAGATGCGCGGTCATCCCCATCGGCAAGTCGTTCAGAGCGCGGAACGGTGCGAAGTCAGCCTGTTCCAGTGCCTCCTGCGTCAGATCGACATGTGGTAGGTCGTGGTGGCTGTCCAGCGTGGACAGGCCATGACCTGGCATGTGTTTTATCACCGGCAGAACGCCGCCATCCATATGCCCCTTGGCGACGGCTTTTCCAATCCCGGAAACTGTTTTGGGATCAGATCCATAGCAGCGGTTCTTCAGAAAGACATGCGTGTTTTCACGGGCCAGATCCACCATAGGGGCGCAGTTGCTGTCGATCCCCAATTCGAACAACTCATTCGCGATCAGGCGATAGCGCAGATACATAGCGCGTTCGGCTTGATCCCCCGCAAGCATGACGTGATCCAGCGGCGGCATCCATTCGCGCGCAAGCGGTGTGCGCAGGCGCTGCACCCGGCCGCCTTCCTGGTCAATGGTGATCGGGCAGTTGCGCCCTACCGCCTCGCGGAAATCATCGCACAGCGCGCGAACCTGATCGGCCGTATCGATGTTACGGGCAAATAAAATGAACCCGAACGGGTTCATTTCTTGAAACAATCTTTTTTCGTCGGCCGTCAGGCGCAGGCCTTCAGCGTCAGTGATCGTCGCGCCGAAACTCACCGAGCGGCCACTGGAATACAATCAGCGCCGCGCGCCTCAAGCGCCGCGCAGAACTGACGCGAGTCGCTCAGATCGTCAAACCCCAGCACACGCAAGCGGTAGAAGGTTCGCCCACCACGTGAGGTTTTCTGTATAACACGCTGTTTTCCATCCATATATTCACCAAAACGACTATTCAGGCGAATCCATTCGGACTGCGCGACGTCCGTGCTTTCATAAGCACCAAGTTGCGCCATGCGCGTGCCTTTTGACAGCGTATTGGGATCAATGTCCAACCCTACGGCGGCTTTGACTGCGGCATTGATCGCGTCTTCGGTGCTGCTGTTGGTGGTTACTCTGCTGGGTGTGGAACGTGCTGGTCGGGTGTTGGGGCGCAAAGACCGGCGAACACCTGGCAAAGCAGCGAGCTCTGGATCAGGTAATTGCGCGGCCAGATCAGCGGGATCAATCGCGGGCTCTTCCTCGAGTACTGTCAAAGAGGCCAGTTGCACGCCCTGCTCGGACGGTTCTTCGATCTGAGCTGCGTCACCCGCAAGCTCGGCGACCAGAGCATCGACATTGCCCTGACGCAACTGCGCAGCTTCCTGATCGGAAATCTCTTCCTGTACCACATGCACGGCGGGGGTGGGTTTCAGCGGCTCAACCGGCGTATCCTCATCCGACAGGGACACCGGGCGTGGCGCAAGGATCAAGCGATCCGCTGGCGGAGCTGCGGTTCCGACCGCAGCCACCGTGTTTACGGCCAGTCCCTGATGATCGGCAGGCGTCCCACCGGGGTTTTCCGGCTGAATGCGCATGGGGCCTTCGATGGCGCGCACAACTGGCACGCCGCTGACATCGCGCATCACCAATTTGTAGCCCCAGACACCAATTCCCGCGACCAACGCCAGGGATGCAACCGCACCCAGCGCGTTGACGATACGACCCAGGCCTGCAGCGCGCGGCGCCTCATCAAACCCGTGCATATCGTCGGAATATTCATACCCATCCTGAGGATGCGGTTGATTCGTGTAATGCATCTGCTCGGGGCGCATCTGCCCCGAGTAATCGTAACGTGCCATGTCCGCCTCACCGCCCGATTCACGCCAGAAAATAAGGCGCGCGGGTCATTTCTTGCCTACCTCGTACCGGCGCGTCGGGCGGTGTTTGTTACCGCATCTCCTGCGCTGGGGTGACGCCAAGAATACCCAAGCCCGCTGAAATCACAACAGAAACGGCGCGAGCCAATGCGATTTTTGACTGGCTTGTGGCAACATCGCCATCCTGAAGGAACCGCAGTTGGGTTTCTTCGTTGCCCTTATTCCACAGCGCGTGGAAGTCTCCTGCAAGCTCGTACAGGTAGAAGGCAACCCGGTGCGGTTCATTCGTGCGGGCGGCGATCTCGACCAAACGGGGCCATTCGGCCAGTTTTTTAGCCACGGTCAGTTCCGAGGCGTGGTCGTTCTTGCTGAGGTCAGCCCCTGAAAGGGCTGCATCATCGGCAGCAATCCCAGCCTCGGCGGCGCGGCGCAGCACGCTCATGACGCGGGCATGCGCGTATTGCACGTAGAACACGGGGTTCTCGCGGCTCTGCTCAAGCACCTTGTCGAAATCAAAATCCAGCGGCGCGTCGTTCTTGCGGGTCAGCATCACGAAACGGGTCACATCGGGACCAACTTGATCGACCACATCGCGCAGAGTGACAAAGTTCCCTGCCCGTTTCGACATCTTAAACGGCTCGCCCTTCTTCCACAGCTTCACCAATTGGGTCAGCTTGATATCCAGCGGCACCTTGCCATCGGACAGCGCCGAAACAGCCGCCTTCATCCGTTTAACGTAACCGCCATGGTCGGCGCCAAACACATCGATCAACGCGTCAAATCCACGGGTCACCTTGTCGTAGTGATAGGCGATATCCGGGGCGAAATAAGTCCAGCTGCCGTCTGATTTTTTCACCGGGCGGTCAACGTCGTCGCCATGTTCGGTCGATTTGAACAAGGTTTGCTCGCGCGGCTCCCAATCCTCGGGCTTCTTGCCCTTGGGCGGCTCCAGCACGCCCTCATAGATCAAGCCTTTTTCAGTCAGCGACTTCAGCGCGGCCTCAATCCGACCTGTGCCATAGAGCGATTTTTCCGAGAAGAACACATCCATCTCGACGCCCAGAGCCTTCAGGTCGGCGCGGATCAGGTCCATCATCGCGTCGGTCGCGAACTCGCGCAAATCTTCCAGCCACTCGCTTTCCGGTTTGTCGATCAGGCTGTCACCATATTTCTCTTTCAGCGCTTCACCGATCGGGATCAGGTAGTCACCCGGATACAGCCCTTCGGCGATCTCGGGGCTCAGGCCGTTGGCTTCGCGATACCTCTCATAAGCCGACCGCGCCAGCACATCCACCTGCGCGCCGCCGTCGTTGATGTAATACTCGCGGGTCACGTCATGGCCGGAATAGGCCAGCAAGCTTGCCAGCGCGTCACCGAAAACTGCCCCCCGCGTATGGCCCACGTGCAGCGGACCGGTCGGGTTGGCCGAGACATACTCGACGTTGACTTTCTGGCCATGCCCCATGGTCGAGCGGCCATAGTTAGTGCCTTGTTCCAGAACCGCCGCCAGAACGCCTTGCCATACCGACGGCGCCAACCGCAGGTTCAAAAAGCCCGGCCCGGCAACCTCGGCGCTGGTAATCCGATCATCCGCCGCCAGCTTTCCGGCCAGCACATCGGCAATGTCGCGCGGCTTCATCTTGGCCGGTTTCGCCAACACCATCGCGGCGTTGGTCGCCATGTCGCCATGTGCTGCATCGCGCGGCGGCTCGACCGCCACGTTGTCAAAGTTCAGCCCCTCGGGCAGCGCGCCTTCGGACTGCATCTGTGCCAGCGCGTCCAGTACAAGGGCGCGGATCTCGGAAAACAGGTTCATTTCGGATGTCCTTTTGCTTGCCCGGCGGTTTACCACGCAAAGCGGCAAGGTCAATGGAAGCGATCAGTTTCCGCTTGGATTAGCGGTAAACCGGGCTAATGTCACAGAAAATTTCCAGCCCCGGAGACCGTTTCATGCGCCTTGCCTTGTCCCTTGCCGTCGTCCTGATCACCTCGACCCCAATTTGGGCCGAGATGCCCACGCCGGAGGGCCATGTTCTGCTCACACTGGGTGGCGCGGTCACCGAAACCAACCTGCCGGCCCGAGGCGAGAATGACGGCGGCCTGTTGGGATACCTCGAAGTGCAGCACGACGGCGCTGCCGGATTTGACGCCTCGATGCTGGACGGTCTGGCGCAGGTAGAGATCACGATTGCCTACGGCCCCGAAGACAATCAGCGTGATATCACTTTCTCTGGCCCGCGTTTATCGGATGTGATGACTATGGCCGGGGCCAAAGGCAAGGCCGCCAACCCGATGGCGCTGGATGGTTATCAGTCCGAAATCCCATGGGACAGCATTCAGGCGTATCAACCCATTGTTGCGACCCACGCGGATGGCAGCCCGATGGGGATAGGCGGCTATGGCCCGACGATGATCGTTTTCCCACCGACCGACGACGTCGATCTGGCGGCCGAACAATCCGGCCAACAGGTCTGGGCACTAGCCTATATCGGGATCGAGTGACGAGCGACCCGTCAACCTTTTGTGATCCTGCAAGGCAAAACGGTCGGTCATTCCGGCAATGTAGTCCGACACGATACGCGCCAGCGCCGTTTCATCCGGGGCGGCCTCGATATCGCTGTGCCAACGGGCTGGCATCTGCTTCGGATCGTTCAAGTAGATCGGGAATAATTCTTCAACAACAGCTGAGACTTCGGCCCGAACCTTCATCACGCTGGGCGCACGATACATCCGCGAAAACAGGAACGCGCGGATTTCCTTGAGCTGCGCCCAAAGCCCCGCCGAGAATTGGATCACCGGATAGCCCAGATGCCGGATATCCTCGACACTCTGTGCACCTGACGCGTCGATCAAGTCGCGCGATGTGTCGATCACATCCGAGACCATCACCCCAAACACGCGACGCAACGCTTCGTGCCTGCGCCGATACGGGTCCAGACTGGGGTACTTGCGATCCACTTCAGCATAGCAGTCACCAACAATGGGCAATCGCTGAATTTCTGCATCTGTGAACAAATTGGCCCGCAGCCCATCCAATAGATCGTGGTTATTATAGGCAATATCGTCAGACAGCGCGGCCACCTGCGCCTCAGCGCTGGCATGGGTGTGTAGTTCCAGATCAAAACCGCCATTGCACTCGGCCAGCGCCCACGGCAATTCCCCTGTCACTGGGCCATTGTGCTTGGCGATACCCTCCAGACATTCCCATGTCAGGTTGCAGCCATCGAATTCGGCATAATGGCGTTCCAGCTTGGTGACGATCCGAATGGCCTGCGCGTTGTGATCGAAACCGCCATAGGGTCGCATCAACGCGTGCAGAGCGTCCTCGCCGGTATGGCCAAAGGGCGTGTGCCCAAGATCATGCGCCAGCGCCACGGCTTCGGTCAGTTCGGGGTTCAATCCCAAAGCCCCGGCAATCGTGCGCGCCACTTGCGCCACTTCGATCGAGTGCGTCAGGCGTGTGCGGTAACTATCGCCCTCATGCTCGACAAACACCTGTGTCTTGTGTTTTAGCCGCCGAAACGCGCTGGCGTGAATGATCCGATCCCGGTCGCGCTGAAAGCATGACCGGAAACTGCTTTCCTCCTCTGGCACCAACCGCCCCATTGCGCGATTGGGGTCCGAGGCAAAACCCGCTCTTTCCAAAGGTCTTGTCCTTGTCGCCTGTCCTAAGGTTTCATATATTGTAGCCTGCTAAGGAAATAAACCTTTGGAGTCCGGCATGAATCTGCCCCCCACAGTCACAGAACGCGCCTTTGATCGCCTCGCCGAGATCGGCGCAGCAGATCAGGGTCAAGCTCTGCGCGTCGCAGTGGAAGGCGGCGGATGTTCCGGTTTTCAATACGAAATCGCGCTGGACGAGCCCAAAGACGACGACCTTGTGCTGGAAGGCAAAGGCCAAATGGTCATTGTCGACTCGATTTCGCTGCCGTTTCTGGAAAACGCGGTGATCGATTTCACACAGGAACTGATCGGCGCGCGGTTTGTGATCGAAAACCCCAACGCGACCTCTTCCTGTGGCTGCGGTACGTCTTTTTCAATGTGACCTTGCCCTGCCCGCGCGGTTGAGGGATAGATCAACCGGCAGCCAGCCGGAGGATCGCGCATGAAAATCGCCACGTTTAACATCAACGGCATCAAAGCGCGGGCCGAGGCCCTGCCCCGGTGGCTTGACGACGCACAGCCCGACGTCGTTTTGTTGCAGGAAATCAAATCGATCGACGAAAACTTCCCGCGCGAGATTTTCGAAGAACGCGGCTATAACGTCGAAACGCATGGCCAGAAGAGCTTTAACGGCGTCGCAATCTTATCGAAACTACCGCTTGAGGACGTTTCCCGTGGTCTTCCCGGCGATGATGAGGACGAACAGGCGCGTTGGATCGAAGCCACCGTAATCGGAAAGCAAGCGCTGCGTATTTGCGGGTTGTACCTGCCTAACGGCAACCCGGTACCCGGGCTGAAATATGACTATAAACTGGCCTGGATGGAGCGGTTGTATGATCGGGCGCGCGACCTGATGGCCAGCGAAGAACCCGCACTCATGGCGGGTGACTACAACATCATCCCCCAAGCCGAAGACGCCGCCCGCCCGGACGCGTGGCGCGAGGATGCTTTGTTCCGCCCGGAAAGCCGCGCAGCGTTTCGCAAAATCCTCAATCTGGGCTTTACCGAAGCGTTTCGGGCCCGCACGCAAGGGCCCGGTCATTATTCATTTTGGGACTATCAGGCGGGCGCGTGGAATAAAAACGACGGTATCCGCATCGACCACTTTCTGCTGACGCCCCAGGCTGCCGATCTGATGCAGGATTGTCAGATTGATGCCGCCATACGCGGGCATGAAAAACCCTCAGACCACGTTCCGGTCTGGATTCAGCTCGACCTTTAAAAGTTCACGCGGTCGCGTCGTAGTCGTAGATCCACTCGTATTTTCGCGAAAGCCGCGGGCCGACGGCCATCAGAGCCATCTGCGCCGCCAGTCGCATGGGGCCGCGCAGGTGAAAATTGCGCGCGTTGGCTCCGGCTGCGGCCACAACCCGTTTAGCTCTTGGGCGGCGGTGGGTTTCATAGGCAGCTAGGGCTTGCGTCATATCGGCTTGGTCTTCGAAAGAGCGTGCCAGTATCCACGCATCCTCTAGCGCCAGACAGGCCCCCTGCGCCATGAAGGGCAGCGTGGGATGTGCCGCATCACCCAGCAACGCCAGTCGCCCCGCCTGCCAGTTTTGCGCCACAGGCCGCAGGAACAGAGCCCAAAGATGGGTTTCATTCACCTGAGACAGAATAGCGCCCACGGGGCCACCGAAATCGGCAAATCGCGCGCGTAAATCATTCGGATTGCCTTGCAGACGCCAACCTTCCTCTTGCCAGTCCGAGCGCTCCTCAATCGCCACCACATTCATCAGCCGCTGATCGCGCAATGGGTATGTGACGACATGGCGCCCTGGCCCCATTGTCAGCGAAGCGTTAGGCGTCTCATCGCGGTGTGACCAGGGAATGGTCGCACGCCAGGCAATCTGGTGGGTGAAGCGAGGGGCCTCTGGACCGTTAAGGATCGGTCGGATGGCGCTGCGCCCTCCGTCCGCCGCGATGGCGCAGTCACAGCGCAATCGCTCACCATCGTTCAGAACAATTTCCGCCTCGGCCGGATGTTGGAGAACCTGCGCCACCTGTGCGCCCAGCCGGATAGTGACGCCCGCATCCAGAGCCGCACGGTACAACAGGTCAAGCAAATCGGCGCGATGATAATAAAAAGTTGGCCCGGCGACCGGTGCGGGGATTCGACTGACAATCCGGCCATTGCGGTGATCCCGCAGAATTGTACCGTGAGACAGCTGCCCGTCCTCCGGCACTTGTCCCACTACGTTCAGCGCCCGCAGGACCGCCATGCCGTTGGCGCTGATCTGCAGCCCTGCGCCAACCTCGGTCATGGCCGGGGCCTGCTCAAGAACCGCGACCTGCGCCCCGCGTTGCCGCAGGGCAAGAGCGGCCGCAAGCCCCCCTATACCACCGCCTATAACACTGAATTTCAAATCGTCGATATTCATGCCAACGGCTTAACGTAAAAACGCCGGAGCAACAGGCCCCGGCGTTTGAATTATTACCAAAGTTCCAGCGATCAATCGTCGCGGTGGACCTTTTCGCGGCGCTCGTGACGTTCCTGTGCCTCAAGCGTCATGGTCGCGATCGGACGCGCATCCAGACGCTTCAGCGAAATCGGATCGCCCGTCTTTTCGCAATAGCCGTACTCACCCTCTTCGATGCGGCGCAGGGCCGAGTCGATCTTGGCCACCAGCTTGCGCTGACGGTCACGGGTACGCAGTTCCAGCGCGCGGTCAGTTTCCTCGCTTGCGCGGTCTGCGACGTCCGGAATGTTACGGGTGTTGTCCTGCAGCCCTTCGATCGTGTCGCGGCTGCCCGCCAATAGCTCTGTCTTCCAATCCAACAGCTTGCGGCGAAAATACTCAAGCTGTCGATCATTCATGAAAGGTTCATCTTCGGCCGGGCGGTAATCCTCCGGCAGAAAAACTTCCTGCTTCATTTTTGCTCCCTCGGTATGGCCAGTAACGTCGGTTGCTGTTGTTTGACCTGACATTTGGCACTCCCTTCTGCGGAGCGTGTAACCGACGTTCGCGTGAATGTCACTACACAAACGTCGTCTTGATACGTCACGTCTCCGGCATGTCTAAATATGAGACAAATAACAACAAAACCTTGTTATACTGTGGAAATTGTCAGGCAAAATTTTGGCAAACCGCATTCCGGATTGCGACCCAAAGTGGTCGAATCATGCAAAAGAGTTTGGAGTCGTTACGAAATTCTCATCACGTGACGCTGTGGGCTGCTTGTCAAAAGCATCGCCTCTCTGTAACCCGAACAACACAGATTGCGCGAAACCACATGAGGGGCCCATGACCGCACGTTTCCAAGGCACCGCTGAATATGTTGCCACCGACGACCTGACCATTGCGGTGAATGCTGCCGTGACCCTGGAGCGCCCTCTGCTGGTCAAGGGCGAACCCGGCACAGGTAAGACCGAGCTGGCCAAGCAGGTGGCCGGTGCGCTGGGGCTGCGCATGATCGAGTGGAATGTGAAATCCACCACTCGTGCGCAACAGGGTCTGTACGAATATGACGCGGTCAGCCGGTTGCGCGACAGTCAGTTGGGCGAGGAGCGTGTGCATGACGTGTCCAACTACATCCGTGAAGGTAAGCTTTGGCAGGCGTTCGACGCTGACGAAAAGGTCGTTCTGCTGATTGACGAGATCGACAAGGCCGACATCGAATTTCCAAATGATCTGCTGCAGGAACTCGATAAGATGGAGTTCCATGTCTATGAAACCGGCGAGACCATCCGGGCCAAGCACCGCCCTATCGTCATCATCACCTCGAACAATGAAAAGGAACTGCCCGACGCGTTTCTGCGCCGCTGTTTCTTTCACTATATCCGCTTCCCGGATGAGGCGACCATGCGCCGGATCGTCGAGGTCCACCACCCCGGCATCAAAGACGCGCTGCTGACCACTGCCCTTACCCAGTTCTATGAAATCCGCGAAACGCAGGGTTTGAAAAAGAAACCATCAACCTCCGAAGTGCTCGATTGGCTGAAATTACTGCTGGCCGAGGACCTGACCGCCGAGGATCTCAAACGCGAAGGCGCGAACGCTCTGCCCAAGCTGCACGGTGCGCTGCTGAAGAACGAACAGGACGTGCATTTGTTCGAACGTCTGGCCTTTATGGCGCGGAGCAAACGCTGAACCTGTTGAATAATCGGTGATCGCTGCTTGCCTTGGACAGGTCTGGCTGTCAGCATTGCAGGTGGCGGTCCGGTTTACCCGGGCTATCTATGACCGGTACCAGACGGGACATCTTGATTGACTGACACTCTGACCATCCGCGCCCTGCGGCCCGAAGACCGTGCTGAATGGTCCGACATGTGGCGCGACTATCTGGCGTTCTATGAAACAACGGTCGCGGATGATGTCTATGACAGCACCTTCGCGCGAATGCTGGGCGACGACCCGAATGATTTTTCATGCTTTGTTGCGGAACAAAACGGGCAGCTTGTCGGTCTGACCCATTATCTGTTTCACCGCCACGCGTGGAAGGTTGAATCCGTCTGTTATCTGCAGGACCTGTTCGCCCGACCCGAGGCACGCGGCACCGGTGTTGGCCGCGCCCTGATCCAGACGGTGTATGATGAGGCTGACCGGCAAGGCGCGCCCTCGGTCTATTGGCTGACACAGGATTTCAACCACGCCGCCCGCAAGCTTTATGATCGCATTGGCAAGCAGACGCCTTTTATCCGGTATCAGCGCCCGTGATGCGTTGGCTGGCCCTTGTTGCAGGCGTAGCGTTGGCAGGTTGCGCGACGGTCGAACCCATCGAAGTGCCGACCCGCGTTCAGGCGATTGAAGAAACGTTGCCTCCGGCCAAGGCGTTCACCCGTGCATTCCCTTCTCCACCGGGTCGGTCGAACGCCAATATCGCGGCGGATTTCGTATCGTTGCATTTCGCGCTGGAAGGGGGTGCACAACTGCCGGTCTTCACCCGTTTCGAAACCCCGATCACCTTGCGTCTGACCGGCGCGCCGACGCCTTCGATGCAACGCGACCTGACCCAGTTGCTGAACCGCCTGCACCGCGAGGCCGGGATCGACATTCGTCAGGTATCGGAAGGCACGGCCAACATCACAATCGAGGCCGTCAGCCAGGCGCAGATTCACGAAATTCTGCCACAGGCAGCCTGTTTCGTGGTGCCGAACTCTTCGAGTTTCGAAGAATACCGGCGCGACCGGCGTAAACAGAAAAGCAGTTGGAGCCGCCTGCGCAGCCGCGAACGTCTGGGAATCTTCATCCCCTATGACGTCAGCCCGCAGGAAAAGCGCGATTGCCTGCATGAAGAGATCGCGCAGGCACTGGGGCCACTGAACGATCTGTACCATCTGCCAGATTCGGTGTTCAACGATGACAATATCCACACCGTCTTGACAGGGTTCGACATGCTGATCCTGCGCACGGCCTATGCGCCCGAACTGCGCAGTGGCATGACCCGCGAACAGGTCGAGGCCGCCCTGCCCGGCATTCTCAGCCGTCTGAACCCGCGAGGAGACACCCTGCCCGCGCGACCAGTTTCTGAAACGCCGCGCGAATGGATCAATGCAGTTCAAAAATCCCTGCGCCCACAACTGAACACACAACGGCGGCTGCGGGCCGCGAAAAAGGCTGCAAGGATCGGTCAGGAGGAAGGTTGGACCGATCATCGTCGTGCCTATCCGTACTACTTGATGGGTCGGATGGGTCAGTTCGACAATCCGCAGGACTCGCTACGCGATTATCAGACCGCCTTGAAATATCTGCGCGCAACCCCCGGAACCGAAATCCATCAGGCCTATATCACCACCCAAACCGCCGCTTTCGCTCTGGCTCTGGGCAAAGGTCCCGAGGCCCTGCCCGAACTGGATAAGGCCATCAACGTGATGACGCGGGCCGAGAATGCCTCGCAATTGGCTACATTGTTGCTGCTAAAATCCGAAGCCCTCAATCAGGCGGGTCGGACAGCTGAGGCACGTTCCGTCAGGCTGGACAGTCTGGGATGGGCACGCTACGGGTTCGGCTCGGAAACGGTGGTCCGGTCGCTGAGTCAGGACGTTGCGGAAGGGCCCCCCAACAACAACAGGGGCGGATAACGCATGGTCGTAATTCTGGGAATGGCAATACTCGGGGCAATCCTTGGGGCACTGACGGCGCGCAAACGCAATGGCACAGGTGCCGACATGGCGCAATATGCCGCCGGTTATAGCATCGCCTTTGCCTTAGTCGGGCTTGTGCTATCCCTGATCCTCATACGTTTTGTAGTCTGACCAATGTTTGTGCCCTTTTTCGAAAACCTCAGAAAATCCGGCATTCCCGTATCCTTGCGCGAATACCTGACCTTTCTTGAGGGCATGAAAAAGGGGCAAGCGACATACGATGTTGAGGCCTTCTATTACCTCGCCCGCGTGTCGATGGTGAAAGACGAACGCAACATCGACAAATTCGATCGCGCCTTTGCCGCCAGTTTCGAAGGGCTGGATCAGATCAGCTTTGAACAGGTGCTTGAAGCGGTAGACATACCCGCCGACTGGTTGGCGAAGATGGCCGAGAAACACCTCTCGGATGAAGAAAAGGCCGAAATCGAGGCCCTGGGCGGGTTTGACAAGCTGATGGAAACGCTGCGCGAACGGCTTAAGGATCAGAAAGACCGTCATCAGGGTGGCAACAAATGGATCGGCACTGCCGGCACGTCTCCGTTCGGGGCCTATGGCTATAACCCCGAAGGGGTACGCATCGGTCAGGCCGAAAGCCGCCATCAGCGTGCTGTCAAGGTCTGGGACAAACGTGAATTCAAGAACCTGGATGACACGGTTGAACTTGGCACGCGTAACATCAAGGTGGCCCTGAAACGTCTGCGCCGCTGGGCACGCGAGGGCGCGGCGGAAGAGCTGGATCTGGACGGCACCATCCGCGCCACTGCCGAACACGGCTATCTGGACGTCAAAACCCGGCCAGAGCGTCACAACGCAGTCAAAGTGCTGCTGTTTCTAGATGTAGGCGGGTCAATGGATCCACATATCAAGGTGGTCGAGGAACTGTTCTCGGCTGCACGGACCGAGTTCAAGCACCTCGAGTACTACTACTTTCACAATTGCCTGTATGAAGGCGTCTGGCGCGACAATCGCCGCCGTTGGGACCAGCAAACCCCTACCCATGAGGTGCTGCGCACCTATGGCTCGGACTACAAATGCATCTTCGTCGGCGATGCCTCGATGAGCCCTTACGAGATCGCCTATCCCGGCGGGGCCAACGAGCACTGGAACAAAGAGGCCGGTCAGGTGTGGCTGCAACGCGCGCGCGAACAGTGGCCGTCAAACCTGTGGATCAACCCGGTGCCCGAGAAATACTGGGAATACACCCACTCCATCGGCATGATCCAAGAACTGTTCGAGGATCGTATGGTGCCGATGACCCTGGCTGGACTGGAGCAGGGAATGCGGGAACTGACTCGATAGCGCTTAGTCAGTCATCATTACCCCGGGCATTGCGTCCCAATTGGAAACAAAAATCTAGCTCGACTTGCATTTCGCCACAAACAGTCCAGTACGAGAAACAATTAACCTGAAAATACCCCCAGGTCAGATTTTTGTGATACGTTTGGCCGTAGTTGAGGCTGGGGGGCTGAAATGACCAAATTTAACTTACGTGCTTTTCTTGTATCCACCGCGATGTCAGCGTCGCTTGTTTTCACATCTGCTGCAGTAACGACCTTTGTTCTGACAGCCGATGCTGCCTATGCAAAAGGCAACAAAGGCAATGGGAATGGCAATGGGAATGGGAATGGTGGTGGTAAGGGTAAAGGAAAAGGCCAGAGCGGCGGTCAAGGCAAGGCGAGCAAAGGCGCCGACGCTGGTAAATCCAAGTCCGGAGCCGCAAAAGATCACAAAGAACGCAAGTACACGACAAAGAACGGTCGGGTGGTCAAAGTAAAATCCGGCAAAGCAAAAAACGGGAAAAATCAGAAGACGTCACTGGCTGGCCTAGGACGCGAATTTAAACGCGATGTAGAGCAATTGTTTGGCAAACGGTCGGCAAAAAAATCCAAGCGAAACACTACCAAGACAACCAGGAAGACCTACAAGACAGCGTCGATTTCGCCGATTGAACAATCCCCTCGTCCAGTTACACGCAGCGTCAAACGGTATGTTGCCTATGACAAAAAGAAACACCACAAGCACTATTACCGTGACCCGCTTGTGGACGCGATAACCGATCCTTACGGTTCGGACAAACTGCGCAATCTGAACGCATCAAATGCTGCTGCGCAGGCGTTCAAAAATGCCTCCCCCAACAGTAATGTGGGTAAAATCGCAACTTACCAGGCGGCGGCGGAAAACTACTATGGCCTGCGTTCTGATCTGTACGATGCACGGCGTGATCTGAAGGACCTCAATGAAAGCTATAACGGTCGCAGCAGTTATGAGATCAACGACGACATAGAAAATCTTGATCCAAATGATCCCAACTATGACGACAAGCTGGGTGCGTTGGAGAAAGAACTGCAGCATGCAGAACGCTACGAGGAAGCCCGGGATGACCTGCGCGATGATGTTCGGGACCTGAAGGCCGAAACCCGCGACGCCTTATATGATGCGGAATCAGCCTTTTACGACGCCTCCAAAGGGCGCGCATTGACACACAACACACTTGGCGATTTTCATTCGAACCTCGGCTTGCCGCAACCCAAAGACCACCACAAATACGATGAGGCGAAACAGCCATATGATTACGAAGACTCGTATTACGCCTATTCCAAAGACAAGACGTTTCAACCGGTCGAGACAAACTATCGGCTTCACTATGAAGAAGCCGACTATTCCAACAAAAAGTATGGCAAACGTCATTACCGTGACCCGCTTGTGGACGCGATAACTGATCCTTACGGTTCGGACAAACTGCGCAATCTGAACGCATCAAATGCTGCTGCGCAGGCGTTCAAAAATGCCTCCCCCAACAGTAATGTGGGTAAAATCGCAACTTACCAGGCGGCGGCGGAAAACTACTATGGCCTGCGTTCTGATCTGTACGATGCACGGCGTGATCTGAAGGACCTCAATGAAAGCTTTGACGGACGCAGCAGTGATGAGATCGCGGATGATATAGCGGCGCTTGATCCGGGTGATCCAAACTACGAGGACCAACTCGACAGCTTGGAGAACGAACTCCATGCAGCAGAGGCCTATGAGGAAACCCGCGATGATTTGCGTGGAGATGTGAAAGATTTGCGGGTCGATACCATGGTTGCTCAGAAGCAAGCAGAGTACGCCTTTTATGATGCGTCGAAAGGCACGGCATTGACGCCCGATGCACTTGCCGAATTGCATGAGAATTTGGAGCTGCCAACAACGACTGATTGATAACGACGAGTGGGCGCCCCCGATGCACTGAGTAATTGGGGAAAGTCTTTGCGATTTCGGCTTGCCTCACCCTTAGGAGCAGCCCATATCTGAGATATGCTGCGTTTTACCCCGATCCTGCTGGCCATCGCCTATGCCATTGTGATGTATCGGATTTCTGTCTGGCGCACTCATCGTGAGTTGGACGCAAAGTCGACCGAACTGGCGGACCCGGCGTTGAAACGCATGACCGATCGGCTGGCAGCGGCTTTGGAGATCGACCGGGTGCCGGTTTATATCTACGAAATCGACCCGGTAAACGGGCTGGCAGCGGCGGACGGGCGGATTTTCATCACCCGCGGCTTCTATCGCAAGTTCCTCAACGGAGAGGTCTCGGCCGAGGAAATGGCCAGCGTGATTGCGCATGAACTGGGGCACGTGGCCCTGGGGCACGCGCGGCGGCGGATGATTGACTTTTCCGGCCAGAACGCTTTGCGGGCGGCGCTGATGATGCTGCTGAATCGCTTCATTCCTTTCATCGGTGCATGGATTGCCAATATGCTGACCCATCTGCTGGCGTCGCGTTTGTCGCGTGGCGATGAATACGAAGCCGACGAATATGCAGCTGCCCTGCTAACCAAAGCCGGAATTGGCATCGGGCCGCAGAAATCACTGTTTCACAAGCTGGAGAACCTGACCCAGCAGCGCGCCGGTGTCGTTCCCGCATGGTTGATGAGCCATCCGAAGACAGATGAACGGATCGCGGCACTGGAAGCACTCGAGCAGCGTTGGGGCACAGATGGTTAGGTTGGCAGCAGTGGGCTAGCCGAAAATCAGATGGTGATCGCTTTGCCCAATTTTGGCAGACGGGCCTTTTTCATCAGCGCGCGTAAAGTCCATTGATCACCGGACAGGCGGTTGGCCTCAGCCAGAACACGATTGGCAACATCAGTCATACCTTCCGGATCATCCAACCAGAAACTGTATAGCAAACCGTCGGGATCGCGACGCTCAAGCCCTTCTTCTGACAGGATATTTCTTGGAAAATCTTTGGCGTTTACCGTAACAATAGTATCGGCCGAGGTCGCCACGGCGGTGGCAAGGACGTGGATATCGGCGCTGTCGGGCAGCCAGAGGCGTTGTTCAAGCCCCAGATTGGCAGCACATTCGGCCTTGGGCCACTGCGCTTGGGTCAGGGCGATTTCCGCGCGGGCCTGCGCTTCGCCTTCAGGACCCAGCTTGCGGGCGGCACGCGCCCATTCTTCGAGGATACGTGGGGACCAGATCGGCGTGTAGTGACCCAATCTGGCAGCGCCCAACAGCATCTCTCGCATCACCGTGGGGTAGATGACGCAGGTGTCCAGAACCGCCTTCACAGCCGGTAGAACACGGCTTTGAGGTAACCGCTTTCGGCCAATTGCGGCAATTGCGGGTGATCCGCCCCGGCGAACCCTGTGTTGATCAGTTGCGCCTGCCGCCCTGCCCGGCCAATCCCGCGCGAGGACGCGTCGCGGAACCGGCCCAGATCAGCCGCGTGTGAACAAGAACAAAGGCCCAGATAGCCGCCCGGTTTCACCAAAGGTGCGGCCAACCGCGCAATACGTTCATAGGCGCGCAGGCCCGCGTCCAGCGCTTGTTTCGATGGTGCAAAGGCAGGCGGGTCGCAGATAACGACATCGAATTGTGCGCTCTCTTCGCTCAGTTTGGTCAGCACGTCGAAAGCATCGCCCTGCCGGGTTTGGAACTGGTCAGCAAATCCCGATGCCTCGGCCCCTCGGGTGGCCAATTCTAGCGCCGAAGCCGAGCCATCGACGGACAGGGCCTGCCCTGCACCCCCGGCTAACATTGCCAGGCCGAACCCACCTACATGGCTAAACACATCCAGCACCTGCGCACCCGGCTGCACCAGTCGCGCGGCAAAGGCATGGTTGGGGCGTTGATCGTAGAACAGGCCGGTCTTTTGGCCTCCAGTGAGGTCGGCCATATAGGTCGCGCCATTCATCGGCACCGGTAGCGGAGCGTCGGGGGCTTTCCCACGCAAGGTCTGGTTTTCGTCATCCAACCCTTCTAAACCTCGGGTCCGGCCCGAGGCGTTTTTCAGGACAGTTGTCACACCCGTCACCGCAACCAGAGCGTCGGTCAGCGTTTCCAGATGTGCCTCGGCCCAGGCAGCGTTGGGCTGGATCACGCAGGCATCGCCAAAGCGGTCGATGATCACACCCGGAAAGCCGTCAGCTTCGGCATGGATCAAGCGGTAATATTGAGCGTCAAACAGGCGTTCGCGCATGTCCAAAGCGCGACGCAGGCGGGTTTCGAACCATTCGGCGTTCAAGTCGGCGTCAGTATCACGGTCCAGCACGCGACACATGATTTTCGACTCGGGGTTCACAGCCACCAATGCAATAGGCGCGCGTTTCTCATCCTCAAGAACGGCCAGAGCACCAGCGGGAATTTTGCGCGTGCGGCGGTCGGCGACAATGTCGTTGGCATAAACCCAGGGGAAGCCATGGCGCAGGCCGCGCGCGTTGGCTTTGGGTTTCAGACGGATACGGGGGCGATCGGTGGCTTGGGTCATGACGCCCTCATAGTGGTGAACGCGCCGGGGGAAAAGCCCTAGCGCGGTCGAGACCGCCAGCCGCCGCGCCGCTTGGGGGTCTGTGCTGATTGTAGCCCTTCGACCAGCACCTGCGTCATCGGATGATCGGCCTCTTGCCCGGCATAGATGGCATGCAGCGCGGTCAGCGCCTGAGTCTGGTCGCGATCCGCAGGCAGGCTGAGCGCCCAGTCCAGAAAGATGCTGCGGCATTCGGGCAGCGTGATGCCGTCGATGCGGTACGCCTCGCGGATCAGGCCCTTGTGATCGTTTGGATCGTCATTGCGCGGCATCCTGCCCCTCCTCAAGCACGCGGTCGATAATTCCGGCGGCGGCGGTGTAACTTTCCTGCAGTGCTCCCTGCAACTGTTCGACCTGTTCGAACCCAGTGGCCCGACACAGGAAAGCCGCTCCGCCTTCACCAACGATATCGGCCTCGATCCCCTTGCCAGACAGCAGCTGAGCAGCGCATTGCACGGACCAGCATAGATCGTAGGCCTGCTTCAGCGTTTGTGCCTGAGCGACATCCAATAATTCGGCAGCGACAGCGCCGTCTAACCCGGAATGCACATCGCGCTGCGTGGCACTGGACAATAATGTCCCGGCCTGGGCCATCAATTCGATATCCATCATTCGTCCCGCGCCGTTCTTGGCATCCCATATCCCAGACGGCGACTTGGCCGCTGCCAGGCGCACGCGCATCTCGGCCACTTCACGCAGCACCTTTAGACTGTCCTGAGGCCGGGACAGAAAATCAGTGCGGAAGCTTTCAATATCCTGCGCCAATCCAGCGTCGCCTGCCACCACGTGAGCACGGGTCAGGGCCAAATGCTCCCATACCCAGGCCTCGTTGCGCTGATAGTTGGTGAAGCTGGCCCAGCTGGTTGCGACCGGCCCCTGATTGCCGGACGGGCGCAGGCGCATGTCGACCTCATACAGCCGCCCCTGCGACATCGGTGCGGACAGTGCCGTGATCAGCGCCTGCGTGAACCGGGCGTAATAGGTGCGCGTGGCCAATGGCCGCGGACCGTCCGACATATCCTGATCCAGTGGGTCATAAATCACGATCATGTCCAGATCAGATTGCGAGTTGATCTGCCCCGCCCCGAGCGATCCCATACCCAGTACCGCCACACCACGCCCCGGCGCAGGTCCGTGCTTTTTGGCGAATTGGTCTGTCACGCAGGGCAGGATTGCGGTGATAACGGCGCTGGCCAATTCGGCATATTGCTGACCGGCCCGCACGCCGTCAATCAGACCACGCAGATGATGCACACCGACACGGAAATGCCATTCCTTGCACCAGCGGCGCGCGAAATCCAGTTGCGTTTCATAGTCTGCTTCTTGTTGCAACGCCTGTGAAAGCTCGACCTCTAGCGCAGCTTGTCCCGGCCAGTCGCTGAAGAAGCTGCCAACAAGCACTGCATCAAAGACCGAGGCATTTTGCGACAAATGCGCCGCCAACGCGTGCGAGGTGCCCACGATATCCACCAGCAGATCAATCAGATGCGGATTGGCTTCGAACAGAGAAAACAGCTGCACCCCGGCGGGTAGACCTGCAAGGAACCCGTCCAGCGCCCGCAGCGCCTCATCCGGTTTGGCGGTTTTCGACAGACGTGAGAGCAGTTCGGGCTTGAGACGTTCAAAGATCCGCGCGCCCCGTTGCGAGCGCAAAGCAGGATAGGTGGTCCATCGGGCCAGAACGTTCTGGTCGAATTCGGCTTCACTGACAGGTGCAGGGGTCGAGGAACCGGGGGCAAAAAACCCTTCAGTCAGCTCGTGCACTTCGGTCAAGCGGCGGGTCAGGTCAGCGGTCAGCTCGGCACTGTCGATCCCCATCAGACAGGCAACGCGTTCGATCCCATCCGGAGATTGCGGCACCTTATGGGTCTGCGCGTCGTGAACCATCTGAATGCGATGTTCGACCTCGCGGTGGGCACGATAGTGGTCGGTCAGCTTTTCGGCCACGTCCTGCGGTATCCAGTCTTTTCCGGCCAGCGCGGCCAGTCCGGGGACGGTGCCACGCACGCGCAGGTCAGGGTCACGCCCCCCGGCGATCAACTGACGGGTTTGGGTGAAGAACTCGATCTCACGTATGCCGCCCTGTCCCAGTTTCATGTCATGGCCGGGAATGGTCAGCGCACCGCCAGTGCCTTTGTTCTCGCGAATGCGCAGGCGCATGTCATGGGCGTCCTGAATGGCGGCAAAATCCAGATGCCTACGCCAGACAAAGGGGCGCAGCGCGTCCAGAAAGCGTTGCCCTGCCGCGATGTCTCCGGCGCAAGGGCGCGCCTTGATATAGGCCGCCCTTTCCCAGGTGCGGCCAAGGCTTTCATAGTACCGCTCGGCCGCCTCTGTTGCCAAACAGACAGGGGTCACCGCCGGGTCGGGGCGCAGGCGTAGATCGGTGCGGAACACATACCCATCTGCGGTCTTGTCGCTGAGCGTGGCGCAGAAATTGCGCGTGGCCCGCACCATTCCCTGCCTTGCATCAAAGAAATCATCGGGATCAAAGCGGGTTTCATCGAACAGAACGATCAGGTCGATATCCGAGCTATAGTTTAGCTCATGCGCGCCCATCTTGCCCATCGCCAAAATGATCATCCCGGCGGCGGTTGCCACATCGTCCTCTGTCATCCCCGGCAGCTTGCCACGCCGGATCAGCGCCGCAATTTCAGCCTTGGCGGCCACATCCGCAGCAAGTGCGCCGAAATCCGTCAGCGCAGCGGTCACTTTCTCTAACGGCCAGGCGCCCGCCAGATCGGCTAGTGCGGTCAGCAGCGCCATGCGCCGCTTGGCTTGCCGCAAGCCGGGTTTCAACTGATCAGGTGGCAAGGCCCTCGCTGCGTCCATCACATCCGCAAAAGCCTGATCAGGCAGTTGCAAGGCAGACGGTAGCCATTCGCGTTCGTGTTCGATCAATCCCTTTAGATATGGGCTCGAACCCGCCGTTCCTGCAATCAGCTCCCCTTGTTCAGGCGTGATACCAGGTACCGCATTCAGCGCCTCATCACCCAGCGATGCATCAAAGGCCCGCGGAACACGGTGGATGGTCAGCGGGCCGGTCATTGCGCCTCCAACGGAGTGTCCTGACTGAAACTGTTGACCCAGACGTTATGGCGGCGTTCCCACAGGGATGAGATTAGCATAGCCTCCCATGCGTCACTGCCGGGGCGTTGGTAATCGGCACGATAGGATAGCAGGACAATATCAGCCGTCAGAACTCGCAGCTTCGTTTCGCTCAACTCGTATCGCGCCATCGTCGGTGCATCGGCAAATTGCCCAACATGATCATCGCGGTTGGCAAACCCTGTGGGGTATACTCCCAGAAAATCCGCGCTCAATAGCGCTCGATCGGCCGAGGCATTGCCTTCAACCAAGGCTGTCCAGACCTGCTTTTCCAGTTCCAGAATTTCGGCAAGTGACGGGGCGGTTTTTCGTTCTTCGACAGGCATTTTTGCAAACTGCGTGGTTCTCTGAGTGACGTCAACCAAACTCGACCTCGGCAACCAATGTAAATCTTTTTCACATCGACCCCTTGCAACCAGCCGTCCGCTTCCCATCTTATCAATGTGAAAACGATTTACATCAACCCCGGAGACCCCAAATGACCGCATTGTCCGACCCCGCCGTCCCTGAAAATCCGGGATGGCTGCACCGTATCGAAGCCTGGCTTGACGACAAAGGCAAAGGCGCCTGGATCGCCGCCATGGTTCTTGGTTTCATCTTCTTCTGGCCCGTTGGCCTGGCCCTGTTGGCCTACATGATCTGGAGCAAACGCATGTTCAGCAAATCCTGCAGTCGCCGTAAATCCTGGCATAGCCACATGAGCGCCATGAAACCCTCGGGCAACAGCGCGTTTGATGCCTATAAGGCAGACACCCTGGCGCGGCTTGAACGCGAACAGCAGGATTTCGAATCCTTCCTGCGCCGCCTGCGTGACGCCAAAGACAAAGCGGAGTTCGATCAATTCATGGACGAACGTGCCCGCGAAAACCATGACGAGGCCGAAAACGGCGCGCGTACCTGATCAAGACTTGCCCTGCCCCTCCATTCGGGACAGGGTATTTTCCGAACAATATCCGGACATTATACAACATGACTCACCTGCCCGATCCTGACACCCAGCCTGAGTTCTACCAGTCAGTCGCAACCAAGCGCTTTGTCGCATGGCTATTTGACATCGCCTTAATTTCGCTGCTGTGCATTGTGCCGGTTTTCCTGACATTCGGCGCGGGATTGTTCTTTCTACCTCTAATCTACGGCGTCATCAGCTTTGTTTACCGTGTCGTCACAATTGCCAACGGATCGGCAACGCTGGGCATGCGATTTATGGGTATTGAACTGCGAGACACATTCGGGTCCCGTCTGGATATGGGCAAAGCCGTGGCCCATACGGCAGGGTACTTCATAAGTATGGCGTTTTTCGTGGTTCAGATCATCTCGGTCATCATGATGCTGACCAGCGCACGCTGTCAGGGCCTGACGGATTCCTTCCTTGGTACGGTCATGATCAATCAACGGGCGTAAAAAATCCGCCTCGTGAATCACTTGGCGGCTCAGGGAACCGTTGTTATCATCCTGTTTCAGGAAACACGGAACCTTCATGCGACACACGCTGCCCATCGCGCCGCAATTCTATGTGACGGCCCCGCAACCCTGCCCTTACCTTGAGGGCAGGATGGAGCGTAAACTGTTCACCGCCCTACAGGGCGAAGGCGCCGACCAGCTGAACAATTCCCTGTCACAACAAGGGTTTCGCCGGTCTCAGAATGTGCTCTACCGCCCCTCCTGCACCGATTGCGCCGCCTGTCTGTCAGCCCGCATCGACGTGGCAGCCTTTCGCACCAGCAAAAGCCAGAAACGAACCGCCAAGCGCAACGCCTATTTGCAGCGCCGGGCAAACTCACCCTGGGCGACAGATGACCAATACGAACTGTTCCGCCGCTACCTGGACACGCGCCACGCCGACGGCGGCATGGCCGATATGGACGTGTTCGAATTTGCGGCAATGATCGAAGAAACCCCGATCCGCAGCCGCGTGGTCGAATATGCCGACCCTGAAAGCGGAGAACTGATTGCCGTCAGCCTGACCGACGTTCTGGATGACGGGCTCAGCATGGTCTACTCCTTCTATGACCCAGAACAGCCGCAATGTTCTCTGGGGACTTACATGATCCTCGACCATATCGACATCGCGCGCGAGGCTGGCTTGCCTTACGTCTATCTGGGCTATTGGGTGCCCGGCAGCCCCAAGATGGGTTACAAAGCGCGGTTCTCAGGGCTTGAGGCCTATATTCAGGGTGATTGGAAACGTATCCGCAACCCCTCCGAATTGGCAGACGGCAAGCACCATCCCCTGTCGACCGCTCCGATTGCCGAACAAGTCGCCAACATCCAACTGCCCGACCGCCACCCGACCAAGGGTTGACCAGACATGCGCCAAAACCTTCACGCCGTCACTCTAGTGGTGCCGGATTACGATGCCGCCATTGCGTTCTACACCCAGGTTCTCAACTTTGCCCTAAAGCAGGACATTGACCTGGGCGATGACAAACGCTGGGTGCTGGTGTCGCCGCCAGGATCAGACTCTGGGTCGCTGTTGCTGGCCCAGGCCGACGGGCCGAACCAGATCGCCGCCGTGGGCAACCAGACCGGTGGCCGCGTTGGATTCTTCTTACAAACCGACGATTTTAAACGTGATCACGCTGCAATGCGGGCCAAAGGCGTCCATTTCGAAGAAGACCCAAGGCGCGAACCCTACGGCACGGTCGCCGTCTGGCGCGACCCGTTCGGAAATCGCTGGGACTTAATTCAGTTCTCCTGATCCGGGCTTCATCTGGCCAAAAATATCTCGGGGTTTAATTGGCCGCAGGCCAAGAAGGGGCTGGCCCCTCAGCGAACCAAAAAATCAAAGGGGGCCAATTGGCCCCCTTTTCTATTGGATCACAGCTATCCATCAATTCGGGATCAGATCCGGCACGATGGTCACAATCGAGGGGAAGGACCACAATATGCCAATCCCTACCACTTGAATGATCACGAACGGTACAATCCCGCGATAGATATGGCCCGTCGTCACCTCTTTCGGCGCAACACCCCGCAGGTAGAACAGCGCAAACCCGAACGGCGGTGTCAGAAACGAGGTCTGGAGGTTCACTGCCACCATGATCGTCACCCATTTCGGGTCGAACGACCCGCCATAGATCACCGGGCCCACGATGGGGATCACGATGTAGATGATCTCGAGGAAATCCAGCACAAAGCCCAGAATGAACAGCACTAGCATCACGATCAGGAAGACTGTGAACTCGTTGTCAAAGCTGCGCAGGAATTGCTGAATGTAATGCTCGCCCCCGAATGAGATCACCACCAGGTTCAACAGCTGCGATCCGATGAGGATGGTAAAGACCATAGAGGTCACTTTGGCCGTCTCGCGCACCACCGGGGTCAGAACACCGCTTGAGAACAAGACCCAACAGGCAAAGATCAGGCCAAACAGCGCATAGAGATAGGCTGCATAGGCAAGGATGAATGCAATCCAGGTTTCGACTGAGATATCGCCTTGATTGACACGCAGGTCGAAATTTATACCCATCAGCATGCAGATTACGATGGCAAAGGTCGACCAGATGATCACCTTGCCTGAGTGCCCCTGATCCTGCAGCTTGCGATAAGCCGCCAGCATGATCGCCCCGCCCGCACCTAGCGCCGCCGCCGGTGTCGGGTTTGTAATGCCGCCAAGGATAGACCCCAGCACCGCGATAATCAGAACCAGCGGTGGAAAGACCACGCGGATCAGATCATTGGTGGCACAGCGTTCAGCCGCAAACTTGCAGCCATAGATTGCCAGAGCAAACGGAATCGCCATGATCACGAATGCCACCCCGGACGAGGTCGTCGGCGCAATCAGCAGCACATCCACCAGCACCATCAACAGCAGGCCAATGGTGCCGATGATTAGAGGTTGCGTCGATTTCGACGGTGCGATGCCGCGACCGAACAGCAATGTCAGGCCCAACAGCACGACGATAACCGCAACGCCGGTTCCAATAGGCGCCGTGGCTGCGATTTTGGCCTCCTGCGAAGCAGCCAGCTCTTCCTCGGTCAGACGTTGAGCTTGAGCGACTCCGCCCGCCTCATCCAGCGCTTGCTGCTCGGTCACGGCCTGATCCCAAGCGGATTGACCGTGCAGTTCGATCATCGAGACCTTGCACTCCTCGGACACGTTGGTGCGCAGCGAAGCGCCCTCACCGATATCCGAGAAGGCCGAAACGGTGATGTTCTGGCTGCCAATCACGCCTGTGCTGCCCAGCAGAACGGCCCCTACGATTAGCGCGACAGGCGCACCCAGCAGCCAGGTCAGGCCTTCACCGCGGGTGATCGGCTCGCCGCCACCGCCGCCTAGCTCAACGGCCGGGGCCTTCTCGGGGTTCATCAGCGCATAGCCAAAGGCATACAGCGCATAGAGCAAAGCCAGCATGATCCCCGGCAGCAACGCCGCCTGGAACAATGTGCCAACCGAGACCACCGCAGGCTCGCCCAAATAGGTCAGCGCGTCAGTACACCCGGCTTCAACCGCGCGGGTTTCCTGCGCGGTCGAATACAGATCACCAGCCAGCGTGCCCAGCAGAACAATCACGATAGAGGGCGGAATGATCTGCCCCAACGTCCCCGAAGCCGCGATTACACCGGTCGCCAGTTCTGGAGAATAATTGTTCCGCAACATGGTCGGCAGCGCCAGCAGACCCATGGTCACAACTGTCGCGCCCACAATCCCGGTCGAGGCCGCCAGAAACGCACCCACAACCACAATCGACACGGCCAAACCGCCAGGCAACGGCCCAAATACACGCGCCATTGTCGTCAGCAGGTCGTTGGCGATCTTTGAACGCTCCAGCGTGATCCCCATCAGGACGAACATCAGTACGGCCAACAGGGTTTCGATGGATTGCCCGGCCAGAACACGTTCGTTGATACGGTTCACAATGAACGAGACGTTGCGGTCCAGCGCAGTTTCCCAGCCAGAGGGGAAGACCGGCTCACCTATGGTCGGTAATTCCGGGTATCGGAATACGGATATGGTGTCAGGCTTGATGCCCGAATTCACCAGATCCCGATAGGCCTGTGTGCCCGAGTCGATGGCCTGATGCACCAACAACCCGGCGCTGTCCAAGGCCGCGATGATCCCGAATGAGATGATACCAGCCCCACCGATGGCAAAGGCCACCGGGAACCCGGAAAGGATGCCTCCGAAAAGGCAGAAGAATACGATAATGAGGCCTATTTCGACGCCATCAAGTCCGAATAGCATAGTCTGGGTCTCCGTCCTTAATGTACGCCTTCGAAGGCTTCTTCACCCTCGCCGAGGCTGTCTTTGTCGAGGTATTTTCCGGCACTGTCCGGCCCTTCCACGTATTCAAGATACGACCGGTACAGGAATGCAATCGCCTGCAAGAAGACCAGCCCGGCAAAGGCTACAAGCATGATCTTGAACAGGAAATAGGCAGTGAAACCGTTGGGGCTGAAACCGATGGTTTCCACATTCCAACGCATCGCCTTTGATTTCAAAAGCAACCGCTCCAACGTATCACTGGCCGAGGGTTTCGGCACGATCAGATGGCGCCACATGAAGTACCAGCCATACATCCAGACCAGCACCGCCAGCGGCATCATAAAGAACACCGAGCCCAGCATATCGATCACCTTCTTGGTGCCGAACCGGGCCGGAGCATAGAACAGGTCAACCCGTACGTGCCCGCCTTGTACAAAGGTGTAACCCACGCAAAGAGACACCACCAAAGCGTTGTAAAACTTCAACATTTCAGCATACCAGCTGATGTCGTATTGCAGCGGGATACCAAAGGCGAGCACAATGTCGGGGCGGGTAAAAATCCGCTGCATGATCACGATGATGATCTGCTGCAACACCATCAGCAGACCGGCCCAGGCAAAGAACCGGCCAAGGGTGTTGGTGAACCCCTCAAGTCCGCGCACACAACCCCACATGAAATTGTTGCGGACCATGCCGATGATCGTGATGATCAGAAAGACTGCAAAAACGGCAAAGAAGAACTCAACCGATCCGCCATAGTAGACGAAGCGCATGACAGCTTCTTTATCGGACCAGTCCAGCCAAAGGCTGGGATGGGTCAGCGCGTAGCCAATGTTGTAGAAGGCTTGGGCCAGATTTTGCAGAACCCAGACAATCCCGCCGCCAACTGCGGCAAGAGCGTCGGTCAAACCAACCGAGCTGCTGTCGTCCATGATGTCCCTCACTCAGCTGAATATCCGTGATCTTCACCTTAGCAGGGGCCACAGGATTCAGAGAATATGTATTGAAAAGAGGCCCCACTTGCGTGAGGCCTCAGAGATTTCCGGCGTTTACTTAGCCACCCAGAACGCGAACGCGCTGCTGGACGTAGTAACCATCCGATTTGTTGATCCACGAGGCCGACGTCGCCAGCGACTCTTCGAACGAACCGCGGATATTGGCAAACAGCTCGTCGTTCATGTTCTCGTCCATGACTTCGGCGGATGCCTGGCCGAACGCATCCCAGACATCGTCCGAGAATTGCAGCGTTTTCACGCCCTGCGACTGCAGTCGTGCCAGCGCGGCACCGTTGTTGGCCAGCGTTTCGGCCAGCTGATAGTGGGTCGTGGCCATCGACGCATTGCGCATAATCGCCTGTTGGGCCGGTGTCAGCTCGTTCCAGACATCCAAGTTGACCGATGCCGCCAGACCCGAACCCGGCTCGTGGAAGCCCGCAGTGTAGTAGACCTTGGCAACTTCCTGGAAGCCGGCGCGTTCGTCAGCCATCGGGCCAACCCACTCCAGACCGTCCAGCGCGCCTGAAGACAGCGCTTGATACAGTTCGCCGCCGGGGATGTTCTGAACAGAAGCACCCAGCTTGCCCAGAACCTTGCCGCCCAGACCCGGCATACGGAATTTCAGACCGTTGAAGTCAGCGGCCGAGTTGATCTCGTTGCGGAACCAGCCGCCCGACTGCGATCCTGAGTTACCGGCCAGAAGGCCTTTGAGGTTGAAGATCTGGCCCAGTTCGTCGTGCAGCTCTTCACCGCCGCCGTGATAATACCAGTTGGTCAGTTCCTGTGCGGTGCCGCCGAAGGGCACAGCGGTGAAATAGGCATAGCCAGGGTGCTGACCAATAAAGTAGTAGTCAGCCGAGTGATACATGTCAGCCTGGCCCGACGACACGGCATCGAACACTTCCAACGCGCCCACCAGTTCGCCCGGCGCCTTCTTTTCGATGGTCAGCTGACCGTCGGACATTTCGCCGACCATCTGCTCCATGTAGCTGGCGGCGTCATCCAGAACGGCAAAGCCACGCGGCCACGAGGTTACCATTGTCAGGGTCCGCTTGCCCTGCGCGTAAGCCGGCGCTGCCAGTGCGGTCGCTGCAGCCGCGCTGCTGCCTAGTGCCGTGGTTTTCAAAAATGAACGACGATCCATATAGTCAGTCCTCCCAAAGTCATGATCTGCCTCTTGGGGCAGTTGATCGTTGTCGATGGGGCGGATCATATCCAAGCAATTGAAGATGAAAATACCTATTACTACGTAGAAACGGTAATTCGTTAGGTCAAACCACTGATAAAGCCGCGGTTTTTTTGATCTGTCCCCACGTATTTTCCGCCTCAGACGCTCTGACTTTGCTTTTTGCGCAAAATTTGCCTATCGCAGAGATATGGGGAGATTCCGCAACGTCTTTCGACCGAATTACGCGCAGAAGCTGTCGCTGCTGGCTACGCTACCGCTGATTGTGGCCGTGGCGGCGATTGCCATCCTGGTCGCGCATCAGTCCCGCAAACTGGCCGAGCGCGAAATCGACCAGCTCGAAGAGCAATTGATCGAGGCCAAGAAGGCCGAGCTTCGCAACTACGTTACCCAAGCACGTAACGGGTTTTACTTCGTCTACGGCTCGGCCCAGCCCGACGATCAGGACGCCAAGGATCAGGTCGCGCAAATCCTTTCGGCGATGATCTACGGCGATGACGGGTTCTTTTTCGTCTATGATTATGACGGCACCAATCTGGTCAGCCCGCGTCAGACCGATCTGATCAACAAGAACTGGAGCGGCCTGACCGACAGCGAAGGCACCCCCGTCGTGGACGAGTTGATCCGTATCGCCCGCCAAGGTGCGGGATATCACACCTATCTGTGGCCCAAACCTTCGACCGGGGAAGAGGCACAGATGATCACCTACGTCACCAGCTTTCCCAGCTGGCAATGGGCCGTGGGCACCGGGGTGTTCATTGACGATGTAGTCGCCTCGATCGCCGCTGCAAGAGCCGAGGTCGAGGCCCGCGTGCGCCGGACATTCTACTATATCGGTGGGATCACTCTGGCGGCGGTGCTGGTCGTTTTTGCCTCGGGCATGCTCCTAAATTTCCGAGAACGGCGGTTGGCGGATGCCAAGCTGAAAGAGTTGACCCAAAGGGTACTTGACGCGCAAGAGGAAGAGCGCGGCCGCGTGGCGCGCGAATTGCACGATGGGATCAGCCAGATTCTGGTCGGCGTACGTTATGCGCTGGATAACGCGCGGCGGCGTCTTGCGCGAGGCGATGATGACGGGGCGCACGACCCTTTGGACAAGGGGATCGAGCATCTCGGCACCGCCATCACCGAGGTTCGCCGCATCAGCCGTGACCTGCGCCCGGGTGTGTTGGACGATCTGGGCCTTGGCCCTGCCGTCAAGGCGCTGACCGACGATTTCCGCGAACGAACGGGGATCGAGACCCATTTCTCGACCGTCGTGTTTCGCAACCGGCTGGATCAGGATGCCAAAATCGCTCTTTACCGCATCGCACAGGAAGCCCTGACTAATATCGAACGGCACGCCGATGCAACGCGTGTTACAATTGACCTGCGCGGCCATAAAAAGGGTGCCACCATGCGCATCACCGACAATGGCTGCGGCCTGCCGCGAGAGACCGATGGCATCAGCACCGGAATCGGACTGCGCAATATGCAGGAACGCATCGAACAACTTGACGGGTCGTTGCGCATTCTGTCATCACGCAGCCCGCGCGGCGGTACGGTGATCGAGGTCACCCTGCCGCTCAGCCACCTGCTCCCGCCGCAGGAAGACGCAACTCCGAACCGAAAGGCCGGTACATGAGCGCACAAACGATCCGGGTCCTGATTGTGGACGACCACCCAATGGTGGCCGAAGGGATTCAGTCGATCCTTGAAAGCTATCCCGAGATTGAGGTGGTCTGCACCCTTGGCACCGGACAAGAGGCCGTGGATCAGGCCGCCGACCTGTCCCCTGATGTGATCCTGATGGATCTGAACATGCCCGGCCTGGGCGGGCTCAGCGCCACCGAGATCATTCTGGAAAGGCTGCCCGAAACCCGCATCCTGATCCTGTCGATGCATGACAGCCCCGAATATATCTCGACCGCGCTGAACCACGGTGCAAAGGGCTATGTCCTCAAAGATGTTCCAACGGAAGAAATCAAGCAGGCCATCGACGCGGTAATGCGCGGCGAGCAGTATCTGTGCACCGGAGCCAGCGGATCGCTGCAGCCCAAACAGGACAGCGCGCGCGAGGCGCTGACCGGTCGCGAACAGACGATCCTGCTTGAACTGGCACAGGGAAAATCCAACAAAGAGGTCGCGCAGGCCCTGGAAATCTCTGTCCGCACCGTAGAAACCCACCGCAAGAACATCAAACGCAAACTGGGTATCTCCTCAACTGCGGGCCTGACCCGCTACGCGCTGGAACACGGGGTCCTGCAAGGCACCAGCCCCGGTTTCTAAACGCACCCGCAGCGCGCAGCGCTGCCTGGCCCAACTGGCAAAGATACGCCGCAGGCGCACCGACAACGGGCGGGAGGGCTTAATCCCTTGGACGGATATCCTGTCCAAAAAACACCAACGTTCCGTCTTCGTCGATGACGTGAAACTCGCGCTGCAAATAGGGTTGGTCGAACGGCGGGCGCACACGCCCTTCTGACAGGTCAGACAATTCCGGTCGCAAGCTGTCGTACAATTCGTCGATCCCGTCGACATCTATGTAAAAAGACTGATCTTCTCCTAACGGCCGACCGTCATCACGCTGCGGGCATTCCAACAACCGGATAGCCAACGACCCCAATGACAAATAGGCGTAATTGTCCTGCTGGAACCCGCAAGAAAATCCCAAACGGTTGCAGTAGAAATCAATCTGCTTTTGCAGGGACGAACACAACACAAATGGCGTAAGTTGCAAAATCTTGGGCATCGAACCCTCCGGTTGCTACAATCCCCTGTATTTTAACCTCAGATATTTCAGTCCAGCAATTGATCCCTCCGTGTTCCTTCACGCGCATGATGATGCGAAAATACACGCCCGTAAAGTTGCCGTGTGCGTTCAACGCCACCGCACATCCCCTCCGCTTCGACGAATGAGAAAATCCCAACATATCGGGTGCGCGCACCCGTTACCGGCGCCACCCTGTGCAGCGCGTACCGCCCCTTGAATATCTGCAGGTCCCCCGGTTGTAACGCCAGCTCTCGCACCCGCGCCCTGTTTCCGTCCAGAACCGAAGCCACGGCTTTGAAATTCTCATCGTCGGCCGTGCGCAGATTGGGCACATATTCAAACGTACCCCCGGCCTCTCCGTTCTGAATGGCCAGCGTGACGGTGTAATTGTTGGTGTCGAAATGCCAGGGAAAGCCCTGCCCCTCTTCGACTACGTTGATAATCACGTCGGCCAGAGGATCATCGTAGCGAAAGAACCGGTCTTCCGGCTCATCCAACGCGTCCCGGACAAAGGGCATAAACCACTCATATTCGTAAATTCGGCGTAAAGGACCCGAGGTGGCAAAATTATCCGCCGGGACAAAGGCGTTTGAGCGTTCATAGAAACGGCGTATCGGATGCCCGATCCCAAAACGCGGATCATCCTTTGTGAAATAGGCGTTGGTCCTGTTGAAAGACCTATGCGCCTGTGGGGAAACCTCACCCGCCTCGTGCACCAGCTGCTCCAACCCGTCTTCGTGGACAAATCCGGGCAGAACCGCACAACCATCCTGATCAAGCTCGCGCCGCACATCCGCGATCATCTGATCATAACCTCGCGACCCCGGTCGATCGATCGGATACCGCCCCAGATCTATCAAGTCCTGCAGCATTTTCCGCCTCCCATACCTGTTCAACTGAGACCAGCGTGCCGCACAGAACCCAACCACTCATGTCAATTTTGGACATCGCTTTGACGCTTTCAGACCTGTGGGAAATTAGCTTTACGTGCCTTGAATGGGCCAAAATTCGCGGAAATTCCCAACCTGCGGCAATCTGCGCAATAAAATGTCGCAAAAACTGCATCTCGAGTTACAAAATTGGTACGATTGCCGGTTGACGCCCCCATCGCCCGCCCATAATGTCCCTGCCAAGCTGAAAAGGAGCCTCTGGCGATGAAAGCGCTAGTCGTAATCGTAGGAAACACGCGCATGGGCCGGTAACGGTAAACCATAATCGAACCCATGCGCCTCCGAAAAATCTCGGGGGCTTTTTTTATGCTAAACGCAAGACACATGTCGCGAACGGAGCAAAGCAGATGACACGTGAGATGACCGGCGCAAAGATGGTAGTTCAGGCCCTCAAGGATCAGGGCGTGGACACAGTATTCGGATACCCCGGTGGCGCCGTCCTACCGATCTATGATGAGATCTTTCTGCAAAACGATATCCGTCACATTCTGGTGCGGCATGAACAGGGCGCGATCCACGCCGCCGAAGGCTATGCGCGATCAACCGGCAAGCCCGGCGTTGCGCTGGTAACATCCGGCCCCGGTGCGACCAACGCGGTGACCGGCCTGACGGATGCGTTGCTGGATTCGATTCCGATTGTGGTTCTGACCGGACAGGTTCCGACCTTCATGATCGGCTCGGACGCGTTCCAAGAAGCCGACACCGTCGGCATCACCCGCCCCTGCACCAAACATAACTGGCTGGTGAAGGACACGGATTCGCTGGCCGAAACCATGCATGAGGCATTTCATGTCGCCACTGCGGGCCGTCCGGGTCCGGTGCTGGTCGATATTCCCAAAGACGTCCAGTTTGCCTCAGGTGAATATAGCGCGCCAAAGCCGTCGACCTCGCACTACCAGCCGGTTTTGAAGGGCGATCTGGAAGAGATCACCGAATTGGTCGCAGCAATCGAGACCGCGAAGAAGCCGGTCTTCTATACAGGTGGCGGCGTCATCAACTCTGGGCCTGCTGCCAGCCAATTGCTGCGCGAATTGGTTGATGCGACAGGCTTCCCGGTCACCTCGACCCTGATGGGTCTGGGTGCTTACCCGGCATCTGGCGAGAACTGGCTGGGCATGCTGGGGATGCATGGTCTGTACGAGGCCAACTTGGCGATGCATGACTGCGATCTGATGATCAACGTCGGCGCGCGGTTCGATGACCGGATTACCGGGCGGATTGATGCCTTCTCACCGAATTCGAAAAAGGCACATATCGACATCGACCCATCCTCGATCAACAAGGTGATCCGCGTGGACATCCCGATTGTTGGCGACGTGGCGCATGTGCTTGAGGACATCCTCAAGGTCTGGAAATCGCGCGGCCGTAAGACCGACGCGGCTGCCGTCAAGCAATGGCAGGCGCAGATCAGCGATTGGCGCAAGGTGAATTGTCTGGCTTTCACCAACAGCGAAAAGACAATCAAACCGCAATATGCGGTGCAACGCCTTGAAGAGCTGACCAAAAACCACGACCGCTATATCACCACCGAAGTTGGCCAGCATCAAATGTGGGCCGCACAGTATCTTGGTTTCGAGGACCCCAACCGCTGGATGACCTCAGGTGGTCTTGGCACGATGGGCTATGGCTTCCCCGCCTCTATTGGTGCGCAAATGGCGCATCCCGACGCGCTGGTTATCAACGTGGCGGGTGAGGCGTCGTGGCTGATGAACATGCAGGAAATGGGCACCGCAGTGCAGTACCGCCTGCCAGTAAAGCAGTTCATCCTGAACAACGAACGTCTGGGTATGGTCCGTCAGTGGCAAGAGCTGCTGCATGGCGAGCGGTACTCGCATTCCTGGTCCGAAGCTCTGCCCGATTTCGTCAAGCTTGCTGAGGCGTTTGGTGCCAAGGGTATCCTGTGCTCGGACCCTGCCGATCTGGATGACGCGATCATGGAGATGATCAACTATGACGGTCCGGTGATCTTTGACTGTCTGGTTGAAAAGCACGAGAACTGCTTCCCCATGATCCCCTCGGGCAAGGCGCATAACGAGATGCTGCTGGGCGAGGCCGAAACGCAGGGCGTGATCGATTCCAAGGGCTCGGTTCTGGTTTGACGAAATACCGTTGGGCGTTTGGCTACGCCCGACGCCAATAGGATGATGAAAGGGACATAAATGTCTGCCCTACATATCAAAAAAGGCTCTACCCGCCATTCGGCCTATAACCTACGCCCCACCTTTTCGGACGTGCAGGAACGCCACACAATCGCGGTTCTGGTCGAGAACGAGCCGGGTGTCCTAGCCCGTGTGATCGGGTTGTTCTCGGGCCGTGGTTACAACATCGAAAGCCTGACCGTGGCCGAGGTCGACCACACCGGTCACCTCAGCCGCATCACCATCGTTACCACCGGTACGCCGCAGGTGATCGAGCAAATCAAGGCGCAGCTGGGCCGTATCGTGACAGTCCACGACGTGCATGACCTGACCGTCGAAGGCGACGCGGTCGAACGCGAATTGGCTATCATCAAAGTTGTTGGTGAAGGCGACAAACGGGTCGAAGCATTGCGTCTGGCCGATATCTTCCGCGCCAATGTGGTCGACAGCACCTTGAACTCATTCATCTTTGAAATCACCGGCGCGCCGGACAAGATCGATGCCTTTGCAGATTTGATGCGCCCGCTGGGTCTGGTCGAAGTGGCCCGTACCGGTGTTGCTGCCCTGTTGCGCGGCGAATAACTTTTCCCCCACCCTCTCGGGCCACTCGACAAGGGTGGGGAATTTCCGGGCCGTTTTGCCAATCTGTAAGCTGAAACCAGCCGAGTGCTGATTTTTTGTGCAATACAACCCAAAAAAGATCACACAAAATAAGATAAAGCCTATTGCGTTTGTAGGTTTGAACGTTAGCCTTTGGGTGTGACGTGGCGTTGGGATGCGCCCGTTAGTGTCATCTGTATGTTGTGTGCGTTTTGTCGACCGCCAGGTCGAACATGTTCAGTATTCTAAAACAAGTCGCGGGAACCTGGGACACCAATGACCAAAGACATCCGTAACCCGGACGAATTGCGCAGGATGTTCGGCGCCAATCTCAGGCAACTTGCGCAACAATTTTCCTCGGTTTCAGAACTGTGTCGCCAACTGGGTATCAACCGTACACAGTTCAACAGATATCTGGGCGGAGAAAGCTTTCCCAGACCTGACGTGCTGGACCGGATTTGCCGTTTTTTCGAAGTCGACGCCCGCATACTGTTGCGCCCTCTGGACGAGATTGACCGCTCACCCACACACCCCGCGGCGTCAGCCCTGACTGATTTTCTGGGTTCGGGCCCGACAACACTGACGGAGAACTTGTTTCCGGCAGGGTTTTATTATGCGACGGAAACTGAGGTGGATGATCCCCGCCCCTCGCGACACAGGTTGTTTCATGCACGCCGATTGCCTCAATGCACTCTGGTACGTGGCTATGAGCCGCGCCCGGGCATGCCCGGTGCCGCCCCGACCGACCGCGAAGTTCAGGGGATCGCGGCTTGCGCCGGTCGACAGATATACATTCTGATGTCCAGCCGGGCGTCCCAAAACAGCCGGATATATCTGGTGACGCGTGGGTCCGAGGACAATTCAGATCGTTGGCGCGGCGTGGCGATCTGTTTGTCCAAAACCACGGCCAGCGCAACAACAACCCGGCGCATTCTACTGCGTCATCTGGGCGAGGACCCGTCGGCTATTCTGGCCGCGGCGCGCACAGCGCGTCACGCGGAACGCTCACTGCAGCAAGCAGCTGGCTAGGTTACGCCGCGTTTTCATCTGCTGATTGTGTAATCAACCGGTACAAATGCCAGCTTGCGTGCCCCAATAGCGGCAACACGATAAACAAGCCCAGAAACCACGGTATCATGGCCAAAAAGGTCAGGATCGCGATAAATACAGCCCATAGCAGCATGACGCCGAAATGGTCTCGAACATAGCTGAAGCTGGCGATCATCGCGGTCACAAAATCCAATTCACGATCCAGCAACATCGGGATCGAAAGAACGGTGATCATGTAAAGCACTGTCGCGAACACGGCCCCTACGACACTGCCCACTGTCAACATCATCAGCCCATTGGCCGTCGCATAAACCTCAAACGAGGTCGACACGTTGGTCATTGTCGACAGCCCCATGAACAAGGCAAAGATCATGTGACCCAGAAAAAACCAAAATAGAAAAATCACCACGATAATCGCACAGATCGAGGGCAATTGACGCCGCCCCTGTTGTACCACCACCCCGAAAATAGATTTGAAATCCAAGGGTTCGCCCTGTTCCAACCGGTGCGAGACTTCATACATCCCCACCGCTGCAAACGGCCCAAGCAAAGGAAACCCGATCGCAGCCAGAACCAGCCAGTAGGACGTGTTCGTCTGTACCGTGATCCACGCCATGAACCAACCGGCCAGCACATAAAACCCTGCGAACAAAAGCCCAAAGACCGGGGCCCGACGAAAGTCGGCCCAGGCTCGGCGCAGGGCTTCGCGTAACATCTCTCTATTCACCGGCCCCATATCCGGAACGCCAAATGGCTTGTCCATGTTCTGTCCTCCTCCGATGCCGGTTCTACGGCGTGGCCGGTCGTTTCTGTGGCCATCCTGTCACTGCATGATAGGCTGCTCCAATCGACAAGATGCGGGCATCCGCCCCACGCGGACCAAACACCTGCATCCCCATCGGCAATCCATTGACCCCGAACCCTACTGGCAGAGCTAGACAGGGCAAGCCGATCAGGCTGACAGGCACCATAACCTCCATCCACCGATGATAGGTATCCATCCGTTGCCCTGCAATTTCCGTTGGATACGGCGTTTCGATCTCGAAGGGCCAAACCTGGGTCGATGGCAATACCAAGGCGTCATAGTCGCGCATCAACTTTGCCGCACGCCGAAACCACTCTGATCGCACAACACTGGCTTGATGCACTTGCATTGCGGTCAGGGTCAGGCCGCGGTCAAGTTCCCATTGTGCAGTGTCTTTCAACGCTTCGCGCTGATCGGCAAGCGGCGCAAGGCTTGCAGCAACACTCCAGGACCGCAGGGTCGTCCAGGTGTCCCAAAGGCGCTCTGCCTCAATCGGCGGCGCGACAGGGACGACCTCGGCCCCTTGCTGAGTGAACACTGACAATGCGTCCTGGCACATCTTGCGTATGCCATCCTCAAATGGATAGGCCCCACCCCAATCATCCAGCCAACCGATCTGCAGGCCGCGCATATCCGCCGCCTTCACCGGAAAGATATTGGGGTGGGCTCCCCCATATGGCTGCCGCGAATCTGGCCCCGAGATCACGTCCAGCAAAAGACCCAAATCCTCGGGGCTCCGCGCCATGGGTCCCAAGGTGGACAGTTGATGCAGAAATCCATCACCTACTGGTTCAGATGGCACCCGCCCCCAACTGGGCCGGAACCCGTAAACATTATTCCAGGCAGCTGGATTACGCAGGCTGCCCATGGCGTCGGATCCATCCGCAAGCGCCACCATCCCGGTGGCCAGCGCCACGGCCGCGCCGCCGGATGATCCGCCACAGGTCCGCGTCAGATTGTATGGGTTGGCCGTTGCTCCGTAGACCGGATTGAAGGTATGAGAGCCCAGACCGAATTCAGGCACATTGGTCTTGCCTATCAGGATCGCTCCGGCCGCCCGCATCCGCGCGGCAATCAGATCATCCCTTTGTGGGATATGGCCCTTAAATATTGGAGAACCCTGCGACGACACAATCCCCGCCACGTTCACCACATCTTTGACTGCAATCGGCAATCCATGCAGTTGACCACGGTTCGGCCCGGCGTCCAATGCGCGGGCCTCAGCCATCAAATCATCCGGGTCGCGCAAAGCCACAATGGCATTCGCGGCCTGATTGACAGCGCCGATCCGGTTCAGCGTTTGTTGCATCACCTCTTGGGTCGATACTTGCCTGGTCGAGAGCGCATTCAACAGGTCACTTGCAGTTGTTCGGCTCAATTCCATCCCAGGCTCATCCCTTTTGCAAGAGCAGCCTAGCTGCGGCCCTTCTCTATTTAAACCCACTGTTTCAATACATCTTTTGGCAAAGCCGAACCGGCGTCACCAGACTTTTTGACCAATTCTCAGATTACTATCGTTGCTAAGGAAATATTTCAGGCACAAAAAGATTAAAAAAATGCTGAGAATAAGCCAAGCGCCACCCCACATTACGGTAGCGCCGCCAAATTCCTCGGCCAGCATATACGCGTCCGACCGGATACCCGAGCGTCTGATTGTATCGTCAAAAATATCATAGGGAACGTAAATCATGCTGGTCAGTCCGATGATCCGCAGGACAAGATCACATAGCGGTCTGTTCAAATACCACCCCATGGCAAGCATCCCGCCCCCAGCGACACCACAGAACATCGTCGCAAAAGGATCGCGGACATAGAGCAATGTCACCAAAAGCATGGCGGCTCCGAAACCAGCCAGAACAGCCCTGTCCCAATGCGTACGCAGGGCAACGCCCAACACCCCCATCCCCAGCGCCAAAGACCCCAGATAACCTGCCGACAGGCTCAGAAAACGATTTCCGCCCCTGGCGGTGACAAGGCCGCCCTGCTGTGGAGAGATAGAAAAGCTTTCCACCGATCCGCCAGTCACAACGATCATGATCGCGTGCGACAGTTCGTGTAAGAAAACAACAAGTATCTTCAGCGGAAGAACAATTGGAGTTTGCCAAAGCGCAAAGATCAGCCCGACGATCACGATCAGTTGCCAATGGCCTTTGATCACACGCATCTCTGAATTCCCGCAGGTCTGCTGTTAACCTTCGCCTTGCGCCTCGGACCGGCTTTTGCCTGCCACGTTCAACGCTAGCGTGGCCGCCATGAACCCGTCCAGATCCCCGTCCAGAACACCCTTGGTGTCTGAGGTTTCGTGGTTGGTGCGCAGGTCTTTGACCATCTGATAGGGCTGCAAGACATAAGACCGGATCTGGTTGCCCCAACCCGCATCGCCCTTGGCCTCATGCGCGGCGTTGATATCTGCGTTGCGACGGTCCAGCTCTTGTTGATAAAGACGCGATTTCAGCGCTTTCATCGCGATATCGCGGTTCTGGTGTTGCGACTTCTCAGAGCTGGTCACAACGATCCCGGTTGGAATGTGCGTAATCCGCACCGCCGAGTCCGTGGTGTTCACGTGCTGACCGCCGGCACCGGAAGACCGGTAAGTGTCGATACGGATTTCTGACGGGTTCACCTCGATTTCGATATTGTCGTCGACCACCGGATAAACCCAGACCGAGCTGAACGAGGTATGCCGCTTAGCCGCCGAGTCATAGGGCGAAATCCGCACCAGCCGGTGAACACCGCTTTCGGATTTCAACCAGCCATAGGCATTATGGCCAGAAATCTTGTAGGCGGCGGATTTGATACCCGCCTCTTCGCCCGCTGTCTCAGACTGCAGCTCGACCGTATAGCCCTTTTTCTCGGCCCAACGGATGTACATCCGCGCCAGCATCGAGGCCCAGTCACAGCTTTCCGTACCACCCGCGCCCGAGTTGATTTCCAGGAACGTGTCATTGCCATCAGCTTCACCGTCCAGCAGTGCCTCAAGCTCTTTCTTGGCGGCTTTGGTTTTTAGGCTTTTGATGGCGTTTTCGGCGTCAGTGACGACCTCGTCGTCCTCTTCCATCTCACCCAGTTCGATCAGCTCGATATTGTCGCTCAGATCGGTTTTGATGGTTTCATAGGTCTCAATCGCATCGACCAACAACTGACGCTCGCGCATCAGTTTCTGTGCGTTTTCGGGGTTGTCCCACAGGTTGGGATCCTCGACACGCGCATTAAATTCCTCAAGACGGTGCGGCGCGGTTTCATAGTCCATGCGCTGCGCCAGCAGCTCCAGCGACTTTTCGATATCCGCCACGGTATTCTGGGTTTCGGCGCGCATGGTCTTGTCCCAACTTACTCAATCAGGCTTGCGTGATAGCAAGAGGTTCAGGACACCACAAGACAGCGGAGCCCCGAAACATTTCAGTTGTTAGTAAAGCCCACCACCCTGCAGATCGCCCTGGCTGGCATTGGGACCAACGGTGATGGTGTTGCCGGTTGATGTGGTCACCTGACGGCCGTTGCTGACCTCTTCGAACAAAGGCAAGTCGGAACCGACCGCAAAGCCACCGTCATAGATGCGATCGATAAAGCCGTCGACGCCATCGCGGAAATACTCGGCCACCACGTAATCTCCGGTCGCATCCGCAGGCAGACGCGCGCCGCTAAAACGGTCGATCTTGATAAAGTGGCCGCCTTCGGGCACTTCGAACGGACCGCCGCCGTATTTCTCGACAGCTTTTTCCATGAAGCTCTGGAAGACCGGTCCGCACATGGTGCCGCCATAGGCTCCCCGCCCCATCGGGCGCGGGCGGTCATAACCGATATAGCAGCCGGCCACGATGTTGGACGTGAAGCCAATAAACCACGCATCCTTGGATTCGTTCGTCGTACCGGTTTTACCCGCCGTCGGAACCGGAAGGTTAACGACACGCGACGCAGTACCACGATCCACTACCCCCTTCATCATCGACGTCAGTTGATACGCGGTGATCGCATCCATAACCTGCCAGCGATCGGTCACAATGGTCGGAGACTCGTCCGGCTCAAGCCAGCTAGAGTTGCAGTCCACGCACTGACGGTCATCATGGCGGTAAATTGTCTTGCCGAACCGATCCTGAATACGGTCAACCAGAGTGGGCTCGACCCGCTCACCACCGTTGGCGAACATCGCATAGGCGGCAACCATCTTGTAAAGCGTTGTCTCTTCGGACCCCAGCGAGTTCGCAAGGAATGCGCCCATCCGGTCGTAAACACCGAACCGTTCTGCATACCCCGCGACAACAGGCATCGTGACCTCTTGCGCCAGGCGGATCGTCATCAAGTTCCGAGACTGTTCAATCCCAGTACGCAATGGGGTTGGACCATAGAATTTATTCGTCGAGTTCTTGGGTCGCCACAGACCCTGCGGCGTGTTCACCTCGATCGGGGCGTCGACTACAATAGTGGCCGGGCTATAGCCGCTGTCCAGCGCGGCCGCATAGACGAAGGGCTTGAAGCTCGATCCCGGCTGACGTTGCGCCTGCGTGGCGCGGTTGAACACAGAATCCTGATATGAGAATCCACCCTGCATTGCGAGAACACGGCCCGAATTCACGTCCATTGCTACAAAGCCGCCCTGCACTTCGGGCACCTGACGGGCAGACCACTGGCCTTCTTCCCCGGCCATCACCAGAATGACATCCCCGCGTTTGAAATTGGCGGCGAAATCCCCCTGCATCCATTTGATGTCCGAACGCGGCACAACGCCGTCGGCGGGGCCATCCTCGATGCCTACCGCCAATTGCTGTTCACCTACGTTTAGAACCACCGCCGGATACCATTGCGTCGGCAGCACCACATCGCGCGGGATTTCCAGGATTGCCAGCGCCTCGCGCCACTGGACTTCGTCGATCAGTTTGTCTTCTGGGATCACCTCGCCGGTGCCGCGCCATTTACCGCGCGAACGGTCATATTTCTGCAGCGCGGTGCGCAGCGCATCGGCCGCTTCGACCTGCATCTCTTCGTCCACCGAGGCGCGGACAGTGAAGCCGCCGGTAAAGAACTCACCCTCACCAAAATCCTCGCTCAGCTGGCGGCGGATTTCGTCAGTGAAATAGTCACGCGGCGGTAACGCGGTGCGGAAGCTTTCGAAATCGCCATTCTGAACCGAGCGAAGCGGCTGGTTAACCTCGGTCTCATAGGTTGCTTGATCAATATAGCCGTTCTGATGCATCTCTCGTAGTACGTAATCCCGTCGTGCCAGAAGACGTTCTTTCTGGCGTACAGGATGGTAATCCGAAGGTGCCTTGGGCATTGCAGCAAGGGTTGCGGCCTCGTGTGGGGCCAGTTCCTGCAACGTTTTGTTGAAATAAGTCTGCGCCGCAGCAGTCACACCATAGGAGTTCTGGCCCAAAAAGATCTCGTTCATATAGAGTTCGAGGATCTGTTCCTTGTCCAACGTATCCTCAAGCCGGGTGGCAAGGATGATTTCCTTGATCTTACGCTCTGCGCGACGGTCGCCGGACAGCAGAAAGTTCTTCATTACCTGCTGTGTGATCGTGGACGCCCCACGAACATTTTCGCCTTTGGATTTTACGGCCTCGACACCCGCAGCAATGATGCCACGCGGGTCATAGCCCTGATGAGTGTAGAAGTTCTTATCCTCGGCAGAGATAAAGGCCTGCTTCACCAGATCAGGGATTTCCTCGGACGGAGTAAATAGACGGCGTTCCTGTGCGAATTCGTCGATCAGTTGGCCTTCGCCCGAGTAAATCCGGCTGATCGTCGGAGGCTTGTATTGCGCCAAAGATTCATGGCTGGGCAGGTCGCGCCCATACATCCAGAAGACCGCGCCAATCACCAGCGCAGCCATAAAAATACCCAAGGTAACGAGGCTGAAGATTGCCCCGAAAAACGAAAGAATGAAACGGATCACGTTACTGCCTTTTACTCGCGCTGCCGCCTATATAGTGGTGCCCCGGCGCAGGGTCAAAACACGATGGCCAATATTAGCCGGTTTGCGCCGCAGCGTCACTGCCCAATCAGGGCTCGTTTGACCAGATCGTCTTGCCGCCATTGCTCCAGTCCGCTTAGGATTCCGCGTGCCATACCCTTGCGCCATTCCGGATTCGTTATGTTTTTCAGGTCTCTGGGGCTGGACAGAAATCCAAGCTCGACCAGGATCGATGGAATATCCGCCGCCTTAAGCACTGAAAAGGACGCCGTACGAATGGGCCGGCTGTTCATCGGCCCGCCGTGTTGTGCCAAACCGTCGGCCACCGCCTGCGCCAGCGTATGAGTGCGCGGTTTGGTCTCTTGCCGCGCAATATCCAGCAGGATATCGGTCACCTGATCGTCGGTGCCGCTCAGGTCCACGCCCGAAATCAGATCGCCGCGATCATGGCGTTCAGCCAGTTTGTGACTGGCCACGTCCGAGGCATCATCGGACAGCGTATAAACCGCCGCGCCATGAGCGCGGCCTTCGGACAGGCTGTCTGCATGCAGTGAGATGAACACATCCGCGCCCGCACGGTGCGCCAGCGCAATGCGTCGCTCCAGACTGACGAAATGGTCGTCCACGCGGGTCATTACCACTTGGTATCCCCCGGCCCGCAGAAGCGTTTCGCGCAGTTCGCGGGCAAAGATCAGCATCAGGGTTTTTTCATCTGTTCCTGCGACTTCGGCCCCCGGATCAATGCCACCGTGACCAGGGTCCAGCATCACCAGCAATGGGCGTGTCCCATTTTGACCGGGTTTGGCGGGCGTCACTGAAGGTTCCGGCAGGTCCCATCCCGGCTGACGTGGCGCCCCGGCGGTGGCAGCGAAACTGTCGAAATCGGTGCCACTCAGGCTCAGCGATAGGTGTGCTGTCCCATTGACCTGGTCCACCCGCAGGTCAGAGGTATCAACGGCCAGCGGTGCGCCCAATTCCAGTACCATGCGCGACCAGCCGGGCACATAGGTGCCGAATTGCACGTCGCTGATCCGGTCGGTCTGCAGGAAAGAGTCGACCTCCAGCCCGGTCCAGTCGACCTCCTGAAAGTCCAGCACAACGCGGTATGGATCGCGCAGAGTGAAGACCCGGTAAGGTACGCCTTGGCTGACGCCTAACTCAACCCGAACGCCGGCACGGCCGTCATCGGTAATGCGGCTATCCTCGGGCAACACACGTGCAAGCGCACTGAAATCATGCGCGAACGCAGCACTGCTCAGCGCCCAGATCAGCGCGATGGCGTAGAAAATCCTGCTCATGGCCTCAAGTTTTCCCGAGATCGTTTGACGGTCAGATTAACGGACCAAAGCGAATTTGTGAACGGGCTACGCCGGAGTTGTGATCGCACCGCGTTCAGCCATGAAACGCTGAAGACGCAGCAACCCTTCCTCGATATCCGCAGTTGATCGCGCATACGAGAACCGCAACGTCTGGTGCCCGCGCACAGGATCGAAATCCAGCCCCGGTGTCACCGCCACCCCAGCCTTGTCCAGAATCTCAGCCGCAAAGGCACGGCTGTCTTCGGTCAGGTCGGAAACATCAGCGTAAACATAAAACGCCCCGTCGGGCGGAGCGATATTGGTGAACCCGACTTTGGGCAAACCCTCTAACATCAGCGCGCGATTGCGGCGATATACGTCCAGATTGGCCTGCAATTCCTCGTCGCAATCCATCGCAGCAAGCGCCGCCAACTGGCTGGCATGAGGCGCACAGATGAACATGTTCTGGGCGATGCGCTCGACGACGCGCACCTGATCCTCGGGCACGACCATCCAGCCGACACGCCAACCGGTCATCGAGAAATATTTCGAGAATGAGTTAATCACATAGCACTCATCCGTCAGTTCCAGCGCTGTGACGGCTTTGGCCTCATATTCCAGACCATGGTAAATCTCGTCACTGATGAACGACGCCTCCTGTCCATGCGCGGCTTCGATCAGCGCGCCCATAGCTGCGTGATCCAGCATGGTGCCTGTGGGGTTCGCCGGGGACGCGACCATCAGACCTTGCAGATCAAGTCCGGCAAAATCTGCGGGCACGGGCTGCAGACGGTTTTCCGGTGCAGTGGGCAGATCGACCGGCACCAAACCCAGAGCTTTTAGAATCTGCCGGTATGATGGGTAGCCTGGCGCGCCGATGCCAACGCGGTCACCGCTGTCGAACAGCGCAGTGAAGGCCAGCAGGAATCCGCCCGATGATCCCGGGGTAATCACCACACGTTCGGGATTCAGATCGACATTGTACCACTCACCATACAGACGTGCGATCCGTTGCCGCAGCTGCGGCAGGCCCAAAGCAACCGTATAGCCCAGCGGGGCTTGTTCCATCGCCTTACCCAAGGCTTGAACTGCGCCTTTGGGCGCACCGGTTCCAGGCTGGCCGACCTCCATATGGATAATGTGGCGCCCGGCCTCTTCGGCGCGGCGTGCGGCCTCCATCACGTCCATCACGATAAAGGGATCGACCCCGGACCGGGTTGAGTTTCTCATGCCAATCTCCCATGTTTCAGCCATGGCTTTTGAACGCTTATCCAGGGTGGCGTCAATCCCGACCCTGTTGCTGGTGGCAGTGACATGGATGGCAAGCCTTGTTCCGGCGAACGCTCAGGGCTTGATCCGAGACCCCGATATCGAACACGGGCTGCGTGAGCTAGCCTTTCCGATTTTGCGCGCGGCTGGGCTGAACACCAACCGGGTCAAGATACTGGTGGTCAATGACCGCACGTTCAACGCCTTTGTCATAGATTATAGCGCGATCTACCTGAATTACGGGCTGATTCTAAATGTCGAAAGCCCCGAAATGCTGCAGGCGGTTATCGCCCACGAGGCCGCGCATATCGCCAACGGTCACTTGGCGCGACGGGCCGAGAACCTGCGCGTCGCACAGCGCAAAGCAGGGTTCGGAACCGCGCTGGCCCTGATTGCTGCGGCCGCTGGCGGTGGGGAGGCGGCGGCAGGCATTGCGGCAGGCACCCAAAGCGCCGCGCTGCGCAGTTTTTTAGGGCACACACGGGCCGAGGAATCCTCGGCCGATCAAAGTGCCGCCAGCTATCTAAGATGGGCCGGTATCTCGCCCGTTGGAATGGTCGCACTGCATCAGAAATTCGCGGGTCAGGAACTGCTGAATACCGTCAATCAGGACCCTTATATGCGGTCGCACCCCACCAGTCGCGAGCGCCTGCGCGTGGCCCAAAGGTTTATGGAGCAACACGGCGACTGGTCAACGACGGACCCAAATGCCGATTACTGGTTCGCGCGGGTCAAAGGTAAGCTGTCGGCCTTTCTTAGGTCCCCGACATGGACCATGCGACGCGCTAAAGAGGAAAACGCACAGGATGTGCGCCTGATGCGCGAGGCCTCGGCCTATCATCAGAACCGTGATCTGGCCAATGCCCGCGCGAACATTGACGAGGCATTGGCAATTCGCCCGGATGATCCGTTTTATTATGAGCTCAAGGGCCAGATTCTGCTGGAAAACCGTCAAGTTCAGGATGCGGTGCAGGCCTATGGCAAGGCGGTCGAATTGGCCCCTAATGATGCATTGATTTTAGCTGGGTACGGGCGTGCTCTACTGGCGCAAGGTCAGACGAAGATTGCCTTGCAAGTCCTTGAGAAAGCTCGTCAAAGAGATTATCGAAACGCCAGACTGATGCAAGACCTCGGGGTCGCATATGCAAAGGTTGGCAACAACGGCATGGCCTCGGTCGTGACTGCGGAACGATATGCCCTGCATGGCCGACTGGCCGATGCGGGAATTCACGCAAAACGAGCCCTTGGACAATTGCCCGAAGGCTCATCGGGTTGGCAAAGGGCACAAGATGTGCTGATTGCTTCGGAACGCGCAAAGAAAGCGAAAAGGAAACGGAAATGATCCTCAGACATGCAGCACCCGCCCTTCTGGGGCTTTCCCTGATTACTGGCCCTGCGCAAGCGCTGGATCTGAACGCGCTCAGTCCTTCGGAAAAGGAAGAGTTTGGCGCACAGGTGCGCGAGTACCTATTGGAGAACCCCGAGGTGATCATCGAGGCGATCAACATCCTTGAACAACGCAACGCGGTTGCCGAGGCCGCCGCTGACCAGGAACTGGTGGCCGCTAATGCCGATGAGCTGTTTAATGACGGCTACAGCTGGGTGGGAGGCAATCCAGACGGCGACATAACGCTGGTCGAATTCATGGATTATCGTTGTGGATATTGCCGCCGTGCAGTCTCGGAAGTGGCGAGCCTTCTGTCCGAGGACGGAAATATCCGGCTGGTGATCAAGGAATTCCCAATTCTGGGTGAGGCCTCGGTCCTGTCGTCGCGCTTTGCAGTGGCCACCAAACATGTGGCCGGTGACGACGCATACAAACAAGTGCACGACGCTCTGCTGGAATTTGGCGGCGAACCGACCGAGATTTCCCTGCGCCGCATTTCCGATGGTCTAGGTCTGGACAGCGACGCGATCATCGCCGCGATGGACAGCGATCAAGTAACCGATGAAATCACGCGTACACGCGCGTTGGCGCAGCGGATGCAGATTTCCGGAACGCCGTCTTTCATTCTGGGCACAGAAATGCTGCGCGGCTTCCTACCTGCGGATCAGATGATACAAATTGCCGACGCTGTGCGCGCCGAGCAGGGATAGTAGGTTTGGGGCGGTCAAACCGCCCCTTGCCAACTACCGTTCCGAGGTTCAGTGAGAGTATATCTCCTCTCTGACCCAATCTCAGGCGTACTCGTTTTCCTTATTATTCTCAAAGCCATTCGGAAAAATCGGCAAACGCTTTTCCCTAAATGGGCTTTTCGACAGCATTCAACTAAAGCGCGATTGATTAAGCAGAATTTGAGCAAGTAACCTATGAAAAAGAAAGGCGCTGCCCTTTACTACTTAACGGCAGGATGGGCATTGATGACCGTCACAATCGGTCTGTATTTTCTGTTTTCCGGCATGGCTCCAACAGCTGACGTTGAAGCCCATTATGAAAACAGACCAGGTACTGTCCGGATTGCAAGCTGGAAACCCGGCGACGCGAGATTGCTGAAAGTCAAAGGGAAGCCGGTCACTATTTGGCGTCGTGATCTTGCAGAAATGGCAAGTGCAATGGCGCAATTCGACCCAAGTGTCCCTCTGGAAGAATGGTCTGGATTGTTAGAAAGTGGCTCGCTTAAACAGGAGCTAGGTCCCGAAGTTTTTGCGCGTCTTGAGTGGTTCATCGTCAGCCTGATAAGCACTGCAGGGCTCGGGTGTATTATACTAGCAAAAACTGGCAACTATGCGGGGTTCTTCGATCCGTGCGCCGGTGTGCACTACGACATGTGGGGCCGCCCTCAGAAAGGCCCAACCAATGAAATCCTGGTAGTGCCACCACATAGGACCAACGTAGAGGGGCAATTTGTCGTTATTGACACTTCAAGATTGCCAGCGCCGAAATAGGCTTGCCTTCGCGCCCTATTCTGCCGCTTCAGCAGCGGCGTCCAACTCAGCCGCCTTCTTCTCGACCTCTTCGACGATGTGGTCGATCATCTGGTCGTTTGACATCTTGTGGCTGGCCTTTCCCGCCAGATAGACCATGCCCGATCCAGCCCCACCACCTGTAAAGCCGACATCGGTCATCAATGCCTCGCCCGGGCCGTTGACCACGCACCCGATGATGGACAGGCTCATCGGGGTCTTGATGTGCTCCAACCGCTGCTCAAGCTCTTCGACCGTCTTGATCACGTCGAACCCCTGCCGCGCGCAGGACGGGCATGAGATTATGTTCACACCGCGATGGCGCAGGCCCAGAGATTTCAGGATCTCATAGCCAACCTTGACCTCTTCGACCGGATCGGCAGACAGGCTGACGCGGATCGTATCGCCAATGCCCATCCAAAGCAGATTGCCCAACCCGATAGACGATTTGATTGTCCCCGACACCAGACCTCCTGCCTCGGTGATGCCCAGGTGAATCGGGGCGTCGGTCGCCTCGGCGATACCCTGATAGGCGGCGGCGGACAGGAATACGTCGCTGGCCTTCACGCTGATCTTGAATTCGTGAAAGTCGTTGTCCTGCAGGATTCGGATATGCTCGAGCCCGCTTTCAACCATCGCTTCGGGGCACGGTTCGCCATATTTCTCAAGCAGGTGCTTTTCCAGACTGCCTGCATTCACGCCAATCCGGATCGAGCAATTGTGGTCACGCGCCGCGCTGATGACCTCTTTCACCCGCTTTTCATCACCAATATTACCCGGGTTGATCCGCAGACAGGCGGCACCGGCCTCGGCGGCCTCGATCCCGCGGCGATAGTGGAAATGAATATCGGCCACAATCGGCACCGGGCATTCGCGCACGATCTCTTTCAGGGCTTTCGATGACGCTTCATCGGGTACTGACACGCGCACGATATCGGCACCTGCCTCGGCTGCGGCCTGTACCTGCGCTACGGTCGCGGCAACATCGGTCGTCAGCGTGTTGGTCATCGTCTGTACGGCAATTGGAGCATCTCCGCCGACGGCAACATCCCCGACCATGATCTGACGGGATTTACGGCGGTAGATATTGCGCCACGGGCGAACATGATTGAGCGACATGGGGACGGGTCCAAGACAACTTGAGTTGGGTCTTTAGATAGTCCGCCTACCAGGTCACCGCAATGGCTAGATCACTCGGCGGGTTCTTCTGAAACCTGGGCCTGTAGTTCGGCCACCAATTGTTTCAGCGCGCTGTTCTGATCGGCCTCAAGATCAGCCACCGCATAGGTTTCGGCAACTGCATCCTTGGACAGAACAACGCCTTTGGCGACGGTCCCCGGCGCGCCAGCCGGTCCATAATGTTCGCCGTTCATCGAGAAGAAGACCGAGCCCGAAGCACCCGCACGCAGCAGCGGCGGCTCTTCCGTCAACGGAACCTCAAACACGCTGCCCTGTTCAACGGTACCAAGGGTACCTTCAAAGATAACGCTGCCGTCCGCTGCAGTGACCCGCATCCAGGAAGGGTTCACCGCAACGATTTTCAGGGTGGTGTCGATTTGCTCGACCACTTGTGGCAAGGCCGGGCGTTCAACGGTATGAACCTCGGCGACCTCAACCTTGGGCAGTTCCTGTGGCTGGAAAGTACCCACGGTGCGTGGGTCCAGCGTGGAAATCGGGGCGTCACGGGCGACCAGAACAGGTACGTCCAGCGCCTGCGGGCGATACAGGCGATCCAGCGCCTCGGCACTGGGTTTGGTCGCAACGGCAATCTCAGTTTCGACGCTTTCGCGCGCGGCATCCAAGGGATCAAGGTCGGACAGAACCACCGGGGCTTGCTCGACCGGGCTGACCTGTACTTGCTGGATCTTGTTCAGAACCGACCAGCCACCGTAGCCGATGCCGCAGATAACTGCGACCAAAACCAGCGACGATCCGATGGCCCGCGGTTCAATCTGGCTGACAAGAGATTCCCTTCCGGGAACGAAAGGCGTGTTGGGCGAGATAAAGGGGTCGCGCCCCATCGGGCCGCGTGCTGCAACCGCGCCCGAGGGCTTGCGGACAACCGAAGCCTCGGCCGACATGCCATGTGCAACCTCGAACCCACTTTCCTTGCAGAAGGCAGCGAAAGTGTCATCCGGGTTCATCCCCAGATAGCGGGCATAAGAACGCACATACCCGGCGATGAAGCCGGGTGTGTCGAACGCGTCTGGATCGGCGTCTTCGATGGCTGCTATGTAGTTGGCCTTGATCCGCAGTTCCCGCTGCACATCCAAAAGGGACTTGCCCATTGTTGCGCGTTCACCGCGCATCATGTCGCCGAGCCGTACTTCGTAATCGTCATAGCCTTTTGGCCTGACGTCGGCTTCACCTTTGGAATCGCGCTGAGATCTGCGCCCAATCATCCCTGCTGCCCCATTCTGCCTGCGCGTGTTTCACGCTAACGGCGAATCATCCCTTTAACGATTCGTCCGTTACTTTTGTTAGCTTAAGCTTAACACGCGGCAAACCTATTGCACACTTTGGCGTGAGGTTATCCGGCAAGTTCGGCGCGATTTAGCGCACAATGTGACCAAAGTTCGTCCATAGCCTGCACCAGACGGTTAATCTCACCGGGTCCATGCACCGGAGATGGGGTAAAGCGCAAACGTTCGGTTCCGCGCGGAACGGTGGGAAAATTGATCGGCTGTACATAGATGCCATAGTCATCCAGCAGCCGGTCGCTGAGGATCTTGGTATGCACAGGATTACCTACGATCACTGGCACGATATGCGTACCGTGGTCGATCAGCGGCAGGCCCAGCCCCTTGAGCCGCAGCTTGAGAACCTTGGCCTGTGTTTGGTGCTGCTCGCGTAAATCCGTTGCGGTTTTCAGATAGGCGACCGACGCAGCCGCCCCTGCTGCCACCGCAGGCGGCAACGACGTGGTGAAGATAAAGCCCGGAGCATAGGAACGCACGGCGTCACACATTTTCTCACTGGCCGCGATATAGCCGCCCATCACACCAAAGGCTTTGGCGAGGGTGCCGTTGATGATGTCGATACGATGCGCCAGACGATCACGCTCGGTCACGCCGCCACCGCGCGGGCCGTACATGCCGACAGCATGAACTTCATCAAGGTAAGTCAACGCGCCGAATTCATCGGCCAGATCGCAGATTTCCTCGATGGGACCAAAATCGCCATCCATCGAGTAAACGGATTCAAATGCGATCAGCTTGGGTGCTTTGGGGTCGTCAGCCTCAAGCAGTTCGCGCAGATGGGCCACATCGTTGTGACGGAAGATGCGTTTGGCACCGCCGTTGCGGCGCACGCCTTCGATCATCGACGCATGGTTCAGCGCGTCGGAATAGATGATCAGGCCGGGGAACAGTTTGGGCAAAGTGCTCAGTGTCGCGTCGTTGGCGATATATGCGCTGGTGAACAGCAGCGCTGCCTCCTTGCCATGCAGATCAGCCAGCTCAGCTTCAAGGCGCTTGTGATAGACCGTGGTGCCCGAGATATTGCGGGTTCCGCCCGAACCAGCGCCGGCGGCGTCAACGGCTTCGTGCATGGCGTCCAGAACAACCGGGTGCTGGCCCATACCCAAATAGTCATTGCCACACCACACGGTGATATTCTGCTGCGATCCGTCCGGGCGCGTCCGCACTGCATGCGGGAAATGGCCATTACGGCGTTCGATGTCGATGAAGGTCCGGTAGCGTCCTTCATCATGCAGCCTGGCAATCGCTGTATCGAGCTGAGCAGTATAGTCCACCGGTATCTCCTTACCTGCCCGGCCAATTCATAATAGACCGGACAAAATTTCTGACGCCCTCACCGGACGAATCCGGGTATACGCCAATGCGTTCCCTTGTGCCCAGTACGTATAGACGACATTGGGATCACATATTTGATTTGCATCAAATATCTCCTCGTACCCGTGTCGACAAGTAAAGTTACGGCAGTCGGGCGCGAGGAAACGACGCAGGCACCCATCCGGGTTTCCGATATTATACCATATTCCCGCCAAAGCACACTGGACGGCGCTGATGGCGCTGATAGGGTTCGGCCAAATCTTGAAAGCAGGAGAACCCCATGTCGCTGGACGCCGTTCTGAACCGCATCGACGCTGATCTGCAAACCTCAATCGACCGCCTGATGGAGCTGCTGCGCATTCCATCTATTTCGACCGACCCGGCCTATGACGAACAGGTGGATCAGGCCGCCGACTGGCTGGTGGCCGACCTGCAAAGCATAGGTATTGCAGCGGAAAAGCGCGAAACCACCGGCCATCCCATGGTCGTCGGCCATGTTGGAGAGGACAGCAACGCACCTCATGTTCTGTTTTACGGGCACTATGACGTGCAGCCCGTTGACCCGCTGGAGCTGTGGAATCGCGACCCATTCGATCCCGCCATTGAAGACACTGACAATGGCCCGGTCATTCGCGGGCGCGGGTCGTCAGATGACAAAGGCCAGTTGATGACCTTTGTCGAAGCCTGCCGAGCGTGGAAAGCCGTCAACGGCTCCCTGCCCTGCCGCATCACGTTTTTCTTCGAGGGCGAAGAAGAATCGGGGTCTCCGTCTCTGGTTCCGTTCCTTCGGGAAAACGCGGCCGAGTTGAAGGCAGATCTGGCCTTGGTTTGCGACACCTCGATGGTATCACGTGGTGTGCCGTCGATTTCCTCGCAATTGCGCGGCATGCTCAAGGACGAATTCACCATCACCGGTCCGCGCATTGACCTGCATTCGGGCCATTACGGCGGCCCCGGCCTGAACCCGCTGCGGGAATTGTCCAAGATCATCGCCTCGTTCTACGACGACGAAACCGGCCGTGTCGCCGTCGAGGGTTTCTATGAAGGTGTCCACGAAATACCTGCCGAGCAACTGCGCCAGTGGCAAAACTGCGGGTTTGACGAGGCTGAATATCTGAACTCGGTCGGTTACTCGCAACCCCATGGCGAAAAGGGGTATTCGGCGCTGGAACAGCAATGGGCGCGCCCGACGCTTGAGGTCAACGGCCTGTGGGGCGGCTATAACGGCGCGGGTTCGAAAACCGTGATCCCGTCGCAGGCGCATTGCAAGATCACCTGCCGTCTGGTCGGCGACATGGATCCTGACAGCCTGCGCGACAAAATCCGCAAACATGTAGAGGAGCGTTTGTCGCCGGACGCCAAGGTCGACTGGGACAATGATCTGGAAGGGTCCCCCGCCTCGGTCATGAATTTGGATCGCCCCGAGTTCGAGGCTGCGCGTGGCGCCCTATCGGACGAATGGGGACGCGAGGCCGTATTCACCGGGATGGGCGGTTCCATACCTGTCGTCGGGTACTTTAATACCGAGCTTGGGCTGGATTCGATGCTGGTTGGCTATGCCAATGACGATGATGCCATCCACTCACCGAACGAGAAGTACGACGTGAAAAGCTTTCACAAAGGCATCCGGTCCTGGGCCCGGATTCTGGACGCCCTGACCCGCTAAACAAAAAAGGCACCGCCGGACTGGCGGTGCCTTTGTTTAGGTATCGTCTCACAGATTACATGTGAATGACTTTGCCGTAAGCATCCAAAACGCTTTCGTGCATCATTTCCGACAGAGTTGGGTGCGGGAAGACCGTGTTCATCAGGTCTTCTTCTGTCGTTTCCAGCTGTCGACCAACGATGTAACCCTGAATCAATTCAGTCACTTCCGCGCCGATCATGTGCGCGCCCAGCAGCTCGCCGGTTTTGGCATCAAATACCGTTTTGATCAGACCTTCCGGCTCACCCAGAGCGATGGCCTTACCATTGCCGATGAAGGGGAAGCGGCCGACTTTGATGTCGTAGCCCAGCTCTTTGGCTTTTGCCTCGCTGTAACCGACCGAAGCCACTTGCGGCTGACAATAAGTGCAACCGGCGATGCTTTCGGGCTTTACAGGGTGCGCGTGTTTGCCAGCGATCAGTTCCGCGACCATCACGCCTTCGTGGCTTGCCTTGTGCGCCAACCAAGGTGCGCCCGCGATGTCGCCAATGGCATACAGCCCTTCAACCCCGGTGCGACAGAATTCATCAGTCACGACATGAGTGCGGTCGAGTTTCACGCCCAAGGCTTCAAGCCCGAGGTCTTCGACGTTGCCAACGATCCCCACGGCCGAGATCACAGTATCAAAATCGTGCTTTTCGACCTTGCCTTTGACCTCAATATGCGCGGTAACCTTGCCCTTGGCCCGGTCCAGCTGCTTGACCATCGCTTTTTCCATGATGGTCATGCCTTGCTTGGTAAAGGCCTTCTTGGCCAGCCCGCTGATCTCGGCATCTTCCACCGGCAGCACGCGGTCCATGACCTCGACAACAGTAGTATCGGCACCCAGCGTATTGTAGAAGCTGGCAAACTCGATACCAATCGCGCCCGAGCCGATGACCAGCAGTTTCTTGGGCATCCGCGGCGGTTGCAACGCGTGCTTGTACGTCCAGACCAGATCACCATCGGCCTCAAGCCCCGGCAGTTCCCGCGCCCGCGCACCAGTGGCCAGCACGATGTTCTTGGCCGTCAGCTCTTCGGTGCCTTTGTCTGTCTTGACCGAGACCTTGCCCTTGGCGGGGATCGTCGCCTGCCCCATCACCACGGTGACTTTGTTCTTTTTCAGCAGGTGACCAATGCCGCCGGAAAGCTGGGCCGCCACACCGCGCGAACGTTTTACGACAGCGTCCAGATCGTACCCGACCTTATCCGCCTTAAGCCCGAAATCCTTGGCGCGCTCCATCAAGTGGAACACTTCGGAGGAACGCAACAGCGCCTTGGTCGGGATACATCCCCAGTTCAGGCATATGCCGCCCAGATGTTCACGTTCGACCACAGCCGTTTTCAGGCCCAGCTGTGCTGCGCGAATAGCAGCGACATAGCCGCCCGGACCAGCGCCGATTACGATCAGATCAAAAGATTGTGCAGCCATGTTTCCCTCTCGGCGCAGGATGGTTGAAAAATTTAGTTTACCATTAAACTAAATTCTGGAACGCATCAACACACCATTCCCGCGACAAATGCGACGCGGGATCATCGGTATCAGTTTATGCTGAATTCAGCCTATACCGGGTCTGCTTCTATGGCTAGAACATAGGGGTCGGGTTTATCCGCCCTTTCATAAACACAAATTATTCGAGAGGCTTACCATGGCCAAAACACTTAAGGATCTGTTGCTTGCAATGCTCAACGCCACACTCATCCTCGTGGCTCTTTGCTTATTTCTGGGGTGGAAACTGGCATCGACAGTAGAAGACATCACCATGGTCTTTTCAGAAAAAGCCCAAGTTATTGCACCGCTAAGGGATGAAATTCGCGGCGTTCAGGGTGAACTTGTAGCGCTGCGCAGTGATCTTGCAGATGTGCAGGCAGGTGGTTCTGTGACCGATATCAGCGAAAAACTGCGAATATCCACGGCGCTGGTGAAACTGGATAACCTCGAGGAAGGAATGCAGATCACGCAGGCCCGCATTGCCGAGATAACTCAAACTCCTGGTGTGCTGATCAACTCTGCCATAGAAAAATCGGCCGACGTAGTCGCCGACCGAATTATTGCCATTCGAGGCTGCGTGCCGTCGTCCTAAAGGGCGGCCTGCAGCTCGCGCACCGTGGACCCGTATCCGCCCATGTCGACATAGGCGGCTTCGTGCTCGGTCATCGGGCGCTCCAACGCCTCGTTCCGGTAAGGGAACCGCCCGAACTTGCGGATCACTTCGCGATGCGCCCGCGCGTGCAACAGGTTGCTTTGATCGCTGTCGCTCATGTTTTGACACATAAGCCGGACACAGCGCTCCTGATCACACAGATTTTCCGAATGCATCATCGGCAGGTAAAAGAACTGCCGCGCAGGTTCGTCGATCTTGAGATCCCACCCTTTGTCCACCGCACATTTCGCGGCTGACAAAGCAGCGCGATCTGACGCGAATGCCTCGGCGCTGCCACGGAACATGTTGCGCGGAAACTGGTCCATCAGGATGATGTATGCAAGTGCCCCACTGGGGTACGTCAACCAAAGAGAAAATTTGCCTTCATTCGCGGCTTCCCAGGTGGTCAAAAACCGTTCGCGAATGTCCGCATCCAAGGCATCGTCTTGTAGATACCAACCCTTGGGACCAATCTCGTCTAACCAATAACTCAATACTTCTTCAGGACTTGCCATTGCCCTTAAACTCCGTCGTGTTGCCCTCCCCAGGGACGTAAGATCATTTAAAGCTGTTTTACAGAAGTATTACAGTAAAAAATTGCAACATTGGCGACATATTCCCGTGTCTTAGGCAATATGTTGCGTCTCGGCCTCGGCTTCGGCGGCTTCAATGGCGACCTCTTGCGCAACTTCGATCGCAACCGGCGATGCCGTCGGATAGACATGAGACATGGTACCGGTTTCATCCACCGGGATCGCGGCACGCTGCGTCATGCGGTACATGGCGTAAACCGCCATCGTCGCAAGTAGCGCAGCGATGAACAGGAAGAACCCCTGAGGGCCAAAGACGCGGTCGCCCATCAACCAGCCCGTGATCAGTGGACCCGCAATCGCACCCAGACCGTTGATGAACAACAGGCCGCCCGAGGCTGCAGCCATGTCTTCATGTTCAAGAAAGTCGTTCGTGTGGGCGAGCAAAAGCGAATACAGCGGGTTCGACATGCCGCCAATCACAAAGGCCGAGACGAGCAAAATCGGAAAGGCCAGTCCAAACAGCATCCCGGCAATTGCACCGCAGGCGCCTGTCACCGCAACCATCATAATCAATACCCGGCGATCCATTCGGTCCGAAAACCAACCCAACGGGTATTGCAATACGACCGCCCCGACATAGAACGCGGCCACAAAGGTCGAAATCTCGGCCAGCGAAAACCCTGCCCGCGCGCCATAGACCGAGGCCATACCGAATTGTGCCGAGAACACGCCGCCCAACAGGAACATGCCCACGCAACCCAGCGGAGATTTTCCCATCAACTCGCGCAGGGTCATGGGTTTGGTGGTGTCAAAGGCCGGCGTTGGTGAGATCGAAAGCAGAATGGGCGCGAATGAGACCGAAACCAAGATGGATGCGATTACAAAGGTCTCATATCCCGCTGGATCGCCCAGCAGCACCAGTGCCTGCGCACTGATAATCCCCGTCATCTGGAATATCATGTACAACGACAGAGCCTGCCCGCGGTTTTCATTGCTGGCCGCGTTGTTCAGCCAGCTTTCGGCGGTGACATACACCCCGGAAAAGCAGAAACCGATCACGACGCGGCCCAGAATCCAGACCACGGGGTTCGTCATCATCGGGTAAAGGATCATGACAGCCGAGATGAAAGACGCCAGCGCGGCAAACACCCGTACATGGCCAACACGCCGGATCATCTCGGGCGCAAGGCGCGACCCGCCGAGGAAGCCCAGAAAATAAGCCGACATTACGAATGACATCTCAAGGGTCGAAAAGCCCTCGATCTCTCCCCGGACACCCAGAATCGTCCCTTGCAGACCGTTACCGACCATCAACAGGCCCATACCAAGAAGAAGCGCCCATGCGCTGGACAGGACCTGAATCATTTGGGCCTCCGAAATATGCCGACCTGAACTCTGGATTCGCTTTTATATGAAAAACGGCTCTGATCGCGCTTGTCTACGACATTGCGAACGGACGATCCCGACAACGCGTCCCTTATGGGATCAAAAGCGACGCATCCCCATAAGAAAAGAATCGGTATTTCTGTTCAATCGCATGCGCATAGACATCGCGCATCCGGCCCTGCCCCATCAACGCGGAAACAAGCATCAACAGTGTGGATTTCGGCAGGTGGAAATTGGTCATCAGCGCATCGGTCACGTGGAACTCGAAACCGGGATAGATGAAGATATCAGTGTCGCCTTCCCAGGGTTCTATCTGCCCGGACCGCGAAGCACTTTCGATCAGGCGCAGGGCGGTTGTCCCCACGGGGATGACGCGCCCTCCGCCCGCTTTGGTGGCGCGGATTTCTTCGGCTGCTGTGGCGCTGACTTTGCCCCATTCGGCGTGCATCTTATGAGTGGTGACGTCCTCGACCTTGACGGGAAGGAACGTGCCCGCCCCGACATGCAGCGTCACATGACTGATCGTCACGCCACGGGTCTCAAGCGCCTGCATCAACACTTGATCAAAGTGCAGCGACGCCGTGGGGGCCGCGACCGCCCCCGAATTGCGCGCCCAAATCGTCTGATAGTCGGTCTTGTCCTGTTCGTCTGCCGGACGCTTGGCCGCAATATAGGGCGGCAGGGGCATTGCTCCGGCCTGTTCCAGCGCGGAGTCGAAATCCTCACCCATAAGGTTGAACCGCAGATAGGCTTGCCCATCCTCGACCCGCTCCAGCGTGGCGCTGAGGTCATCGGAGAACCTGATATCTTCGCCCAGCCTGACCTTTTTCAGCGGTTTGATCAGCGCCGCCCATGCGCCATCCGCCTGAGGTTCCAACAAGGTCGCTTCGATCGCGGCCGAAACCGGCCCTTGGGCGCTGTCGCGATGGCGACGGCCATTTAGCCGTGCTGGGATGACACGCGTGTCATTCAGCACCAGCCTGTCACCGGGTTGCAGCCAGTCGGGCAGATCAAACACATGAGCATTCGATACCGTATCACCGTTGGCCACCAATAGCCGCGCGGACGATCGCGGGCTGGCCGGGCGCGTTGCAATCAGGTCTTCGGGCAGGTGGAAATCAAAATCGCTGAGTTTCATGGCCGCGCCATACCCTGCCTTTTCAGATTCGGCCACCGTCTGATCACCGGTCGGATGGTGGTGATCCAAACGTCTTTTTGGGTTCATCCGGTTTCACGGTTTGCGCGTTGGGACCATCGGATACAGTCGGCGCCGGAGTCCGCAGCAGGTTGCGCAGGAAAAGGGGGGCCAGTCCGGACAGCGGATTGACCGACACTTTCGGCTGCCGCAGCGGTCCGGTCAGAGTATAATTAAAGCCAATCACGCCCTCGCCCTTCTTGGTGAAAACGCTGCCGATGGCATTCACCAGATAGATCGGCGAAATAGCTCCGCGCAGGTTCAGCGTTTCGGTAATCGTGTTAATTGTGCCGTCAAAAGACAAACCCATTGATGGTCCAACGGCACTACCGCTCAGGACTTTGACCTCTGTCGGAGTGATGCGCATTCGGCTTTCGATGGACGAGAAAAAGATACCCTGCCCCGCCATTTCATTGACCAGACCAACCAGGCTGATGGCGTTCAGCAGCGCGGCCATGGCAGGGGCATCCTTGATGTAGGTATTGGTGATTTTCGCGATGACGTCGTAATTGCCGGGCCCCGCGACCGGTTCCAATTGCACGTTCAATGACCCACTTCGTGCCTGCGTGATCATCCCTGCAGAACGCAAGACCGCCCCGGCATCCCCAGAGGTCAACGTTACTGCGCTGCGATTGGAGCGGGGGGCAACTTGCCCACGCACGGGTGCGCCTCCATTCACGCTGGCCGTGAAAGCGCCCCTGACTCCTCCGGTGGTTTGAAAGTCACCCTTGAACCCGGTCAGGGCTATGGTCTCGGTCACTTGCAGGCGGTCCAGCGTCACGTCCATCCGGGGTCCGGGGCCGGAACCACCACCCCCGCTGCTACTGCCAAAAGTCGCACGACCCAGGTTCATCACTCCGCCCAATACCCGGATGTCCGGCACCGCGCCGCCACGATTGATCAACTCGGCCGGAACCGCCAGCCAGTTACCCAGATCAAACGAGCTGAACTGAACGCGGTCGAAATCACCCTCATTAAACGAGATCGACGCAGAAGTGCGCAATCCAGCCGCCTCCAGCTTCAGCTCATCCACGCGCAGGTTTTCTCCTAACGTAGCCTCAAGCGTCATGGTGCCGGTCGTGCCAGCCCCCTTGCGCCAACCCAGTTCGGGAACAGCCAACCCAACGCCTTGCAGGTCCGAGGATGCAGTCAGTCTAGGCGGTGCCCCAGCACCGATACCCAGTGCAATGTCCGCCGTGCCCTGCCCTGTCAGCATTCCCTGTGGCAACCCGGCGTTCAACTCGGTCATCAACCGAGGGGACAATTCGATCTGCCCCGTCATTTCACTACGCTGAGCTTCGGTGCCACCGATTGGCTGCCTCCATGTTCCCCGAATGGGAACGTCGCCAAACAATCCATCGCCAGAAATTTCTACTCCGGCCTGGTTGCCCTCAAGCGCCAGTTGGTCGGCGCTGACTGAAAATCCCGGAACCAGCCTATCACTTTGGACATTGTCGACCTCACCGAGGAAGTGAAATTCTGTATCTTCGAATTTCAGCCCCTTCTTCATTGGCAGAGCCAACGTTCCGGCCAGATTTACAGTGCCCTCGGCCAGATCAACCGGCAAATTCGCTTTGGTCAGCAAGCTAAGTGGAGGTCGGTCAAGAAACGACAATGCCGCTGTCGTGCTGCCTTTGGCGGCCACCCGGGTAATCGACGGGGAGAGCTCTTTGATAGAGGTATCCGGGATGATGAAGGATGTGCCCGTGGCGTCTACTGCGCCCCCTTCATCCGCGATGACAACGCCCGATTCCGCTGTTGCCGTAAAGCGGCGATTGATCAGACTGGCCTGTCCCTGTGCATTCTCAAGTGGTGGTAAGGTCTTGGCGAACCTGATTTTTGCATTGTCGAAACCGAAGTCCAGATAAATATCGGGCTTGCTACCGGGCCGCAGACGCAAGGCGAAATCGACATCCGAGAATTGCCCTTCATACAAGTTTTCCTCGACCCAAAGCCGCGGCTTTGACGCCAGGCGTTCGGGCCAGTAATTCAACAGCTCATCCCCGTTCATGCTGTCCAGATGCGCCTCAAGTTGCGCCGCCCAACCTCGGGATTCACCTGTCAGTTTGCCCGAGCCCAACAACCGATAGTTGGCATCTTCGATCGTGATCTGACCCAGTCGCAAATCGAACGGTGCCAGGTTCATTTTCATATCCAGTTCAGCGCGTGCCAATTTCAGCGGTTCCGGGAACAGGTCAGCTGGATTGATGTTGATATTGCTGAGGCTTAGCTGCGACGTCAGACTGTCCAGCGCGCCGTTTTCGATACCGTGTAGAAACGCCTTGCCTTCGGCCTGCAAAGCCCCCCATGCCGAAACCACTGAGACTTCGTTGAAATCAAGTTCCTCCTGAGTGGGGGTATAGGTGAAATAGGTTCTGGCGGACTCGAACGGAATGGGGCGCGTTTCTTGCGTTGGCTGCACCACACCGGCCCCAAGGTTCAGCGTTGCGAACAGCGGCCCCAAGGCAGCGTTACTGTCAATGCTGCCGCGCAACGCCCCTGAAATCGGTGCCTTGAGGACCTGCAGCCACGACAAGGCAACACTTTGACTGGCGATATCTTCAGTCGGCAGATCGGTAATTGAAATGCCGAACTCCGCCTGAGGTGTGCCCAGAACACTGGTATAATTCGCCTCGATCGAACTGGCATAGTCGCGGCCGGTCAGAACAGAGAACCCTGTGGCAAGATGCATCTCATCCCCGGTTCTGGTCGCGGTGATATGCCCCCCGTCGAAAACCCAGGCCCGACCAAGACGCAGATCCTGATAGTCCAGCGTCAGCGATTCCAACTCGACAGAGCGCAGCCCCGACAGGATCGGAGACAGAAACACATCGTCGGATTGCTCGATCAACTGGGCCAGATTCGGTGCCTGCTGTACCGGGGTACTGCCCGAGCCAACGGTCAGCGACAATGCCCCGTCCAGCCCCCGGGTCAAGGCGATCTGAGCATCGCGAAGGATAATGCGGCGCGGACGAATTTGCCCCCGCAAAAGCCCACGCATGGATAGTCGGGTGCGCAGGTCCGAAACCTGCGCAATCTGCTGCCCAGCCGCGTCACTGATGGTCACGTCAGTCAGTTGCAGACGGGGGCGCCATTCTTCGTTCACGATAAAACTAGCGTCACCGAAACTGAATTTCAGCCCCCCAAGGCTGTGTTCAAGGCGCTGCTCAACTTGCTTTCTCAGCCACTCAGGAGCGTGCAGATTCTGACCGAACAGAAAAAACCAGCCCGCAAATACTAACAGTCCCAGAGACAGAACTGTCCAACCAGAAAAATGCGCGGCAATACGGCGACGCGACCGGCGACGCCGGGGTTTATTGGACTGCTGAGCACTTTTTTCCTCGTGCTGCACCAATTTTCTATCCACGTCTTCCAACCCGCTCGTGCCGCCCTATGATCACGGGCAGCCCATAAAAAACTTTAGCGGAGTTTCCAATGCCCGACGTTTCAGACATCGCCCCTGATTTCACTTTGCCCCGCGACGGAGGCGGCGAGGTCACCTTGTCAGCCCTGCGCGGCGGAACCGTCGTTTTGTTCTTCTATCCTCGTGATGATACGCCGGGCTGCACCAAGGAATCCATCGGTTTCTCGGAACAACTTCAAGACTTTGGTGATGCGGGCGCTCACGTTTTCGGCATTTCACGGGACAGCATCGCCAAGCACGACAAATTCGTGGCCAAGCACAACCTGACCACACCACTGTTGTCGGACGAAGGCTCGACCGTTTGCGAGGATTACGGCGTGTGGGTGGAAAAGAACATGTACGGCAAGAAATCGATGGGCATTCAGCGCTCGACCTTCGTGATCGACGCCGAAGGTAAGATCGTCAAAGTCTGGCGCAAGGTCAAAGTGCCCGGACACGTGGAGGAAGTGCTGGAGGCCGTGCGCGCCCTGTAACCCTCTCGACCACAGTCGCCATCCGGTCTAAGAGCCGTGTGCAATCAAGCGGAGAAACATGGTGTCCAAGACGCTGACTCAGATGGCGACCGAGGTTCTGACCACGGCGAATGGGCGGGAAAAAACTGCCCTGTCCAAACGCTATGCCGCCGCATGGTTTGCATCGCGCAAAGGCGACGCGCCCGCGATTGAGATCGGCACCGCCACCCCGCCGCTACAACCTGCGCGCCCGGACCGTCCCGAACTGCTATCCCCGCGCGAGGTGCCAAAACGGAAACCGGGTACCGAGGCGGGCCGTATCGCTTTGTTGCACGCCGTCGCGCATATTGAACTGAATGCGGTCGATCTGCATTGGGATATCATCGCTCGCTTTGGTCATGTGCCGATACCGGTCGGGTTCTATGACGACTGGGTTAAATGCGCCGAAGAGGAATCGCGCCATTTCGAGATGGTGTGCGATTGCCTCGAATCCGTGGGCAGCCACTATGGCGCCCTGCCTGCCCATGCCGGTATGTGGCGCGCGGCTGAGGACACCGCCGAGGATCTGATGGGCCGTTTGGCCGTGGTTCCGATGGTGCTTGAGGCACGCGGGCTGGACGTGACCCCCGGCATGATCGACATCTTCCGCAAGGCCAAGGACGAACATGCCATTGCGGCGCTGGAAGTCATCTATGCCGAAGAGGTTGGACATGTGGCCTATGGCTCGAAGTGGTTTCATTTCCTTTGCGGGCGCGAGAATGCTGATCCCAAAGATGTGTTCCACCAGCTAGTCCGACAATATTTTCACGGCGTCCTGAAACCGCCTTTCAACGAAGAAAAACGCGCCGAAGCCGGATTACCCCCTGATTTTTACTGGCCTCTGACCGAAGACCTGCCCGCGCCCGGCTCGGCGCAATAAACGCATGCAACTTGACGTTATCGGCAATTTCCCGCCGAGTTTTGGCGGGAATAATGGGGTTTCTTGTGTGAACTAGTTTACAAACTTGCCCAAATCACGCGCGCCCTCTATGCACTTCGCCCAAGGGACGGCTATCACTCACGACCGGTCCCGAATCTTGGGGATGAGAGGTGAAGACGCGTGCGAACCCGTCTGGCAATCAAACTACACTCAATGCTCGAGCGGCATTTCCCGGAGCGCCGGGTTTTTCTGAAATCTGATAACGACACGCGGTTTATCCGGCTCAGCTCGGAAACGCAGATTTTCGCCGTCGCCGGCGTTGCGGTGTTCGTTGGCTGGACGGCGGTTGCCACGGCAATTTTGCTGATGGACAGCATCGGATCGGGCAATTTCCGTGAACAGGCCAAACGCGATCAGGCAACCTATCAAGACCGACTGAATATCCTATCGACCGAGCGGGACACCCGCGCTCAAGAGGCGCTGGCCGCGCAGGATCGTTTTAACGCGGCGCTGGAACAAATCTCGGCGATGCAGTCGGAACTGCTGGCCTCGGAAAACCGCCGCCGCGAACTGGAAACCGGAATCGAAGTGATCCAGACCACTTTGCGCGCCACCATGAAGCAGCGCGAAGAAGCCCGTACCGAGTTGGCTAGCATGCAGGTCGAATCCGATGACGGCGACACGTACGTGCCTGCTCTGGCCGACCCCGAGCAGATGAATTTCATGACCGACGCGCTGGTCCGCACCGCACAGGAGCGCGATAAAATTGCCACCGACGCAAAGGACGCGCTGGCGCAGCGCGATGAGCTTGAGCTGGAAATCCGGCTGATGCAGGAGCGCAGCGACGAGATCTTCCGGCAGCTGGAAGAGGCGATGGTGATCTCGGTCGAACCGCTGGATAAGATGTTCCGCGAGGCCGGTATGCCCACCGACCGAATTATCGAAGAGGTCCGCCGCGGCTATAGCGGCATGGGCGGCCCTCTGATCCCGATTTCTTTCAGCACGCGCGGTGAGGATCTGACCCCCGACGAAATCCGCGCAAATGTCCTGCTGCAACAGATGGACCAGCTGAACCTGTACCGCATCGCCGCCGAAAAGGCCCCCTTTGCCAGCCCGGTACGCGATGTGGTGCGCTATACCAGCGGCTACGGCACCCGCCGCGACCCGAAAACCGGTGGCCGGCGTATGCATAACGGTGCGGATTTTGCCGGAGCTCATGGAACCGACATCTTTGCCACTGCCGACGGCGTTGTAACTCATGCAGGCTGGCAATCCGGTTTCGGCAGGTTGGTAAAAATCAAGCACGCCTTCGGGGTTGAGACTCTTTACGCTCATAATACCAATATCCGGGTCAAGGTTGGCCAAAGGGTCTCGCGCGGGGATCATATTGCTGATATGGGTAGCACCGGACGGTCTACCGGCACGCATCTGCACTATGAGGTTCGCGTCGACGGTGTACCAAGAAATCCAATGACTTACATCAAGGCTGCGAGAAATGTTTTCTAAGAGCAAAATCAACGAGCCCGCATCCGACGCCCCCGAGACAGCAAAACCAGCTGCCCCGGCGACACCGGCTGCCCCTACTCCGGCGGAAACCAAGGCTAGTACCGCGCCCAAACCCAAGCCTCCGGCATCGGTTCTGTCCTCGGATCTGCACATCACGGGCAACCTGAAGACAACGGGCGACATCCAGGTCGAAGGCACAGTCGAAGGCGACATTCGCGCGCATCTGCTGACCATCGGCGAAACCGCGACCATCAAGGGCGAAGTCACCGCAGATGACGTCGTGATCAACGGCCGCATCGTGGGCCGCGTGCGTGGCCTGAAGGTGCGTCTGACCTCGTCCGCCCGTGTCGAAGGCGATATCATCCACAAGACCATCGCCATCGAAAGCGGTGCGCATTTCGAAGGTTCGGTGCAGCGTCAGGACGATCCGCTGAACCCGGGCCGCAGCGGCAAGTCGGGTGCCAACCCGGCAGCCGAGGTCAAGCAGTAACGCTGACCCTATTTCCGAATGGTCAAACGCCGCGGGTCAGCCCGCGGCGTTTTTCTTTTGCCCTTGCTGGCCGCTGTGGTCGGTATAGGGTTCTGTCATGTTGATCTTTTTCTCTATCCTTCTGTTGATTGTGGGCTTTTTCCTGTTCCGCCACTGGTCAAAGTCTCAGGCACGGCGGGCCCTGCTGGCCACCCCTCTGACTGACCACCAGCGCAACCTGATTGAGCAGCAAGTGCCCTTGATCCGACGCCTGCCCTCTGATCTTCGCGCCAAACTGGACGGCAAGGTGAACCTGTTTCTGGATCAGGTGCAGTTTCACGGCTGCGACGGGTTGGAAGTCACCGAAGAAATGGAACTGGCTATAGCCGCGCAAGCCAGTCTGCTGCTGGTCAACAGCGATCTCTGGTACGACCACCTGACAACCATCCTGATCTATCCAAGCGCCTTCAAATCACGTCAGCGCCGACAGGATGGCTATGTCGTCAGTGAGAAGGAAATCGTGCGAACAGGCGAAAGCTGGGATCGCGGGCCGGTCATTCTTTCTTGGTCGCACAGCAAACAAGGCGCGGCCAATGACCATGACGGTCAGAATGTCGTCCTGCACGAGTTTGCGCATCAGGTCGACGACCTGTCAGGCGGCACTAACGGCGTTCCGATCCTGAGCGACGGGCAGAGCTTTGCCGAATGGGAACGCGTGTTTCTGACCGCCTATGACGCCCACGTCCACGCCGTCGAACATGGGCAGCATACAGTTATCGACCCCTATGGCGCCGTTGGTCACGAAGAATTCTTTGCGGTTTCGGTCGAGGTGTTTTTTGAACAGCCCCGGCAATTGAAAGCTGCCGTGCCCGACGTCTATCAACAGCTTTCGAAACTGTTTCGTCTGGACCCGGCAATCTGGGATTAAACAAAAAACGAAACCCAACATAGATACCGAAATCCATTCCTGAGCACAGCGGGAAATTTTTCCCCGCTTCCTGGCATTTCACAAAATGTGATTTTTGAATTACCCTTAAATCAGTGTTTTCAGGAGGGATTTTCATGTCATCAAAACTCATGGCCGAGTTCTTCGGCACGTTCTGGCTGGTGCTAGGCGGTTGCGGCAGCGCTGTTCTGGCAGCTGGCGTTGCTGATGTGGGCATCGGCTGGCTGGGCGTATCCTTCGCCTTCGGCCTGACTGTTCTGACCATGGCTTACGCGGTCGGGCATATCTCAGGTGGGCATTTCAACCCGGCGGTCAGTCTTGGCCTGATGATCGGTGGCAGGTTCCCGGCGCAAGAACTGATCCCCTATTGGATCGCGCAGGTGATCGGCGCAATCGCCGCCGCCGCCGTTCTGTACCTGATCGTCAGCGGCGCACCGGGGTTCGAGGGTGTCGGCGGGTTCGCCTCGAACGGATACGGAGAAGCGTCGCCGCAGGGTTATTCGATGATGTCCGCATTGGTGATCGAGATCGTGATGACCGCGTTCTTCATCCTTGTCATTTTAGGCGCAACATCCAACTTTGCGCCCGACGGGTTTGCCCCGATCGCCATCGGTCTGTGTCTGACACTGATCCACCTGATTTCGATCCCGGTGACCAATACATCGGTCAACCCGGCGCGTTCGACCGGTGTAGCCCTGTTTGCCGATGGCCCGGCGCTGGCGCAGCTCTGGCTGTTCTGGGTCGCCCCGCTTATCGGTGCTGCCATCGGGGCGCTGATCTGGCAAATGATGGGTGACGACTGAATTTAAAGAGCCCCGATGTTCAGATACATCGGGGCCTTTTCTTTATTCGGTGACGGTGACTTTTTTCATCACGTCCGGTTGACCAATAACGGCACCGTTCTGGCCTTCGCCGCGCTTGATCGCGTCCACCACGTCCATGCCGTCCGTGACCTGACCGACAACCGTGTACTGGCCGTTCAGGAACGGGCCCGGTGCAAACATGATGAAGAACTGCGAATTCGCGCTGTCCGGATCCTGTGCCCGCGCCATGCCAACGACACCACGATCATAGTTGAAATCCGAGAACTCGGCTGGCAGGTCAGGACGGTCGGACCCGCCGGTTCCGGCCCGACGCATGTCGCCACCGATGCGGCCGAATTCGACATCACCGGTCTGCGCCATGAAGCCGTCGATGACACGGTGGAACACCACGCCGTCATACTTGCCTTCGGCGGCCAGAGCGCTGATCTGCTCAACGTGTTTGGGGGCGATATCATCGAATAGATCAACGGTGACGGTGCCGTTGGCCCCCTCACCTTCGATTTCGATCTGCAAACCCGTGGCCAGCGCAGGGCTGGCCAGCAAGGCAAAAGCGGCGATCAGTTTATACATCTGCCGCAACCTTGACACTGATCATGCGGTCGGGGCTTGCTGGCGGCTCGCCACGCACGATGGCGTCTACATGCTCCATCCCGTCGATAACGCGTCCGTAAACGGTGTACTGGCCATTCAGGAAATGGTTGTCCTTGAAATTGATGAAGAACTGCGAATTCGCCGAATCCGGGTTCTGCGAACGCGCCGCACCCAGGGTGCCACGGTCATGGGGCAGCTTCGAGAACTCTGCGGGAACATTCGGCAGCGACGAGCCACCAGTGCCCGCCATGCGAATGTTGAACCCGTCTTCCATGTCGCCGTGCTGCACGTCGCCGGTTTGCGCCATGAAACCGTCGATCACACGGTGAAAGGCCACGTTGTCATACTCACCACCGCGCGCCAGTTCCTTCATCCGGGCACTGTGCTGCGGGGCCACGTCAGGCAGCAGCTCGATGACGACATTGCCATCTTTGAGTTCGACGATGATTGTGTTTTCGGGATCCTTGATCTCGGCCATGAGGCCCTCCTGTCGTTTGTCTTGCGCAAATACCTATGACGCGGGCGCATGAATGCCAAGTGACGCATTGACCTGAAGGCAAAATGCAGGAAAAGAACCGCCTGAATCTGTTGTAACGTCAAGGATAGAGCGATGGGCTGGAAAACTCTGGATGATATGGACCTGAACGGCAAACGCGTGCTAGTGCGCGTCGATATCAACGTGCCGGTCGTTGACGGGGTTGTGACCGATGCAACCCGCATTCAGCGTATCGTCCCCTCTGTGCGCGATATCCTTTCAGCCGGAGGCAAGCCCATCCTGCTGGCCCATTTCGGTCGCCCTGGTGGCGAGCGGCGCGAGAACCTGTCGCTGAAGCAGCTGATCCCCACGCTTGAAGCCGCCTTTGGCACAGAGGTTCTGTTCGCCGCAGATTGCGTCGGCACCGAGGCCGATCTGGCCGCCGAAGCGCTGAAACCCGGTCAGGTGCTGCTGCTTGAGAACACGCGCTTTCACGCAGCAGAAACCAAGAACGACGCCGATCTGGCTGCCGGCATGGCCAAGCTGGGTGATATCTACTGCAACGACGCATTCTCGGCGGCCCATCGCGCGCACAGCTCGACCGAGGCCATCGCTCGTTTGTTGCCTGCCTGTGCCGGTCGCCTGATGCAGGCCGAGCTTGAAGCGCTGGAAGGCGCGTTGGGTGCGCCCAAGCGCCCTGTGACCGCCGTTGTCGGTGGTGCAAAGGTTTCGACCAAGCTGGAACTGCTGGGCAACCTGATCGACAAGGTGGAATATCTGGTCATCGGTGGTGGCATGGCGAACACCTTCCTTGTTGCCAAAGGTCTGAATGTCGGTAAATCACTGGCCGAAACGGCAATGAAAGACACCGCCGCCGAGATCCTGGCCAAGGCTGAAACCTCTGGCTGCACAATCGTCCTGCCCACGGACGTCGTGGTTGCCGAAAAATTCGAGGCCAACGCCCCGCATCAAGTGTTGCCTGCCGATCAATGCCCGGAGGACGGCATGATCCTGGACGCAGGCCCAGACAGTGTTTCCGCCATTACCGAGATTTTCGGTAAAAGCCAGACCCTGATCTGGAACGGCCCGCTGGGCGCATTCGAGATCGAGCCCTTTGATGCGGCCACCAACGCAGCGGCTCTGAAGGCGGCAGCACTGACACGGTCGGGTCAACTGGTCTCGGTCGCTGGTGGCGGTGACACGGTCGCGGCCTTGAACGCTTCGGGCGCGGCAAAGGATTTCTCGTACATCTCGACCGCTGGCGGCGCGTTTCTGGAATGGATGGAAGGTAAGACCCTGCCCGGCGTCGCCGCTCTGGAAGGTCAGGCGTAACGTCAAATTGGTCGCATTTCGGGCCTCATGGTAAACTCTCGTTATAGAGTTGGAGATCTTGCCATGAGGGTCCTTGCCTGTCTGATCGTAACATTGATCCCTGCCTATGCCGCAGCACAATCCAGCTGTGGCGGGAAAACGCAACTCGACGCCAATTTCTGCGCCAAGGAAAAGTGGGAAATTGCGGATCACGAGCTGAACCGGATTTGGGCTGAGATCAAGCCACTGGCCGATGCACGCGGAGACGGTCAAACCCTGTTGACGGAACAACGCGCCTGGCTGAAAGCGCGCAATGCCACCTGCGACCCAGAGTTGGCAAGCGATGGCAGTGCGGCACCGATGTTCTATTGGGCCTGTATGGAACAGCAAACCCTGACACGCAATCAATCGCTTGAGGCATGGCGCTGAGGAACGAAATCCAGCAATTCGTAAAAAAGTGCGAGCCAAGGGATTCACAACCCGAATCACCTGTGACATAGTACGAACAGATGCTCGCAAAGGGCACGTTATTGAGGCAAATTTCATACGGCGGTAAACAGAGTGTCCCGTTCCCATCGGCCCGGTTTGGGCGCAGTCGTTTTCTTCATGGTGGCATTTATGCTAGGTGTGTATTTCACCTTCGCTGCCGTGCAGGGCGACTATGGCCTGTTCCGGCGGGTCGAGATTGCAGCGGAACGGGACGCCCTGTCGCAGGATCTGGCCAAGCTCGAGGCCGAGATCGCCGAAATGGAAAACCTGACCCGTCGTTTATCGGACACCTATCTGGATCTTGATCTGCTGGATCAGCAGGCCCGTTCGGTTCTGGGAATGATCCGTTCGGACGAAATCGTCATCCGCTGACCCAGCAGATACACTTCATCAAAAATCTGCATCTTCTAACAGTTCGCCGCGGCCTGAAATCGCGCGAAACCGCAATGCGTCATATTTACCCTCGCCAGAAAGCAGGAAATGCTTTAAGAGATAGTTTAACGCTAAACTATCTGTCCGAAAGGGGGAGATCGCCACAATGGCTGCGCGAAAAACCACAAAGAAACCAAATGTTTCTGCGGAAGAGCTAAAAACTTACTACCGCGAAATGCTTTTGATCCGCCGATTCGAAGAAAAGGCGGGCCAGCTTTATGGCATGGGTCTGATCGGTGGGTTCTGCCACCTTTATATCGGGCAGGAAGCCGTTGTTGTGGGCCTTGAGGCCGCAGCCAGAGATGGTGACAAGCGTATCACCTCGTATCGCGACCACGGTCACATGTTGGCCTGTGGAATGGAGCCGGGTGGCGTGATGGCCGAATTGACCGGGCGTGAAGGTGGGTTGTCCAAAGGCAAAGGCGGCTCGATGCACATGTTCTCGAAAGAGAAACACTTCTACGGCGGTCACGGCATCGTCGGCGCGCAGGTGCCGCTAGGTGCAGGTCTGGCCTTTGCAGACAAGTACAAGGAAAACGGCGGTGTTACCTTCACCTATTTCGGTGATGGTGCGGCGAACCAGGGTCAGGTCTATGAGACCTTCAACATGGCCGCTATCTGGAGCCTGCCAGTTATTTTCGTTATCGAAAACAACCAATACGCCATGGGCACCTCACAGGAACGGTCGACCTCGACCAAAGATATTTATCACCGTGGTGAGGCCTTCGGCATCCCCGGTGAAATCGTAGATGGTATGGATGTGCTTGCGGTGAAGGCGGCCAGTGAAAAGGCTGTGGCCCACTGCCGTGCAGGCAAAGGCCCCTACATTCTGGAAATCAAGACCTACCGCTATCGCGGCCACTCGATGTCCGATCCGGCCAAATACCGTACCCGTGAAGAAGTTCAGAAGGTCCGCGAACAAAGCGACCCGATTGAACATGTGCGCGATCTGCTGCTGACCGGAAAACACGCGACCGAGGATGATCTGAAAGCGATCGATAAAGAGATCAAAGAGATCGTCAACCAGGCCGCCGAATTCTCGAAAGAAAGCCCCGAGCCTTCGCTGGATGAGCTCTGGACCGATATTTACGCCTGAGAGGACGAATAAGACATGGCAACCGAAATTCTCATGCCCGCACTCTCGCCTACAATGGAAGAGGGCACATTGGCCAAGTGGCTGGTCAAGGAAGGCGATACCGTTTCTTCCGGTGACATCATGGCCGAAATTGAAACCGACAAAGCGACGATGGAATTCGAAGCTGTCGATGAAGGCATCGTCGGCAAAATCCTAATCGGTGAAGGCACCGAAGGGGTCAAGGTCAACACCCCCATCGCGGTGCTGGTCGAAGAGGGCGAAGACGCCTCGGCCCTGCCCGCGGCTGCACCTGCAGCCGCAGCGGTGGCTGAGGCCGCCCCAGCGGCGGTTGAGGCCCCCGCTCCTGCCGCAGCCCCGGCAGCTCCGGTCGTTGACTTGTCACCTGATTGGCCGGCCGACGCCGAGATGAAATCTGAAACAGTCCGCGAAGCTCTGCGCGACGCTATGGCCGAAGAAATGCGCGGCGACGAAGATGTTTATCTGATGGGTGAAGAAGTCGCCGAATATCAGGGCGCGTACAAGATCTCCCAAGGCCTGTTGGACGAATTCGGCTCCAAGCGTGTGATCGACACACCGATTACCGAGCATGGCTTTGCCGGTATCGCGGTTGGTTCTGCCTTTGGCGGGCTGAAACCGATTGTTGAATTCATGACCTTCAACTTCGCTATGCAGGCGATGGATCAGATCATCAACTCGGCCGCCAAGACACTTTACATGTCCGGTGGTCAGATGGGCTGCCCCATCGTGTTCCGTGGTCCCAACGGTGCCGCTGCCCGCGTGGCCGCGCAGCACTCTCAGGACTACGCCGCATGGTACATGCAGGTCCCAGGCCTGAAAGTCGTGATGCCCTACTCGGCGGCAGATGCCAAAGGCCTGCTGAAATCGGCGATCCGTGACCCTAACCCGGTGGTCTTCCTGGAAAACGAAATCCTCTACGGTCGCTCTTTCGACGTACCGCAGGTTGATGACCTGACCATCCCGCTGGGCAAGGCGCGTATCTGGCGCGAAGGCTCGGATGTGACCATCGTCAGCTTTGGCATTGGCATGCAATTCGCATTGGAAGCCGCTGACAAACTGGCCGAGGAAGGCATCAGCGCCGAAGTGATCGACCTGCGCACCATCCGCCCGATGGATACCGGTGCGATCATCAATTCTGTGATGAAAACCAACCGTCTGGTGACGGTCGAAGAAGGTTGGCCACAAGGTTCGGTCGGCAGCTACATCTCCTCCGTGGTGATGCAGGAAGCGTTCGACTATCTCGACGCACCAGTCATCAACTGCACCGGCAAGGATGTTCCGATGCCCTACGCCGCGAACCTGGAAAAGCTGGCGCTGGTGACCACGGATGAAGTGATCGCCGCCGTTAAACAAGTGACCTATCGGTAAGGAGCGACACAGATGCCTACAGAAATTCTGATGCCCGCCCTTTCACCGACTATGGAGGAAGGCACGCTTGCCAAATGGCTGGTCAAGGAAGGCGATACCGTCTCCTCCGGTGACCTGCTGGCCGAGATCGAAACCGACAAGGCCACGATGGAGTTCGAAGCCGTCGACGAAGGCACCGTTGGCAAGATCCTGATCCCGGAAGGCACCGAGGGGGTCAAGGTCAACACTGCCATCGCAGTTCTGCTGGAAGATGGCGAAAGCGCCGATGATATCGCGGCCACGCCTACCACAGCCCCCGCGGCTGCCCCCGCAGCCGCCGCGGGCAACGAGGCCGCCGCGCCAGCGGCGTCCGAGGCGCCCGCCCCTGCCCCGGCTGCTCCGGCCAAGGCGGATGGTGGTCGTATCTTTGCGTCTCCATTGGCCCGCCGAATTGCGGCCCAAAAGGGTCTGGATCTGGCGCAGATCGCAGGGTCCGGCCCACATGGCCGTATCGTCAAGGCGGATGTCGAAAGCGCCACGGCTGCACCGGCTGCGGCAACCGCTCCGGCTCCTGCGGCAGCGGCGGCGGCAGCACCCGCTGCGGCTCCAGCTGGCCCCTCGGCAGATGCGGTGGCGCGCATGTACGAAGGTCGGGAGTACGAAGAGGTCAAACTGGACGGTATGCGCAAGACCATCGCTGCGCGTCTGTCCGAGGCCAAGCAGACCATCCCGCATTTCTACCTGCGCCGCGATATCAAACTGGACGCGCTGCTCAAGTTCCGCGCACAGCTGAACAAGCAGCTGGAAGGCCGTAGTGTAAAGCTCAGCGTGAACGACTTCATCATCAAGGCTGTCGCCAACGCACTGCAGCAAGTGCCGCAATGCAACGCCGTCTGGGCTGAAGATCGTGTTCTGCAACTGAAACCTTCGGATGTGGCCGTTGCGGTCGCCATCGAAGGTGGCTTGTTCACTCCGGTTCTGCAGGATGCTGACACCAAATCCCTGTCGGCCTTGTCGACCGAGATGAAAGACCTTGCAGGTCGAGCACGTGAACGCAAACTGGCACCGCATGAATATCAGGGCGGCACCTTTGCCATTTCGAACCTGGGTATGTTTGGCATCGACAATTTCGACGCCATCGTGAACCCGCCCCATGCTGGCATTCTGGCCGTAGGTTCGGGGGTCAAGAAGCCGGTTGTCGGTGACGATGGCGAACTGACCGTTGCCACGGTCATGTCAGTCACCATGTCGGTGGACCACAGGGTTATTGACGGCGCGTTGGGCGCAGAGTTGCTGCAGGCGATCGTCGAAAACCTTGAAAACCCTATGGTTATGCTGGCCTAAGAGCTTATGAACTCAGGCCACGCCGGGCTATTCACCGGCGTGGCCTCTCAGATCACCGCCATGATGTGAGCAGGCGTGATCATTGAAATAGTTGCTCAATCACACTCAGCAGACCACCTTGATTGCACGGATAGTTCTGATGCAAAGGTGCCCTATGACCCTCGTGAAATTGGCAAAGTGCTTTTTGGTGGTGTCCTTATTGGCGACAACTTTATCCGCCGCCGCTATTGCTAAGCCCAACGGCTACCCGGGCGAGAATTCGACCTACAACCCTGATCCTGTCGAAGAGGCCAAGCGCAAGGCAGACCGCGCCAAACGCATCGAAGCGCGCAAAAAACGCCGCGAGGAAAAGCGGCTCGAGCGGTTAAACAGAAAGAACCGCTCGAACTAAGGTCGTTTTACTGGTCTTTGCCCAGCATATGATCCATCGAAATCGAGGGCTGATCGCATCCGGCCTCTCCGACGATCTTCGCGGGGATACCTGCAACGGTTTTGCAGGCGGGAACCTCTTGCAGCACCACAGACCCTGCCGCGATGCGGCTGCAATGACCGACCACGATATTCCCCAGCACCTTGGCACCGGCCCCGATCAGCACGCCGTTACCGATGGTCGGATGGCGCTGCTCTTCTTCTTTTCCGGTGCCACCCAGCGTCACTGAGTGCAGCATCGAGACGTTGTCGCCGACAATTGCGGTTTCCCCGATGACGATCGAATGGGCGTGGTCGATCATGATACCTTTGCCGATTTTCGCCGCCGGATGAATGTCGATCCCGAAAATCTCGGACGAACGCATCTGGAAAAAATACGCCAAATCGTGACGTCCCTTATTCCAAAGCCAATGCGCCACGCGATAAGCCTGCATCGCCTGATAGCCTTTGAAATAAAGGATCGGCTGCAACAGACGGTGGCACGCCGGGTCACGCTCATACACAGCCATCAGGTCGGCGCGCGCCGCTTCAAGCAGCAAGGCGTCATCGGCATAGGCTTCGTCCACGATTTCGCGCAGCACCATCATCGACATTTCATTCGAACACAGCTTGGCCGACACGCGATAAGATAGAGCCCGCTCAAGGCTTCGGTGGTGCAGGATGCAGGCGTGAACCAGCCCCCCCATCAATGGTTCGCTTTCGACCGCCGCATGGGCTTCGGTCGTGATGCGGTTCCAAACTGGGTCGACAGGCGTTACCTGACTGCGCTTTTCCAACATGGCTTTTGATCCTTTGCTGCGCCTAGAATGCCATTTAGTTGTAAAAACGCCAAACGCAAACCCGTGATCTGCAGAGTAACGAAAATGAATGAAACTGATTTGGCAGAGTTTGAAACGAAAATTCAGGCACGATTGGCTGAAATTGCGGATCATTCAAACGCCGAAAGGCCGGCTCAGGCTATTGTAGAACTGGATCAGCAGGCTATCGGACGTCTAAGCAGAATGGACGCGCTGCAGAATCAGGCAATGGCCAAAGCACAGCAGGCCAACCGGGATATCGAGGCGCGGCGGTTGCAGGCCGCGCTGGACCGTATTCGCGACGGCGAATTCGGGTATTGCGAGGATTGCAGCGATGAGATTCCTATAGGTCGATTAAATCTGGACCTCGCCGCCACGAAATGCGTCAGTTGCGCGTCCGGCTGATCTGAAACCGGATTAAATGACGCAGAACAATCTCGAAACAGCGACAATATTGCACATCATCAAAACCGGGCTCATCCGCCAATTGCCTATTACGTGCTGTGGCCATTAACGAGCCATTACCGAATACCGGGTGAAGCTTACCCGTTTGGCCAACATGTTTGTCGGCCAGTTCGGCTTCGTGGATCATGCGAATACACAAGCGGTCGCGATTCTGCGGCAGCGCGGCCAGCAAGGCCCGCGCTGCCGCACTGACGTCTCCGTGCAGGACAGGACGCATACCGTAACTTACCCGACTGTTTTAAAGGCAGATAATCCTGGCCCATAGTTGGCCGACACCTGCGCTACGCGGACCTCATACAGGCCACTGACACCGTCTGCAGCTTTCATAGCAGGAGTGTAGGTCCAGCGCGGTTCGCTTACGATCTGCTCCTGTTTCGGGCTCCCGTCTGCCAGTATCTGCAAAAGATAGGTTTCACTTTCCTCGGCCAACGGCACCTCAATCCCTGCCCAATCGTCGCCATCCTGCCGGGTCCGGCGTACCCACGAAAGTTCATCGCCCGCGGGTGTTCTCTTTGCTTTTAGGTGCACGGGTGCATATGGGCGCAATCCGTTGCCGTCGAACGCCTCGGTTAGATGAACATAAGACGGGTCATCGTATCCGCGTGTCGCGGGACCGATGCGGTAGTGTTTGGTCACCCGCCGTTCAGAGCGCAACAGACTGGTCTGATAGACGCGCTGATCCAGCAGGACGAACATCGAACCATCCGGCCAGACATCAGGCATGAGCGCATCCGTTCCTAACTGGCCGCGTAACCGGCCGGACAATGTATAGATGCCCGTGTCTTGCAGAGTAGCGTCGGCGAATTGAAACAACTCCCAATTGCCTGGCGTCCCGTCCCCGATCGCCGCCAGATTGGCCCCGTTCAACAGCGCATCCCGAGGGCGCGATTCCAGCAGGCCATCCACCAGATTGACCCGCAGCGGCGAGCCTTCATCCCAGACACCCGCACTGGCCCGCCACAACGGAGTTTCGGTAAAGCCAATAACTGCCTGCCCCGAGATCACCTCTTGCAGCGCATAATCTTCGTCGCTGGCGGCCGAGTAGACGGCTACACTGCCGGGCCATGGATTGGCCGACGTAGCAAGGTAAGGGGCATGTGGTGCTTCAGATCCAGTCAGCAGCGGCAGATCCATGAACACGGGCAAAACGGGAACCGGTGCCACAAAAGGTTTGATCGACACTTCGTCGTCGGGCAGGTCAGAGGGCGCATAGACACTTGGCTCGATCCGAACCGCTTCGGCCAATTGCAAGTCTGCTTGCTCAAGTCGGTCGATGCGATAGCGCGCGCTCTGCCCTTCTTTGGGCAGGCTGACCACATCACCTGCACCCAGATGCAACATCGACGGCGGCAAGGCAAAGCGCGCAGTCTCGCGCGAGACCCGCGCCTCACTTAACCAGCGTTCGGCGGTCTGGCGGCCTTCGGCGCGTGTCAGCGACAGAGGCATTTCATTTACCGAAACCGAGTGTGTGCGGGTATCCGGCAGGATAGCCTCTTCGGATGCGACATCATGGTCGGCATCAGATTGCACAAACCGCAACCGAACGCGGCCGGTCATTTCGGCCTCGGCCTCCCTACGGTATTCTAGGCGGCCTTCGACATCAGAACTGTCCGCGAGAATATCGGTATTCAACTCAATAGCTTTGCTGCCGTCACGCATTTGAAACAGCAACACACCATCCCGTTCAATTGCGTCGAACCCGTAACGTAACATCAAAGGCTGTAATGCAGCGCGCGCACTGGATACATCTTCAACAACATACCCCCGGACAACGCCATAAAGACGCGATACGTCGATATCCGTTACCCCTGCACCATGGCAGATTTCAGTGACCACAGAGGCCAGAGACCGTGTCCCGGACCGCCCATTCAGCCAGTGCCCCCGAGGATAGTTCGCCCCATCACTCCACTGGCTGCGCAGGTTTGGAAAAGTTGGGAAAGGACGTGCGTCCCAAGCCCAGACATAGGCGTTCGCCATATCCACCATCCGACCAGCATATTGGTCTGAAAGCGGATTGATCGCCGGATCAGACCAATACCCATGCATCGCCTTCAGGTACTGAAGCTGCATGAAGTCGTCGCGCCGACCGGAAGAGTAGCGCGGCAGGCTGGATTCCGAGGATTTGGGATCAAGAAACTTGTTGGGCTGGTTGGTCCCCTTGTCGATGGCTGCGCACCCCAGTTCCGTAAACCAGATCGGTTTTGAGCCAGGCACCCAGTCCGTCGGATCCGCCTGCCGGACGCCACCAATGCGTTCGTGGTGCCTGTTCACCCACCAGTTACGCAAGTCCTTGTACCGCCAGACCCACGCTTCGCCATGGTCCTCGTCAGTGATCGGCGTCCGTATCTGCGCTTCGGCCTCTTCCGGTGATGCATAGTACCAATCATAACCCTCACCACCTTCGATATTGCCGCGAAGGTAGTCGAGATCATAAATCGCATCAGCGCCGGCTTTCCGGTCCAGATGATCTCCACCATCCCGCCAATCAGACAGAGGCATGTAATTGTCGATACCGACGAAATCGATGTTTTCGTCAGCCCACAGAGGATCAAGGTGGAAATACCGATCTCCCGTCCCGTCTTTGGGTTGATAACCGAAGTACTCACTCCAATCCGCCGCATACCCGATTTTCGTGTCGGACCCCAATATCTCGCGCACTTCGGCGGCCAGCGCCTGCATTTGTGACACGGCAGGAAACCCGGCTAGACCGCGGATTTGCGTCAGCCCACGCATTTCAGAGCTGATGCAGAACGACTCCACCCCTCCGGCAGCTTTGCACAGCGCCGCGTAATGCAGAATGAACCGGCGCAGGCCCCATTCCTGGGGGCCGCTATAGGTCACGTCCCCACCACCGACAACAAAGTCACCGGCACTTGCGGTTCCAAAGAACGCAGCCACCTGCGCGTCGGCCGTTGCAGTCTTGTCCGGCGATCCATCCCGACCGGGTGCGGTGCTGAGCGTGATCCGCCCCCGCCAGGGAAGGTGCGGCTGGTTACCCGCATCCGACCACGGATCGGGCAAACCGTTGCCCTGCAACTGATCCATCAAAATAAACGGGTAAAACATCACCCGCTTGCCAATGCTTTTCAAATGCTGGATCGCCTGAATCACAGATTGATCCGCAGGCGTTGCACCGTATAAAGGCCGATCGTCTTCATGCTTAACAATCTGGGCAGCCTGGCGATCTACACCTGTCACCTGCCAAGGCATGGATTCGCCTTCGATATCCTTGTGCAAAACCTTCGGTTGAATCTGACATTGACCGCACCGCAGATCATCCCCAAACCACGACACGATCAACGATGCAGCATCGCAGGTTGGTAATTCGCGTTGCAGCGCCCGGGTCGAGGTCACCAGATCCGCCACCCCCGACGCAGAGTTCACATTCGCCGCCCAACTCTGTCCCCGCCCCTTGGTATAATTGATCTGCTCGCTGGCTAGCGCATATTCACCGGTACCAGGCATCAGGGCAACGCCTCGGATGGATTTGAACAGGGCATCCGGAGTATCTGGCAGACCTGGCTGCTCTTGCCGCACGACTTCGAATGAAAACTGCGGCACCCTGTTTCCGAACGCCGCAAGCTGCAGCCCTTCAATCACCACATAGGCCGTGCCGCGATAGGCCGGGACATTGCCGGATTCTTCGATCGCTTCGATCAAGGGATCCGGTAGCTGCTGGTTATCCCCTCGATAAATGCGCATGTTCAGCCCGGCACGCTCCAGTTCCTCTCCGTCCGCCCAAATGCGCGGGACGTCGGAAATCCGTCCGGCCCCTACCGCGATGGCCATCGAAATCGAATAGCTATAGCTATGTGTGGTCGTTGTGACCTCGGGCGATTTAGGAGAACCTTTTCCACCGCCCCCGCCGCCTTGGGTGGTCGTGCTTGTGCTTTTCGTTTCCAGAAAATCGGATGCCCATATGACTTGTCCACCTACCCGCATACGCCCGTAAACCGTGGTGACCGGCGCACCTTCTCCGGTTTCTGTCAGGCGGAATCGATCCAACCGTCCAGTTTCGACCACTTCGCTGCCGCCGCCCATGACCGACTGGCTCATCAACCGCTGGTCAATGACCCGCCCCAGCGTTGCGCCAACGGCGCGACCGATTACCGCTGTCGACAACCCCGCAACGGTACCGCCAATTGCGCCACCAACTGCAGCCCCTGCCGCAGACAGAATTATTGTAGCCATTCAGATGTCCTCCAGCGGAAATTCAAAACAGGCGACCACCCGGCGTCGCCAGGGGTCACTCAGCGTATTTTCGACAACGCCGTGGCCGGAATAGGCATGAATGAACCGTGGCACCGGCCCGGTTTCGCTGACGACGCCCACATGTTTCGCGACACACCCGTCACGCATGCGGAACAACAGGACATCGCCTGCCTCTGCGGTGTCCGGGCTTTTTTCAATCAGATGGCGACGCGCGGCGTCCCACATGCGTTCCTCGCCCTGTGGCTCGGACCAGTCCATGCTATAGATCGGAACTGCTTCGGGCTCGTGTCCCAGAAGCGCACGCCACACACCGCGCAAAAGGCCCAGGCAATCTGCACCTGCCCCTTTGACCGAAGCCTGATGCACATACGGCGTTCCCAGCCAGCTCCGTGTTTCATTCACAATATCCTGCCTGCGGGTGTTCATCGTCTACTTCCCCCAGTGTTGGGATTTCCCTGCTTGGGTACGGCCATCACCCAATCTTCGCCCGGAAGATCTGGAAATCCCTGAAAGTTTATGATGTTGTTGAATTTTCTGCGACAGGTACTCATGCTTTTATCACATCCGGCGGTAAGCTTGACTTGATCTCCGACAGCCAAGCCACCGCTGATACCGGACCAAAGCGTAATGTTACGCCCCCCCGTAATCCGTTCGTCCCTTTTGATCGCCGCCCATAGCCCGGACGCTCGCCCGGACACGACATCCAACCTGCCGCGCTTAAACCATTCTGCATGCGGAGGCTGCGCGCCCTTCAACTGCAAAACAGTGCCAGCGATCACCGCAACTACTTTCGCTTCGGCCTGATACCCCTGCGCGCTGAGATTGAATTTACAAGCACCATCTCCCAGAACCGCGGTACAGGGTTTCTGATAAATCCTTCCCATCGGGCGGTTCAGCAGATCGGTCAGTCCGCGCAATTCGGCATGAAATGCTCCACCCGCTCGGCGCATTTCCCCAATTGAGCCTTTGAATTGCAGCATGCGTTGATCCGGCCGGGCCCAATTGACCAGCCAGGCCCGGACTTCCGCGTTATCGAACCGGCCAGCTTCGATGTCTTCTTCCGAGACAGCGGCATCTGACAAAGCGCCCATAGCCTCAGAGTTGTCGATGGACAGGCCAGTAGCCTGTTCGATCGCCGTGGCCGTCAATCCTGTGCTTGCTTTGAAAGTCATTCCTTCAAAGTTCAGTTCCAAATCATGATCGGTAAAGCCGTATTCCTGCCCGTCCTCACGCCGGATCGCCCAGCATCGGCAGGTCGTGGTCAGCCCGGATTGTAAATGGGCGTACAGCCCTTGTTTATTGCCACTCATCAGACACGCACCTCGACCACCGGAACATTGGGTACATCGCCTGCCTGGAAGCTGGCCACACTGGTCTGTATCTTGTCGGTGTCAAAACGAACCGGCACGTCGAATTCAAACCCGGCGGTGATTTCCACCTCTTCCGGCGGCGGCGCTGAAAAGGTGATGAGACCACTATTCAAATCGACTTCAAAGTCGACGCCTTCGCGCATCTGGTCCTGCTCTAGCCCGATCTTGACCGTGCCTAAAACGGGTTTGACGATCGGACGAACATAGCTGAACCCACCCGAGCTGTAGGTTTTGACCAGCTGAAACTCCGTCTTTTTACCGTCACCACGCGCAATGACCTGATCGGCTTGCGCCACGTTTGCCGTCACAGTTCCGGATTTGTAATCCGACCAGTCTTTCCATCGGAAACCAAACATCTGCCCCTGACGGGCTTCGAAAAATGAAACCAGCGTCTCGATATCGTCCAGCGACCGCATACCCAATCCGGCGTCATAGCGGCGCCGCGAATGCGCCCAAGGCGTGTTGCGCTCTTCGAACCCGTTGGCCAACGTCACGATATCAGTGCGCCGCTCGGGGCCGCCGACCGAGCCAAAGCTCAGGCTGGCGGGAAATCTTACCTCGTGGAAATTCATCAGCTGCTCCCTCGTGTTACCTGTTGCGATTGCCGCGCCCCAAGGCGCGGCTCATCTGGGCGGCAATCTGACCCTGACTGCGCCTGAACCCCTGCACGTCCGGCGTTGTGATATTCATCACCACATTCACCGCGCGCCCACTGCCGGATGTACGCACCCCCAGCTTGCCGTCCGGCCCGCGCGCCAGAGGCATGATCGCCTCGGGGCCGGCCTCGCCCATCAGTCCAGTGCCACCGCGCATCGGAAAGGTCGTGGGGCCACTGACCACACCGCCATTGGCAAAGGGCATTACCCGTCCTTGCGAGAAGCTGCCGCCATCGGCAAAGGGCAAAATCCCCTGCACCAGACCACCGACCGTATTGGCCAACATGCCGCCAAAATGATCCGTCACAGGTTTTATCGCTGCCGAATAAGCCGTTCGGATCATCGAGTTCTTCAGCACATCCAGCGCATCTGACAGGTTCATGCCGTCCAGCACCACACCATCAAACGCCTTTCGCAAACCGCCGGACATGCCGCGCTCCAAGGTGGCAACGTCCTTGCCGGTCTCTTCAAAGGCCGCGCTGATCCGCTTCATCTGACTGTCGAAAGCAGCCGCCATCGACGCTGCATCCCCCAACGAGTCGCCCAGCGCCTCGCCCCGTTCCTGCAGGTCATCCAACCCGTCACGATCCGTCATCACGCTCTCCTTGTTCCTTGTCCGGATAGGCCGCCAGCAAGGCGTCCAGTCCCGCCCGGTTCATCGCTGGCATCCCTGCCCCCTGCCCCAGCATCAACCGCAGCTCGGCCGGGGTCAGACGCCAGAACTGATCCGGTGTCAGACGCAGGCCGACGAAACCGGCCCGCATCAGGACGGGCCAGTCAAACCCGCTCATGCGCCACCCGGCACCATGAAGGCTCGCGCCAGCAGTTCAGCCGCTGCCTTGGCACCCGCCATCGGACCGCCCTCAATCTCGGCGCGCAGCAGGTCAGTGCGGGCCATATCGGCCCCACCACCCCGCAGCCCGGCCACAATCAACGCCAGCACATCACCGCTCGAATAGGCCCCGCTTTCGAACCGCTGCACCAACTCCACCAAAGAACCGGTGCACAGCTCCTGTTCCAATTCCGCCAAAGCACCCAGCGTCAGCTTGAGCACCCGCCGCTCTCCATCGATGGTCAATGCCACCTCGCCCGTCCACGGATTGGCCATCGAATTACAGCGCCGTGAAGGCCAAGGCACCGGCGCTGGCCAGGCTCATCTCATATGTCGCCTCACCATTGTGCGAGCCTGCATATTCGATGCCGGTGACCTGAAACGCGCCTTCGACGATGCCGAAATCGGGGATAATCACCTGAAAATTTGGTGTCTCACCGTCAAAGAACAGCTGTCGCGCGCGCTCGTCAGTGCCCGCGTCCTTGAATACGCCCGAACCCGAGATCGCAGCGGACTTCACCCCTGCCCCTGACAACAGCTCTCGCCAGCCACCCTGACTTTCCAGGCTGGTGACATCCACACTCTCCGCGTTGAAACTGACCCGCGTGGCCCGCAGCCCCGCGATGGTCTCGAACAGGCCCGAGCCGTTCATATCCACTTTGACCAACAGGTCTTTTCCGTTCTGGGCAGCCATATGCTCTCTCCGTTGATTGCTTAGTCGTCTTCCACACGTGCGCGGAATCTCAGGTCGATCTGGCGGACAGCTCCGCCAGTTCCCGTGCGGCGGGCCGAGGCGCGTTCGAACCAAAGCCCCACCAGTTGCCCACGATCCAGGGCCAACGCGGCACCCTCAAGCGCATCGCACACAGCCCCGGCCAACGTCTTGGCAGCGCCGAACCCAGAGGCCTCGGACATCACCGACACCGTGAACCGGTGCATTGCACCCGCGCCCGATCGGTCCGAAGCGTCCCGCACCTCTTCCGGGCCCAATGACACATAGGTCGGGGGTACCGCCCCTGCGGGCACCGCGTCATAGATCGCGCCCCCTGACAGCGTGCTGACCTGCGCATCGCCTGAAAGCTGCTGATAGACCGCCGCTTGTAAGGCCGCTGATACGCCATAGCTCATGCCGCTACCTCTTCATCTGCGAAACAGGTCAGGTACTGACCGCGCGGGTCACGTTCGGCGACCGCGCGAATAACAAAGCGGCGCGCCCCTTCGACAAAGCGCTGATCCGGCGAAGGGCGCATCAGTGATCCTTCTGGCGCGCCTCGCACGACGATGCGATAACCCACGCGCGACACAGGCACCCCGGCCACCTGACGTTCGGTCCCGCTGCGCGCAGTGACGTCGGCCCAGACCGTGCCCAACACCTGCCAGGTTTCAATAAATCCACCCGCGCCATCGGCCGTGCGGACCGGTGCTTCAAGCACTAACTTTCGGTTCAACAGCGGCATCTTCATTGCGTCACCCCTGCACCAAAGCGCACAGCGCGATAGCGCTGGATCAAACTGGTTACGCCGAAGGGCATACAACCAGCGCCCAAAGCCGTTTCATCCCGGTACTCGTAGTAGTGAGCAGCCAGCAACAGTACAGCCTGACCCAGGTCAGCAGGCAGCCCGCCCCAATCTGCCGACATGCCTGCAGTAAAAGTGATCTTCACCGAACCAGCCGTCGTAACATTCGGCAAAGTCGGCCCCGTAGGGCGCAGCCTTGGGCGTTGACTGTCCTGTTCCAGGCGGTAATCACCCGATGCGATTGTGCTTTGCACACCCGCTGCGTTGGTAACAGTCACGGCGTCCACAGCCGTAACCGGAGCCGCCGGTAGCACTTCGCCGGCGGCATCACGCCATTCGCTCAGGCTCCAGGAAAACTCACGTTCAATCAGCACCTTACCGGTGCGTGCCTCGATCGCTGCGATCGCCGCCCGCAGGAACCCGTTCAGCACCTCGTTCTGCACGCTGCCCTCGGCAAAGCCGGTTCCCAGCCGCAGATGCGCCTTGAACTGATCCACCGGCAGCGCCGCATCCGCGATGGCGGTTTCTTCGATCAACATCATCCATTCACTCCGCAATCTCGGCCCCCTCCGGGGGTCGTCACTTCAGGAAATTGGCAGGCACGCGCCGCCCCACGTTGCTCGGACGGAGGGGAGCAGCTAGACAACGCAGGGGATCTCACCCCGGCCCGTACCCGCCGTCCGAAGGGCCGGTTCCCCAGCCCCCCGGATTCGCCATCGCTTAGACGGTGCCGAATTTCATCAGCTTGATCGCAGCAAAGTCGCTCACGTCGCCGCCGACGCGTTTGGTGGCGTAGAACAGAACGTGCGGCTTGGCACTGAACGGGTCACGCAGAACCCGCAGATCGGGACGCTCGGCAATGGTGTAACCTGCCTGGAAATCACCGAACGCTATCGAGAAGCTGTCGGAGGCCGCATCCGGCATATCCTCGGCGATCAGCACCGGATAGCCCATCAGACGCGCGGGCTCACCGGCAGCCAGACCGTCCGACCACAAGAAGCGGCCATCACTGTCCTTCAGCTTGCGGATCAGGCCAGCAGTTTTGGAATTCATCACGAAAGTACCGTTGACCCGGTACTGCGCGCCCAGCGCATAAACCACATCCACAATGGAATCCGCATCGACACCGCCATCAATGCCGGTCGGCACATAGCCGATATTGCCCCAATCCCAGACGTCATTATCGATCTTGGAGTGATCCAGAATACCTTTGGGTTTGTCGACACCGTCGCCACTGATAAAGGCCGACGCCTCGGCGCGGGCAAACTTGTCAGCGATACGACCGGCCAGCCAGCCTTCGACGTCAAACGCGCTGTCATCCAGCAGGCGTTGCGACGCTTTAGGCAGCGCGCTCAGCTCGTGCAGAGCGATTGAGATACGGTCAATCGACGGCGTTGCGGTTTCGGTCGCGGCCGAAGCCTCATCCGCCCAACCCGCACCCACATCGGTGTGGTCAACCAGAACATCAAATGAATTCGCTTCGACATTCACCACCGAGGCAATCGAACGGATCGAAGCCGTGGATTTCAGCACCGATTTGATAATCTCGGCCGTTTGAGGATCAAGAAGGTAGCCGCCGTCGCTATTGACAGCGCTCGACAGCGACTTGGACTCAATATCCAGTCCGCGCAGACCGTCATCATCGCCCGAACGCACATATGCGTCGAACGCTTTTTGGTGTGGTGCGCCCTCTTCGATCGAGGCGGCAAGATGCGGGCGCGCCGCGATGGTTGATTTACGATCCAGCATGGTCAGTCGCTCTTCTGTCTGTTGCAGTTTGGTTTTCACTTCAGCCTTCAGGCCCTTAAATTCATTCACGAAGCCAGCCATTGCCTGCTTCACCTCCTGAACCAGGGGCGCACCCTCTCCGGTCAAGGCCGGGGTTTCGGTCTTGCTCATCAGCACTTCCATTCTTGGGTGGGTTTGAGGCGCGCTAGGGTCGCGCCAGCTCCTGCCGGGCGTCATTGAACACCTCGGCGATACTGCGCAGGGTCATTTCGGCATCCAGGGTCGCCCCCTTTGCCGCCACCCGCGCACTGGACAGCATCGGGAAAGTCACAAGAGACACCTCCCACAGCTCCAGTTCCGTCAGGACCCGATGGCCCTTGTCATTCTTCACAGCTCGCTTTGTGCGATAACCAATCGATAGACCATCCATGGCACCGGCCCGGATCAGTTCCGCCGCCTCGCGACCCTTTTGCGTGCTTTCAAGCAGGCGACCCTTAACCCACAGGCCCCTGTCATCCTCGTGCACCTCGTCCCAGACGCCGATAGGTTGCGCCGGATCGTGTTGCCACAGCATTTTGACCCGCTGACCGACCCTCACCAGCCCATCCAGCGATGCGCTATAGGCACCTTTCTGCACGACGTCACGGCCCTGATCAACCTGACCGAACAGGCTTGCGTATCCCTCGATCACCGCATCTTTGGACACGGAAAGCCCATCGCCGAACCTTGCAAACTTGCGCTCCAAATCCATGAACTACTCCTCATAAGTATCTGAAATCATGGTGTTACCGATAAAAACGACTGAAACGCTTGCGCTAGGATCACCGCGGCCACCCCATAGACTGTCAGCCACAACCGGCGCTCTAGCCGTTCCATCATCTCTTCGATCTGATCCAACCGTTTGCACAGATGCGCGTGCTGAATCTCAGCCACCCTTTCATGCGCGGCCAAACGCAGGCCCGGCGCGCAGTCGAATGGCGGATACCCTTCAGCCATCCGCTTCCTCCGCCAACGCCGGCAGCCCCAGCAGAGATCGTTTCTCGGCATCCGTCAGGAATTCGGCTCGGCTGACGCGGGTCCATTGCGCATCACGTTCGGTGGCCAGGGCGGGCACCTGATCCAAATCTGGTTTCAGCAGCAGATCTTCACCGGTAAAGCCCGAGAGCCACTCTGACACCGCCGCCGCCACCCGCGTCACCAGGGGCAGAACGGTCAGGCGATAAAACGCCCGATTGGCCTCCTGATAGTTCGAATAGGTCGCGTCGCCCTGAATCCCCAGCAACATTGGCGGGACCCCAAAGGCCAGCGCGATCTCGCGGGCGGCGGCTTCCTTGGTCTTCTGAAACTCCATGTCGGACGGTGAGAAACCCATCGGTTTCCAGTCCAGCCCCCCTTCCAGAACCATCGGACGTCCCGCATTGCGCGCCCCGCGATAGTTCTGCTCAATCTCGTCACTCAGACGGCGGAATTGATCCTCGGCCATCACCCCGTGGCCATCGCCGCCCTTCCACACCAGCGCCCCCGATGGCCGCGCCGCATTGTCCAACAGCGATTTCGACCAGCGCGACGCACTGTTATGCACGTCGATCGCCATGGCCGCCGCCTGCATCGGCGAGAACCCATAGTGGTCGTCCTGTGGGTGAAAGGACTTGATGTGGCAGATGACTTCCGCCGAAAACCGGTGCGTCTTGCCACTGACGCTGTAGTCATAGGCCTTGGGCCACCCATCCGCGCCCGGCACCACGCTCATCCGGTCTGAGCGCAGGACGTGCAGTTCAACCGGCAGTCCATCTTCGGCCTGCACTGCCTCGATATAAGCGTTGCCGGACAGCAGCAGCTGGCCAAACACAGCTTCCATCAACTCAGCCCGCCCCTGCGCTGCGTTCGGACGCCGCATGAGGGTCAGCATCGGGTGCGTCTCAAACCGCTGTTCGCGGTCCTGCAGCACCAAAGGCAACGCCGCCGCCGCCTCGGCAATCAGCTTGACCGAGCGGAACCCCACCGGGTTCCCCGAAAATCCCGTCCGCGTCAGCGATACCGCATCCCGTGGGCTCCACGCCACGCGCCCACCGGTTTGCCAGGCCACTACGGGGCCGGCTGCACTTGCCTTTGCTTCGGGCGCTTCCTCTGCCGCTCCACGACGCAAGAAATCGAATACCATCTGTGCTCCTTTCTGCCGCCGTTCTGCCCGGCTTGTTGAAAGGAGTTATGACGGAAAGAAGTTTAAGCCTTGGGAATGCAGCGTACGAGGCATGGGCAACACTCAAGATGAATCAAAAAAGTGCTTTCGCAACGACTGCACACTGGTTCTGTTGCTTCCGACTAAGGGGTGGCCATTTTCTGGCGAATGGCTATTGGTGGGCTTGTTCGATATCACTCCAGAGCTAAGCGGTATGACACCTCAGAATCCCGAAGACAGAAAGCACTTGGAAAGCCGATCTCTTTTAGTCGCCATGTGGGGCAATTTGTTTATGGCTGCGGCGGGGTTACTGGCCGGAATTCTTTCGAATTCCAATGCGATCATGATGGATGGTCTGTTTTCCCTGATCGGATTTGGCTCTGCCTTGCTCGGGCGACGGATCAGTCTTCGAATTGATGCGGGGCCTGACAACCTCCGGCCCTTTGGTTACGCCGCTGACGAGGCCATCTTCGCGACCTTCCGGTCACTTTCCCTGCTTGGCCTGATCTTGTTCGCTGTCGCAAACGCGCTCAAGAACATCTACAGCTATTACAACGGCTTGACGCCCGAGCCGCTGTATTTTGGCCCGATGATGATTTACTTTGCCCTTATCGGGGTCACATGTGCAATTCTTTGGGGTTTTCACCACTTCACATGGCGTCGTACCGGGCGATGCAGTTCTATCCTGCGCCTTGAGGCCAAGGCCGCAATGTTTGACGGGATTGTCACCGCGGCTGCTGGCGTAGGGTTAGGTGCAATTTACCTGTACAAGGACGGGCCCCTGGCATCCATTGCTCCGGTTGGAGACTCGATAATTGTGATGCTGCTGTGTTTACTGGCCATCGGATCGTACGTCCGGGAATTCCGTGGGGGATTGGGCGAATTGGCTGGTATCAGTGCAAGCCCAGCGAAACTTGCAGCTGCCCGACGGTCTTTGCGCGCTGCAATCGCAGAAGACGGCGGGACCTTGCTGGATATGTCGGTTACAAAGTTAGGACGAACCTACCTCGTATCCGTTTACTATGACCCTGATCGCCCGATTTCAGCAGTGGAGGTCGACCGCTTGAACCTGCGCATGATCCGGGATGCGCGTCAGGCTCTACCCGGTGCGGATGTCATGCTAATGATTTCAGAGCATCCCCGGCGTTGGCCGGAAGAACTGAATCCCATTTAGTTTGCGCCGCAAGCTATACCCGTATGTTGGATGGTCTTCCTCCGGCTGAGGACTGGCCCCGCCTCAAAGAGTTCTCACCCTAGGCCGCCGATACACCCCTGCAGGTCCTACGATCAATTCATGCAGCGCCCAGACCAGCGCGTCGACCCGGTCGGGCGAGCCCTGCCCCTCGAATCCGCGCGCGGTCATCTGGCACATCTGCTCCTCTAGCGCGTCCAGCCCGGCCACGTGGCTCACCCGCCCCTGCTCGTACAGTGCTGCCACAGGCTCGGCCCGCGCGACCTTGCCACGCGACGCTCGCACAGCCCGGAACGGGACCAGAGGGTCCACCTGCCGCACGACCTCTTCCACCAGTTGCCCACCCTGATTGACCTCGGCCACCAGCCGTTCGGCCCCGAATTCATCCATCGCGTCAATCGCCGCCTGCGCCCAGCCCGACGGGCCTACGCCCTGTACCGTCCTGTCGGCCAGCACATAGGCGCGCCACTCTTCGGGCGACCCCTGCATCTGCGCGCCAACAACCACGATCCCGCAGGCATCCGCGCCTGAGCCGGACGTCACCGCCGGGTCCAGCGCTACGATAATACGATCCACCTCGGGCACCTGCGCAGATCGCGCCGCATCCAACATCGACCCGGTCCACAGCGCGCCTTCGGCATCTGACAGCAACACACCGTCCAGTTCCTGCCGCCCCAGCCGTGTACCGGCATAACGTGCCCGCACCTCGTCCAGAAACGACGCCGCCAGATTGGCCCGGTTCGCCTCGGTCGGCGCATGGGTTTGCACGGTGGACGGAGAGGCCAGCAACTCTTTCAAAACCTTCACATTGCGCGGGGTGGTCGTCACACAGACCCGAGGCCGTTCACCCAATCGCAGCGCAAATTGCAGCATGTCCCAGGTCTCGCCCGCCTTCTTCCACTTGGCCAGCTCATCGACCCAGGCTGCATCGAACTGTGGCCCCCGCAACCCGTCGGGATCATGCGCAGAAAACGCCTGCGCCTCGGCCCCGTTGGGCCAGATCAGCTTGTGTTCCGATGCTTTCCACTGCGGTCGTCTATCTGGCGGTGAACATTGCAAAATCCCACTATCACCAAAGATCATCACATCGCGCACCTGATCAAAGGTCTCTCCCACCAGCGCAACACGGCTGGCTTCGCCCTTATCCAATGGTTTCGCCCCTTCGACCATCGAACGCACCCATTCGGACCCGGCGCGTGTCTTGCCAGCCCCACGTCCCCCCATGATCACCCAGGACCGCCAATCACCTTCTGGCGGCAACTGATGCGGCAGCGCCCAAAACTCAAAAAGGAAAGGGAGGGCGCACAGCCCCCCCTCCCCGAACTCATTCAGAAATCTCTCCCGAACCGCAGCATCTGCGGAGGCGAGCCAACCTGCACCCGATTTCAAATCGAGCGCGCTCAAGGTCGAGTGCGTACCCTCCTTGGGCAATTCCGGCTTGTCTGTGATGTTGTTCGACAAAGCTTGTCTCCACTTTCTGACAACTTCGGATCAGCCCCTCTAACTGCCCAAGTTGTTTGGCTGTGCCAGCCAGGTCTGCATCCTCCCCGGTTCCGATTTGCCTGCGCAGTTCTTCCGCTGCCTGGCGCAAACCGCGAATGGATATCTCAAGCGACTGCAAAAGTTCCGCCGTCTGGGACATCCGCTCTTCCGGGGTAATCAAAGTCATGTTTGCCTGTGACCTCATGCGAGAGTTTTCTCCGCACGAGAGAAACGAAAAACGGCCACCGAGTTTCCCCGGGGCCGCTGCCCACCTCTTCTAGCATGACATAACTTATACGAAAATAAGTTCGCAAAGTCAATATGTTACGCAACACACACGCAACGGGCACCGTACGGTGGAGATTAACTTTTGGTTCACGACGTAGGTAAGTTCTAGCTGCTGCCCGTTAAATCCTGCGCCAGCATCAGTGCATTCCCATCTAGATCATAGAAAGTGGCCGTGCTGACCATTCCTTCGATGGTTTCAGTAGGACCATCGAACTTCACATCCGCAGCCTCTAACGCTGCACGCGCGTTAGAAATGTCAGCGACCTCAAAGACCGGAACGCAATTGCCAGGTGTAGGCTGGGTCTGTTCACCCAACCCCAATGTCACACCAAGTACATTTGTATTCATCTCGCTCCAACCGGCATCATCTATATGACAGGCCAGTTCAAACCCAAGCATGGCATTGTACCAGTCGGCACTGACATGCCGATCTCGCACCGAAATCGCAAATGTGATCGTGTTCTTCAATGAAACAACCGGCATTGAACTTTCCCTATAACTGAATTTATAGTAACTATACTTTATGGACATAAATACTCTTGTCAAGTTGACCTCCCGTGCCTGGTCACTGAACATTCTGGCCCTGCTACATTCTGGCATTCCTGGCCGTCAGGCGCCCTTGCTCGCGGCCACCAGCGCGGGCAGAACCGCGTTTTCAGCAAGTCTCGACCATCTCATTCAACTTAAACTGATCGAAAGAAATCCGGGCCATGGACACCCATTACGCCCCGAATTCCGGTTAACCCCTGCCGGGGTCGACGCTGCCGCGATAGCAAAAGCCATCGTCGCTGCCGTTCCAGATGATTCAAAATTCAAACTGCTTCGCAAAACATGGACTGTTCCAATACTGGCGCTGACCGGCACCCCTCATCGCTTTTCAATGCTCAAATCAAACCTGATGACGATCACGGATCGGGCTTTGTCATCGTCGCTGCATGAGTTAGAGGATGTCGACTGGATCAAGCGTGAAATTGAAACCTCGGTACGGATGCCGTTCCCGATCTACAGGGCCGTCAGTACAGGTCTCACGGTCAACCAGGCCGTTGGCTTACCCTTGTAAACGGGCCAAAGGCGCAATTCTGCTCGTTGTGCAACACAGAAGGCAGATAACCCGTCATACCGTCCTGTAAGCTTGACATTCCCCTGATCAAGCGCCATGTGCACCCAAACACAGCGCTGCCGCGTGAGCATTCTGGCCATTAAACAGCCCCACAGCGCCCGATTCATCCAACAGTTCCCCTTCACGCAGGGTTCTTGATGCGACGACCAGATGGTGCAGGAACCGCCTGCATATCCCGAGGTCTCGTACAACCCCTGCCGGTCGCAAATGCGGCCCGTCACGACTTGCTCTTGGGCTAATACCCGGGGCTGAAAAGGATAGTTATTTGTTCGACTTTGACATGCTGGGCCTAGCGCCTACGCTAAATGACGCGTTGCAACGCGCTAATTTCACTCAACCCACCCCAATTCAGAACCAGGCGATCCCGCTGGCCTTGCAAGGTCACGATATCCTGGGGCTGGCGCAGACCGGCACCGGCAAGACGCTGGCCTTTGGCCTGCCGCTGATTGACCACCTGCTAGCACAGCCAGGCAAACCTGCACCGAAAACGGTCAAGGCTTTGATACTGGCCCCCACCCGCGAATTGGTGAACCAGATCGCAGAAAGCCTGCGCAACCTGACACAAAAGACGAAACTGCGCGTGGGCACCGTGGTTGGCGGCCAATCCATCGGCAAGCAAATCTCATTCCTGTCGCGCGGCAGTGACATTCTGGTCGCCACGCCGGGCCGCCTGATCGATCTGATGGAACGCAGGGCCGTTGATCTCAGCTCGGTGCGCCATCTGGTACTGGATGAGGCCGACCAGATGCTGGACATGGGCTTTATCCACGCCCTGCGCAAAATCGCGCCCGCGCTCGGCACACCGCGCCAAACCATGTTGTTCTCGGCCACAATGCCGAAACAGATGGAGGAGCTCAGCCAGTCTTATCTGACAAACCCGCAGCGAGTGCAGGTCTCGCCTCCGGGCAAGGCGGCAGACAAGATCACACAGTCGGTGCATTTCCTCAGCCGGGCCGAAAAGCCCCAAAAGCTGCGCGAAATTCTGTCGGCTGACATGGAGGCACTGACGCTGGTTTTCGCCCGCACCAAACACGGTGCAGAAAAGCTGATGAAGGGCCTGGTGGCCGACGGGTTCAACGCGGCCTCGATCCACGGAAACAAAAGCCAGGGCCAGCGCGACCGCGCAATCAAGGCATTTCGCGCCGGAGAGATCAACGTTCTTGTCGCCACTGACGTGGCCGCGCGTGGCATCGACATTCCCGGCGTTGCCTATGTGATCAACTACGACCTGCCTGAGGTGCCAGACAACTATGTCCACCGCATTGGCCGCACAGCCCGTGCTGGTCGTGAAGGCGAAGCCATTGCCTTCTGCGCGCCGGATGAGTTGGATCAACTGCGTCAGATTCAAAAGCTGATGAAGATTGAAATTCCGGTCGCCAGCGGCACCATGCCCGAATTTGCCGAACCCAAGAAAACGCGCAATCGTGGTGGGTTCCGGGGGCGTAAACCACAAGGGGCAAACTCGACGTCGAAACCTGCAGCGTCGAAACGCCGCCGCCCACGCAGACGCCCCGCCGCTTAAAAAGAAAGGGCCGCGTTTTTGACGCGGCCCTTTTCTTAGTTGCTCGAGCTGTTTCTCTCGGCTTCAATCTCTCGCCATTTGGCGACGTTGCGGTTGTGCTCATCCAGAGTTTCCGCAAAGGCATGCCCACCTGTGCCATCCGCCACAAAGAACACGAAATTCGTTTCCTCCGGGGCCACGGCAGCCTCAAGGCTTGCGAGGCCAGGATTTGCAATGGGTGTCGGTGGCAGACCGTCGATCACATAGGTGTTCCAAGGGGTTGCTCGACGAAGCTCACTACGACGCAGACCGCGGCCCAGCACGCCTTGCCCCTTGGTGACGCCATAGATCACGGTCGGGTCTGTCTGCAGTTTCATGCCTTTCTCAAGCCGGTTCACAAAGACACTGGCCACCTGCCCACGCTCATGTGGAACACCGGTTTCTTTCTCGATAATCGACGCAAGGATCAGCATCTCCTCGGGGCTGCTGATCGGCAAATCGTCCTGCCGGCTTTCCCAAACCGCGTTGATCCGCAACTGTTGCTTCGCCTGCATGTCCTGCAACACGGTAGCCCGATCATCACCCGGGGCCAGCTCATAGCTGTCGGGGGCCAACATGCCCTCGGCTGGAACTTCGGACACCTCACCGGTCAGGGCGTCAATACCCTTAAGCGCCTCGACCACCTGCCACGAGGTCACGCCCTCGGCGACTGAGACGCGATACCGCGTATCGGCGTCCTGACGCTTTTCAGCATATTCTGCAGGAGTTTCTTCTTCACCAGCCTCGAAACTGGCAATCTCAACAAATTCCAAAGTGGCTGGGTTCAACTCACGAACTCGAGTCTGCACCCGTGTAACACCAACCCGATATTCAATTTCGGACCCGCAGGTGCTGGCGCCGCTGCTGGTGATATCATCGATGATCTGCGCCATCGACGCGCCTTCGCGAACCAGAAAACTGCCCGCTTTCAGCTGCTGCGCCTTGTCGGTGTAGTCCGCGCCCATCCGGAAAATCATGGCGCTGCTGATGGCACCTTCATCTTCCAACTGCTGGCTGACGCGGGTCATGTTCGAGCCGCTTTTCACCTGCAGGCACATGGCGGTTTCCAGCGGGCCTTCGGACTTGTACTGCGATTGCCCCCAAAGGATCAGACCGCCGATCAAAAACAGGCCGACCACCAGTATGGTCAGCGCGTTCGATGCCAAAGCCCGCCACATTTAGCTGGCCTTTCCGAAGATCACGCTGGCATTGGTGCCGCCAAACCCGAACGAGTTCGACAGCGCCACGTTGATCTCACGTTCGCGTTTGGCATTTGGTGCCAAATCAATCGGGGTCTCAACGGCCGGGTTGTCCAGATTGATCGTAGGTGGAGCGACCTGATCGCGGATCGCAAGGATCGAGAAGATCGCCTCAATCGCGCCAGCCGCGCCCAGTAGGTGACCGGTGGCCGATTTAGTAGAGGACATGGTCGCCTTGTCAGCATGTTCGCCCAACAGACGTTCCACCGCGCCCAGTTCGATCGTATCCGCCATGGTCGAAGTCCCATGCGCGTTGATATAATCTAGGTCCTTTGGCTCTAGCCCTGCACTGCGCAGGGCGGCCTTCATGGAACGCTCTGCCCCGTCGCCATCCTCGGACGGTGCAGTGATGTGATAGGCGTCACCGGACATGCCATAACCCAGAACCTCGGCATAAATTTTCGCACCGCGCGCTTTGGCGTGTTCGTACTCTTCCAGCACGACGATGCCTGCGCCTTCGCCCATGACGAAACCATCGCGGTCGATGTCATACGGGCGGCTGGCTTTCTTCGGATCGTCTGCATATTTGGTCGACAGTGCCTTGCACGCGTTAAAGCCCGCAATGCCGATCTCGCAGATGCAGCCCTCGCCGCCACCTGCAACCATGACATCCGCGTCACCAGCACGGATGATACGGCTGGCATCACCAATGGCATGTGCACCGGTCGAACAGGCGGTCACCACCGAGTGGTTAGGACCTTTGAAACCATGACGGATCGACACCTGGCCCGAGGCAAGGTTGATCAGAGCACCGGGGATAAAGAATGGCGACACGCGGCGCGGGCCCTTGTCACGGATCAGGTTGGCTGTGTTCGCGATGGAACCCAGACCACCGATACCCGAACCGATCAGAACGCCGGTGCGCAAGCGATCCTCTTCGTCCTCGGGCAACCAATCGGCATCCTTGCAGGCCATTTCAGCGGCCGCAATGGAGTACAGGATAAAGTCTTCGATCTTGCGCTGCTCTTTTGGCGGCATCCAATCGTCGGGGTTGAACGTCCCGTTGGTGCCATCACCACGCGGCACTTCGCACGCATAGGTCGTGGTGACCCCGCTTGCCACAGCATCAAACTGCGTGATCGGGCCCGCGCCGGATTCTCCGTCCAGCAACCGTGACCAGCTTTCCTCGACCCCACTGGCCAACGGCGTGACCAATCCCAGACCGGTTACAACGACTCTGCGCATGAAATGCCTCTTGCCTGCTTCCTGTTTGAGAACCGCTCATACCCCGGCCCGGGGTCCGGGGGCAAGGGCTACGGCACAATCCCTTCCGGCCTCATCCTGCCAAAACCGAAAGAAATTCCGTCTGCCACCGCCTGAAAGACTTTAAATTGAAAAACCGCCCCCTGCCTGAACAGACAAAAGGCGGTTTTCGCGTAGTTTTTCCGTTACTGGAATTGCGCTACGGGTTCATGGGCGGTTTTGGCCACATCCAGCGCCTCTCCCAGGCTCAGTGACTTGCGGAACAGCGCGCGCCCAACAATCGCACCTGAAATATTATGGATATAAGCCAAGCGAGAGATATCGTCCGCCGTTCGCACAACACCGCTGGCGATGACCGGCGTACGCGATTTTTCCGCAAGACCCGAGATCAGGCCCAGCTGCGCCTCGACATCTTCCATATCGCTGTCGATATCCGTCACTACGATACCCGCGAACGGGGTATCCGCGAAGGCTTCGATAAAGGCTTCGGGGGTAAAGGCGCTTTGACTGCGCCACCCCTCGGTCATGACAAAACCCTGCCAGACGTCGACCGCCAGAACAATTTGGTCCGGGTAAAACTTGGCCAGTTCCTTAACCAAGATGGGATCCCGTGCGGCGAGCGTTCCGATAACGACCCGCCCCGCGCCCTTGTCGATCCAATGTTCGACATGTTCGCGTGCGCGCATACCACCAGCCAGTTGCACCGGCATCTCGGCCGAGCGGATGATTTCCTCAACCAGTTCGGCGTTGGTGTCGCGGCCTTCGATCGCATCGAAATCCGTCAGTTGCATCCATTCTGCACCGGCTGCCGACCAGCTGCGTGCTGTTTCAACTGGGTCCACATGCCAAATCATGGCATTGTCCAGACGGCCTTTGTCCAGCGTCACACACCGGCCGTTCTGCAGTTCCATAGTGGGGTAAATCCTCATGAGCCCATTCCTCCGCTCAATCACATGGCAATCCTGTGTAGAATATACATGAGACTTGCGTTGGATTTTATCAGTTTCGGCAAACTGAGGACTTTTTGCGGCATCGCCGCAGTCAGGATTACAGACGTTTCGGTGGCCCATTCCGGCGCAGCAACACAACCTCTGAACCGTTGTATTCACTTTCGCGCATCGTCATATAGCCCAGCTTTTTAGCCAGCTTCTGCGAGACATCATTCGCCGAATTTACCATTGCAACCAAGGGCCCAGGCATAATTCGGTCAAACCAATCATGCGCCGCCTGGGCTGCTTCTATGCCCAATCCCTGACCCTGCGCTTCGGGGACAAGAATCCACCCAGCCTCGGGGTAACTGTCGAAATCCTCACCCATCGCGCGGTTGCCATAGAAAAATCCTGCCTGACCAATCATCTGACGATTCGATTGGTGTAACACCGCCCATTGCCCGAACCCGGCCATCTGCCAGTGCCCGGCATTGCGCAGAAATGAATCCCACGCCTCACCGCGCGAACGTGGTTTGCCACCGATATGGCGTACAATGCACGGGTTCCGCCAAATCTCGGCGAACCGGTTGAAATCTTCGGGACGCATGGCGCAGAGCATCAAGCGTGCCGTGTTGATCGTCGGGGTGGATCGTATCATGCCCTGCCCGCTCAGAAATTTGCCTCAGTCCTAACAGTGCTTAGCGAAAAAGCGTCAAGCAAGGATGAATTTGCGTCGGGCATAAAAAACGGCGCCTCCGTTGCCCGGAAGCGCCGTTTTTAAGGATTTGAAACGCTTAGGACGCTTCAGAGATGAATTTGACGGCGTCGCCAAAGGTCTGGATGGTTTCGGCTGCGTCATCCGGGATTTCGATGCCGAACTCTTCTTCGAAGGCCATGACCAGCTCAACAGTGTCCAGGCTGTCTGCGCCCAGATCGTCGATGAAGGAAGCGTTTTCTGCTACTTTGTCTTCTTCAACACCCAGGTGCTCAACAACGATCTTTTTAACGCGATCTGCGACGTCGCTCATGTCTATTCCTCATTCCATTTCAGGGCGTAGTGCCCGGTTCTGCCCTTGCCCGCTCAGGCTGGCCTTGATTTGCCCGGTCCGGGCGGTTTGGATTCCCGATTACCGGGAAAGTAGAAGGCCGACCCATCGGCCGACCCCTGCATACATGCGCCGCCTATAGCACAGACAACGCCCGACGCAAACGCTTTCGCGCCTGCGCCAGTGTGCGCTCACAACATGGCCATACCACCATTCACATGCAAGGTTGTTCCTGTGATATATCCCGCTTCGGGGCTGGCAAGATACAGAACTGCCGCAGCAATTTCCGACGGCTCACCCATGCGACCAGCCGGAACCTGGCCCAGAATTCCGGACTTCTGATCATCGGTCAGCTTGTCCGTCATCGCAGTTGTGATGAATCCCGGGGCCACTGCATTTGCCGTGATTCCGCGGCTTGCGACCTCATAGGCCAGCGACTTGGTCATACCGACCATACCGGCCTTGGACGCTGCATAATTGACCTGACCCGGATTGCCGGTCGCGCCGACCACGGACGAGATGTTGATGATCCGACCCCAACGCGCCTTCATCATGCCGCGCAATACGCCTTTGCACAGCTTTGCCGTGGCAGTCAGGTTCACATCAATAACGCTTTGCCATTCTTCGTCGGACATCCGCATGAACAGGTTATCCCGCGTGATGCCCGCGTTGTTCACCAGAATGTCAACCGACCCCATCGCATCAGCCGCCTGTTTTGGCAACGCCGCTACAGATTCCGGATCGCTCAGGTTACACGGTAGTACATGCGCGCGTTCACCCAATTCATCCGCCAGTGCCTGCAGCGGCTCGACCCGCGTGCCGGACAACCCGACAGTGGCGCCCGCGCTGTGCAAGGCGCGTGCGATATCGCCCCCGATACCACCCGAAGCGCCGGTGATCAGCGCGTTCTTACCTGTCAAATCAAACATTCGGTTTCCCTCTTGGTGCGTCCGTTGCGACGATATTTAGCTTACGATTCGGCCTGCATGACATTTTGCACATCTTCCGGTGTGCTCACGGCCTTGCCCGCGATGGCGCGGTCGATCTTGCGGACCATGCCCGACAGTGCCTTGCCTGCGCCGATCTCCCATGTCTCGGTCACGCCTTGAGCCGCCATGTACTGCACGCTTTCGCGCCACCGGACCGAGCCCGTGATCTGCTCGACCAGCAACTGACGGATCAGGCTAGGATCCGAGACCGCCTCGGCCCGCACATTGGCTACCAGTGGTACAGCCGGTGCCTTGATCTCGACCACTGCCAGTGCCTCAGCCATCACATCGGCGGCAGGCTGCATCAGCGCACAATGGAACGGGGCGCTGACGGGCAGCATCACCGCGCGCTTGGCACCTTTTTCCTTAGCAATCTCGGCCGCGCGCTCGACGGCGGCTTTGGAACCCGACACGACTACTTGCGTTGGGTCATTGTCATTCGCGGCCTGACAAACCTCTCCCTGTGCGGCTTCTTCGGCCACAGTGCGGACGGCGTCCAGATCCAGGCCCAGAATGGCAGCCATTGCACCTTCGCCGACTGGCACGGCACTTTGCATGGCCTTACCACGGGTGCGCAGTAGGCGGGCTGTATCGGCTACTGACAAAGCCCCGGCGGCGGCCAACGCGGAATATTCACCCAGCGAATGACCGGCGACAAATGCCGCGTCGGTTACTGAAACACCTTCGGCATCCAGCGCACGCATCACAGCCATAGACGTTGCCATCAGCGCTGGCTGCGCGTTCTGCGTCAGTGTGAGGTCCGCAATATCACCTTCCCAGATCAGACTGCTCAGCTTTTCACCCAGCGCCTCGTCGACCTCGTCGAACACAGCCTGAGCAGCCGGATAGACTTCGGCCAGAGCCTTGCCCATCCCGATGGTTTGGGCACCCTGCCCCGGAAAAACGAATGCGCGTGTCATTGCGACCTCTTGGATGACGTTAGGTTGCGGCGGGGTGTAAACCGTGCGAGGGCGCGGCACAAGCATTGCCTGACCTCTGCAATCCGGCACTTTGACTGTGCAGGCCTCGCTATTGCGTCCTGATCTTATGGCTTTAGGTTGAACGCAATCACCCCAGCACGGAGCAACCGATGCCCTCGACAAATACCTTCTCCAGCTATGGCAGTGTGACCAAGACCTTTCATTGGTTAACCGCCCTGCTTATCTTCACTGCCCTGCCGCTGGGATGGTTTGCCAATAATCTGGCCCAAGCGATCTATGATCCGTCGATCCCCACCACCGAAGACGATCTTGTGCAGGCGGTCCGGTTGTTCTCTCTCCATAAGACGGTCGGGGTCACCGTCTTTTTTGTTGCTCTGGCCCGCATCCTTTGGGCACTGACGCAGACAAAACCGGGCCTGCTGAACGCAGATCACAAACCCGAGGCCTTTGCCGCCGAGGTCGTGCACTGGTTGCTATATGGCTCGCTGGTGCTGGTCCCTCTGACCGGCTGGTTGCACCATGCAGCCGCAGAAGGGTTCGCTCCGATCCTGTGGCCCCTTGGACAAAATCTGCCTTTCGTACCCAAGTCTCCCTATGTCGCCGAGGTCACGGCTGGGCTGCACTGGCTGTTCATCCTGGTTCTGGCCGGATCACTGATCCTGCATATCGCCGGCGCCCTTAAGCACCACGTGGTCGACAAGGACAGCACCCTGCGCCGCATGCTGCCAGGCCGTTCGGACGCGCCGCAGCCACCTGCCCAACATCACTCGGCCCTGCCTGCTTTTGCCGCGGTGGCAATCTGGGGTGCAGTTTTGCTTGGCGGCTGGTCCACAGGTGTGTTCTCGGATCACTCCGTCGCTGCATCAGACACGGCAGAACTGGCTGAGGTACAATCAGACTGGCAGGTGCAGGAAGGTACCCTGTCCATTACCATCACTCAACTTGGTAGCCCCGTGACCGGCACGTTCGCAGACTGGACTGCCGCGATTGCCTTTGAGGACCCGTCCGAGCCGGGCCTGGCCGGAACGGTGGACGTCACAATCGCGATATCGTCGCTAAGCCTCGGAACGGTAACGGATCAGGCCATGGGCTCTGATTTCTTTGACAGCAACCAGTTCCCCACCGCCCAGTTCAAGGCTGACCTCTACAAGACCGATACCGGCTACGAGGCGCGCGGCCCGCTGACCATTCGGGACAAATCAGTAGATGTCGTGCTGCCCTTCACGCTTGATCTTCAGGACAACACCGCCACGATGAACGGGGCTATGGAACTAAACCGCCTGGACTTTGACGTAGGCAAATCAATGTCTGGCGAGGACTCTCTGGCCTTTGCCGTTGCTGTTTCAGTGGACTTGATCGCGCAACGAGCCGAATAAGAAAAACCGCCGGGGTGACGTGCCCCGGCGGTTTCAATTCAAAAGATCGGAACCGACTTATTCAGCCTTCAGTGCTTCGATCGAGATGCGGATTTCGACTTCATCACCGACAAAAGGTGCGAACTGTCCCAGATCGAAATCGCTGCGCACCAGCGTGGAGGTTGCATCAAAACCCGCCCACGGCTTTTTCGCCATCGGGTGTTCAGAAACCTGGTTGAGCTTGGCATCCAGAACGACTGACTGAGTCACGCCGTTCATGGTCAGGTCGCCGGTGATATTGGCAGTGTCCTCGCCGGTGACTTCGATACCAGTAGAGGTAAAGGTAACCAGATCACCTTCGGCAGCACCAAAGAAATCCTCGGTCATGAAATGATCTTCGCGTGGTTTCCAACCGGTGATCATTTCAATCACGGGCATCGAAACAGAAACACTGGATGCCGCGGGGTCTTCCTGATCAAACATGATCTCGCCTTCAAAGCCCGAGAACATGCCGGTCGTGGTGGAATAACCCAGATGGTTATAGCTGAAAACGACCTGGCTGTGGCTGGGGTCCAAAACGTATTTCTCGGCGCTGGCAAACGCCGAAGTTGCCGTCAAAGCAAGTGCAGCAGCAAGAAGGGTGGATTTCATGGTAGTCTCCGCAAATTTAAGGATGCAATCCGGATGGGTTGCTGAATAACGAAAATGTGCTGCCCTTGGGCAGCACACAAGTAATATTCTCCAACAGTTTCTGTTCCTAGATGAACAGAACGAGATTTAAGCGAAGATAGTTACACTTCCGCTGAGTTGCCCCTTGAGCGCTCGGCTGACATCCGCCGATTGCAGCGGCAGTTTCATCAGTAGGCTGCCGTCAACATCATACAGTTCGACCTGATCCTCGGCAAAACGAGCACCACCCAGCGTGTCATAGCTGCGGCGCAGTACGGTCTGAGGGCGGCCGTTTTCATTCTTTTGCAGAACCCGGACCTCGCGGCGGATCGGATCAAAATAAGCATCCGGACGGGCATCCAGCAACTGAACTGTCAGCAGGCTAACACCGACCAGCAGAAACATCAGCGACGCCGCCAGCTTGATCGGCCAAACTTCGGTCGCCATTGCAGAGCCAGGCACCAGCCACATGGAAAAGGCCATCACGACTAGAAAGGCACCCATGAGGCGGGCCAATACCATACGAACCTTCCAGTTTGGTGCGAAGGTGATCAGAACTGGTACAGATTTTTCGTAGTTCGCCGAGGTTGCGGACTTTTCGAATGCATTCGTGTTCATCGCGGTCATCTCTCTCACCCTGTTTTCAGGTTTCCGTTCTGGGTCCGGTCAGGCCGGATAGTCCCCGGTATGAAAAACAACTTTGAGCCGAAAAGCGTCAGGAATTGGGCAGTGCAATGTTAATTGGATGTTAATAGCACGACAGAGCCAAGGCGTTTGAAGCGGGGCTTGCTCCTACTGCTCAGACGTGTATATGGGGCCATCCTTCGCAAATCACATGAATCGCGCAGCCTCTCGTGGCAGGGTCGCGAAGGATCGAATGGCCCCGCCTATGAAATGCGCCTTGATATAAACAGGAGTGAACATGCCACTGTATGAGCATGTAATGATTGCGCGTCAGGACTTGTCCAACACGCAGGCAGAAAGCCTTGTCGAACATTTCGGCACCGTCCTTGCGGACAACGGCGGCAACGTCGTCGACAGCGAGTACTGGGGTGTCAAGACGATGGCCTACAAGATCAACAAGAACCGCAAAGGTCACTATTCCTTCCTGAAGACCGACGCCCCCGCTGGCGCCGTTCAGGAAATGGAGCGCCTGATGCGCCTGCATGATGACGTCATGCGCGTTCTGACCATCAAGGTCGACGAGCATGCCGAGGGCCCCTCGGTCCAGATGCAGAAGCGCGATGAGCGCGAAGGCCGCCGCGAGCGCCGTTGATCAAAGCCTGAAGAAAGGACACTAAACCATGGCCGCAAAACCATTTTTCCGCCGCCGCAAGGTCTGCCCGTTCTCGGGCGACAACGCGCCGAAGATCGACTATAAAGACACCCGTCTGCTGCAGCGCTATATCTCTGAGCGTGGCAAGATCGTTCCTTCGCGCATCACCGCCGTTTCGGCTAAAAAGCAGCGTGAACTGGCCCGTGCTATCAAGCGCGCCCGCTTCCTCGCCCTGCTGCCCTACGCCGTGAAGTAAGGAGAGACTGATATGCAAGTTATCCTACTGGAACGCGTTGCGAAACTGGGTCAGATGGGCGACGTCGTTGACGTCAAGTCTGGCTACGCCCGCAACTTCCTGCTGCCCCAGGGCAAAGCTCTGAGCGCATCGAACGCCAACATCGCGTCGTTCGAAGCCCAGAAAGCGCAGCTTGAGGCACGCAACCTGGAAACCAAGAAAGAAGCTGAAGCACTGGCTGAAAAGCTGGACGGTCAGCAGTTCATCGTGATTCGCTCGGCATCGGATGCCGGTGCTCTGTACGGTTCGGTCACCCCGCGTGACGCCGCAGACGCCGCGACCGAAGCGGGCTTCACCGTCGACAAGAAACAGATTGCCCTGATCGCGCCGATCAAGGAACTGGGTCTGCACTCGCTGGCAGTCAAACTGCATCCCGAGGTCGAAGTTCAAATCAAGATGAACGTCGCCCGTTCGGAAGAAGAAGCCGAACTGCAGGCGTCGGGCAAATCGATCCAGGAACTGGCTGCTGAAGAAGAAGCAGCTGCTGAGTTCGAAATCGCCGAACTGTTCGACGATATCGGTTCCGCTGCATCTGACGACGATGATCTGGTTGCTGAAGAAGCACCGGCTGAAGAAGACGAAGCCAAAGCCTGATCCGGCACTACGAAATTTGAAAAGGCCGCACAGTTTCGTGCGGCCTTTTTTTATTGCACACGCGAAACGGGCAAATTTCGGCCACATCTCAAACGTATACTTGCAGAAGGGTCGTCGCTTCCTATCATCGCGCCTTGAAATTCGGAGTACACAGATGACATCTTTCTTGCGCCGCAGCGTTCTGGCCATGTTGCTAACAATCCCCTTCGCAGCCTGCGGCGGGCCAGAAACGCCAACGCAAGATGCATTCGATCCGCCCCTTTTTCCTAACGAGACACCTGAATTGCGGGCTTCGATCAATAAATGGGCGGATCACTATGAACTCCCTCGCGAGCTAGTGCATAAACTGGCGATCCGGGAAAGCACCCACCGTCCATGGGCTGTCAATCGACCCTATTATGGTTTGTTGCAAATCCTGCCCGCGACTGCTCGCTCCATGGGGTACACAGGAAATGCACAGGGGTTGCTGGACGCCGATACCAATCTGGAATTTGCCGGAAAGTATTTACGTGGTGCATGGCTGCTGTCGGATGGTGATCAGAAACGGGCAATATTCCTATACGCCAAAGGCTACTACCCAGAAGCCAAGGCACGGGGCATGTTGGTCGAAACCGGGCTTGTCCAGGAATAGAAATTGACTCAACCTGTGCAATATCTACGGCTCACCGCCGCCATGTTGTGACACAATCGGTGAAATCCCGCCGATATTGAGCAAAATTACGGGAATCTGTTGCTTGAAGTACGCATTAAGCTTGTGCGATATGAACAATTCCCTTGCGCTTAATACCCGGGTTGACGCAACGTAGGCTTGAATACGGACAGATTAAGCGCTTTTTGGGGGTGAGAAGCGTTACGTAAAGGTTGGACAGGTGAAACTCATAGACTTGGCCGCGCTCGACCAACAGGAAAAGTCGACCGCAGACATTATCAACTCGGTCTGCGAGGAACTTGGCTTTGACTATGCGTCTTACGCCACTTTGAATCCTGTGAAGGGCGACGTCCAGGGATACGCGAACTACCCCGACGAATGGAAAATCCATTATGGCAGCCATGGATACCACCATTTCGACCCAACTATTTACCAATCAGTTCTCAGCATCGCGCCGGTCGATTGGGGCCGTTTTAACCACGACGAAAAGTTCAACGCCGTGTTCCGCGATGCCCATGATTTTGGCATCACGCCGCGTGGTCTAACCGTTCCTGTTCGTGGCCCTTATGGCGAATGCGGAATCTTGAGCGTAACCCGCGATTGCACGGATTCTGAGTGGGAATCGTTGAAAAAAGAAGTGATGGGCGATCTGCAGATGGCCGCCGTGCATGCCCATGACACAGTCATGCAGTCCGGCGTCCTTGCCAAGGCACTGTACCTGCCTGCCCTTTCGACCCGTGAAAAAGAAATCCTGCAATGGGTTGCGATCGGTAAATCGCAGCAGGATATCGGCGATATTTTGTCGATTTCCCACCGAACCGTCGAAGTTCACATGCGGTCAGGCCGAGAAAAACTGGGAGCATTAACCACGCCTCAGGCCATTGGCCGGGCGATTGGTCTGGGCTTAATCGCCCCAGGATAAGCAAAAAATCGCAAATATACGGGAAACCCCCAATAGTCTCCGCTCTCGAGTTGGTTAACTCTGTGTTCACGGTAACCAGACTGTAGGGGGATGGAAATGATCATCGTAATCGATGGTATCAACCAGCATATGTTTAGTGATGTCCTGGACGAAATGTTCAAACTGCGAGCACGTGTGTTCGGAGATCGTTTGGGCTGGGAGGTCAACATAGTAGACGGCCGCGAACGTGATATGTTCGACGACCTGAATCCGGCACATGTGGTCAGCATCGACGACGAGGGGGAAGTCGTTGGATGCATGCGCCTGTTGCAGACCACAGGTCCACACATGCTTTCGGACGTCTTCAACTCGATTCTGGACGGAGAACCGCCCCTGCGCAGTTCACAGGTCTGGGAAGCGACCCGGTTCTGTGTCGACACCAAACGGCTTGGCCGGGGACGTGGTAAAAACTCGGTTTCCTATGTGACCAGCGAAGTTATGATCGGCTCTTTCGAATACGCCAAGACCGCTGGCGTGCTGGATTCAATCGCGGTGATTGATCCGGTCATGAACCGTGTTCTGCAACGGTCAGGCAACGCCCCTTATGATTATCTCGGCGCTGCCAAACCGATGGGCAAAGTGGTCGCGATGGCAGCTTTGATGGACTGCTCGGATGAACGAATTTCGGGCATTCGCGACTATGCCGACATCGAACATGATGTCTTTTTAACCGAAGAACAGGCGCTGAAGCTCTTCGCCCACAACAAGGCCGAAAAGCCCGCAAATGTGGATCACCAACCACTGTCCGAGCTTGAGAAATACTTCGTCGAACAGATGCATTCGGCAAGAACGAAAGACGAAGTCAAAGACGTGCTAAAACTGATCGAGGCACTGTCAGATCGTTTTACGCCAGAGCAGAAGATCGCTCTGCTGAGTACCCCCCGTGCTTTTGCTCATGAGGCCTGACCCCCTCACCTCATAAGTTCAAAAGCCACCCACCGGAGCCGTCTGATAGTCAGACGGCTCCGCTTTTTTTGTGCCCATGTGGGGATGGGCTGGAAAAGGATTACTCCTCTTCCAGTGCCTCAACGGCTCTCTGCAGGTCGTCTTTGCTAACTTCTTTGTCGGCAACCTGAGCCAGTTCAAAAATATAGTCGATGACTTTGTCTTCAAAGATCGGTGCGCGCAGTTGCTGCTGCATCTGGGCGTTCTGCTGCACAAATTCAAAGAACTGGCGTTCCTGACCCGGGTACTGACGCGCCTGGTTCATGATCGCCTGAGTCATCTCGGCATCGGTCACTTCAACTTCTGCCTTCTGGCCTAACTCGGCCAGCAGCAGGCCCAGACGCACGCGGCGCTCGGCCAGTTTGTTGTGTTCGTCAGTAGGCTCGATCTCAGCGTGGTCGTGGCCTTCCACTTCCGGGTTTTCCTCGTGCCACAGCTGGTGAGCGATCTGCTTGGCTTCGGCTTCTACCAGCGACGGCGGCAGATCGAACGACACGATCTTGTCCAGCGCATCCAGCAGACCGCGCTTCATCACTGCGCGCGACGCACCGGAATATTCCGCTTCCAGACGCTCGGAGATCTGAGACTTCAGACCAGCCAAATCTTCGGCACCAAACTTGGCAGCCAGATCATCATCGATCTCGGCCGCAACCGGCTCTTTCACTTCTTTCACTGTGCAGGTGAAAATAGCGTCTTTACCGGCCAGATTCTCGGCGCCGTATTCTTCGGGGAAGGTGACGTTGACGTCTTTTTCTTCCTCGGCCTTCACGCCGACCAGCTGCTCTTCGAAGCCGGGGATAAAGCTGTTGGATCCCAGAACCAGCGGGTACTCTTCGGCCGAGCCACCTTCAAACGCTTCACCGTCAACTTTACCAACGAAGTCGATCACGACCTGATCGCCGTCCTTGGCTTTGGAACCCTTGCGACGCGCTTTGAAATCCTGCGCGGTTTCGGCCAGGCTTTTCAGTGCTTCTTCGACGGCTTCATCGTCGGCTTTGACAACCAGCTTTTCCAGTTCAACCGATTTCAGATCAACTTCAGGGATGGCCGGCAATGCCTCATAGGACATCTCGACGTGAACGTCGTCGCCTTCTTTCCAGTCTTCGTTGGTCATCTTGACTTCGGGCTGCAGCGCCGGGCGCTCACCGCTGTCTTCAAAGTGCTTGTTCATGGCACCGTCGATGCTTTCCTGCATCGCTTCACCCATCAGGCGCTGACCAAACTGCTTTTTCAGCAGCGCCATCGGCACTTTGCCTTTGCGGAAACCCTTCATCTCGACTTCGGGCCGCGCTTCGGTCAGCTTTTCGTTGACCTTGTCGTTCAGCTCGGCCGCGGTGACGGTGATGTTGTAGCCGCGTTTCAGACCTTCGTTCAGCGTCTCGGTAACCTGCATTATGGTAGTCCCCATAGGATTCGGGGCGCGCAAAAAGGGCGCGCCAGGCAAATTTGACGCCTTCTATTTGCCCAGCCGCCCGCGTGCAAGGGGCAATGCCCGGATCAGCCTTGTTTTGCCGCCGATTTGAACAAAAAAAATGCCCCGGACTGGGCCGGGGCACTTGTTCCTCAGAATACCGGGATCAGAACTTCCAGAGCGCGCCCAGAACCCACGCTTCGTTCTTGTCAAAATCGACCGTGTCATCGAAATCATGGTTGCGATATTTCAGGTACGCATCGGTGTTGATGCTGTCGATCCGCTGCACAACGGCAACGCCCCAGGATTTGGTGCTGGACCCGGCGTTTTCGAAATCCGAACCATCGAAATAGTCGATCCCGACGCCAGTTTTACCCCAGGACACCCAGTCCGCTTCATAAGCCAGCTTGGTGTACCAATAATCCGGATCACTCGCCCCCGTGGCAGTATCATCCCGCGTTCCCAAAGCGGCGGTAAAGCTAAACCCGCTGGGCAGCAATACCGAAGCGGACGCAATCGTGTCTTTCCTCTCGCCCGAGCCGTTGTCGAAATCACGCACCGCGTAGGCCACAGTGGCGGCAAACTCTACGTCATTGGCGAAGGTGTTACCGTAAGAAACGGCTATATCATAATAATCATCGTCATCGCTGCTGGACAGAATGTTCTGACCGTAGGCAATCGCTGCCGAGAACCCGTTGAAATCGGGGGTGTCATAGCGAATGCGTCCACGGCGCGCGCCATCAAAGTTGCTGGCAGAGTCACCTACGGTGATACCGCTCAGCACGCCATCTGTTCCGCGATAAAAGAACGCGCCGTTTTCATCGTTCGTGAAAGAATACAAAGCCGTCCCGACATATGACAGATCGACTTCAGCGGCCCCGTCCGAGGCCATGCTGCCTTGCCCTGCCGAGAACCTGCCGTACCCCCCCTTCAGCGAGAAATCGACGTGCCGGATATCTTCCCGGGACCAGCCGTCGTTGTTGGTTCCGTTCTGGTTAGCCGATCCTGTGCTTGGCAAGCCCAGCCCGGTTTCAAAACGAAACATGAATTCGTTGCTGCCATATGGCTGCATCAACCGCAGACCGACGCGGCTGTTGGACAGATCATTGTCCAGCAATCGCGTTTCTGTTTCCTCACCATCATCGACCGACACAATCACTGGATCGAGCTGACCGTATAACAGCACGTACCCACCACTGTTGTTTTCATATTTCAACTCGGCCGCTGCAGGAATTGCCGTTGTCGCAACCAGCGCCGCAGCCATTGAGGACAGTTTTAGTTTCTGGGTCATTTCATTCACCTTGAAAATTCCGGCTTTCGATGCTCATCAATCGCGCGCATGACGCAAAGGCTCCAGTAGCGCTCCCCGATACTTTCAAAGTATTGCATATTTGCTACTCAGAGCTTGAAAGACAGAAATAATTCCTATTTCAATCAAAGTATTATCTGCAGAAAGGCCGCAGCCAGAGGTTCACTCCAAGGGAATTCTGACGCTCGGCCATGCGTCTGGCAAACACTCGCTTTGACACTAGCGCAGACCGGTCGGCCAATTGCCGCCGAAGGTCACGTGGATCGGCTAATTCTTGCCTAAAAAATCATATATCAAGTTGTTTGAAAGCCTTGGGCAGCTGCTCGGGCAAATCTTCGGCGATCAGACCCGGGCCAAAAATATGTGCACATTCCACGTGCAACCAGGCCGCTGTTTCTGCAGCCTGCATTGGGGCAAATCCACGCGCCAGTAACCCGGTGACAAAGCCAGCCAAAACATCCCCCGATCCGGCCGTCGCCAACCAGGGGGCTGCACGTTCATACACAGCCGCATTCACCGAACATCGCCCATTCGGCGCGGCAATCACTGTATCTGGCCCTTTGAAAAGGATCACGCACCCCGCCCGCTTGGCGGCCTCGCGTGTTGCATCAACCTTGGAGTAGGCCGGTCCTTGAGTTGCGGGTGCCGATAACTTTTCGGCAATACCCGGAAACAACCGCGCAAATTCCCCCCCATGCGGTGTCAAAACACAGTTTTCGTGCAATTGAGCGAACAAGGCTGAGGGATCATCCGCAAAGGCCGTTAAGGCATCGGCATCCAACACCGTTGCACGATTAGCAGCCAGCGCAACCGGCACCAATTCCCGCGCACGCTCCAGTCCAAATCCTGGTCCTAGGCACAGGGCATTCAATCGTTCATCTTGCAGCACGTTGGTCAGACCTTCTGCCCCCTTGATCCTCTGCAACATAATGGCCGTGACCTGCGCTGCGACTTCCATCTGAGCCGCCGGAGGCACCCCCAACGTCACGAGCCCCGCCCCAATCCGCAAGGCGCCACGCGCCGCCAACCGAGCAGCACCGGTTTTACCCGCCCCACCCGAAAGGATCAGGGCGTGACCATGTGAGTATTTGTGTCGATCGTTCCATTTTCCATGAAACCCACTGTGTACGGGGTCGGACACCAATTGGACGACGTCCGAGGCGTTACTTAGCTTTAGACCAATGTCAGCGACGATAACTTTGCTAGAAAGCCCTGGCCCTCCACCAAAGTGATCATCTCCCAACAAATAGTGCCCAAGCTTGGGAGAATGAAATGAAACAGTCAAATCCGCTGGAAATGCCCCGAAATTAACACCTGAGTCGCAGCAAAGGCCACTGGGACAATCCACAGCAACGTATTTAGGACGCCGGTCCTTCAGAGAAGTGTCCGTAACAGTCGGAACAAATCCATGCCAGGTTCGCTCCGTGTCATCTGGCATCGACCTTTTCATCCCTGTTCCAAAAAGAGCATCTACAACAAGGTCGTGCTCCTGATCATCCAGAACATCTTCGATGCCGTTATCATCCCATTCATGGACGACGTCAGAAGCAATCCACGTTTCGAAATTCGTCTTGGCATGCGGTGGCAGCTTGTCCGGGTCGCCGTAAAGAAATACTTCGACGTCCCAGCCCCACTCTTTCAGCAAGCGGGCAACGACAAAACCATCGCCGCCGTTGTTCCCCGGCCCGCACAAAACCACGGCTCGGCCAGAGATCTTGGCCAATTCAGGCCACTCTTCGAAAATCGCCTCGACAACGGCCCGCCCGGCCCGCTCCATCAACTCCAGCCCTGTCACCTGACCAGCCTCAATCGCGGCCTTTTCGATGGCCCGCATCTGCGCGGCAATCAGCAATTCCGTCATCTCAAATTCCCCCGGCGATTCAATTCTGATTACTTTTTGTGCAAATCGATCAAAATTTCACCCGCCGCCTAATTTCTCACCACAAGGGCTCAGCCATTTTCGCAATCAGATTGCCGACCGATCTTAGACGTGATCAGTGCCTGTCTGACAAGAGTTATAGGAGCCCGGGATGAAGAAGATCGAAGCGATCATCAAACCGTTCAAACTGGACGAAGTGAAAGAGGCGCTGCAGGACGTGGGTGTCCAGGGCCTCAGCGTGATCGAAGTCAAAGGGTTCGGTCGCCAGAAAGGCCACACCGAGCTCTATCGCGGTGCTGAATACGTGGTCGACTTTCTGCCCAAGGTGAAAATCGAGGTCGTTCTGGATGACGATCAAGTCGACGCCGCCATCGAGGCCATCGTGTCCGCCGCGAAAACCGACAAGATCGGCGACGGCAAAATCTTTGTCTCGCCCGTTGAACAAGCCATTCGCATCCGTACCGGCGAGACCGGTTCGGAAGCCCTGTAATCGAATACACTCAATAGAGGAATAAGAGTATGAGCAAGGACGCAGTTCTTCAGCTGATCAAGGACGAAGGCGCCGAATACGTCGATGTTCGCTTTACCGACCCGCGCGGCAAGCTGCAGCACGTGACCCTGATGGCCGATCAGGTTGACGAGGATTTCCTGGAAGAAGGCTTTATGTTCGACGGTTCGTCCATTGCGGGCTGGAAGTCGATTGAAGCATCGGACATGAAGCTGATGGTCGACACCGAAAGCGCCTATGTCGATCCGTTCTATGCCGAAAAGACCATCTGTGTGCACTGCTCGGTCGTTGAGCCCGACACCGGTGAAGCCTATGAGCGTGACCCGCGCGGCACCGCGCAGAAAGCCGAAGCTTATCTGAAGGCATCGGGTATCGGTGATGTTGCCTATATGGGCCCCGAAGCCGAATTCTTCCTGTTCGACGACGTCCGTTTTTCGAACAGCATCAACAAGGTATCCTACGAAGTTGATGCAACCGACGCGTCGTGGAACACCGACACCGAATACGAGATGGGCAACATGGGCCATCGTCCGGGTGTCAAAGGCGGATACTTCCCGGTCAACCCGATCGACGAAGCGCAAGACCTGCGTTCGGAAATGCTGTCGACCATGAAGCGTCTGGGCATGAAGGTCGACAAGCACCACCACGAGGTTGCCTCATGCCAGCACGAACTGGGTCTGATCTTCGACAGCCTGACCAAACAGGCCGACGAGCTGCAGAAGTACAAGTACATCATCCACAACGTTGCGCACGCCTACGGTAAATCGGCCACTTTCATGCCTAAGCCGATTGCAGGTGACAACGGCACCGGTATGCACGTGAACATGTCGATCTGGAAAGACGGCAAGCCGCTGTTCGCTGGCGACAAATATGCTGATCTGTCTGACGAAGCGCTGTACTTCATCGGCGGCATCCTGAAGCACGCCAAAACGCTGAACGCCTTTACCAACCCGGCGACCAACAGCTACAAGCGTCTGATCCCCGGTTTTGAAGCCCCCGTTCTGCGCGCTTACTCGGCCCGTAACCGTTCGGGTTGTGTCCGTATCCCGTGGACTGAAAGCCCGAAAGCCAAGCGTGTCGAGGCTCGTTTCCCCGATCCGGCTGCAAACCCCTATCTGGCGTTTGCCGCTCTGCTGATGGCCGGTCTGGACGGCATCAAGAACAAGATCGATCCAGGCGAAGCCATGGACAAGAACCTGTACGATCTGCCCGCCGAAGAACTGGCCGATATCCCGACCGTCTGCGGTTCGCTACGCGAGGCTCTGGAAGCTCTGGCATCCGATCACGACTTCCTGCTGCAGGGCGACGTATTCACCAAAGACCAGATCGACGGCTACATCGCACTGAAGATGGAAGAAGTCGAAACATACGAGCACACGCCGCACCCGGTTGAGTACGGCATGTACTACAGCTGCTAAGCGGCGGTTGAGCTTTTGAAACACGAAGGGCGCCCCACCGGGCGCCCTTTTGCCGTTCTGAACAACGCGTCTTGACTGACACACTCGAACGTCCGAGCCTTTGCCTATGATATTGACCAGAGAATTTTAGGAGGAAGCAATGCGCCTGATGTTGAAATTCACAATACCAGTTGAAAAAGGCAATCAGGCGGAACGGGACGGTACGCTGGGAAAGGCCATTGAGGCGCTGGTAAAAGAGGTTAATGCCGAGGCCGCCTATTTCGGGCTCGAACACGGAAAGCGCATGGGCATTGTCATTTTTGAGGAAACCGACCAGGCCCGTATGCCAAAAATCAACGAGCCCCTGTTTGCTGCGCTGGACGCAAATATCGAAATTCAGCCCGTCCTGACCGCCGAGGATCTGCAGCGTGGTTTGTAAGGCCGTTTAAGACAGATTGAGTTGACCTGATTGAAGGACATTTTTCATGCAGCGCTTTGCGATCTTACTGGCCCTTGCTCTAACGGTGCCCACGATTGCGGCCCCTGCCCCCTGCGGTAATACCAGCAGCGGGTTTGAGGTTTGGAAGAAGGATTTTGCAAAACAGGCCAAACGCGCGGGCGTAAAAAAGAAAGGACTGCAGGCGCTGGCGCAAAGCCAATATGCCACCCGCACCATCGCGGCGGATCGTAACCAAAAAAGTTTTAAATATTCGCTGGACAAATTCATGCGTGTGCGTGGCGCTGACGCAATCGTTTCGCAAGGTCGTAAACGCAAAGCCCGCAACCCGCAATTTTATGCCGCGCTGGAACGTCAATACGGTGTCCCAAGCGGCGTACTGATCGCCATTCACGGAATGGAAACAGGCTTTGGAAATTTTATGGGAGACAGTCAGGTCGTGTCCGCGATCACAACATTGGCCTATGATTGTCGCCGTTCTGACTTTTTTATTCCCCACGCCATCGGTGCGCTGAAATTGGTTGATCAAGGCAGCATTACGACAAGGACGCAAGGGGCCAAACACGGCGAATTGGGGCATACTCAATTCCTGCCGGGCAATGCACTGACCTATGGGGTCGATGCGACAGGCGATGGACAGGTTGATTTCTATAATATGACCGACGCGCTGGCCTCAACCGCCAATTTTCTCCGCAAGAAAGGGTGGAAAACAGGGCGCGGCTATCAACCGGGTCAACCCAATTTCGCAGTGATTCAACAGTGGAACGCCGCCTCGGTCTATCAGCAATCTATCGCGATTATGGCGGCGCGAATCGACGGTTGAGAACTGCCACAAATTTGCGCCCGAACACCGCAATCCGGCCACATTATTGCCACAGACATTAAGTGGCCCCCAAAATGTCTAGGTTTCCATAGAGTAATCAATCAAGCCGTTTTTTGATTTTTTTCCATTTTTCGCCAAAATCTGCCCCATATCCGTTGTTAACCTGTTTGCTAAGACAGGACGCGACAAGGGACAGCGCAGTGACTCCGAAGCACAGCTATCATGGTGGTCTTCAATTCGACGGTGAGACCGACGGCGCGATTGAGCGCTTTGGAACCATTGTTGCAACGACATTGGAAGACTATGGCCACCTGATCGAACGCAAGAACATGATCAGCGACACCGAAGCCAGTGTCGTTTCCAGCCAGTATCTCGTGCGCCTGACCCTGGACACTCATGTGATTGGCACAGAAGACCGGTTTGAGCGGCTGGACCGGGCAGCCGGATTGAAGACAGCCCATCGGCCGATTGTTACCCTTCCGAAGAATCGCTTGACGATCACCATCTCTCCGGTATCGGCGCTTTTGGATGACAGCGAAATATCCGAGCTTATGCTGGTGGTTATCCTGTACCGGATGGTCGATATCTGTTCGACACAGCGTGTCGAGTGGCTGTCGCCCAACACCGTATTGACAATCGAACAGTTCATGAGCGCGTTCGATACACTAACCCCCTCCAAATCACGCAATAGAAAACAGATCTTTGAGGCAGTGACAGGCCCGTTCGCGGGGCTGGCCATTCCTGAAGCAGAAGACCTGGATGAGCCCCAAAAACAGGCGCTGAAACCAGCAGCCCGGCCGATCCAGCTGTCGGATGAGCAGTTGCTCAGCATCGCTTTCCGGACAGAACCTATCGAGCAGCCTATGGATCGGGACGACGACACGCCCCCCCTCGTCCACGACAAGCCCAGTGATATCCTTCGACTGTCCAGTTGGGGATTGACCGGGGCCGTGGCCAGCGTGTCAGTTCCGATCGCGGTCTCTCTGGCCGCTGTGAACCTGATTAGAGGCGAAGATTTTCGCCTAAATACTCAGGTACTTGCCTACTCCGTTGCAATCTCCGCTCTCAGCACAAGCGGAGCCATTGCCGGTGTCGCAAACGCGATTGGCATGTAGCACTACACCGAAGACCCTCCTTGGAGGCCCCGCCACTTAGGCGGGGTTTTCCATTTTACGCAGGTGCTGCGCCTCAAGCACATAGGTATGGATCGAAAAGACCACCGCCTGCGTTTCAGGGAGACGCAAAAGTGTCTGTCGTTCACTGCGCATATAGGGTGCGATCCCCGGAGCTTTTTTTTCGCGCGGCGCGTTCGCACTACGGGGTTGGTGCAGTTCAGCGTCCTCATACCACAGGGCATTGAACCGCCACAGCGGATGTTCAGGCCGTATTCCGTCGAACAGGCGCTGAACCCTCCGCGCGATACTTTCATCATAGCTGGCAACGGGCACGTGAATGTCGATCAAGGGGCGCATGAATTTTTCAGACAATCGCCAACTGGCCGGAAAACATAGAATGGCCCCGGTCAGAACGTGTTCATCCCCTTGCTTTTGAAGGATGCAAAAGTCCTCCTGAACAAGATGGCACAGCGTTTCCAAGGGGCGGGTTCGGTCGATTTCGACAACATGCCCACCGGGGCGGGTGACACGTTCCGAACATCCCGGATAAGCATACCGCAAAACAAGGTTCAACAGCTCTTGCGCGGCTGGTTCGGCATTGGGGTCAAGCGCCAAAACCTCGTCCCTTTTCTCTGCCAACAGAGCCACGCGCCGCTGCATCTGGGCGGCGAAAGCATCATCACAATGCAGCCAGTCATCCATCCGACCCGGCTGGATTCCGGGCAAGGGTCGTGGAACAAGCGGATCATAAGGGATCGAAGTCTGAAGGATCGTCATGACATGGACCTAGCACCAGTACATTGGCCTGTCGGTCAAAAAGCGACCGTTGCGCCGTCGCAAACTATCAAGACGTGACGGAAATGATCTTCCACGCTCAACACAAGGCAGGGAGACCCACCATGAACCAGCACTATCGCGACACCCGCAAAATTGACCCGTCAAAGGGTGCGACCCTTGGCGATGGCACCCCAAACGAAAATGACCGGATCGAGATCGGGCCAACGCAGCTGGCCTTTGCCGAATGGGAAGCTGCCGGACTTGCCCTGCCCGATCTGGCGCGGATGCGCGAATACCGCTGGAAACGCCTGACCAAGGCCATCGTGGATCGTGGCTATGGCGGACTGCTGATGTTTGATCCACTCAACATCCGCTATGCCACTGACAGCACCAATATGCAGCTGTGGAACACCCATAACCCGTTTCGCGCCGTGCTGGTATGCGCCGATGGCTATATGGTGATCTGGGACTATAAGAATTCACCCTTCTTGTCGAAATTCAACCCGCTGGTGCGCGAACAACGCTCGGGCGCGGATCTGTTTTATTTCGATCGGGGCGACAAGGTAGACGTTCAGGCTGACGTATTCTCGAACGAAGTACGGACGCTGATCGACGAACATGGCGGTGGCAACAAGCGTCTGGCCGTCGACAAAATCATGCTGCACGGATTGCGCGCGCTTGAAGCGCAAGGGTTTGAGATCATGGAGGGCGAAGAGGTCACCGAAAAGACCCGTGCCGTAAAAGGCCCGGACGAAATCCTTGCCATGCGCTGCGCCAACCACGCCTGCGAAACCGCCGTGGCCGCGATGGAGAAGTTCGCCCGTGCCAATGTGGGGGACGGCAAAACCTCGGAAGATGATATCTGGGCCATCCTACATGCCGAAAACATCCGGCGCGGCGGCGAATGGATCGAAACCCGCTTGCTGGCCTCGGGGCAGCGCACCAACCCCTGGTTTCAGGAATGCGGCCCCCGGATCACCCAAAAGAATGAGATCATCGCCTTTGATACCGATCTGATCGGCTCGTATGGCATCTGCATCGACATCTCGCGCACTTGGTGGATCGGGGATGAAAAACCCCGCCCAGACATGATTTACACCATGCAACACGCGCATGAGCACATCATGACCAACATGGAGATGCTGAAACCCGGTGTGATGATCCCTGAATTAACCGCCAAGGCGCATAAGCTTGACGACAAGTTTCAGGCCCAGAAATACGGTTGCCTGATGCATGGCGTGGGCCTGTGTGACGAGTGGCCTCTGGTCGCCCACCCGGACAAGGCAGTGCCGGGCTCATTCAATTACCCGCTTGAACCCGGCATGGTGCTGTGTGTCGAAGCCGCTGTTGGCGAGGTCGGCGGTGATTTTTCGGTCAAACTGGAAGATCAGGTGCTGATCACCGAGGACGGGTATGAAAACCTCACCACATACCCGTTCGATCCTCAGCTTATGGGGCTGGCCTAAAGGTTCAGTCCGACCAGGTTGAGCGCCGGACATTCCCGTGCCAATCCTCGGACGGGATGGCGGCCTCGGTTGTAGTAGATGCCGCTGGCGGCCAGTTTTGCCCCAGTGAGAACCCCAAAATTCCGGTCAGGGCAATGATGATCAAAAGAACGGGGCGAACAACAACGCCACGCGGGGCGGATGCAGTATGTGCCATTTGAGCCTCCTTGGTTGACAGTAAGTGACAGCTGCAAGATGGGCGCTAGCGAGAAATTATTGAAACGAATATTTGATGGCCTATACATCACATATATTGAACAGTAAGATTTCCCCGCGATCCGATCCAAATGTCTGTTTTCTCCTCACCTTCCCGTGACGCTTCTTACAATGGGGTTGAGTGACCAGACTGAAGCACACAGTATTGGGCCATCCCGATAGGTAAGGAATTGTCATGCCCACCGAACGCATTACTTTTGCCGGTCACGACGGCAACCAATTGGCTGCGCGCCTGGACCTGCCAGATGGGCCGGTGCTTGCGACCGCATTGTTTGCGCATTGTTTTACCTGTTCCAAGGACATTCCCGCCGCTCGCCGCATCGCCGCCCGTCTGGCGGCCATGGGCATTGCCGTTTTGCGTTTTGACTTCACCGGGCTGGGTCATTCTGGCGGAGAGTTTGCGAACACCACCTTTACCTCGAATGTCGAAGACCTGATTGCTGCCGCGCATTACCTAGCCGGGCGCAACATGGCCCCTGCTCTGTTGATCGGTCATTCCTTGGGTGGGGCTGCCGTTCTGCGGGCCCGCGCCGGTATTCCAAGCGTCAAGGCGGTGGTCACTCTGGGCGCGCCTGCCGATCCCGGACATGTCTCGCACCATTTCGAGGCCGCCCTGCCAGAGATCGAACAGGAAGGTTCGGCCGAGGTCATGCTAGGCGGTCGCCCGTTCCGCATCGGTAAGGCATTTGTCGATGACATCTCGGAAACCGCTCTGGCCCCGGCCATTGCCGATCTGAAAGCAGCCCTGCTGATCCTGCACGCACCGCGCGATGAAACCGTCAGCATCGACAATGCCAGCACCATCTTTATGGCTGCCAAACACCCCAAAAGCTTTGTCACCCTGGATGGTGCCGATCACCTGATCACGCGCGCCGCCGATGCTGAATACGCGGCGGATGTAATCGCGGCGTGGGTCAGGCGATACGTCACCCTTTGCCCGCCAGCACCACCACCCGGTGCCCCCGAAGGCGTGGTGCGGGTGACCGAGGTCGACTCTTCGGGCTTTCTGCAGGACATTCAATCCGGCCCCCGGCATCACGCCGTCGCGGATGAACCTGAATCCTATGGCGGCACCGATCGGGGCATGTCGCCCTATGGGTTTGTGTCATCGGGTCTGGGTGCCTGTACGTCGATGACAATCCGCATGTACGCGCGGCGCAAACGGTGGCCGCTGACAGGTATCTCTGTCGATGTCTGCCACAACAAGGTGCACGGGCAAGATGCTGGTCTGGCCGGAGACGGCAAAATCGACGTGTTCCGCCGCAAAATCCGTCTGGAAGGACCGCTGGATCAGGAACAGCGCACTCGTCTGCTGGAAATTGCAGACAAATGCCCTGTTCACAGAACGCTGGAAGGATCAGCTCAGATCACCACAGAATTGCTGACCTGAGCCTCTGAACTTATCGGCGAGGTCGCGGCGCCGGGCGGTGAATGGGTGGTCTGGCCGCTGGCGGCCGTGCCGTCGGTGGGCGTGGCCGTGCCGGAGGTTTTCCAACAGGCGGTTTGGGCCGCGCTGGTGGTTTGCCTTCAGGTGGTCTCGGGCGCGGCGGGCGATCCACATCAATGTCGACATCGACGTCGTGATAATAGTCATTCCACAGCATCGAGTCATAGAACGGGTCATAACCATAGCCGACTCCGACTGTGACCCCGTCACAAGCAGACAGAGTAAAGCTGGCAGCCCCAAGCCCAAGTGCAAAGATCGCACGTTTGATACGGTTGCTGGTCATCTGCGCCCCTCCTTACTGCAGGGACCGGAACGACGCGAAAACGGCGTTCAGATCGTCAACATAGGTCGGATCGGCACCATCGCGCAGGATCGCAACGACTACGGCAACTCGACCTTTTGGCAGGTCGATGATGGTTGCGGTAAAGTTGATGCCACGCCCGTCCCGGGTGCCTGTACCGCGGATTACACGGGCTGGTAGTCCTCCGATACGGGTGTCCGAGGTGCTGGTAACAGTCGGATCTTTAACCAGGAACTTGTCGATATCATCAAGATACCGCAGCCCATCGTCGATCGAAGCCACGCCTGCGGGTGAGACAAACCCCATCCAGACGTTGTCATCGGTCACGGGCTTGATCCCCATGACGCGGGCAACCCCGCGTATGTCACCCAATTCGGTATCCTCAATCTCACGCGGGCCACCGGTGCGCACCCCCCAAAAGTCGGGCACGGCAAAGCTGAACAGCGCACGCCCAGCGTCGGTGTATGTAATCGGAGTTTCCGCAGAAACCGGTGTCACGACCCCAATCCAAAGGGCGGCGCAGGTGGCCAGAGTCGAACCAGAAAAAATTCTCATTTCTAAATAACCTGATGTTTTCGTTGAACGCAGCTTGGACCCTAGCAAGATGTTTTGTCCAGTATCTCATGAAATAAGCCACAAAAAATCCGCGCCCGGATTGCTCAGAGCGCGGTGTCATTCATACGGTTATTCAGAAATCAGCTGCGAGCGTCGCCAACCAGTTTCCACAAAGCAGGGATCAGCAGTGCTGCCAGTACCAGTTTGATCACATCTCCCACCAGGAATGGCGTCAGACCCCATTCCAGAATCGGCTTGTCCCAACCATAGAGTTGCCCCAGCCACAGCAGGCCCGGTACGTAGATCAGCACATTGGCCAACACCAACGCCAGCGCCAGTTTTCCAACTGAACGGTCCCAACCGCGTGCGGCCAGTGCGCCCAACAAAACGGTGGCCAGCAGGTAGCCGACCAGATAACCGCCAGTGCCGCCCAACATGTATGTCAGTCCAAATTTCTCAGCCGATGAGCCCGCGAATACGTCGAAGCCCAGCGCGCCGATCAGCAGATAGCCCAGCATTGTGATCAGGCCCAGACGCGCGCCATAGGCGGTGCCGATGGTCAGCACGGCAAAGGTGCCCATGGTGATCGGCACCGGCCACATCGGCACTTTGATCTTTGCAGCAATCGCCAGAGCCACGATGCCCAGCGCAACCAGCGCCACTTGCTTTACACGCAGCGCGGTACCCTCGCGCGGACCGATTGCTTCGGCCAGAACATTTGTAGTCATTGTCAATTCTCCACGTTCGGATGGAAATTTGGGCTCAGGATGGCCCATTTCACATCGAGACTTCAAGATGATTGCGCTATCGAGGGCGGTATTCGGTTTTCATTTCATAGGCTTTCCGCGGACCGGACACAGTCCAATGAACGATCCAATTCGGCCAACCTGAGAAATCATAAACCGCATCATAGCTGTCTGGCGGACAATCATGATGATCCTTAAACCGCAAATGCCCCAGCTTCAATGCATGGAAATACCGCCCATCTTCGAAATGAACCGCAATCTCTTCGCCTGCATCCTGCCATAGATAACGCCGCGTGCCTTTCATCTCGGTCTGTCCGGGGACGCGCAGTGTAACCTCTTCGTCATAGATCAACCCATCTTCTGTCGGGCGCAGAACCGCTTGACCGTCGGCCTGCACGACCTGCCCTGCCCGCGCGTCGTTAATGGTTCGGCTCAAGCTCCAGCTACCTTCGAACTCGGACAGGCTGCGCGGCAGAGTCATTCGGCATAGGTCCCGTCTGTGGTGCCGCCGCTGTCATCCACGAACCAGATCACATCGTCCTTTTGCTGAACGTCGTAGCAGGCCCACAGATCCGAAGGCGGCCAAACCGAGCAATATTGATCCCCTCGCACCGCCCAGCGACCCGAACTTGGTCGACCTGAGTAATACTGCGTCAGCATCGTATCCTCGAATGTCTGCCAGACGCCGCCCCCGTAATCGAGCTTTTGGCCCGTCAAAGCCGCCAGAATTTCGTCTCCGGTCAGTGTCCGGAACTCATCCGCGGCCAAAATACCGGGGCAAAGGGCCAAAATCAGGGCAAACCGTCTCATACCTGCACTCGTGCCTTGTTCCCTTGTGCGGCTGGGTTTAAACCCCGCGCCAACGCTCTATCCCAAACACAAAAAGGTCTCGCCGCCAATGATTCCACGTTACTCCCGCCCCGATATGGTTGCCATCTGGTCGCCCGAGACCAAGTTCCGCATCTGGTACGAGATCGAGGCCCATGCCTGTGACGCCATGGCCGATCTGGGTGTGATCCCGCGCGAAAACGCCGAGGCTGTGTGGAAAGCCAAGGACGTGGAATTCGACGTGGCCCGTATTGATGAGATCGAAGCTGTTACCAAGCACGACGTTATCGCCTTCCTCACACACCTCGCCGAACATGTCGGCAGCGAAGAGGCGCGGTTTGTTCACCAAGGCATGACCAGCTCGGACGTGCTGGATACCTGCCTCAATGTGCAGATGACCCGTGCCGCTGACCTGCTGATCGCTGACCTCGAAGGTCTGCTGGCCGCCCTTAAGCGCCGCGCGATTGAACACAAGGACACAATCCGCATCGGCCGCAGCCACGGCATCCATGCCGAACCGACCACTATGGGCCTGACCTTTGCCCGTTTCTACGCCGAGATGGACCGCAACCTGTCCCGCATGCGCGACGCCCGTGCAGAAATCGCCACCGGTGCGATCAGCGGCGCGGTAGGCACGTTCGCCAACATCGACCCCCGCGTCGAAGAACATGTCTGCGATCAGCTAGGTCTAGTCCCCGAGCCGATCAGCACACAAGTCATCCCGCGCGACCGCCACGCGGCCTTCTTTGCGACTCTCGGCGTTATCGCCAGCAGCATTGAAAACATCGCCATCGAAATCCGCCACATGCAGCGGACCGAGGTGCTGGAAGGGGCCGAATTCTTCTCGATGGGTCAAAAAGGCTCGTCGGCCATGCCGCACAAGAAAAACCCAGTCCTGACCGAAAACCTGACCGGTCTGGCCCGCATGGTACGTGCGGCTGTGATCCCGGCGATGGAAAACGTGGCGCTCTGGCATGAACGCGACATCTCGCATTCCTCGGTCGAACGCATGATCGGCCCGGATGCCACAATCACCCTTGATTTTGCACTGGCCCGCCTGACAGGTGTGATCGACAAGATGCTGATCTTCCCCGAGAACATGATGGAAAACATGAACAAATTCCCCGGCCTGGTGATGAGCCAGCGGGTTCTGCTGGCGCTGACACAAGCAGGGGTCAGCCGCGAAGATGCCTATGCCATGGTTCAGCGCAACGCGCTGAAAGTATGGGAACATCGCACCGACTTCAAAGAAGAACTGCTTGCTGACGCCGATGTCACCGCCGCGCTGAGCCCTGAAGAAATCGAAGAGAAGTTCGATCTTGGCTATCACACCAAACACGTCGACACGATCTTCGCCCGCGTGTTTGGCGAATAAATCCTGACCGTTCAGTCAGTTCAAAGGGCCCGGTTCGCAAAACGCGATCCGGGCCCTGTTATTTTGCCAGACGGGTCAAAATCAGCTATGCTACGCGTGTATTTCCGATCGGGAGAAATAACATGATCCGCACCATTCTCTGCGCCTTGACCCTTACGTTTTCAGCTTCGGTCGCTTTGGCCTGCACCGGTCATTCCAAGCAAACCCAGTCCTGTGCAGACGGGACATACTGGGATTCCGAAACCCAAACCTGCGCGAAAATCGTAAACAGCTGAGAATTTTATTTCCTACTTGTGAATAAAAGCGAGACCGCGGTTGTTAGCTTTTTATCAGATCGCGCTATGCTTGATGAGAGCAGCCCAAAAAAACGGAGTAGGAAAATGCGCCTTGTATTAGTTTCAGCTATTGCCCTTCAGGCATTTGCCTTCGCTCCGGCCCTATATGCGGCCGGCGGTGGCGGCGCCACCACCCCACCGAAACCGACCAATACGACAAAAAAGTGCCTGTTCGGCCGCGTCTACGACAAGGATGCTGGGCGCTGCGTCAAGCCAGACAAGACCAACTTCACCCAGGATGAGCTGTATGAAGCCGTGCGTGAACTGGCGTATGACGGGCAGTTTGAAAACGCTCAGAATATTCTTCGAGTTATGGATCAAAACGATGATCGTGTGCTGACCTACTGGGGCTTTACTTACCGTAAAATGGGTGAGCTTGAGCTGGCCAACGTATTTTACTCCAATGCCATCGAAACCAACCCCGACAATATTCTGGCACGCAGCTATATGGGTCAGGGCTTTGTGGCCGAAGGGAAAACCGATTTGGCAATTGCCCAGTGGCGCGAAATTAAGGCGCGCGGTGGTGAAGGCAGCTGGGCCGAGGCGTCGCTGCGCGAGGCAATCCGCACCGGACTGACCTATAACTACTAAGCTTCAGCCTTTCTTTACCCAACTCTCCGTATTCTGCCTGTGGAACGCAACTTTGGCACCGCAGGCAGATGCAGGAAACGAACACTTTGATACAGGTGGCACCGGGGGCGGCTCCGGTGACAGATCAGACGAACAATGACGCCCCCCGCGTCATTCCCCGCGCGCTCAGCAACCGGCAGAAGGCCGCCGTGGTCGTGCGGCTGCTGCTGAATGATGGTGCGGATATCCCGTTGGAAGACCTTCCTGATGATCTGCAGGAAAAACTGACCCATCAGTTAGGAGAGATGGGATTGGTAGATCGGGTGACACTGGATGCCGTGGCGCAGGAATTTGCCGAAGCGCTGGATGGCGTTGGCCTGTCCTTCCCACACGGTCTTGCCAGCGCCTTGGATGCGGTGGACGGTAAGATTGCCCCGGCTGCTGCGGCGCGTCTGCGCAAGGTCGCTGGCGTGCGCCAAATCGGCGATCCGTGGCAACGTCTGCGTGAAATCCCAGCCGAAGAACTGGCCGAAATGGCACAGGCAGAAAGCACTGAAATTGCCGCCGTGATGTTGTCAAAACTGGAAACTGCCAAGGCTGCGCAACTTTTGGGGCAACTGCCCGGCCCTATTGCCCGCCGGATCACCTATGCGGTTTCCAAAACCGCCAATGTCACACCCGAGGCTGTCGAACGTATCGGTTGGTCACTGGCTGCACAGCTGGACCAAAAACCGTCGCAGGCATTTGCGGACGGCCCTGGGGCCCGGGTTGGGGCCATTCTTAACCAATCCACTGCCTCAACACGCGACGGATTGCTAACCGCACTGGACGAAGAGGATGCGGATTTCGCCAGCGTCGTGCGTCACTCGATCTTTACCTTTGCGCATATTCCGACCCGCATTCTTCCGCGAGACGTCCCGGCGGTTCTTCGCGGCGTGGATCAGGCCGTTCTGGTCACCGCACTGGCCGGAGCCTCAACGGATGAGGATCAAAAAACGGTCGAGTTTCTGCTGTCCAACATGTCGTCACGAATGGCCGACAATCTGCGCGAAGAAATCGGTGAGCGCGGCAAGGTCAAGCAATCCGATGCCGAAGACGCCATGACGCAGATTGTCGGCGCCATCCGTACCCTTGCCGACGAAGGAACAATCATGCTGATCGAAGAAGAAAGTGAGGAATAGGTCAGCGCTGCGACTTATAATACAGGAACGCTTGTGGTCGCGGAACGCGCCTAGTATGTCTGGCCCGGCAAAATGCAACAGCCGGTGAGACCAGAACATGCCCGTCGAAAAGTCGGAACTAAGCCGCGGGGCGCTTCGAAAATACTATGTCACCGGTCTGTTTCTAAAAGGTGTGATCGGGACGATGCGGCTGCTGCCCTATGAACGGCGTATCGCAACGATGGGGGCCATTGTACGCGGGCTTGCCCCTCTGGTCGGGTTCACCGAGCGAGTGCGCAGCAACCTAAAACTCACCCGACCCGACCTGCCGGACGCCGAGGTGAAGCGCATCTGCCGCGCTGTTCCTGACAACGCTGGCCGCGCGATCATGGAACATTTCTCGCCCGAGGGATTTACGGAGCGGCAAGCCACAGCCAAGATTTCCGGTCCTGGCATTGCTGCTTTTGATGCGGCCGTGGCCGAGGGGCGTCCTGTCATGATGATCACCGCGCATTTCGGCCACTATTTGGCCGCGCGGATCGCCCTGCAAACCCGCAGTGGCCAGCCCATCGGATGCCTCTATCGCCGCATGGCAAACCCCTATTTCAACGACATGTATGTCGACGCGTTCTATAAAACCGGCGCGCCCATGTTCGAACAGGGTCGTCGCGGGATGGTCGAGATGGTGCGCACGCTCAAGAACAGTGGAATCATTGCCATCGTCTCGGATCTGCATGCACAGGGCGGGGAAGAGCTGACCTTTTTCGGCAAACCGGCTGTGACATCGGTTTTAAACGCCGAACTGGCAATAAAATACAAGGCCGAGCTGATCCCTTGCTATGCCGTACGTCAGCCCAACGGCATTGATTTCGAAATCGTGCTGCACGAACCAGTCCCGCATACCGATGCCAAAACCATGACCCAGTTCACCAATGATGATCTCGAGGCCATGGTGCGGCAGCACATGGGACAGTGGTTCTGGATTCACCGGCGCTGGAAGGCCTGGAATGGACTGGGTGTCGCCCCCGAGGATATGCCTTGATCACTTGACCTTGGTAGCGGCAACGATCGGACCATGCCCGACCTTCTGCACCAGCACGACCGCCGGGAGGTCCGAGGACAACGCCGCAGAGAACTGCTGCGGCGTCACCCCGTCCCACTGCCCGACCACCTGCCAGGATTCCACAACATTGGCATAGTCCAGCTCATGCCCCGCCAACTCTCCCCGACGGATCGAGGCGTGAAGCATCGGAGAGTATTGCACCACACGCACGTCATAAAGCTCACCCTCAGGCAATTCGACCGGCGTGACATCGACGGTCACGTCTTTGCCGGTACGGACCGCCACGACCTCGGCCTCGGGTGCGGCTTTGAGATGGGCGGCGATCAGCTCCTCCAGCTCGTACGTTTTCGCGCCTACCACATCTTGCTGGCCGTTGATGATCATCTGCGGCGTATAGATCATCGACCGTCCACCCAGACGTGCATAGGCGCGCTGACGTACGGTGTGATCGGGATCCGCAAATTCATCCTCCCACCCGATATAGTCCCAATAATCCACATGCAGGGCCAGGCCGATCACATCATCGCGCTGCGCCAGATCGTGCATCAACTCATCAGCTGGCGGGCAGGACGAACACCCCTGCGATGTGAACAATTCGACCACAACCGGATCACTCTCGGCCACAGCCATGGTGGCCAGAAACAGGGAAACAAACACGGTGGCAGGAGCAATTCTGAACATTTGAAATCTCGGGCTTTTGGGGTGCTTATCCGGTTTAAACGGATCGGTGCTCAACCACCAATCAAGGTTTCTTGAGATTTTTGTCCAATCGCTCTTGCTTTGTATGCGTCCGCATACAATTTTGAGCCAAGGCAACTAAGCCTTGATCGCTCCAAAAGCATGTTACAGAAAACAATCAGCAAATCCCAAAACCCAATTTTCTAAAAGGGAGGCCAACAGATGCCCATTACCGTCGGACAGGATACCGCCAACACAAGGCGCAACCTGAGCGTGAACGGCAAGTCCATTGCCTATTACTCGATTCGCGCCGCGCAAGAGGCCGGTCTGGGTGATTTTTCCAAGCTCCCCGCGGCGCTGAAAGTGGTGTTGGAAAACATCCTTAGGTTTGAGGATGACGGGTTTTCTGTTTCGGTTGACGATATCAAAGCCTTTGCCGAATGGGGTGCCAATGGCGGCAAGAACCCGCGCGAGATCGCCTATCGCCCTGCCCGCGTATTGATGCAGGATTTTACCGGCGTTCCGGCCGTGGTCGATCTGGCCGCGATGCGGGATGGGATCAAAGCGCTGGGTGGTGACGCGCAAAAGATCAATCCGTTGAACCCGGTGGATCTGGTCATCGACCACTCGGTCATGATTGACGCGTTTGGCAATCCCCGCGCGTTCCAGATGAACGTGGATCGCGAATATGAGCGGAACATGGAGCGCTACCAATTCCTGAAATGGGGCCAGTCGGCGTTTGACAATTTCCGTGTCGTGCCCCCCGGCACCGGTATCTGTCATCAGGTAAACCTTGAATACCTGGGCCAGACCGTCTGGAGCGACAAAGATCAGAATGGCGAAGAGATCGCTTATCCCGATACGCTGGTCGGCACCGACAGCCATACCACAATGATCAACGGCATGGCCGTTCTGGGTTGGGGCGTCGGCGGGATCGAGGCCGAGGCCGCGATGCTGGGTCAGCCGATCTCGATGCTGATCCCCGAGGTCATCGGTTTTGAACTGACCGGTGCGATGGTCGAAGGTACCACCGGCACCGATCTGGTTCTGAAAGTCGTCGAGATGCTGCGCGAAAAAGGCGTGGTCGGCAAATTCGTCGAATTCTACGGCAGCGGTCTGGATCGCCTGCCACTGGCTGACCGCGCGACCATTGCCAACATGGCGCCCGAATACGGCGCGACCTGCGGGTTCTTCCCGATTGACGGCGAAACCCTGCGCTACATGCGCAATACCGGACGCGACGAGGATCGCCTTGCGTTGGTTGAGGCCTACGCCAAGGAAAACGGCCTGTGGCGGGATGAGAACTACGCCCCGATCTACACGGACACCCTGTCGCTCGACATGGGCACCATCGTTCCGGCCATATCGGGCCCGAAACGTCCACAGGACTATGTCGCGCTGACTGCTGCCAAAGCCGCTTTCACCAAGGAAATGGCCGAGACGTTCAAGCGTCCGATGGATAAAGAAGTCACCGTCAAAGGCGAAGACTACACCATGGAATCCGGCAAGGTGGTGATCGCCTCGATCACCTCATGCACCAACACATCGAACCCTTACGTGATGATCGGGGCCGGTCTGGTCGCGAAAAAGGCGCACGAGCTGGGCCTGAACCGCCAGCCATGGGTTAAAACCTCGCTGGCCCCCGGATCGCAGGTTGTAACCGAATATCTTGAGGCCGCCGGGCTGCAACAGCATCTGGACGCCATCGGGTTCAACCTTGTCGGCTATGGCTGCACCACCTGCATCGGCAACTCGGGCCCGATCCAGAAGGAAATCAGTGAGGCGATTGCCGAGGGCGATCTGGTGGCCACTTCGGTTCTGTCGGGCAACCGCAACTTCGAGGGTCGTATTTCACCGGACGTGCGCGCCAACTATCTGGCCTCACCGCCGCTGGTGGTGGTCTATGCGCTGGCGGGCACCATGGATATCGACCTGACATCGGAACCGATTGGTCAGGACAAGGACGGCAATGATGTGTTCATGAAAGACATCTGGCCGGACCAGAAAGAAATCGCTGATCTGGTGCAGGAAACCGTCACGCGCGAGGCGTTTCAGTCGAAATACGCCGACGTGTTCAAAGGCGACGAGAAATGGCAGGCGGTCGAAGTCCCACAACAGGAAACCTATGACTGGCCACCGACCTCGACTTATATCCAGAACCCACCTTATTTCCAGGGTATGAGCCCCGAACCGGGCACCATCTCGAACATCGACGGAGCCAAGGTTCTGGCCATTCTGGGCGACATGGTCACCACCGACCACATCTCGCCTGCGGGGTCCTTTGCAGCAACCTCACCTGCGGGCAAATACCTGACTGAGCGTCAGGTGCAACCGCGCGAATTCAACTCGTATGGCTCACGCCGAGGCAATCACGAGGTCATGATGCGCGGCACGTTCGCTAATATCCGCATCAAGAACGAGATGCTGGATGGCGTCGAGGGTGGCTATACCAAAGGCCCGGATGGTCAGCAGACCTCGATCTACGATGCGTCGATGGCCTATCAGGAACAGGGTGTTCCGCTTGTCGTGTTCGGAGGTCAGCAGTACGGCGCCGGATCCTCGCGCGATTGGGCGGCAAAGGGCACTGCGTTGTTGGGCATCAAGGCTGTGATCGCCGAAAGCTTTGAGCGCATCCACCGTTCAAACCTGGTTGGCATGGGGGTGATTCCGTTCGAGTTCACCGGCGGAGACACCCGGAATTCGCTGGGGCTGAAAGGGGATGAGACGGTCTCGATTGACGGTCTGGATAAGATTGAACCATTGCAAGAGGTGCCCTGCACCATCACCTATGGCGACGGCACCACAAAAACCATCACCCTCAAGTGCCGCATAGATACCGCGCCCGAGATCGAATACGTCGAAAACGGCGGCGTGCTGCAATATGTGCTGCGGAACTTGGCGAAAGCGGATTAAGCCTGAACGCAAAAAATTATGGGCGTCCGATTGGGCGCCCTTTTCTTTTCTCGTTTGGTTAAACTATCGCGGCTTTAGTTGCCTGCCGCCTTTTCCAATGCTGGACGGATCGTGCTTTCGATCACCCGCTGGGTAACTGGCCCGGCAAAGCGCAGAATGATCGTGCCCTCGCCGTCAATCACATAGGTCTCAGGTACGCCGTAGACACCCCAATCCAAACCCATACGTCCCCGCTCGTCCCGTCCGATCCCGGTATATGGATCGCCCAGTTCGGTCAGGAACGCTTCGGCGTTGGCCAGCTGGTCCTTATAGTTAATGCCATAAACAGGGATGCCTTCATCTGACAGGGCCTGCAGGTTGGGATGTTCAACCCTGCACGGCGCGCACCAACTGGCCCAGTAGTTGACCAACTTGACCTCTCCGTCCCGCAGCGTGGCGTCATCAAACCCCGGCTTGCCCGCGAATTCTGTCAGAACCACCGGCGGCGCGGGTTGGCCCTCGCGGGCCGAGGGCAATGCGTTGGGGTCATCGCGGAACATGCCGATACCCGCCAAAACGGCAAAGGCACCGAAAATCAGCGGCGGCGCAATCATCAAAGGCGAGATCTTAGCCATTGCGTGTCATCCTTTGCTCGACCTTCTCCATCTCTGCCCGGATCTTGCGGCCGCGCGCGATGCTGAACACGATCAGCAGCGCCAGCAACCCGATCGAGGCCGCATAGGACCACAGAACTGTGTCCGCATATTTTCCCAGATCGGGCATCATCCGTTCACCCTTTCCCGCGCCAGCAGCGCTTTGACCCGGCGCGCGCGAATTTCCGTGCCCGTGCGGTACAGAACCAGCGCAATAAACAGCAGCACGAACCCGATGATGCAAAGCAGCAGCGGGTAGAAATAGATGTTGCTAACCTTCTCTTCGGTATCCGCACCGGTTACCGCAGCGGCACGCATCACTGACGCACCCTGATGCAGGCCTTGGTTCCAGAAGTTCACCGCATAACGGCTGAGGATCGCAAAGACAGATCCCACCAGACACAGGACCGAGGTCAGGTCAGCCGCCGTATCGGGGTCTTCGATGGCTTCCCACAGCGCGACATAGCCCAGGTAGAACAGGAACAGGATCAGGAACGAGGTCAGACGCGGATCCCAGGCCCACCAGGTGCCCCACATCGGCTGGCCCCAGATTGCCCCCGTTGCCAGGGCGATCAGCGTCATCACAATACCCACAGGGGCCGCCGCCCGCGCTGCCAGCGCGCTGACATGGTGACGGCGTACGAGCCAAACCAGCGAAGTCGCCAACATCATCAGCCAGCAGTTGATCGCCATCAGCGCAGCAGGCACATGCAGGTAGATAATCTTTACGGTTGATCCCTGCTTGTAGTCATCCGGTGTGAAGAAGAACCCCCACACCAACCCCACCACGATACAGGCAAGCGATGACACCCAGAAAAACGGCATCACCCGTTCACTGGTGGCAAGGAACTTGCGCGGATTGGCGTATTCCCAGAGGGCGTTGGCTTTGGCTGCGATAGACATAGGCTTTATCTAGTCCGAGTCGGGTTCGTTCTCAATTGACATCAGTCAAAGTTTGACCATGTCAGCGAAGGTTAATGCGCAGCACCGCGGCGCTGGCAAAGGGCAAAAGGGCAATTGTCGCGGCGGTGATCCCGGCCAGCATCAGCAGCGGGGTTTGCGTTTCCATCCCCGTAGCCCCGCGGCGCGCGACCTCGGCCCCGAATATAAGCGTCGGTACGTACAGCGGTAGCACCAGCAGCGATAACAGCAACCCGCCGCGCTTCAAGCCCACGGTCAGGGCTGCGCCAAAGGTGCCGATGACACTCATGGCCGGGGTGCCGATCAGCAGGGATACGACCAGCCAGAAGAACCCCGGCACTGGCAGGTTCAGCAACACGCCCAGAAACGGTGCGGCCAGAACCAGAGGCAGACCGGTGGTCAGCCAATGGGCCAGCGCCTTGATTGTCACGACCGATTCCAACGGCAGCGGCGCAGTGGCCAGCAGATCAAGCGAGCCATCTTCCCAATCCAGTGCCAGCAGGCGGTCCAGCGACAGCAGGCAGGCCAACAACGCGCCCAGCCACAAAACTCCCGGTGCGATGGTCGACAGCAGCGACGATTGCGGCCCCACTGAAAACGGCACCAGAACTGTCACGATCAGGAAAAATGCCAGACCGAGGCCGAACCCCCCGCCCGCGCGGAAGGCCAGTTTCAGATCTCGCAGCAACAGGGCGATCACAGGAAACCTCCGTCGAAATCGTCGATGGGCTTGGGCTTGGCCTTGTTGGGGCCAACGTCCAGAACCTCTCCGTCCAGGCCAAGGTCGATATGGGTGGCGATCAGAGCCGAGCCGCCCTGCCCCAAATGCGTACGAACGGCATCGGCAAACATCTGCACCGCGTTGCGGTCCAGCGACACGGTCGGTTCGTCCAGCATCCAGATTGGCCGCCCCGTGACCAGCATTCGCGCCAAACCCAATCGTCGTTTCTGCCCCGCTGACAAGTTACCCGCATGGCGATCCGACAGATCGTTCAGTGCATAGGCGTCCAGCGCGGGTTGGATTTCATAGGTGCCAAAGACCGAGGCCCAAAAGGTCAGGTTTTCCACCACCGTCAGGGTCGGCTTCAACCCATCGGAATGCGAGGCGTAGGCGATCTGATCCTCGGCCCCGGTAATCTGCCCCGCCAGCGGTGGCTGCAACCCGGTCAGCGTGCGCAGCAAGGTCGTCTTTCCGATCCCGTTCGGCCCGCGCAGAATCAGCGCTTTGCCCGGTTGCAAAGCAAAGCTCAGCCCTTCAAGCACAGGAACGCCACCACGGGCGATGGCCAGATCGGTCACAGTCAATGTCATGGGTCCCGCTTATCTCATTGCCGTCAGAGGCAAAAGGCGAGATTTGACGCAGGCCTTGCCGACTGCTCAGACAGGCATTAAGGCCAGCGCAACGCGCCGCCCTTCGGACAACAGCACATTGTAGGTACGGCACGCCGCCGGGGAGTTCATGATCTCAACCCCGATCCCGGCATTTTCCAAGGCAGCGCGCAGATCAGCGGAGATGTGATTCACTTCGTTACCCGTGCCGATGAACAAAACATCCACCGAGTCGGACAGCTCCAACAGCGGCGTTGTGTCCTGATACCCGCCCCAGGTCGCCGTTCCGGTGGGGCCTGTCAGTACAGCCCCTTGGTAAACCTGCCCACCGATCCGGAAAAAGCCAGGTCCATATCCGTCAACTGGGACTGCGTTGGTATATGAAATCTCATTCAGGCGCATGGCCGTGTTCTAGCCCCAAAGGGGTAGGCCAAACAAGGCCGCAACCGCAATCGCCAGATAAGCCGTGGCGCGATAGAGTTTTTCAAAACCGGGCCGAAACAACCAACCGCCCAACCAATTGCCCAGCAAATTCGGCACAGCCAATACAAGGCCCAGTGCCGCTGCCGCCCATGTGATCCGCTCCATCCCGGTCAGAAACCCAAGGAGGAGGAAATCGAACCCAAACAGAAACAACAAAATCGTGGCGCGGATCACTTCAACGGGCACGGGGCGCGACATATAGAACAGAATCACCGCCGGACCAGGCAAGCCCGCCACTCCGCCCAGAAACCCGGCTGCTGCGCCGATGCCCGCGACCATCCCCCGACCGACATGGCCGTGATATCGCAATCCAAGGATCAGCACCGCCAGCATGAAAAGCGCCAACAGACTGACAGCATAACGGAAAACCTCGGGCTCGACCTTGGTCAGCAGCCACAACCCAACAGGAAGAAGCAGCGCACAGCCCACCAACAGCCGCACCAGATCCTTGCGATGCACGACGTGCCATGCGCGGCGCAGGTTGGGCAACGGACCGAAGATATCCATGATGGTCAACCCGATCAGCGCTCCGAACGGGCCGAGATATGGGGTGGAAAGCGGCAGGAATATCAGCGCGGTGCCGAAACCGGAAAACCCGCGAACAATGCCGCCTAGGAAAGCCGCAAAAAAGATAACGGCCAGCCCCGTTGGGGACTGGCCGAATATATCAGGCGTCGATGTTGGCAAACTGATTGCCCGCCGTATTCGACGGTTTGGACCAGTCGCGCTTGACCCCCAACCACAGCAGAATGGTCGAGGCCACGAAGACCGACGAATAGGTACCCACGATCACGCCCCAGATCATCGCAAAAACGAAACCGCGGATCACATCCCCGCCCAGCACATAAAGCGAGATCAGCGCCAGCAACGTGGTCACCGAGGTCATTACTGTCCGGCTGAGCGTTTCGTTGATCGAGATGTTCAGAACCTCTTTCAGGTCTTTCTTCTTGTATTTCCGCAGGTTCTCGCGCACGCGGTCAAACACGACCACGGTATCGTTCAGCGAATAGCCCACGATGGTCAAAAGCGCCGCGATAATGGCCAGATCGAACCGAATCTGTAGCTCGGAGAAGATACCGATGGTCAGGATCACGTCATGCACCAGCGCCGCCACAGCCCCCAGCGCGAATTGCCATTCGAACCGCAGCCAGATATAGACCAACACCGCCCCGATCGCCAAAACCACCGCGATCACGGCGGTCTGGATCAATTCGCCTGACACTTTGGGACCTACGGATTCGACGGACACAAACTCGATATCCGGTGCAGCGACTTTCAACGCCTCTTCAACGGCGATTACCGTGGCGGCCGAGACGGCCTCGGCATCGGCCTGCGCCTGAATGCGGATCATGGCGACGTTTTCATCATCGCCAAAAGTGGGGTCGAAGATTTCGGTGATGGTCACATCGCCCAGTTCCAGCGGTGTAAGCGCGTCACGATAGGCACCGACGTCGATTTCCTGCGCAGATTGGGTCCGGATCGTGGTCCCACCGCGGAAATCGATACCAAAGTTCAGACCCTGCAGCATGAAGGACGTGAAAGCCACGACCATCATCAGGGCCGAGATACCCAGCCAGACCTTCCAGCTGCTGAAGAAATCGAACGAGGTGTTTTGGGGTACGAGTTTTAGTCTCATGTCAAACCTCGATCATTTTCGGACGGCGGCGTTCAAACCACATCACGATCATCAGGCGCGTCACGAAGATCGCGGTGAAGACCGAGGTCAGAATACCCAGACCCAGTGTAATCGCGAACCCACGCACCGGCCCGCTGCCCATGGCAAACAGGATCACGGCGGTGATGAAGGTGGTGACGTTGGCATCCAGAATGGCCGACAGCGCCTTTTCATAACCCAGCTCAATGGCACGCGCCGGGCCTCTGGCAGATTTCAGTTCTTCGCGAATACGTTCAAAGATCAGCACGTTGGCGTCCACGGCCATACCAACCGTCAGAACGATCCCCGCAATACCCGGCAGGGTCAGCGTGGCTCCGATCAGCGACAGCAAGCCGAACAACAGTCCCACGTTGATGATCAGCGCAATGTTGGCGAATATCCCGAACAGACCATAGCTGAGCGCCATGAAGGTCAGCACCGCGACAAAGGCCACGATGGTGGCCACTTTACCGGCGTCGATGCTGTCCTGCCCCAGCTCGGGGCCGATGGTACGTTCTTCGAGGAACTCCATCCCGGCAGGCAGTGCGCCGGCACGCAGCAGGACGGCCAGATTTGTGCTTTCCTCGACGGTGAAGTTACCGGTGATGATACCCGATCCACCCGGAATGTGGCTTTGGATCACCGGGGCCGAGATCACCTCGTCATCCAGCACAATCGCAAAGGGCGCGCCGATGTTTTCCAGCGTGTAGTCGCCGAATTTACGCGCGCCAGATGTGTTGAACCGGAAGCTGACCGCCGGGCGGCCGTTCTGATCAAACGAGGGCTGCGCGTCCACTAGTTCTTCACCGGTCACAACGGGCGCGGACTCGATGATGTAGTAAACGCCATTTTCATCAATAGACGGTACGACTTCTTGGCCGATACCGGGTACGGCGTCCGGGTCGGTGCCGCGATTGACAACCGAGTTGAAGGTCAGCTGAGCGGTAGTGCCAATGATCTCTTTCAGCTCACCTGCACTGCCAATACCGGGCACCTGGATCAGGATACGGTCCGCGCCCTGCCGCTGAATAGTGGGTTCCCGCGTTCCGACCTCGTCGATCCGACGGCGAATGATTTCCAGTGCCTGACGCACAGTGCGGTCATCCGAGGCCAGTTTCTCAGCCTCAGACAGTTGCACGACAATCGTGTTACCGTCTGCACGAGCTTCGATATCGGTGGCCCCTACGCCGGTCAGCGTTTGCACCTGACGGGCCAGACCACGCACAACCTCAAGCGCGCGGGACATTCCTTCCGGCTGGCTTATGAGGACGCGAATCTCATCCGGGGCTGATTCCTGTTTGCGGATCGTACCCACAGTCGCGCGCTCATCGCGCAGCGCGTCACGGATTTCTGGCCACATCGCCTCCATTCGGGATTCGTAGACATCTTCGACCTTTACTTCGGCCAGCAGATGCGCACCGCCCCTCAGATCAAGGCCCAGATTGACCAGCGACGACGGCAGCCAGTTGGGCCATTGCGCCGCCTGAGCCTGCATTTCGGGGGTATCGATGCCAAGCTCAATCGAGGCCTTGGCATCGTTGGATTGCTCAACACGCGTATAGAACGCATTCGGCAGGGCCATCAGCAGACCGATCACGCAGACCGACCAGATCAGAACCCGCTTCCAGGTATCAATTTGCAGCATTACCCTGCCTTTTCAAGGAATTATCGCGCGAAGTTACTTCGCCGGCTCGGTCTTGTTCAAAACCTGCGCGATGGTCGATTTGACCACGCGAACCTTGACGTTTTCGGCCAGCTCAACCTCGACCTCATTCTCGCCTTCCTTGACCTTCGACACCTTGCCGATCAGACCACCCTGGGTAACGACCTGATCGCCCCGGCGCACGGCTTCGACCATGGCCTGATGTTGCTTCATTTTCTTCTGCTGCGGCCGGATCAGCAGGAAATACATAATCGCGAAGATCAGGATCAGCGGGAGAAACTGGGCGAATGCGCCACCTTCCATGGGATATTCCTTTTGCTTTGTATTGCGGCACCGTTCCGCAAATTTGGCGGGAACCTATGCCCTGAGATGCGCCTTTGCAAGCAAAGGCGGCCCTGTGACCCACCTGAACCTGATCCCAACGCAAGAAGTCGCACCAAAGCGTTGCAGATATGTCCTAGGCAGAGGCTTCAACTCAGCTATATTCAGGCATAAGGAGGAACAATGACTGCTCGCTGCAAACCATTCCAATCGTTGACGCTTTTACTGTCATTGCTGGCAGTGATTATGTGTTTGGCGACACCGCTTTGGGCACAGGAAACACCCTCTGAGGCAACCGAACCTGAGGTTGAGGAAACAGACAGTTTCAAAGCCCCAGTCATCGTGGATGGCGATATGCTGTTCTTCCTGCGCGGCTCCAGCGCGCTGCCGGCACCGGAACGCGCCGAAAGTGTTCAGAACAAGATCATCGAGGTCGCCGAAGCCTCGGAAGAGCCCACGGTCAACATTTCGTTCGAAGACACCGAACTTGGCATCCGAATTCGCGCTGACGGTGTGATCGTATCCATCGTGACGGTGGCAGATGCTGAGTTGGACCAGATGGAGTTAGATGTTCTCAGCTTCCTTCACGGTCAGGCTATCGAAGAAGCCATCCTTGCCTATCGCGCGAATCGTACCGAGCAGGCTCGCGTATCCGGCGCGATTGAGGCCGCCGCGTGGACGTTTGGGTTTGTTGTCTTCATCGTCGCGATCCTTTGGCTGCACCGCCGGATCAGGCGGCGCACCCTTAAATTCGTCAAACGCCATTTGCGAGATGTGGAAACGGCCACGGCCAAAAGCGTTCAGGCCGAGGCGATTGCCGCCCTCGTCCGATACGGTCTGAATTTCGTATTACTGATCATCTTCTTTCTGGGCTTCTACTACTATCTTTCCTTTGTACTACTGGCCTTTGCTGAAACGCGATACTTCGCGCAACTGCTGCTGACTTATCTGACTGAGCCGGTTCTGCTGATTTTCAAGGGCGTCATCAGCTATATTCCCAACTTGATCATGCTGGCCCTGATCACCTGGGTCGCAATGTACATCATCAAAGGCATGCGCGTGTTTTTTGACGCCGTTGAGGCGGGCTCGTTCGATATGGGCGATTTCGAGAAGCACTGGGTCAACCCGACATTCAACATCGCCCGTGTCGTCGTTGTTCTGATCGCATTGGTTTTTGCTGTTCCCTATATTCCAGGGTCGGATTCCGCAGCCTTTCAGGGCCTCACACTTTTGGTCGGGGCCATGCTGTCGTTGGGGGCGAATTCCGTCGTGTCCAACATGCTGGCGGGCCTGTTTGTAATCTATCGCCGCTCAACCTCGATCGGGGACCGCATCCAGATCGGGGATCACATCGGTGATGTGGTGCAGATCAAGCTGATGGAGACACATCTGAAGTCCATAAAAAACGAGCTGATCTCGATCCCGAATGCGCAGCTTATGAACTCGGATGTGGTGAATTTCTCGAAGAAAACTGATGGCAGCGGGTTGTTGCTGCACACCACGGTTGGCATCGGCTATGAAGAGCCGCCCGAAAAAGTCGAAGCGATGCTGATCGAGGCCGCCAGACGCACCAAGGGAATCAAGGCCAAGCCCGAACCGTTCGTATTGTGGACCGCTCTGGCCGATTACGCGATCAATTATCAGATTAACGGATATACCACGCGTGGCAGCATCATTCCGAAGATCAGATCGGATCTGCACCGCAATATTGTGGCCGTGTTCAACGAAAACAACGTGCAGATCATGACCCCATCTTACATGGCCGATCCGCCCGAGCCGAAGATCCCGGCAGAAGAATGGGATGGCCATTTGGCACACGAAACACACGAGGACGCCAATAAGCCGTAACCGGTGCTACACCCTGCCTTTCAGATGGTGCATAAGCGATCCTAGTGATTCACGCATTAAGGATCTGAACCATGCACGACATCCGCGCCATTCGCGAAAACCCTGACGCCTTCGACGCCGCCCTGGCGCGCCGTGGGGATGCGCCGGTGTCGTCAGATTTGTTGAGGCTGGACGAAAGCCGGCGGGCCAAGATTCTGGCGGCTGAAACGGCGCAAGCAGAACAGAACAAGGCCAGCAAAGAGGTCGGCGCCGCCAAAGGGCGCGGCGATGAGGACGAGTTCCAACGCTTGCGCGCATTGGTGGCCGAGAAAAAGGCCGAAATCGCCCGCATGCAGACCGAGGCCAAAGACCTTGACGCTCTGTTGACCGACCAGTTGATCCGCATCGCCAACCTGCCCGCCGAAGACGTGCCCCGAGGTGCGGACGAGAACGACAACGTGGAGATAAACCGTTGGGGCACCCCACCTGAGTTAGATTTTGCACCGAAAGAGCATTTTGAAATCGAAGCCGTCCAGCACGGCATGGATTTTGAGACAGCTGCCAAGCTCTCTGGCTCGCGTTTTGTGCTGCTGTCCGGCGGTGTTGCCCGTATTCACCGCGCGCTCGCGCAATTCATGCTGGACACGCATATCAACGAGAACGAGCTGACCGAGGTCAACGGCCCGGTTCTGGTTCTGTCCGAGATGATGCAAGGCACCGGACAACTGCCGAAATTCGGCGAGGACAGCTATCAGACCCGCGAAGGGTGGTGGCTGATCCCAACGTCCGAGGTCTCTCTGACCAATATCGCCAACGATACGCTGATCGAGGAAAGCAATCTGCCACGCCGCTACACCGCGCATTCGCTGTGTTTCCGGTCCGAGGCCGGCTCGGCAGGTAAAGACACGCGCGGGATGCTGCGTCAGCACCAGTTCGAAAAGGTCGAAATGGTCTCGGTCACCCATCCCGACAAGTCGGATGAGGAACAAATGCGCATGTTGCGTTGCGCCGAAGGGATTCTGGAAGAACTGGGTATCCCCTATCGGACCGTTATCCTGTGCACCGGCGACATGGGTTTTGGCGCGCGGCGTACCTTTGATATCGAGGCATGGCTGCCCGGTCAGGATACATATCGCGAGATCAGCTCGGTCTCGACCTGCGGTGAATTCCAGGCCCGCCGCATGAACGCCCGCTTCCGCCCCGAAGGCGGCGGTAAGCCGGAATATGTCCACACGTTGAACGGTTCGGGCCTGGCGGTCGGGCGTTGCCTGATTGCGGTGCTTGAAAACGGTCAGAACGCAGATGGCACTGTGACCCTGCCCGAGGTGCTGTCCCCGTATCTGGGCGGCAAGCTGACGCTGCAACTGGACGGCAAGCTGGCATAAAACACCGCCCCCCGCACGGGCGCGTTGCCGGTCAGAAAGAACGCAAGGCGAAGGAGGATTACTTCTTCGCCTTTTTCTTATCCTTTTTCTTGTCTTTCTTCTTTTTGTCCTTCTTGGGCTTGTCTTTTTTCTTGCCGTCCTTCTTGGATTTTTTGTCTTTCTTGGACTTGGACTTCACCTTGTCCTTGGCCTTCGATATCGCTGCTTCCATCTCTTGCAGCTTTTTGGCGGCTTTCTCGGCCTTGGCCTTGGCTTTGGCCTTTTTGCGGGCCTTAGCCTCTGCTGCCGCTTTTTCCTCGGCAGCTTTGCGCGCTGCCTCTTCGGCGCGCTTTTCGGCTGCGGCGGCCGCGACAGTTTTCCGGGCCGCAGGCTTGCGAGCTGCGGTTTTGCGTACAGGTGCGCGGCGGCTGGCTGTTTTCGTTGCAGGTTTCGCGGATGTAACTTTGGCCGCCGACTTGACCGCTATGGCCTCTTTCGCGGCAGCGATCAGCCGCGAAGCGTTTGACGTACCAATTCGGGGGATTTTGACGAGGTCGGCAGGGTCAGCCTTGGCAAGGGCTGCGGCGGTCTTGTACCCATTGGCCATCAGCGCCTGCCCAAGCGCCTTTCCCACACCCTTTAAATCGGTCACTGCGATCATTGCTAAACCTTCCTTTCTCTCCCTGATTTTTCTGCATCTATACTGAAAAGGCATGCCGGCAAAGCGACAAGCCTTTTCGGCCATGCCATTACGTCAGCTGCTATGAGCCAGAGTGCCGGTTCTGTCCTTTTTGGGAAATGGCACGAGGCGCTTGGCCTCCTCGTCCCAGAGCTTCAATTTAAGTGCTGCCACAGCTTCGGGGAACTTGATCCGTCGCGGCGTGACTTCGGGCGGCAGATTATAGTGGCACGCCCGCAGCCGGTAGGACGGGATGCGTGCGTTGAAATGGTGGATGTCGTGCAAAGTGATACACGCTACCGCATTGTCAAACCACCAACCGAAATCCAGAGCAGAAGACCCCTGCAAAGCCGCAAGTTGCGGATCAAGATCCGGGCGGCGGTCCCAATAGGTATCTTCGAAGTTATGCTGCAAATAGACAAGGAACACGCCCAGCATGCCCCCAAGCAGCGAAAAAACCAGCCACACCAGAATTCCGGTCATACCCGCGATCAGGTATAGCAACCCAAGGAAAACCACGATCGACAGATTGTGCAGCAGAACACCCGTTACACCGAACCGCACGGTGTTCTTTGGCCAGCGATAGCGGATGAAATAGGTAAATAGCGCACCAACCGGAACCAGGATGAAAGGGTTGCGGTAAAGGCGGTAGAACAAACGGGTTTTCCAGTTTGCTGCGTTCCATTCCCGCAGGGTCATGGTGTGGATTTCACCGGTTTCACGGTGCTCAAGATTGCCGATCCCCGCATGGTGCAGGTTGTGGTTCTGTTTCATCACCTCGAACGGAGCAAATGTGAAGGGTGACAATCCATGCCCGGCCCATTCGTTCTGTTCGCGCGTTTCAAAAAGGGAATGGTGGCCACAGTCGTGCTGCAAAACATAAAGGCGCACAGCTGAAAAGGCGAAGACAACCCCGGCAGGGATCATGATATACCAGCGGTCGACATAAGTGATCGCCAGCGCCAGAGACGTGAAATACACAGCAAAGGTGCCAAAGTAGCTCAGCGCCGCCAGCCTATTGTCCTGCACCGCGTATTGGCGTGTATACTCCCGCAAATTCATTCAGCCTGTCCCCACGATTGGCCCTGTAAATATCACCACGAAACTATTTGCGTTTTGCTTGCATTCAAGCAGCCCGCACAAAAAACAAATGCACACCGGCGAATGCTAGCCTGCGGCAGCGGGGCTGTCACGCCCCACAGATGAAAATGCTGCAAATTGGCGCGGTTATGCGCGGCCTTTGAGATGTTTCGCCAGAGCGCCCGCGTTTTTCTTGCGCCGCCCCTTATAGGGGTTCTTGTCGCCCTGCCCGCGCAAAGTCAGGCGGATTGGCGATCCGGGCATGTCGAAATCTTCGCGCAGACCGTTGACCAGATACCGCTTATAGCTTTCTGGCATCTTATCGGGGTGCGAGCACATCACCACGAATCCCGGCGGACGCGTTTTGGCCTGTGTCATATAGCGCAGCTTGATCCGGCGACCCTGCGGCGCTGGCGGCGGGTGCTGTTCCAGCATGGCAGTTAGCCAGCGGTTCAGTGCCGCTGTGGGCACGCGGCGGTTCCAGACATCATGGGCACGCAGGATAGCCGCGCGCAGACGTTCCAGCCCACGACCCGTCTTGGCCGATACGGTGATCAGCGGTGCTCCTCGAAGTTGCGGCAGCAGACGTTCAAAAGATTCTTTCAGATCGCGCAGCTTTTCCTGCTTGTCCTCTTCGATGTCCCATTTGTTCACGGCGACTACGACGGCACGACCTTCACGCTCGGCCAGATCGGCGATGCGAAGGTCCTGCTGTTCGAATGGAATGGCCGCGTCCAAAAGAACCACCACAACCTCGGCAAATTTCACGGCGCGCAGGCCATCGGATACCGAAAGCTTTTCCAGCTTTTCCTGCACTTTGGCCTTTTTGCGCATCCCGGCAGTGTCGAATATCCGCATCGGCGTACTTTCACCGTCGGGGTCCGCCCAATCGACCCGTAGGCTGATCGCATCACGAGTGATGCCGGCCTCGGGGCCTGTCAGCAATCGATCATCGCCGATGATCTTGTTGATCAGCGTAGACTTACCGGCATTCGGCCGCCCTACAACCGCAACCTGCAGCGGTTTGGCATCGGTGATCAGAGGTGTTTCACCCTCACCGTCTTCGTCAAGTTCAATATCGGTCTGCGGGGCATCGTCCACAGCCTGTTCATCGGCTGCATCAGCCAGCGGCATCAACTGAGCATAAAGGTCTGTCATCCCCTCTCCATGCTCACCCGAAAGGCGCACAGGCTCACCCAGCCCCAGATTATAGGCCTCAAGGACACCGGCATCCGCTGCATTGCCTTCGGCCTTGTTGGCGGCGAGGATCACATGTTTTGAGCGTTTGCGCAGGATCTCGGCGAACATCTCATCCGTTGGGGTCAACCCTACGCGCGCGTCGATCATGAACAGGCAGACATCGGCCATATCCACCGCACGCTCGGTCAGGCGACGCATCCGGCCCTGCAGGCTGTCGTCAGTTGCGTCTTCAAGCCCCGCCGTGTCGATTACGGTAAACCGCAGATCGCCCAGACGCCCTTCGCCTTCGCGCAGGTCACGCGTCACGCCGGGCTGGTCGTCGACCAGAGCCAGACGTTTGCCCACAAGGCGGTTGAACAGGGTGGATTTGCCCACATTCGGGCGCCCCACGATGGCGAGGGTCAGCGACATGATACTCAACTTTCAAGACTCAGACGCGCCCTTTAGCGCATCTTGCCGTCAACGGAAAGCGTGCAGTTCACCTTTAGACGACACGGCGTACAGGGTCTGCCCGGCCACGACCGGGGCTGTGGTGGCACCACCGGGAACTTCGACGCTGCTCACCAGCGTTCCGTCAACCGGATTGAAGAACCGCAGGTAGCCGTCGTTCGAGGCAATTACGATGCGTCCCCCGGCCAAAATCGGACCGTAATGCGCAACGATCGGGCCCCGACGCCCCGGCTTGTCCTTGATAAAGCCCGGCAGGTCCCGCGCCCAGATGACCGAGCCGTCTGCACGGTTCAGCCGGACCAGCTGACTGCGATCGCTAATCAAGAACAGGCTATCACCCGCAGGCCAGACCGTATCAACAGCGCCCTCACCAGCGGTCCATATCCGTTCGCCTGTGCCGGCATCGAAGGCCACCGTACGGCCTGAATGGTTGCCGATATAGATCGTATCGCCAACAACCATCGGCCCGCCGGTCACGTCCACGATCTGTGCAGCTGCACGTCCCCGGCGTCCACCGGCGACCGACGAATTCCAGCGGCCAATCCCGCCCCGGCGAAAGGCTGCGGCAATATCACCCGAGCCGAAGGCAAAGACCGCAAATTCCGACGCAATAACTGGGGCCGGAGCACCCAGAACGTTTCCGACACTCGGCGTGCCCTGCACCTGCCACGCTATGCGCCCATCCTTGGTGTTCACAGCCCAGCCGGTTTCATCGCCCGCTACCAAGTAAAGTAAGCCGTCATTGACCAAAGGCGCACCGCTGCCAGTGGCGTTCAGGCGCTTTTGCCATTTGACTGCGCCGGTTTTTGCATCCAGCGCCGTCAGACGCCCAAACCCGGACGACACGTAAAGAACACCGTTGGCATAGGCCAACCCACCGCCCGTCGCGTCCGAGTCGCCATCATTGGTCGGAATCAGGTTTGTGCTCCAGGCCAGTTGACCTTGCGGCGTCACCGCCGAAGCCGTCGCACCTGCGTCCAGAGCATAGATCAAACCACCACCGACCACGGGTTCTGCGGTGATGCGCTGCTTACGCGAATCCCCTTCTCCGATTGAGGTCGACCAGATGCGCTGCGGCGTTGCGCGCAATGCAGCGTTGGCGGTACGATATGCCGGTGTACCAGCACTTTGCGGCCAATTGGTATTCGCGCTTTGCGTTGGCAGGCTGATCGGTTTCGAGCCTTGGACCTCTGCCGCGACATTGTCAGTGGTGGGGCGGATATCTTCGCGGGCACCGGGTAGAATAACCTCGGGTTCCTCACAGGCGGCAAGCACAGTCAGCGATAAGGCCGCAGCCGGCAATCCAATGCGGGAGAAAAGACTTGTCACCATGATACTCCGAACTCGCCTGTCATTCTTTCTGCCGCCGGATCAGCCCTGCCGGGCCACAAGCGGTTCCGGTTCGCCGCCCAGTGCGACAATCAGCTGAGCAGCACGCTGCTGAAGGTCCACACCGATCTCGGCATCCTGTCGCATTGCCTGCAGGCGGTCGATGGCCGCGGCGACATTCCCCTCGGCGACATCAATCAGTGCCAGTTGTTCTTCAGCCAACAACCGCAACGGAGCGCCCGGCGCAGCCAACGCTTCGAATTGCTGGCGCCGATCTGCCACGGGCAGCGTGTCGCTTTGCAACAGCAACGCTTTAAAGGCGGCAATTGCACGATAGATTTCTGGTAGATCGCCCTGCACAGCGACGACGTTCAGGCTGTCCACAGCCTCTTGCCGCGATCCGGCGTCGACCTGCGATGACGACAGCAACAAGTTCAGAACCGCATCACCGCCCGGTGTGGCGGATTCAATACTGGCCAGATCAGCTGCACGTTCGGCCGAGTCATTCTGTGCAAGTGCGCTGAGAATCTCATCACCCAGTTTTTCGGCCTGACCGGTCGTGCGGGCCTTGCGAAATTCGTTGAACGCGGCCCCACCGACGATCAGAACCACGGCCAGTACGCCAATCCAACCCCAACGGCGCAGCAGCAGAAACAGGCGATCCCGGCGAACCTCTTCGGTCACCTCATCAATAAAACTGTCGGTGTCGCTCATCCCTGCTCCCCGGGCTGTCACATTTTCTATGGCGCCATGTCATACCCCGGCGTCCGTGCCAAGCCAAGAGCCGGTTTTCGCACAATTTCGCGGCGTCACGCTACCCTTGCGAAAAAAAGTGAACCGAACTATTCAGTTTAGTGTGGAAATTATGTACGCCTGAACCCATTTTTAGACGTACACGCCGAAGGACAATCGGCGAAAAATTCTTAGAGAGGCCCCGTATGCGTTTGATTTCATTCGTGAATGCGATTTTGGTTATTGCCGCATTATTCCTTTTGGTCTTTGAACGTGATGCGTTGTTCGCATTTGCAGGTCGCGGCGACTCTGAAACAGAAACCGCATCTGAAACAGATTCTGCGCCAGATCTCCAGACGGCCCAGAATGCAATTGGCGTGGTTGTCCAGCGCTCAGCCGCACGAGAAATTGACAGCGCCGTGTCAGTGCGCGGCCAGACCAGAGCCAACCGTCAGGTCGAAGTTCTGGCCGAAACGACCTCGACCGTGATTTCGGAACCCAAGCGCAAGGGCGCGTTTGTCGAGGCCGGTGACCTGCTGTGCGAACTGGACCCCGGCACCCGCCCTGCTAGTCTGGCCGAAGCAGTGGCCGCCAAGCTTGAAGCCGAAAGCCGTATCCCCGAGGCCGAAGCCCGCCTAGAGGAAGCACATGCCCTGGTGGCCGAGGCACAGATTAACTTGACTGCGGCACAGAGGTTGTCTGAAACTGGATTCGGGTCGGAAACACGGCGCATTTCCAGCGAGGCTTCCATGCGCTCGGCTGAAGCAGGTGTCAAAACCGCCGAGGCTGGTCTGGAAGCCACCCGCGCCGGGATCGAAGCCGCCAGCGCCGAGGTCGAGGCCGCCCAGCGCGAGATTGATCGCCAGACCATCGAAGCACCGTTCAAGGGCCTGCTGGAAAGCGATACCGCTGAATTGGGCAGTCTGATGCAACCGGGTTCGCTGTGCGCGACTGTCATTCAGTTGGACCCGATTAAGCTGGTGGGGTTCGTCCCCGAAACAGAGGTAAACAAGATCATTGTCGGATCAGAAGCCTCGGCGCGGCTGATTACGGGTCTTGAGGTCGCGGGTCGCGTGACCTTCTTGAGTCGGTCGGCGGATGAAACGACAAGAACCTTTGAGGTTGAGATCACAGTACCAAACCCGGAACTGGCCATTCGCGACGGACAAACCGCCGATATCCGTATTGCGGCCGAAGGGGCCAAGGCACATTTGCTGCCGCAATCCGCTCTGACCCTGAATAACGAAGGACAGATCGGCGTGCGCACGGTCGGCTCTGACAATATTGTTGAATTCATGCCGATTCTTCTGCTGCGCGACACAGCCGAAGGCGTTTGGGTGGACGGGCTGCCCGAAACCTCTGATGTTATCGTGATCGGCCAGGAATTCGTGACGCAAGGCGTTAAGGTAGAACCAACCTATCGGGAAGCTGCACAATGACAGGATTGGTCGCATGGGCCGCCCACAGGGCCCGAATGGTATTAGCCTTTATCGCGATCTCGCTGATTGTCGGTGGGTTCGCCTATGTCGGCCTGCCCAAGGAAGGTGAGCCCGATATTGAAATCCCGGCACTGTTCGTCTCAGTCCAGTTTCCAGGCATTTCCGCCGAGGATTCCGAGAACCTGCTGATCAAGCCGATGGAGACCGAACTGGCGGATTTGGACGGTCTCAAGGAAATGTCCGCCACCGCCGCCGAAGGCTATGCCGGTATCGCGCTGGAGTTCGACTTTGGCTGGGACAAGACCGCGATCATGGCAGATGTCCGCGATGCGATGAATACCGCACAGGCTGATTTCCCCGAAGGGGCCGAGCAGTATTCGCTGACCGAAATCAACTTGTCCGAATTCCCCATCGTTATCGTCAACCTGACCGGTGCCGTCCCCGAACGTACAATGGCGCGCATCGCCAAGGACTTGCAGGACGAGCTTGAGGCGCTGGATTCGGTGCTTGAGGCCGGGATCGCCGGCAATCGCGACGAGTTGCTTGAGGTTGTCATCGACCCCTTGAGGCTTGAGGCCTACAACGTTTCCGCCGACGAGCTAATTACTGTTGTTCAAAACAACAACCAGCTAATCGCGGCCGGAGAAGTCGACAGCGCGCAGGGCACTTTCTCGGTCAAAATCCCTTCGTCGTTCAAAACCGCCGAGGATGTCTATAGCCTGCCAGTCAAGGTCAACGGCGACCGCGTCGTGACGATGGGAGAGTTGGCGCAGATCAACTACACATTCGAAGACCGCGAAGGCACGGCCCGCTTTGACAATGAATCCACCGTGGCCCTGCAGGTGGTCAAACGCAAAGGCTTCAACCTGATCGACACGGTGGCGGACGTCAAAACTACTTTGGCCACCGCGCAAGAGAAATGGCCCGCCGAACTGCAGGCCGCAGTCGATGTCGGCACCTCAAACGACCAAAGCCGGATCGTCGATTCGATGGTTCGCCAGCTCGAGGGCTCGGTCCTGACCGCCATCGCACTGGTGATGATCGTAGTTCTGGCCTCGCTGGGGACACGCGCTGCGTTGTTGGTGGGTTTTGCGATCCCGACCTCATTCCTGCTGAGCTTCGCCTTTCTGGCGGTTATGGGGGTCAGCATCTCGAACATGGTGATGTTCGGGTTGATCCTTGCCGTGGGTATGCTGGTCGACGGCGCCATCGTGGTGGTGGAATACGCCGACAAACGCATCAAAGAGGGCATTGGCCCGATGCACGCCTATGTCGAGGCGGCGCAGCGGATGTTCTGGCCCATCGTATCCTCAACGGCTACGACACTGTGTGCCTTCCTGCCGATGCTATTCTGGCCCGGTGTGCCCGGCGAGTTCATGAAGATGCTGCCGATCACGCTGATCTTCGTACTATCCTCCTCGCTGATTGTGGCGCTGATCTACCTGCCGGTCGTGGGCGGTGTTTCTGGCCGTATGAGCCGCACGTTCGATCGAACATCCAACTGGTTGCGCGGCGTGGCCCCATGGTGGGTCCGTGCGGTTCTAGTGCCGCCATCTCTGTACATGATCTTCCTGGGTGCGATGCAGCTGATCAATCCGACATATCTTACCACAGAGGGAGGTTTTTGGGCAGTCGTCCTGGGTGCTGCGCTATTCATCTTCGGCGCCTTTGCCGGGTCGGTAACGCTGAGCGCGGCCAAGATCGAGCGCCACCAAGAAGAGCGCGTGCACACAGCACGCGAGCATTCGCGGTTTGGCTATGTGGTAAAGTTTCTAGTTGGTAATCCGATCATGCCAATCGTGTCTATTGCGGTTGTCATCTTCGGCGTCATGTCCGTGATGTCGTATTACATGGCCAACAATCGGGGCGTTGAATTCTTTGTCGAAACCGAGCCGGAACAGGCCACTGCTTATGTCCGTGCGCGGGGCAACCTGTCGCTGCAGGAAAAAGATGCAATGGTGCTGGCCGCCGAAGAGGTGATCGGACAACATCCGGCTGTGACCAACGTGTTCGCCTTTGCAGGCGAAGGCGGTTTGACCCAGAACGACGGTGGAGTGTCTGCGCCTGCGGATACGGTGGGTCGTGTTCAGTTCGAAATTACCCCGTGGGAAGATCGCCCAACGTTGACCGAACCCGCGTTCTTCGGTCTGTTCGAGCGCGAGGTTATCGCCCCCGAATATGACGGTAATTTCGTGCTGGATGAGTTGAACGCAGAGCTTGCCAAGCTGCCCGGTTTCATCGTGGAAATCCTGCCGCTGGAACAGGGCCCGGCCTCTGCCAAACCCGTGCACCTGCGCATCAAGGGCGATAGTTGGGAGGAATTGACTGCTTCGGCCCAGGACGCGCGGGCCGTGTTTGACGAAACGCCAGGTCTGATCAAGATCGAAGACACCATGCCCCTGCCCGGCATCGACTGGCAGATTGACGTGGACGTCGCCAAGGCGGGTCGCTTTGGGGCAGATGTCGCCACGGTGGGCGCGATGGTTCAGCTTGTCACGCGCGGCATCCTGTTGGGCGAAATGCGCCCGGACAACACGGATGAAGAGGTCGAGATTCGCGTACGCCTACCTGAACATGATCGTGTTTTGTCGACGCTGGATACGCTCAAGGTTCGCACCCCTGACGGGCTGGTGCCACTGTCCAACTTTGTCACTCGCCAACCGGTGGCCAAATTGGCCGAGATCAACCGGATCGATCAGCAGCGCTATTATGACGTCAAGGCAGATGTCGAGCCCGGCTTGTTCAAGGTTGTGGTCGATGGCCCCGACGGAACCGAGCAACGGCTGGCCGTTGTGCGTGCCGTCGAAGAAGGCGTGGAGCCCAGCGAGACAACCATCACCAGCCCGGATGGCACAGTGTTTGAGCTGTTTCAGTTGACCGGAGCTGAATCTGTCGAGGACCTGCGCACCGCGATCGAAGAAGAGAACGCCCGGTTTGCTTTGGTCAACCCAAACGAACGGATCGCAGTGCTTACAGAATGGCTGAACACCAACCCGTTCTCGAACACCATCAGTTGGGAATGGACCGGTGATCAGGAGGATCAGGCCGAATCCGGAGCCTTCCTACAGAACGCCTTCTTGGGCGCATTGGGCCTGATGTTCGTAATCCTGCTGGCGCAGTTCAACTCGTTCTACAACTCGGTCCTGGTGCTGCTGGCGGTCATTCTGTCGACCACCGGGGTTCTGATCGGGATGATTGCGATGAACCAACCGTTCTCGATCATAATGACCGGTACGGGCATCGTGGCGCTGGCTGGGATCGTGGTGAACAACAATATTGTTCTGATCGACACCTATCAGGAATACAGCCGCTATATGCCCCGGATCGAGGCCATCGTGCGCACGGCCGAGGCACGTATCCGCCCGGTTCTGCTGACCACGCTGACCACGATGGCTGGTTTGACGCCAATGATGTTCGGTCTGTCGCTGGATTTCATCAATGGTGGCTATTCGATCAACAGCCCCACCGCGTTGTGGTGGAAACAGCTGGCTACTGCGGTGGTGTTCGGGTTGGGAATTGCGACGGTTCTGACGCTGATTGTGACGCCGTCTCTGCTGGCGCTGCGCGTGTGGGTTTCGACCTATACGGTTTGGTTGGGCCGGGCATTGGCCCGCGCGACATCCGGCAAATCCAGCCAGATCGCGCAGGACATGGCGATCGGCAAAGCGGTCCGTCAGGCACAGGCAACCGAAGTGGTCTGGGGAGACGAAACATCCCCTGCTCCCAAGGATGCCCAAACGCCAGAACATCCGCCGGGTCCGCCCCTGAAAGCGGCAGAATAAAAAAATGGCGAGCCCGATGGCTCGCCATTTTTGGTTTCAGACCGGATTAGTCAGTAAAGACGTATTCACCCAGATCGCAAAGGTCCACGCCATACTCTTCTGCGCTGGACCCGTCAGAGAACCCACCGCGAACGTCATAGACACAGGTGGTCAGGCCGTCCGCAATCAAAACGTCCGCCTCATATCCAGGGGCGATGTAATCGCCCTGCAGCAAGTTTGATTCCCAATTATCCGACTCACTTACCGAGACGTTGAATTCGACCAGGTCGACGCTGCTTTCATTGCCCAGCAGGAATACCAAGTCCTCGGCGGATGCGGTCGACGCGATAAGCGACGCCAGAATGATCGGCGCAGCAAAGAATTTCTTCATTAAGTGTTTCCCTGATTTATTTTCCAACGCCAAACGGTTGGTACGGTCCGTCATATCGGAGCAAATACATCGATCAAATGACTATCATCCACGAAAAGACGGATGATCGAAGCGCAGTACTTTCCTGCAACAGTGCCACTCAAAGCAACCATGTCACTTGGACAGCCGGGTCCATTTCTGATGTCCGCATACAACATGCTCGCATCCGCGCACGGTCAGACTGTCTCCGTTCAGCGTCATTTGGGGCACAACATCCACGTTGACCATGGGAATCCAGAAATCGCCGCCGCCGTACTTGCCGCCCCCTTCACTGGCCACGTCCCAGAACAGCTTTTTGCCAATATTGGGGGTCTTCACCTCTTTGCCCGACTTGTCATAGGCGGACTGAATTTGGCCGCAGAACTTGTCGCCGCAGGCCGATATCTTGATATGCGAGATCAGGTTCTTACGATCCGGTTCAGTTTCCCAAACGCCCACAATCGGATCCGCCGCTGCCATCGCAGGCACAAGCAGAGAAATCACGACCGAAATTAAGACGTTTCTTTTCAATCTGCGCATCAAACCAACTCCTCCGAAACCCAGTCAGTATATCACATAATCGGATCGGTTCAGGCGGCCTGAGCGTCCGATTGCTGACGGTTCCACAGCTGGGCATAACGACCTTCGCGCTGCAGCAACTCGTCATGGGTGCCCTGTTCCAGTATCTCGCCTTGCTCCAGCACCACGATACGGTCGGCCTCAGCGATGGTACTGAGGCGATGCGCGATGGTCAGAACGGTGCGCCCCTCCCCGGCCCGGGCCAGCGCATCCTTGATGTCCTGTTCGGTGTCAGTGTCCAAGGCCGAGGTCGCCTCGTCCAACAGCAGGATCGGCGGGTTCTTCAACAGCGTGCGCGCAATACCGACGCGCTGTTTTTCGCCACCAGACAGTTTCAGTCCACGCTCACCTACCTTGGTGTCATACCCTTCGGGCAGCGTGATGATGAATTCGTGAATCTGAGCCGCTTTGGCTGCGGCCTCAACCTCTTCCTGCGTGGCACCGTCACGACCATAGGCGATGTTGTAGCGAATGGTGTCGTTGAACAGCACCGTATCCTGCGGCACCACGCCGATGGCGGCGTGCAAGCTGTTCAGGGTCACGTTACGCACATCCTGTCCGTCGATCTTCAGAGCCCCGCCAGTCACATCATAGAACCGGAACAGCAACCGTCCGATGGTGGATTTACCTGAACCGGTTGCCCCGACAATTGCCACGGTCTGACCCGCCGGAACGGTCAGTGAGACACCCTTGAGGATTTCGCGATCCGCATCATAACCAAACCGCACATTGTCCAGTGTCACCTCGCCGCCGTTGATCGCGAGGTTCGGCGCGCCGGGCTTGTCGGTCACCTCGGTGGGTTGATCCAACAGATCGAACATCTGCCCCATATCGACCAGCGACTGGCGGATTTCTCGATATACCGTGCCCAGAAAGTTCAGCGGCACGGTAATCTGGATCATGTAGGCGTTGACCATGACAAAATCGCCTACGGTCAGGGTACCATTCTGCACACCGATGGCCGCCAGAACCATCACCCCGATCAGGCCGCAGGTGATCAGGAAGGATTGCCCGAAATTCAGAAAGGCCAGCGAATAGGCCGTCTTGAGCGCCGCGCCGGCATAGGCTTTCATTGACACATCATAACGCTCAGCTTCGCGCTGTTCGGCGTTGAAATATTTGACAGTTTCGAAATTCAGCAAGCTGTCAATGGCGCGTTGATTGGCCTCGGTATCCTGATCGTTCATCTCGCGCCGGAGCTTCACGCGCCATTCGGTCACTGCGAAAGTGAACCAGATATATAGCGCGATGGTCACTGCGACGACGACCAGATACCACACATCAAACAGCCACATCAGAATGATCGCGACCAGCAGCAGTTCCAGAATCAGCGGCCCGATGGAAAACAGCAAGAACCGCAGCAGGAACTCCACGCCTTTCACGCCGCGCTCGATGATCCGGCTGAGGCCTCCGGTGCGACGCGTCACGTGATAGCGCATCGACAATTGATGGATATGCTGAAACGTTTCCAATGCCAGCGCCCGCAATGCCCGCTGCCCGACTGGCGCAAAAGATGCATCCCGCAACTGCTGAAAACCCACGGTCATCATCCGGGCAACGCCATAGGCCACGGTCAGACCCACAGCACCCAGTGCCAATGGCGGCACGCCCTCGCCCGCCAGACCGTCGACTGCACCTTTGTACAAAATCGGCGTGTAAACCGCGATCAGCTTGGCAATCACCAACATCCCCATGGCCAAAACGACGCGGCGTTTGACCCAGGGTTCATCCTCGGGCCAGAGGTAAGGGGATACCTTTCGGATCGTGCGCCAGCCCGAACGGCGCTCGTTCGTCTCTGGCATGTCGTTTGATTGCATCGGGGCTGATCGTCTCATCACGTACCTAATCTGCGGTCAGAGATACCCCCCCGCCCCCGCAGGGGCCAGAGGCAAAAACTTATTCGGGGATCGTGAAGATCTGCCCGGGATAGATCAAATCCGGATCGCGGATCGCAGTTCGATTGGCTTCGAACAGCTTTACATACAGGATACCGTCACCGAACCGCTCGCGGGAAATGGCCCACAGGGTATCGCCCTTCTGTACCGTGACCGAACGGATCGGCGGAGCATCCGAAGCTGCTTCGGTGGTATCCGCCGCCTCGACCGCGCGCAACACTTCGGTAGCCTCGCGCTTGAATGGCGTTTCAAGGCGGCTGACCACGGTACCATCTGGCGCGATCTCGTCCACTCGCAATGTGTAGACGCCGGGTTCAACCCCATCCAATTCACTGCGCCATTTGCCGTCATCGGCGGGGGACAAATCATCGACCAGCCGGTTGTCCAAATACAGACGCACCGCTGACCCATCCGGCACCCGGCCCGTCAACTCAACTTCGCCGGCATCTGAATACCCAATTGTATCCAACGCGACCTGATCCGCCGCCTCTGGTTGATCTGTAGACCCTTGCACCAGTTCAACCCCGTCCTCACCTGATCTAAGGATGGCGACCTGCTGGTCCTGCGTTTCCTCGGCCAAATCCTCTGCCACCGGTTCAGCGTCCTCGTCGATCGACGGTGCGTCCGTGCCGACCGTCTCGGTTTGCGCGACATCTATGGTGTCGGTCGATGGCACTTCTGCGTCAGTCGTTTCGATCGGCTGCGCACCCGCATTGACAGTGTCAGATGCTGCGGGTTCATCCGAGTCGGCAGCGTCCGCAACCTCGGGCTCATGCGTTGCACCCTCAGCTGTATCCGTGGCGGAAACAGCATCATCCGCGGCTTTCGGTTTGGGCAAGGCCGCGATCACATAATCGTCCGAACGCACCGACTGATCGCCCTCCGTTTCCAGCGTCAGGCCGCGCGCGGTATCGGCAAAGGGGACCGAAAGGAACGCGGCAAACTGACCGCTGGGATCAACCGTGAAACTGTGCACCGGCTCACCATCCAGTAATACGTTGACCCGAGAACCCGGCGCGGCAGTACCGGACAGAACCGTATTGCCGTCCGGCTCAATAAAAATCTGATCCAACAACGGCTTTACTGGCGACTCAGCTTCGGCTGTCTCCTCCTCAGCCGGCGCTTCAGGCTCGGCCTCCTCAGTAGCAGGAGGAGCGGCGGGTGCTTTGGCGCCTTGCTCTTCTTCAGCGGTGGGTGTTGAAGAACCCTCGGCAGGCAGCTCAGCGGGCTTAGCGCTGTCTTCCTGGGTCTGAACTGCGACCTCGGCATCCGGCGCGGTTTCTTCTGGGCCTCCGCCGAAGATGCCAGACAGGTACAATCCACCTGCCCCGATTAAAACTGCGATACCGGCGATCACCCCCCAGGTGAACGTGCCAGAGCTTCCGCTTCCCGACTCGGCGTTCATTCTTTTCCTTTCACTCCGCGGCGCAAGTGTCTTGGCTAAAACACATTCTGCCCGGCGGTTGAGCCAATCTATCAATCCCGCTATCAGGGGTCAAAAGCCCAGGCACAACCCCGGAGAGCGTTCACGATGTCTCAGAAATCTGTTTGTGTGTATTGCGGGTCACGCAATGGCGCAAATTCCGCCTATTCCGAAGCCGCAAAAGCATTCGGAGCAATGCTCGCGCAAGAAGGCTGGCGCTTGGTCTATGGTGCCGGGGATGTCGGCTTGATGGGCGAAGTTGCCCGCGCCGCGCAATCCGCCGGTGGCGACACATTCGGCGTGATCCCGGTTCACCTGCTGAAACGCGAGGTCGGCAAAACCGACCTGACCCGTTTTGTTGTCACCGAAACGATGCACGAGCGGAAAAAGGTCATGATCATGAATGCGGATGCCGTGGTCGTGCTTCCGGGCGGCCCGGGGTCGCTGGATGAGCTGTTCGAGGCGCTGACATGGCGACAGCTGGGTCTGCATGACAAACCCATTCTGGTGATGAATGTGGATGGCTACTGGGACGCGCTGCACGACTTGGTGCAGCGCGTCATCGGTCAGGGCTTCGCGGACGAGTCGTTGGCGGATTACATCACTTGGGTTGATGATCCGGCCTCGGCAATGTCGACGCTGCGCGGATTCCTGACCTGACCGGTGGACGGACGGCTGGGACCGCCCACCGGGGGATAAATCACCTAAACTGCTGGTTTCAGACGGCTGGTCAGCAGCTTTTCAACCTTGTGCATCGGATGGTTGGTCAGTGTCTTGTCCACCTCAGCCACCACCTTGGCCAGAACCTCGCTGTGCAGACGGCGGCGCAGCAGGCCCAGAACATGCGGACTGGCGACCAGAACCAGCCGGTTAAAGGCCCCTTTTAGCCCCTTACGGTTCAATAGATTGGCGACATCCTGCACGAACAGAGATTTCGCGTGGGTCTTCCAGTTTGGTTCTTCAACCGCCGATTTCTGGTTCGGCCCGGTATCATAGCGCCGTCCGGCCCGGTCGGTGGGTCGGCTGGCCCCGTCCTGTTCTTCTACCGAGACAACAACCAGATTGGGGTCTTCGGCATCGGTGATATTCTCGACGAACAACGCCTTTTCCCCATCGGCAATGACAACCCAGGTTCCCTGTTCAAGTGCGACCATTGTGATCTCCTGTCATGTTTCTACGGCTATCCCTCAATTTCCAGGCATAGGTTACCCTGACGCACCCAAAGGATTCCGGCGCGTTGCCTGTGCATTTTCATATGGTTAGCGGTTCTCTCCCTCCGCCTCACCAAAGGTAAGCATTGCGAGGTTGCGTGCAAACCCGTCTCAGCATGAAACTTTATTCATAGGCGGGTTTTCACCTGTCAGGCCGACAGTTCGATCACCGTAATCTCGGGCGTCACACCAAAGCGCACTGGCAGGATCGAGCACCCAATCCCGCCGGACACAACCAGATCGCGCCCATCTTCGCGTACATGCCCATAGGCATAACGATTGCCATATTTGGACGGCACCATCGGAGACCAACCAAACAGCCGCACCTGTCCGCCATGGGTGTGGCCCGAAAGGGTCAGTGCCACGCGATTCGGAATTTTTGGGAAGATGTCAGGCTCATGTGCCATCATCACCACCGGCGCATCATCTGTCACTTGTGCCAATGTACCCGGCAGATCGTCCAGCCCCACCAGCTTTCCATTGCGCCTGAACGCAAGCTGATCTTCCAAACCTGCCAACCAAATTTCTGGCCCATCAAGGCGAATAGCCTCATTGGACAGAACCCTGATTCCATGTTCCCCAAACGCCGCTGCAAATTTGTTCGGCCCTGCGCCCCGGCTCTGAGCATCGCGGTCATCCCACCAGTCGTGATTGCCAAGAACAGCGTAGACGCCATTTTTCGCTTCTAGCCCAGCCAGGACCGGAGCCAGTTCGTCTGCTTCTATTCTATCGGAGATGACTTTGTGGTGCCCGGCATAGTCACCCAACAACAAGATCAGATCGGGCGCCAGTGCATTTGTGCGCCGGACGACCTGCCGTACACGATCAAGCCCGACATAGGGCTCTCCAACGTGCAGATCGGACAGGACAGCGATCCGCAAGGGCTGGGCAGTCCAATCCTTACGCCGTACGCGCCATTTGCGTACGCGCAACCGCAGCGAGGGCTCTACAAAGAACCCATAGGCCGCAACAAACAGGCCTGCCAGCGTGGTCGCCAGCAGGCCCTGTATGAACCCTCTGCGGGTCAAGGATTACATCCGCGATGCAACGTTTTCCCAGTTCACCAGATTGTCGAGGAAGTTCGACAGGTAAGCCGGGCGCTTGTTGCGGAAATCGATGTAGTACGAGTGTTCCCACACGTCACAACCCAGCAGAGCGGTCTGACCAAAGCACAGCGGGTTCACGCCGTTTTCGGTCTTGGTCACTGCCAGTGAGCCGTCAGAATTCTTGACCAGCCACGCCCAACCCGAGCCGAACTGACCAGCGCCAGCCGCACTGAACTGCGATTTGAACTCGTCGACCGAGCCAAAGCTTTCAACCAGAGCTTTTTCCAGTTCACCGGGCATGGCGTTGCCGCCGGGGCCCATCATTTCCCAGAACTGGTTGTGGTTCCACAGCTGGCTGATGTTGTTGAAGATGCCATTCTGCGCCACAGCGTTCGCGTCATAGGTGCCAACGATGATCTCTTCCAGCGACTTGCCGTCCCATTCGGTTCCGGCAATCAGCTTGTTGCCGTTGTCGACATAGGCCTTGTGGTGCAGGTCGTGGTGATATTCCAGTGTTTCCGCGGACATACCCTTGGCTGCCAGCGCGTCATGTGCATAAGGAAGATCAGGAAGTTCAAAAGCCATCTCGGCCCCCTGTAATAAATGTAAGTTGCGGTTCCCAAGGTTAAATGCTTTGACAGCCGCCGTAGGTCAAGGCCCGTGACAATAAAACCCGGAGGTCCGCGATGCTGACAAAGGCGCGCAAGATGTTTTACCGCGCTCGCGGGTATTATGCAGGCAGTCTGAATGGCGAGCCGTTTCGCCTGGACCCCTATCACTCGAAATTCTGGCGCAAGGCCTCAGCCGGCGCGTGGGAGCCTGAAACTTTCGCTGTGCTGGACGAATACCTGTCACCCGACAGCGATTATCTTGATATCGGTGCCTGGATCGGCCCCACGGTCCTTTACGGTGCCCGCCGGGCAAGACACGTGTGGTGTTTCGAACCCGACCCTACCGCATTCCGGTATCTGGCGTGGAACCTTGCCCTGAACGAGATCAACAACGTCTCGGCCTTTGGGGTGGCGCTGTCGGATCGGTTCGGCGTGGCCCGCATGGCCTCGGTACGCGGAGAGCCGGGCGATTCCACCAGCTCCCTACTGCATGACGGCACACATGGAAGTGACGCCCTGACAATCGCATGGGACCAATTTGAGGCCGCGAATGATCTGTCTGACGTATCGCTGGTCAAGATGGATATCGAAGGGGCCGAGTATTTCGTTTTGCCCGCGCTGATTGCTTGGCTCAAGAACCTGCGCCCGACTCTGCTGTTGTCGCTTCATGCACCGCTGCTTTCGGACCAAGATCGCCTGGACCAAACCAGGTCGCTGTTGGAAAGCCTGAAATTCTATACGACCATACTGGACGAAAAACTTCAGCCGCTTGAGGTTTCGGATATGTTGAAACCCAGTGGATTGAACCAGTACCGGACGATCCTGTTGCACAGGTAACACTCAACGCTGCAAAATTTACCAAATGCACAAACCTTTGCTTTCCCCCGAAGATGTATCAGGTTGAGTGACCGCGCCGAAAATCAAGACAAAAAAGGACAACCTTGGCTGGATCGCAGCGCAAGTGCTTATCGCATCATTTGGAACCGGACCGAAAGAATGGCAGCTGGCGGCAATGTCCGCGTACGATACCAGGCCAATTGGAACCCAAACCAAAATACCATTGATATTCGTATGGCCTTTGTTCATGGGAATTTCTCGAACAAACCCAAAGGTGCTTGAACCTGTCACGTTAGTGAACAAGAAAAGCCCCGGAAATCCGGGGCTTTCAAAATCTTAACCAGAAAAATAAATCGCTTGACTGAACTCAGGAAGCGTAGAGAGACCCGGTTGAGTTTACAGAGCAGCCACCGTACCCAGATGGTCGGTTAAGCGCGTTGACTTGCGGGAAACTTGCAGTGAGGTCCAGGCGCTGTTTTTCCGGATCCAGCTTCGCAGAATAACTTACATAGATTAACCCACCATTGCTGGCTGGAATATTCATTTTCCAAGTCAGTCTGTACGCACCCTTGCGCGTTTCCTTGAACTTGACATCCTTGGGCTGCTGACCGTCATATTCGTGGATATAGGCATCATAGGCGCGCGCGCGCTTGTTTTCCGCATCAACGCTCAGGATCACGCGCTCAGCAATCCATCCTTGTTCCATCCGGTGCAGGGAGCAGTCATAGGTGAGGACTTCAGCATTTGCTGTGCTCGCGGCCAAGGTCAAAGCCAAGGCGGCTAGTACTTTCTTCATCTTCTCAGGCTTTCAAGTTTTACCAATAACACTAACGTTTGCGGCCTTATCCCATTTAAAACTCAATACAATCTTAAGCAGAGACCGTCTTTGCATTTCTCCAATAGAAGACCATCAAAAAGCAGTGCAACTCCAAAACAATAGCGGCCGCCTTTTTCAGTAAGACGGCCGCCATTTGTGACTTTTCTGCGTGTACTACAGGGTCAGTAAAACCCAACCTCACTGCCCGGCTGTGCAGCAACCTTGAGCAACTTAAAAACATAATCCGCAGCCGACCGGAAACAGACGACCCGGAAGGTTTCGGCATCATCCATCCAGAACGCCCCAGCCACCTGCGCCAGGCGCGAACGGCGGATCTGGCCGGGTTGGAACGCCTCGGTCGAAAGTTCAACTGGTGCCAGCTTGCCAACCGCTTCGCGCGCACTGGCACCCGAGATACGGAACACAGCTCGCGCGTCCGACACATTGACCGCCAACGCGTGTGTGCCGCTGAGCGCGTTTGCCATTGCAGCCAGCTTGGCCTCCACCTCGGCATACGGCACCAGCACCAGCAATTCGTCGGTGGACATCCAGCAGACGCCGGTATCGCCGTTGACCAGAGCTTCGCGCTGGCCTGGCACTTTCTGGCTTGTGGCATCCTTGACCGCCTTGGCCAGCACCTTGTCGGACAGGTCGCCGCGCAGAGTGATCATACCCTGCAGGCCACATTCCTCGACTTTGACGATACCTTCATAGCTGGCGTGGTTCAGTGCGCTGATGGGTTCAGACATTCTGCTTCTCCCCGTCTTTGTCATAGAAGACCGGGTCAACGATCTTGGCTTTATAGGTTTTGCCGTCGGTGCCTGGGAACTCGACAATCTCGCCCATCCGGTCAGGGCCATGCTTGATCAGACCCATGGCGATGCCGCGGTCCAGATTGGCCGAGTAATAGGTCGAGGTCACGCGCCCGATCATGTTGCGCTGACCATTGGCGTTGACGCCCTCGCCAACTGCGTAAGCTCCATCCGGGATGACAGAACCATCCACAGTCTCAAGTCCCACTAGTTTCCAGCGGTCAGGATCGGCCATATGGCTGCGCGAATGGGCACGCTTCCCAAGGTAATCCTCTTTCTTTTTGGACAGTGCCCAATGCAACCCCAGATCCTGTGGGATCACGGTGCCGTCGGTTTCATCCCCGATCATGATAAAGCCCTTCTCGGCCCGCAGGATGTGTAGACATTCGGTGCCGTAAGGCATCACCCCGAACTCCTGTCCGGCCTCAACCAGCGCATCCCAGAACGCCTGCCCCTGCGAGGCAGGAACCGCGATCTCATAAGACAGCTCACCCGAAAACGAGATACGATAGGCGCGGCAATCGAAGTCACCGATCTTGCCATCGCGCCATTCCATGAAGGGCAGCGCCTCTTTGGACACATCCATGCCGCCCAGATTCTCCAACACCTTGCGGGCGTTGGGGCCAACAACTGCCACCTGAGCGTACTGCTCGGTCACATTGGCGACGTAGACTTTCCAGTCCCACCACTCGGTTTGCAGCCATTCTTCCATATGACCATGGATACGTTCCGCTCCGCCGGTGGTTGTGTGACACAGCCAGGTATCCTCGTCGATACGGGCAACAACGCCGTCGTCGATCAAGAAACCGTTTTCCGAACACATCAGGCCATAGCGGCATTTGCCGACCTTCAGCGTGGACATCATGTTGGTGTACATCATGTCCAGGAACTTACCAGCATCCGGGCCTTTGACGATCAACTTACCCAACGTCGACGCGTCCAGCAGGCCGAGGTTATCGCGGGTGTTCTTGACCTCGCGATTCACCGCGTCATGCACCGATTCACCGGGGCGCACATAGGCATAGGTCCGGCGCCAGTGGCCGACCGGCTCCCAATCGGCGCCGTTCTTGTCGTGCCAATCGTGCATCGGAGTTTGACGGATCGGTTGGAATACGTCGCCCCGCGCTTCGCCGCCAATCGACCCCATCGAGATAGGAGTGTAAGGCGGGCGGAATGTGGTTGTACCGACCTTCGGGATCTCAGAATCCAGCGCATCAGCAAGGATCGCCAAGCCATTGATGTTGCTCAACTTGCCCTGATCCGTTGCCATGCCCAGCGTGGTGTAACGCTTGGTGTGTTCTACGCTTTCATAGCCTTCGCGCGCGGCCAGTTGGACGTCGGACACTTTGACGTCGTTCTGGAAATCGAGCCAAGATTTCATACGCAACTGAACCTCGGCATTGGCGGGCATCAGCCAGACCGGCTCCATCGCGGCCTCGACCGTGGTTTCACCCTTCGGCGCATCGGCCGTTTTAGGTTTGAAGCCCGCGCCATTGGCGGCGGCTTCGCCTGCGGTCTGCGCATCGGCCAATACGTCGCCCAACGCAAGTGGACCGTTTGCGGAACCGGCGGCCACGACAAATCCTTCTCCGTTCGCGCCCAGCGGCGGACGTTCGGGGTCAGGGCGGAAATGAGCGTTCGCGTCGTCCCAAATCAGCTTGCCACCGCAATGCGACCACAGATGGACGACCGGAGACCAACCGCCCGACATGGCAACAGCATCGCACTCAACTTCCTCGCGAGCACCGCCGATACCTTCCTGATTGCAAATCGCAACCTTCTTAACGCGCTTACCGCCTTTGACTTTGGCGACGGCTTTGCCGGGGTCAACGCGGATGCCGAGCTGACGCGCCTCTTCTGCCATCGGGCCAGCAGCGGCGCGCGCATCAACCACGCGCAGGACGTCCACTCCGGCCTGTTTCAGGAGGATCGCGGTGCGATACCCGTCGTCATTGTTGGTGGCAACGATCACACGCTCGCCCGGGGTTACGCCCCAGTTCACCACATAGTCACGCATGGCCGAGGCCAGCATCACACCTGGCACATCGTTACCCGCGAAAGACAGAGGGCGTTCGATCGCACCAGTTGCCGTCACGACCTGCTTGGCGCGGATGCGCCACAGGCGGTGGCGTGGCCCCTGGATGCCCGGAGTATGGTCGGTCAAACGCTCATACCCCAGCACGTAACCGTGGTCATAAACACCCGCGCCCATGCAACGCAATCGCATGGTGACGTTGTCCATTGTTTCCAATTCGGAAACCAATTGATCCACGAACTTATCCACAGGCGCACCATCAACAGTGCCCCCATCGACCGGAGCACGCCCGCCCCAGTGTGCAGTCTGTTCGATTAGCAACACCTTCGCACCGGACGCAGCGGCTACTTTGGCGGCCTGCAAACCAGCCACACCGCCACCGATCACCAAAACATCGGTGAAGGCATAGAAGTGTTCATAGGTGTCCGCATCGCGATTGTCTTTGTCCGGCGCTTTGCCCAGACCGGCCGACTGGCGGATGAACGGCTCATAGACGTGTTTCCAGAACGGCTTGGGATGGATGAACATCTTGTAATAGAAGCCCGCCGGCAGAAAACGCGACAGATGGGTGTTCACCGCCCCGATGTCGAATTCGAGGTTCGGCCAGTGGTTCTGTGAAACTGCCGTCAGACCGTTGAACAACTCGGTCGTGGTGGCGCGCTGGTTCGGCTCAAAACGGTTGCCCTGCCCCAGACCGACCAGTGCGTTCGGCTCTTCCGCACCGCTGGCGACTACACCGCGCGGACGGTGGTACTTGAACGACCGGCCCATCATCATCTGATCATTGGCCAGCAGAGCCGAGGCGAGCGTATCGCCTTCGTACCCCTGCATCGAGGTGCCGTTGAAGGTAAAGGTGACCTGTTTTGACCGATCAATCAGCCGGCCTTGTTTTGCGAGACGGGTGCTCATGTTGCGGACCTTTCGCAGGCGGAATTACGTGTGGCGGCGCGGATCATTCGTACTCTCTCCACGCCCAGCCGGGGCGCTTGGCAGAGATCGCTTCGCGGATTTCTTTCGGCGGCTCGGTGGTTTGGGCCGAATAGGTCCCGAACACCTCAAGCGTCTGAGTACAACGCGCGGCGTGGAACCACTTGCCGCAGCCATTGCTGTGGCGCCAGCGCTCGAAATGAACGCCTTTGGGGTTTTCGCGCATGAACAGATAGTCATGGAACTCGTCTTCAGACGAGCCGGGACCAAAACGCTTCAGATGCGCCTCGCCACCAGCGGCCAGTTCGGTTTCTTCGGCGTCGACGCCGCAATACGGGCAATTCAGGATCAGCATGTGTTCATCCTTTTGGCGGTCGGTCGACACAATGGCCGACCTGAATTCTGTTAGTGAGCAACTTTGGACAACGCCCTTAGTGCGCCACCCCGGCGGCGACGCTTTCGTCGATGAAGCGGCCCTCTTTGAAACGATCCAACGAGAACGCCTCGGTCAGCGGCGAATGACCCGTGGCCATCAACTGTGCCATTCCCCAGCCGGACCCCGGGATCGCCTTAAAGCCACCCGTTCCCCAACCACCGTTGATGAAGCAGCCTTGTAGTGGCGTCTTCGACAGGATGGGTGAGCGGTCGCCGGTCATGTCCACGATACCGCCCCACTGGCGCAGCATCTTCAGGCGCGAGATCATCGGGAAAGTCTCGACCAACGCGCGCACGGTTTCCTCAATGTGGTGGAACGACCCGCGTTGGGTGTAGTTGTTATAGGCATCAGTGCCGCCACCAATCACCATCTCACCCTTGTCGGATTGCGACATGTAACCGTGGACGGTATTGGCCATCACGACCACATCCATGCAGGGCTTGATCGGCTCGGAGACCAGCGCCTGGAGGGCAATCGCCTCAAGCGGCAGACGGAAACCCGCCATCTCGGCCAGTTGACCGGAATGGCCCGCGACCACGATGCCCAGCTTTTCGCAATCGATCGCGCCCTTGGTGGTGTCGACGCCAATGACGCGGCCATTCTCGGACCGGACACCTGTGACTTCGCATTGCTGGATGATATCCATCCCCATTGCCGAACACGCGCGGGCATAGCCCCAGGCCACAGCATCGTGCCGTGCGGTGCCGCCGCGTTCCTGCCAAAGAGCCCCCAAAACCGGATAGCGCGGACCGTCGATATTGATGATCGGCACCAGTTGTTTGACACGTTCAGGTCCGATCCATTCGGTCTGCACGCCCTGCAGCGCATTGGCGTGAGCTGTGCGCTGATAGCCGCGGATTTCATGCTGCGTTTGCGCCAGCATCATCACGCCTCGGGGGCTGAACATGATGTTATAGTTCAGGTCCTGGCTCAGGTCCTCATAGAGGCCACGCGCCTTTTCATAGATCGCCGCCGACGGGTCCTGCAGATAGTTCGACCGGATGATGGTCGTGTTGCGCCCAGTGTTGCCACCGCCCAGCCAGCCTTTTTCGATCACGGCGACGTTCTGGATGCCGTAATTCTTGCCAAGATAATAGGCGGTCGCCAGACCATGCCCCCCTGCTCCGACGATGATCACGTCGTACCGCTTTTTCGGTTCAGGCGAGCGCCACGCGCGCTCCCATCCGGTGTGATAGCGCAGGGCCTCCCGCGCCACAGCAAAGGCTGAGTAGTGTTTCATAAGCGAATCCATCCGGTTCGGTGATTGGCGCAGATATGCCGTGCGCAAACAGTTTACCCCTGCCGCACAGCGCCACAATATCGAACTATTGCGACATCCGCCCCATTATTGCGACATGACGTCCTCTCGCGGCCATTTGTCTCTTTTTTCGCCCCGCAGACAAGTCTAAGTCAGGGCAGCCATATCGGAGAAACCATGTCGTTCCTGGTCGTCACCATTCTTACCGCTTTGATGATTGCGGTGTTCCTGGGCTTTTCGCTGCTGCGCAGCCGCAAAACGCGCGAGCCTGCGGCGGCTTATGATCTGCGCGTTTATCGCGAACAGCTGGCGGGTGTGGACAAGGATTTAGCCCGAGGAGTGATCGGTGAGGCCGACGCAGACCGGGTGCGCACGGAAATCTCACGCCGCATTCTGGCCGCTGACGCGCAAGTGCAGGCAAGGGTTGATCGCACCGGACCGCCCCTCTGGGCCTCCGTTACAGCCTTTGCTGTCATTGCGCTTGTCGTCGTCGGTGGTGCGGTCTGGATGTATCGCCAGATGGGGGCTGCCGGGCTGCCAGATCAGCCCTTGTCGCAGCGGCTGGAGCAAGCCGAAATCCTGCGCGCCGAACGCCCCAGTCAGACCGAAGCCGAGGCTGCCGCCCCGCCCGCGCAATTGCCACCGCTTGATGAGAGCTATGCCAATCTTCTGAATCAGTTGCGCGACACTGTTGCAGCGCGCCCTGATGATCTGCAGGGCCACATTTTGCTGGCTCAGCACGAGGCGAATGCAGGCAACTTTCCCGCCGCGTACGCAGCCCAGCAACGTGTGATCGAGCTGTCAGGTGACGATATCCCGGCGGATGCCTTTTCGCATCTGGCCGAGATGATGATCTTGTCCGTCAGTGGCTATGTCTCACCCGAGGCAGAAGAGGCATTGCGGCAAGCCTTACAGCGTGACCCGCGCCATGGGCCGGCACAATATTATCTGGGGCAGATGATGGTGCAGATTGGGCGCCCCGATGTTGGATACCGGGTCTGGGTCGATGCTTTGGGCGATGCCCCTGCGGGCGCTCCGTGGGCCGATGCCATTCTGGCGCAATTGGATGAGCTGGCTTTCCGCGCCGGGGTATTCAACGCGCCAGAAATACCTGCCGCCCCCGGCCCCAGCCAGGGTGACGTCGACGCTGCCGCCGAACTGACACCGGAAGAACGGCAGGAGATGATCAAGGGCATGGTCAACCAATTGTCTGAACGTCTTGCCACCGAGGGAGGCTCGCCCGAGGAATGGGCGCGTCTGATCGCGGCCCTAGGCGTTCTGGGTGAAGGTCAGCGCGCCATCGACATCAAGAATGAAGCGATGGAAGTCTTTGCCGGAAATGCCGATGCCATAGAATTGATCGACGCCGCCGCACTGCAAGCCGGGATCGCACAATGATTCACGACGCGTTCGAAGAGTTTGCAGCCGCCCTACGCCCGATGACCGCATTGATGGGCTTGGATTTGGGCGAAAAAACCATCGGCGTCGCGGTCTCGGACCGGATGCGCGGCGTAGCCAGCCCTTTGGAAACCGTGCGGCGCAAGAAATTCACACTGGATTCCGCGCGGTTGCTTGAGCTGATCGCCGACCGTGAGATTGGCGGTATCATTCTGGGTCTGCCGAAAAACATGGACGGAACCGAAGGCCCTCGCTGCCAATCCACCCGTGCTTTCGCCCGGAATCTGTCGCGTCTGACCGAACTTTCCATCGGGTTCTGGGACGAACGACTCAGCACGGTTGCGGCCGAAAAGGCGCTTCTTGAGGCGGATACGACACGAAAACGTCGCGGACAGGTTATCGATCACGTCGCCGCTGGCTATATTCTGCAAGGAGCCTTGGACAGGCTACGCTTTCTTTAGTTGCGACGGGATACGGCAATGACGAACATGGTTTGGAAAAGGAACGAGGTCGAAAGCCCTTGCGTCCAGATCTGTGTCGTGCACCCGACCGAACGTATCTGCACCGGCTGCTATCGCACCATCGACGAAATCTCACGCTGGTCCAAAATGGACAGCAGTGAGCGCGCCGAGATCATGGAAAATCTGCCCTCACGCAAGCCCCAGCTGACCAAACGTCGGGGCGGTCGCGCTGCACGACTGAAAGAGTCTTAGTCCAACTCAAATCGAGGGTATTGACTGAATCTGCGCCGCTGCAGGCTGGTCTGAACTTCGAGGGGGATCAAGTTCGAACACTTGTGGTGAGTGAGTGGCAACCCACAGCGACGCGCTTCAGTTATTAGGTTCTTCCGAAGTGGTTACGCGGAAGAACAGGGCATTGCTAATCGTTTCTTGACCGTTCAATCAAGTAAAACAAAGCCTGACTTAACGTGACCTGACGTAAGCGTTACTTTTTATCTTGGCCTACCCCGCAGCCAGCCAGGATTTGGCGTTTTCAATGTCTTCGGATGCAAAGAACTGAGTTCTCGTGCCCAGAACATGACTGGCCGCCCGTTGCGCCATATGCTGCCACGTCTTGTCGCCAATAATGGCCGCGCGATCCAGCATTCCGGCGTGATTTCTCACCAGTTTGAAATGTGATGCCAGGGCGGACAGCCCTTGCCAACCATCAAATTCCCTCAGATCAATCAACAGACGGAACCCCTCCTTGCCCTGCAATAAATTATCGAGGTCCAGTTCGGCCCGGCTGAATTCATCGGGGTCCAGTTTGCCCAACAGGCGGATTTGAATGCAGGGGCCGCCCAGATCAATCACGTGAATGGAGCCCAGAGATTCGCGCATCCAACGACGGGCGGCTTCAAGTTCGGATAGTTCAAAGACCTGCACCGGGCATGGCAGGATCGGGGCAGCCAGGCGGATACTGGTCTTTACCCAACCCTGATCCGCTGCCACGCCAATGCGATCAAATCCGCGCCAATGGCTCAGTCCCAGCTTTGTGTCAGCCCAGGCGGCACCTAGATCGTAACCCTTGAATTCCGGCTGCACGACAGCCAGCAGACGCACATTGTCATGTTCGGTCAGCGCGGCCTCGATCGCGGGCACCAGAACCTCGCTGTAATCAGTGCTGGTCACCTCGCCGGACAGTTCGACCTCCAGCAAGGCCCCGTCCGAATTTCTGTGGACCGTAATCATCCAATAACCTCCAAATCCGAATAATGGCAGGAGGTTAGGCGGATTCGATCCATTCGGCTACTCCCCCGGCACACTCGGGGCGGAAATAGGCGATCATACGTCCGTCCACCCCGGCCGAGGCATTGCCTCCCCAAGGGGCCACCCCATGCAGGCAATGACGGTGCAACAGGTAAGCCTCACCCGGTTTGGCGGGCAATTCGATGCGTGGGCAGGTGTCGAATACCTCGCGGCGAGCAGCCTGATAGATATCTGTGACATCCACCTGACGCAGACTATCGCGTGGGTGCCCATCCAGTGCGCGTCTGAAGGCGGCGCGCAGGATTTTATGACTGCCTTCCCACAGCACCATGGGGGCCGCATCAATGCTGGCATCGTTCAGAGGAACGCCCAATATCCACGCATGCGGTTCATCCACTCGCCGCCGACGATCCGGTCCCATCGGTCGCAACCCGTCCACATGTGCCGCGTCCCGCTTTAACCTATACTGCCCGGCGCTGGTGCTTTCACCCTGCCGCGGGCGTGGATAGCCGGGATAAATGACCGAGACCTGCCCTTTGTGCAGCGGCAGTTCTCCGTATTGTTCGGTGATGAAGTCCATGGCTTGGCCAGACAACACCTCCGATTGCCCAACCCTGCCTTGCGGGTCGTTGTCCAGCGCGTCAACACCAATAAACCATGTTTCTTCACAATCCAGCCATTGGGCATAGGCCGGGTCAGTGACAGACGCGCGAGCAGCGGGCAGCGCATGCCCAACCCATTCGGCCAGCGCTGGATCGAAGGGGAACCTGATCCAACCTTTTTCGTGAAAATCACTCACAGCCCCAGTGCCTTGCGCAGCATGTTCAGAGCCACCAGTGTCAAAAATACCGCAAACACACGTCTGAGGGGTTTGGGGTCCATGGCATGAGCCAGCTTTACCCCCCAAGGCGCGGTGATTGTCGTCATAGTGACAACGATACCAAAAGCAATCAGATTGACCGCCCCAATGGTCAATGGCGGGCGGTGTTCCGACGGAACGTCCAGAAATAGAAAGCCCAATACCGAAGGCACCGCGATGATCACGCCAAAACCGGCAGCAGTTGCGACGGCGCGGTGGATGGGTGTGTTGTAAAGGCTCATCAGCGGTACGCCGAAACTGCCACCTCCGATCCCCATCAACACCGAAAGAAAGCCAACCGGAGGCGACAGTATCGCACGTTTGATCCCCTTGGGCATGGCGTCACCCAATCGCCATTCAGATTTGCCCAGCCCAAGATAGGCTCCGATAACCATCCCCAGCACCCCGAACAATATCTGCAGGACCTCGGTCCGCAGCGCCGAGGCCACCAGAACGCCAATGATCGCCCCGACCGCGATTCCGGGCCCCCAGCCGCGCAGAATTTCCCAATCCACAGCGCCTTTTTTGTTATGCGACAACACGGATCGCACTGAGGTCACGATGATTGTCGCCAAAGAAGTCGCCAAACACAGCTGCATCAACTGCGGGCCGCCATAACCAAGCGTCTGAAAGGCATAAAAAAAGGCGGGCACTAACACGATACCCCCGCCAACGCCCAGCAATCCGGCCAGCACGCCGGCCAGCGCCCCGATTACAAGCAAAAGGCCCAGCATCTGGGCCAGCAACATCGTCTCGGGCATCTTCCCCCCATAACGGCCAATGACCGTATCTTGTTCCGCTCACACCTCGACCAGAGGCGCCACGCGCTCTAGTGCCTGCAACATTACCTCGGGGCCTGCGCCCTCATGCACCGCACCCTCGGACAAGGCCCGCCGCCATGCCCGCGCGCCAGGGCGTCCAGCGAACAAGCCCAGCATATGACGGGAGATTTGGTGCAACCGTCCCCCCTCGGCAAGATGAGCCTCGATATATGGAACCATTTTGTGAACGACCTCGATAGGATCAGCCGTTTGTCCGGTGCCGTAAATCAACGGGTCAGCTTCGGCCAGAATGTCGGCTGGCTGATGATAGGCCGCACGCCCAATCATGACACCGTCCAACCCGGCCTCAAGATGGGTGCGCGCCTGATCCAGAGAGGTAATGCCGCCGTTGATCGAGATATGCAGATCGGGAAATGCCGCCTTCATTCGGTGAACCAGATCATAGTCCAAAGGCGGGATATCACGGTTTTCCTTGGGGCTAAGCCCCTGTAACCAGGCCTTACGTGCATGGATCGTCACCCGCTCACAACCCACTGCACGGATTTGATCCAGAAACGTGGGTAAAACCTCTTCGGGGTTTTGCTCATCCACCCCGATGCGGCATTTCACGGTTACTTCAACATCGACCGCCTCACGCATTGCGGACACACAGTCTGCAACCCGGCCCGGGTCTTTCATCAGCACCGCCCCGAACGTGCCGGACTGCACCCTATCCGAGGGGCAGCCGCAGTTCAGGTTGATCTCATCATAGCCCGCCTCGGCCCCAAACTGCGCTGCCTGCGCCAGTTCCTGCGGGTCGGACCCACCCAATTGTAACGCAACAGGGTGTTCTTCGGGGTTGAAAGCCAGCAGATGCATCGCCCGACCCCGCACCAACGCCGGGGCGGTCACCATTTCGGTATACAGCAACGTCTGCCCGCTGAGCAGCCGATGCAGATAACGACAATGCCGATCTGTCCAATCCATCATGGGTGCCACGCTTAAACGCGCTGCTTTTTGTGCGTTATTTTTCAAAGCGTTAACTCCATTCAGCTCCAAACTTCGCGTAGCACGATTTCCCCTGATTTCACCGTATTTCCGGGGATTTTCGGAGGTTCTCGATTCGAGCGTGCTACGGTGTAGCACATCCAAAGCCTACAAACAGCGGCCCAAATGCAGCTGGTTCCTGGCCCGGGCACCACCGGTTCCATCTTCCCTTCTTCCCTCGGAATTTGGCTATCAAACCCCGGAATCTTTTTTCGTGCGGACGAACCGAATTCCCTGTCATCTAAATCAAGATGGGACGAATTCCATGACCACTATCAACAAAAGCACAACGGATGTGCTCGCAGCGATTACTGCCCAGAACCTCTTCCACCGCTCCCCTTCTCAAGCAACCGCTGTGACTGCTGCCGGGGTTTCAGAAAGCACCATGCCGATCTCGACGACCGAGCAGAAAGAAAAGAAACCTCGCAAGGAGATTCCTGGGAAAAAATTCGAGGAACAGAACATCACTCGGTTTGAAGGCAAGAATGGAAAGTTCTCCTACCGGGTACAAATCCGAAAGCGTGTCGATGGCAAACAGCACAGCCTCACGAAAACCTTCAAGCACCTGCCAAACGCAAAAAAATGGCGAAACAACCAACTCCGCGACATCGAGCTAAACGGGTTTCCAATTCAAATCGTGACGGAAACTACAATCTCAGATGTCATCGACGATCGATTGAAGCGCGGAAAAACCCTTGGCCGATCTGCCCTTCAAGTGCTGACGTTCATCAAGGCCGACGAGTTCGGAAAGACCAAGGTATCAACGCTGACCCAGCAACAGCTATACGACTATGCAGATCTATTGTCGGCTGGTGAAAGAATGCCGCAGACTGTCGCGGGATACATGACTCACCTGGCGAGGACACTCTCCTGGGCCAAGGACCGAGGAGCTTTGATCCCCATCGAAGTGGTCAGCCTGGCCATGCGAACTCTTTGGGAAGATGAGGTTCTGGCTCGATCCGAAGAGCGCGATCGCCGACCGGAACTCTGTGAGCTGAACAAAATCCTGACTGCTATCTCGGAAAATCCTCGGCAGAAGATACCTGCAGACATCCTGGCGGTCTTTGCAATCTATTCGGCGCGTCGTCTGAGCGAAATCTGCAGACTGAGGTGGGATGATCTGCGCGTGAATAGTGGCACGATCCTCGTGCGCGACATGAAACATCCCAGGCAAAAAAAGGGAAACAACGTTTGGTGCACTCTTCCGAGTGAAGCGTTGGAGATTATCCTGGCAATGCCCAGGACGTCTGAGTTCATCTTCCCTTACAATCCGCGCTCGGTTGGGACAGCATACCGCCGCCACCGGGACAAGGTCGGAGTCGTCGATCTGCGCTTCCATGACTTTCGGCACGAAGCCATCAGTCGGCAATTCGAGATGGGAAAGTCTGCTTCATTCGTCAGAAAAATCTCAGGTCACAAGAATGGTGGATGTCTGTACCGCTACGAACACGTTGAAGAAGAAGGCGACAAATTCGCCAACTGGGACTGGCATCAACTGATCCTGGAGAGATGCAAGTCACTTCACTGATAACCCCGATGGCCGGGTTCCATGCATCGGCCATCAAACTCCTATCAAACCAGTTTTCCGCCTTTTGAAGCAGAAACGCATTTCCTCTCCACAAGCAAAGGAGACCAAGATGAAAACCATCGACATGCTGCTCGCCCATTTCGGCGGAAATCCGATTATCCCGCTGGAACACGTAGCGCAGTATTTGAACTACAAGCCGGATACGCTGAAGCAAAAAATCGACGGCGGCGACATCCGCTTGCCATACACTGGAGTAGAGAACAACAGCCAGAAGGCTCAGAAATTCATACAGCTCACGGATCTCGCTCGACTGATTGACGTTCAGTTCACAGCTGCGCAGGAGAAATTCGCTTCTATCTGGGAAGACGCCGCGTTCGACGCAAGCGCCCGTTGAACCTGACCTGACGGCGCCTTGACGAGTGATTTATGGGCGGGCGGAAGAAGGGGTTTTAATCGGACGAAGAAGAGCACGAGAGTTGAGCGTAGGCAACGACGCAGGGGATTTCAGTGGCACTGGTGGCGCAGCGATATGCAGCCAATGCGAACCCCATTTTCGAATGGTTGAAGGATCCTCACTTTCTCCGTCATGAGATGCGCCGTCCCAATTTCAGCTTGCTGAGAAAGGGGCGGTGTCCAATCACCGCAAGCCTACTTTATGTCAGTATTATAGTGGAGTTCGACTTTCATTTCGGTCTCACGTTGATTGTTGAATAGAGTCCAGCGCTGACTATTGAGGATACTTCCATCGTCGCAAATATTCTTTTTTGAGGTCGGCGTGGAATTTGGATGCAATACGATCCAAAGCACACCCAACGCCGCGTCTCGCTTGCCATGCTCAAGACCATGCATGTCCAAAATTCTGCTAATTTCGGAAATCAGCGCTCTATCATCCATGGCTCATCTCTTTCCATTAAAATAACACTCAAACTATATCATCAGGAAAACTCTGGGGAATGAGATTTGCACCGGCACGCGTAGGCCGGGATTACAGAGTGCTCACCGCTCGACAGAAGAAACTGACACAGTTGAAGAGACACCAAACGACCGTGGGGCCTCTCTCCTTGGTTCAACGTGTCGCTCAACGTAGCTCGACTGCCAGGGCTTCGGCTTGACGAAGAACGGTCTTCACAGCCTCAGATGCAAGATCAGGTGGGTATCCATGCCGCTGAAGAATTTTCTTCACTGCAATGCGCATCCTCGCTCGCACATTATCCCGGCGCCACCAATCCGTACCTGAATTCTTTCGTACCGTATTCACCAGTTCCGCGGCTATTACACGCAACTTATCATTGTCCATGATCTCAACCGCGCTGTCATTTTGCGACAGGGCATCATAAAATGCGCGTTCTTCCGCAGACAAACCGTCGTCAGGTTGATCCCGAAGGTCCTTCGCAATTTCGATCAGTTCCTGAAGGATCTGAAGGGCGTCGACACTTCTATTGTGATATTTAGAAATCGCTTGCTCCAGACGAGAGGAAAACTCCTCTTTCTGGACGATATTCGTTCTGGTCTTCGCAGAGATCTCTCCGTTGAGAAGCTTCTTGAGAGCTTCCACCGCCAGGTTCTTGTACTTCATATTTTGGATTTCGATCATGAAGGCATCAGACAGAACGCTGATATCAGGACGATCGAAGCCGCAAGCTTCAAGGATATCAACAACCTCTGTTGACGCAACTGCACGATTCACAAGCTGCTGAATTGCAAAATCCGGATTCCGGGATGACCGCCCAACCGGCGCCGCCCCAACTTTTTCCAGGCCTGATCTGACGGCAGAGAAAAAGGCTACTTCTTCCGTGTGGTCGGTGGCTTGAGGACTGCCTGAGGCGAGTTTGAAGGCCTTTACCAGGGCCGCAGTGGCATCGTTGAAGCGCTTCACTGCCCCGCCTTCACCCAGTCTGTCGCTTTGCAAAATGTGATCGAGAGCACTCGGTAGTACGCGAAGCCGTTCCGCAGGCGTCCCTCCCAAAGCTTGAGAGTAGTCAAACCCATGGAACTGGGTGCGCGCCACGTCAAGCGCATCCAGGAAAGCCGCGACGGCCTCGGCTTCACTGATCCCTGTCTGTTGCTGGTCGGACTGACTGTAGTGGGCAAGCGCACTTTTCAATTCCGCAGCGATACCAATGTAATCAACGACAAGCCCTGCAGGTTTGTCCTGAAATACACGGTTCACCCGGGCGATAGCTTGCATGAGGCCATGCCCTCGCATCGGCTTGTCGACATAAAGTGTATGCATGCAGGGTGCATCAAATCCGGTCAACCACATGTCACGGACGATGACGAGCTTCAATGGATCCGTGGGATCCTTTGTTCGGTTCCTGATCGCTTCCTGGCGGGACTTCGAGCGAATATGGGGCCGAAATTCTGCGGGATCTGTTGCGCTGCCAGTCATGATGACTTTGACCTGACCAGTTTCGTCAGTGTCCCCATGCCATTCAGGCCTCAGTTCCACGATCCTATTGTACACTTCCACGCATATGCGTCGGCTCATGCACACAATCATCGCCTTGCCGTCCATCGCCTCAAGCCGCGCGTCGAAATGCTCCAGGATGTCTTCGACCACCGTATCCAGGCGCTTGTTGGCTCCAACCAGTGCTTCGACACGCGACCATTTTCGAGCGATCGCCGCCGCCTCGGTATCTTCCATTATTTCGGTGGCTTCGTCGAATTTCTCGTCGAGTTCCCTGGAAAACTCCTCGTCCAGCTCGACCTTGGCAACTCGTGCTTCATAGTAGATTGGAACCGTCGCTCCATCCTCTACGGCTTGGGCGATGTCATACACATCAATGTATTCGCCAAATACACTCCTTGTGTTAGCTCCGACCAACTCAACAGGAGTTCCTGTGAAGGCGATGTAAACAGCATTGGGGAGCGCCTGACGAAGTTGGTATGCAAGGCCATGACGGACTTCCCCAGTCTCCTTCTTAATCTTCGCCTCGAACCCATATTGAGTGCGGTGCGCCTCGTCGACCATGACGATCACGTTGGATCGGTCCGTCAGTTCTGGGAAAACTTCACCTGTTTCCGGACGGAATTTCTGTATCGTGGAAAAGACAACACCACCCACTTCACGATTAAGTAGGTCTTTCAGGTCACTGATGCTGTCGGCCTGGACTGGATCTTCGCCAAACAGATCCTTGCACCGACCGAAGGTCGCAAAAAGCTGATTATCCAGATCATTACGGTCAGTCAGAACCACCAGGGTCGGATTTTCAAGGCCAGGGTGCCGCATAACGCGCCCGGCAAGGAAGGTCATCAGCAGAGACTTACCAGACCCTTGTGTGTGCCAGATGACACCGCCTTTGCCATCCCCCCCCTGAGCCATCAGAATCGTCTGGATCGCCTTCCGTACTGCATGGAATTGATGGTAGCCGGCAATCTTCTTGACCGGTCCTCTACCCTCATCCTCGAACACTACAAACCAGCGCATCAGGTCCAGAAGCGTCTGTGGATCCAAAAGCCCTTGGGTCAGAGTTTGGAGGGCAAGAGACGTATTTTCTTCGACTATAGTTTCGCCGTCGATGGTACGCCATCGCATGAAACGATCCAGTCCGGCCGACAACGAGCCATAGCGGGCATTCAACCCATCTGAAATCACGGTAAGAAGCGATGTGCGAAACAGATCAGGGATATCTTCTTTGTATGTGTCAATCTGCCGATAGGCGGCGTCAATTCCGGCCCCTTCCGTCCCCTTCAGCTCAACAACGACCAGTGGCAGGCCGTTCAGGAATAGTACCACATCTGGTATCCGAGGGTTCTTTCCGACTACATCCACCTGATTGACGGCACGCCAGTCATTCTTCTGGTTTTCCCAATCAACAATCTGAACACGCGCATTGCGTTCTTCACCATCGGCGAAATAGGTCAGAGCCACACCATTGACGAGAAGGTCATGCAGACGCCGGTTTTCCTGGACAACGTCAGTGGCGTACACGACATCATGTACCCGCGTCGCGGCCTCCTGCACCGCAGTGACCGGCAGCTCAGGGTTCAGTCGTTTCAACGCATCGAAGAACACCGGCAGAAGAAAGGTCTCTCGGAAACTCGTTCGCATCGGATTGCGCATTTCAGGCGAAATCTCAGAACCGTGGTGGACGGAGTACCCCAGCGCCCCAAGGTCTTCCATGAAGACAGCTTCAAGGTCCGCTTCGCTCGCCCAGGCCATCAGGAAACACCACCGTTTGCTTTCAGGGCCTGGTTGACCTCAGCCAGTGGCCCTCTCAACGCTCTCTCCCACTTCTGGATGTGCTCTACATGCCAGGCGATATGTTTAGGCCATTCATCTCGATTGAACCCGTCACAGGGGATCTCATACTGAAGTCTGCAAGCCTTTTTGTCATCCAGCCTCAGCCATTCGATTTTGTTCCCAAAGTCGGCCTCGATTTGTTCCCGCTTCTGAATTAGTCGGTCAAACAACCATTTATTTTCTTCAGCGGAAGCGCGAGCAAAGGAAAATTCCACACGAAGCAGCGCCTTGCCGAAAATCATGGCATAATGGCAGGAGCGCACGCCTGACCCAGCACTCAACCAGTGATCCTTGCTGGGACTGATATTCTGATAAAGCGTGTCCCCCGCTTCCTTCAAAGCCTCCAGGGCCATTTCCCAATAGTCACGGCGCAATTTGTGTCGGTTCTTCTGTTCGCCCTGTGCACCGCGCGCCTCGGTCTCTTTCTCGGCCATTCCAATCATGAAATCCGCTGCTTCAGGCGTGGGGATCACCGGCTGGATATCAACAAAGAGTTCTTCTCCAAACACATACGGCACGACCTTGAAGCACCGCGCATCAATGCGATGCTCTCGCAGCCAGAGGACGGTCGATGTGACTTCCTTCCTGAAGTTGGCAGCGATGAAGATCAGACGCTGGTCATTCCCCGGATTCAGGATGACCTCTCCAAGCTCTTCAACATCCAGGAATTCGCAGATCTGCGCCGCAGCATTTCCGCCCCCGCAATACCGGTCCAGGTACTGCTGGTAGATGTCGATGATCTGCGTCTTGGTGAGCCCAGACACATAGGCGGTGTATTTCAGCGCCTGCCAGGTTACATCCCGGCCGCTGTCGTCGAGCTTGTTTTCGATCACCACCAACTGCCCGTCCTTGTCGAGCGCCAGCAGGTCGAGCCGTTCGCGCGTGTCGGCGAAACCGTCGAATTCCTTCTGGATGATCAACAGCTCCTCGCCCAGGGCATCCGGCTGCCCGGCCAGCCATTCCTGAAGGTGCTCCCGCTCTCGCAGGTTGAGGTCGGAAAATCTCTTTTCTTCAAGCTTTTGAATACGGTTTTGGGATAAATCGACTTGAAACATTATTCCCCTCGAAAATCGGAAAAATCCAAAATAGCCACACCAGCCAATTCTTCCGTTTGAATATACTGAGACATGAAATCGCGGTTTCTGATGTTTTCAAGCACAACTCGCCGCGAAACCGGCATGGAAGCGTTCATCTCATCCTGAGTGATACCAAGCGCATTCTTCGCATCACACTTTCCGGACATGGTAACCAAGCGATGCCAGGGCTTCATATGCTTCTTCAAGTCACTAAGCTTGTTGGTGCCCGCGGCTTTCACCTTTTTAGCACAAGCGATAGAACACCCCCAATAGCTTCGACCGCGATAAGGGTGTTCCCCGCCTCCATGCAGAAGCTTGGAATTCACGCCATGATCATGATTGAAGAAAACATACAGCGGGATGTTCGATCCTGCTCTCTTGATCAATTTCCCTGCTTGAGGTGATGACGGATCCAGCCCGCCGTAGTCCTTCGATTTGTCCTTGTGATATAGTCGTTTAGCCTGCACTCGTAATCCCAACTCACAAAACCTGGTACGGATGATCCACTCCCAGTCTGCACCGTTGATCCCCTCCTCAGTCTTGTTAAACATGGTCACATTGAGCCCATGCTTCGCGTGATCTCGGGCCATGCGGAGAAGAAGCATCTCAGTGAGTGTTTCCTCCTGGAGTGCCAAGCCGTTATTGAAAGCGTGGCCCTGTTCATTCCAGACCCAAGCTGCACGCTGGCGAAGGTAGTCTCGCAAGGAAATCGCGGAAGGCATCAGACGGCGTCCTCCACCTGCTCTTTCACCTCTCCGACACGCAATGCGCCGGACATCAGGCGCGGCAGGAGCGTGTCGCGGAGGGTGGCGAGGGTTTGGTTTTCGTTGGTTGCCGTCTGTATGCGTTCAAACATAGGAGAGACCAAGTTGTCGAAAGACGAAATGACCTCGAAAGGAGGTGTGCCAACGGCCAAGTTGTGGACGTTATTTCGGTTCAAGGAAGGCACTGCCGAGCCTGAATTCAAAGCCTTCAAATCCAGAGTTTGCAGGAAGAAGTATGCAAAAAATGGCGAGCATTTCTTAAATTCTTTTACCCAAAGAGATGTGTTCAGCGGCCAAAAATCTTCCAGAACCAGGAACACTTCCCCGATCACCCCGCTTCGGCCGGTGGTGACCCCTGGCCCCTTCACCTTGAATTCTTTGTGTGTCCCATGGTGACCTCCGGCCGCGAGCACCGGGTAAGGCCCGTCCGCACGATTCTTCTTTGGCAGATCAAAGCCCCTTTGAAGGGTGAACAGGTCCCCAATTGTTTCTGGCACCCACCCCTCCGGCAGGCCATCCTCACCGAAACTGTCGGGGAATAGATCGGCGGTTTGGATGTCCATGTGGGCCGGGGCGAGGCCTGCGGATTTGGCGTGGACGGGGTCAAAATCGACGAACCACGACCGATACAGCACCCGCGCCATCTCTTCCAAGGTCGCCGCCGTCTTGCGGTTCAGCTCGATCTTGTCATCCAGCGCTCCAAGAATCGCGGCGATTTCGTGTTGTTCGTTGATGGGTGGCATCATAATTGGCAACTTGAGCTGACCAGTTATGCCGAGATACGCCCGAGTTGACCCATCACCGGCCCATTGCCCCAAAACCTCAAGGAAGGGCCTCGATTGGAAATAGTAGAATAGGAATCGCCTATCCAAGATATCCGTTTTCAGAACCCGATAATACGTGACTTGCGGAGTCAACATCAGGAAGGACGATTCGATTTTGCCCACCATAGCCACGCGGCCAATCGTTGCCTTGTGCGAAATGAGAACATCACCTTCTTTGGCAAAGCCTTTACGCAACGAGTTGGCTTGCGCTTCGGAAATGAAGCTGCAGGAATTAGTGTTGACGCGGCCGTGCTCTAAGTCCGAAGCCATCACAAAGGGAATGCCAGAAGGGACATAATCGGCTGATTTCGGATGTATTGAACCGTGGTTTCCGTCCATTGGCTTAGCCAAAACAGATTCCGCCACCAGTTCCTCAACCGTGTACGTTGGCCATTCGATCATCCCAACGCCCCCAGCCGGTCCTCGATTTCCTTCTCAAGCCGCCGCCCCTCGGCAAACTGGCCACGGAGTTCCCCCATCAGACGGGAAAATTTCTCTTCGAAGGGTTCGTCGTCTTCCTCGGCGGCCCCGGCCCCGACATAGCGGCCCGGGGTCAGGACGAAGTTGTGTTTGGCGATCTCGTCCTTGTCCGCGGATTTGCAGAAGCCAGGCACGTCTTCGTATTCGCCCACATCCGGCTCCCCCCGCCAAGCGTGATAGGCGGTGGCGATGCGGGTGATCTCGTCCTCAGACAGTTCTTTCTGCTTGCGGCTGCCCGGTACCAGCGCGCCCATCTTGCGGGCGTCGATGAACAGCACCTCACCCCTCCGGTCGCGCAGCTTGGCCTCCTTCGCAATGCCGTTGGATTTGTCTTTGGCCATGATCCACAGGCAGGCTGGGATCTGGGTGCCATAGAACAGCTGCCCCGGCAGAGCCACCATGGCATCCACTGCGTCGCCCTCGACCAGCGCTCGGCGAATGTCGCCCTCGCCCCCGGACATCGACGACATGGAACCGTTGGCCATGACCACCCCGCCGATGCCTGATGCGGACAAGTGGTGATGGATATGCTGGATCCAGGCAAAGTTGGCATTGCCCACCGGCGGCGCACCATATTTCCAGCGCGCATCTTCGCGCAGCAACTCGCCCGACCAGTCTGAAATGTTGAAGGGCGGATTTGCCAGGACATAGTCGAACCGTTCGTCCGCAAAGGCGTCCTTGACCAGGGTACCCTCGGAATTCCAGCGGATGTCGCCAAAGATACCACGGATCGCCAGGTTCATGCGCGCGAGGCCAAAGGTGGTGTGGTTACGCTCCTGACCATAGATGGCGATGTCATTGCGCTGGCCTGAGTGGGCGTCGATGAATTTTTCGGACTGAACGAAGAATCCCCCGGTGCCGCAACATGGGTCATAGACACGCCCCTTGGTGGGCTCAATCATCTCAATCAGCGTGTCGACGACGGATTTGGGCGTATAGAATTCGCCGCCGCGCTTGCCTTCGGAACTGGCAAATTCGCCGATACAGTATTCGTAGATGCGTCCGATGAGGTCGAAGTCAGCTTTGCTACCTTCCATCTTGAGGTTGGTGAACAGGTCGATCAGGCCAGTGAGCATCGTGCGGTCGATGCTCTCCTTGCCGAAGACCTTGGGCAGCGCGCCCTTGAGGCTTTCATTGTCTGCCTCGATCGCCCGCATGGCATCGTCGATCATGATCCCGATCTTGGGATCCTTGGATTGCTTGGCCAGTGTCGACCATCGCGCCTTTTCCGGCACCCAGAAGATGCTCTCGGCCAGGTATTCATCCGGATCCTCCGGGTCGGAGTATTCTTCCTTGGAGAGCTGATCGTGCAGGCGTTCAAAGGACATCGAGACGTGGCGCAGGAACAGCAGACCCAGGGCTATGTGTTTGTACTCGCCCGCATCCATTGAGCCGCGCATCTTGTCGGCGGCGGCAAATAACGTCTTTTCGATGCTCATGATCTGTCCTTGAAAATACTTCCTGGTCTGCCTTGGAGGCGGAACAACCTTGCGATGAGTTTTGGCCGATTTTTGTCGTTGGTTCAATGATCTGGATCGAAAAGAAAAAAGTTGGAACGTCCTGCCTGCAACTCGTTGAGTAGCATTTTGTCGGCGGCTTGTCGGCGATGCAATTACAGGTTTTTCAATTTAATAGCAGTCACTTACAAAAACTGTCGGTTGTCGGCGCCCCCTGGCATTTTCCGAAGTTCGACACCCTATCAAACCCAGTTACCTGATCAGGGTTCATGACAACACGTCCCGTGCACGCAGAAAAGTAGAAAGGCGTGCAGATGGCACAGAAATCCAAGACCTCAACAAACCGTAAGACCAAGCCGAGCCTGTTCAATGATCTTCGGGTAAACGATGGCAAGCGCAAACGAGCGCTGACCGAGAAGGAGAAAAGCGACCTTGTCGCCATGCTCACGGTCAAGGAACGCCCGGAGGCATTGGACATCCTGCCACTCGTGCCTCGTGGCTCCTACATCCAACGCATGCTCAAGCACTTCGATGCCACGGACACCAGCTACGCCCTCCCCTTGTTCCAGTTGATCATGATCGCGTCTTCCTGGCTGACACAAAGTGGTGCCTCGTTGATGATCCCAGGAATGAAGCCACATCGGCCGATCCTCTGGACTATCGCCATGGCTTCTTCAGCAAGTTCCAAAACCCTGGCCACAAACCGGGTTAAGGACACTCTGTTTGGCGAGGACCAGACCACCCCTGTTCGGATGTTCCCGAAATATAGCAGCGACGCACAATGGATTATCGACCTGAAAGAGAACAACGGGTCCTATTGGTTCCAGGACGAGGTGGGCCAATTCTTCAAATTGGTTCTAACTCATTCAAATTACGCACGGATCAAACCATGGATTCTCGACGCGTACTCTCATGAGGAAATCGCCAACCGGCTAAAGAGCGAGGAAAACAAGCTCACTGTTACCGACCCACACTTCACATTTCTGGGCCTAACAGTACGCGAAACGTGGAAGATGAACATTGATCTCCCGAGCATGCTCGACGGCCTTTGCCAGCGTTTCAACTATGTCATAGCCGAAAATCGGACCGATACCGATATGTTCGATCACTTTCTTTTCTTCCAGGGAGAAAAGAACAAGATAGAACAGGAAGGCCTTCGTGAAATGTGGCATGCACTTTGTGCGCAGAAGAACTCCTGCGGCGACTATACGCTGGCCCCTGAGACACTGCCTTTCATTGAAGCGTGGTGGCAGGAGCTTCGCCCTACTTGGGGCAACAGCCTCCTGCCAGGATCCTTCATTCGCCGGATTGGTTTTTCCGTCCTGTCGTATTTGGTGGTCATTCACTTCCTGCTCGGAAGATCGCAGAAGGAAATCGACGTTGAAACGGCACGGATCGCTACGCGCTATGCAGAGTACCACATGGAATGTGCATTGATAATGATCCGGGAATACGACACCGGTTGGTCAGACCCGGTTCGCATTGTAGCTGAGCGGCGGGAGCGTCACCGCGAAAGAACCGGCAAAGAGCCAACTGCTCGAGAAATCCAGAAAAACCTAAGTTCCAAAGCTCGTCAGATCCTGAATTCGGCCCAGATCAAGGAAATCATGGAGCTGCTTGCAAGCCTCGAAAAACCGAATAACCAACCATTGTTCAATCAGGAGAATCAAACGATTGCAGATCGTTTGCACTCAGAGCACATGGCAAACAAGAAGCACGAAGACACCCAGGAAAACTGGAGAAACAAGAAGCGTCTTGCAAGGGTGCTTGAGGCCTACCGGTCGGCAGATTTGCATATTTCATCGACGTCCTCCAACGTACTGAACTTCCAACTGCCGCTTGGCGAGGATGAAGACCCTATATTCGAAGCCGCAAGTTGAAGAGACTGTGCCCAGATTCGCCCTGCCTTTCGGATCAACGAGAATGCGTGTTGATCCGAAAGGACGGGCGGAAGGAAAGCAACTGACTTCAAATCATCAATCCGGCAATACGAATTCTGGCCAGAGCGCTGACCCACCCAGAATTGACGTTGGAACATTCGTGCCTTCAGGAAGATTGTCGAAGTCAGAAAGGACGATTGCCGCAGCATCCGTCTCTGGCCTTAAGATAACCCGCTGAAGGTCTGCACCATCCAGGGCTACTACGACCGAGGCTCCTCCCCCCTTCAGGCACACCCGAAGTATGTTCTCGCCAAGCTCCTGCGTTTCCAAGTCCGGGCGGCCTGAGAGAACAAGCCCCTCATCTGCTGCGAGACCATCCTCCTCCTCAGCGGAAACGATTGCGTCGTAAAGCGCGCGGACCTCGCTTTCATCACTTTCAGGAGGCCATAGTACGCTGTCTGCCAGGGATCTTTTGTTCTTCATCAAGTTCTGCAACAGGCAATCAAAAGAACCGCGCTGGAGGCGCGGGTGTATAGCCAAGGGGATATGCACAGTAACCGGGCGGGTCTGTCCAATGCGGTGAGTTCGGTCGTTGCATTGTTCTTCGACCGCGGGATTCCACCAGCGAGTCAAATGGATCACGTGGTTTGCCGCTGTCAGGGTCAACCCCGTACCTGCCGCACGCGGCCCCAATACAAGGACATCGAAACCTTCATCATGCTGCATATGGCGTTGAAAATGGTCTGTGATTTCCTTTCGATGCGACACCGGTGTTGATCCATTGATGATTTCGACGCGTGGCAAGCCGAATTCGATTTTGACCAGTTCAGCAAACCAGGCTTGAACATCCCTGTTCTCGACAAACACGAGCGCCTTTTCCCCCTTTGCCTGGATCGCTCGAAGGACATCTATGGCAGCCTCAATACGGGCTGAAGCGTGGATAAAAGTTTCAGGCGCTTCACCTTCCAACAAACCCGGATGCAAGGATGTTCTCCTGATGTGGTGCAGGAGGCCAAACAGGGATTGCCCGGGTTTACGAGCCTCATCATATCTGAGCGCTTGGATCTCTGGCATGATGCGTGGATGCAGCACCCTCACTTTGGGTGGCAGATCCGATGCAGCTTTCTCTTTTGTGCGTCGAATGCCCAATGCCGGGTACCCGTTGATCGATGAGAACACGGCACGGTGCAACTCTTGCATGTTACCCTGCTTTGGAATGTCAAAGGCGATACGAAAATCGTTGAGCGCACCCAGAGCCCCGGGAATCAGCTGATCCATGATAGCCCAAATGTCGCGGGTAGCATTCTCAACGGGAGTTCCAGTCAAACCAATTCGAAAGTCAGCGTTGACAGCCTTCGCCGCATTCGAACGCAACGTTGATGGGTTCTTGAGATTCTGGATTTCATCAAACACGGCGACTTCGAAAGGAGTTTGGGCAAAGGTCACCGCGTAATTTGCCAAAGTTTGGTAAGTGGTAATTACGAGTCGCGGCTCGGAGCAATCAACAAGACTGGAGAGGTCAAGTTTCGCGCGACCATCCTGAATGTCCCTGCCCCGTTCACCCTGAACGCGCCACGCCTTGAGTTCGCGGCCATAGAGACGAACCGGCTCATCGAAAATACCCGGCAGAAGGTGCTTCCTGGTTTCATCTTCCCAATTCCTAAGCAAGGATGTGGGGGCGACAATGAGAAACGGTTTGGTAGGCAATTCACCTTTCGTCATCCTCTCATTCAACCATGCCAGGAAAGAGAGCGTTTGAACGGTCTTTCCAAGACCTTGTTCATCAGCATTCAGGATTCCAGGGAGACCGGCCTCCCATGCAGACAATTGCCAATCAAAGGCGTTTCTCTGATGTACGTACAAAGATTTCTTTAGCGAACTGGGCAACCCTCGCTCCGTTGCTGAAGGTCTGTCGCGCAACCTTTCGCGGAATTCGAGTTCCCAGAAATTGTCATGTGTCACCGGCAAAATGGCCGTGACCTCGCCTTCTTCTGCCTGATCCTGGCTGATTCGATTGAGATACAGTTCCAGACGCCGTCTCACTGCCTGGATAACCAACTCCGTGACAGGAAGAACTCCTTGTTCAAGCAGGACCTCCAGATCCCCGCTCTCCTGCGCAGCAAGGAGAGCCTTCAACACGGTATCCAGATCCTCTTCTGGAATGGTACCCAGGATCTCACCAACGACAGCTTCAATGTCATCAGGCAACCACGACGTGCCAGATCCTTCAAGAATTTCGATCTCGGGCTTGGTCCACTTCCTGATCTCGATAACGCGATCAGTCCACTCCCGCGTTTCAGCCCAAGCTTTTTCGAACTCTGTTTCAACCGCATCTACCAGATCGGCAGACGGCATCAGTTCGTTCAGCCGACCCTCATCTATCAGAGCTTGCTCAATCGCTTCTGCAACCAAGCGATCTGCATTTTCGAGGAAATTCCTCTTCTCCTGGTCTGTTCCTCTCGCATGGCGCGAAATCACATCGACAACCGGCACAACAGACTTGTCCAGGATCAGGAACCTGTTCTCTCCTACCCGATATGCTGGTTGAGCGCCTCGGCGGTTGGAATCGTCTTTGAAGGCAGAAAGCTCATCGCCCTGGAGCGCGGCGGAAACCTCGGACGCCATTTCTCCTTGTCGGATTTGCTGAGATACAAATGGTAGCGGCGCAAATCCCAATGGATCCTCGGGATCGACAGCCAACCCCACCTTGTCACACGCGACAATTTCCACCTTTTCCAGATAACGTTCTGGCCGCGTTAACCCGTCATCTTCAAGGTCACCCAATGCCGCACGAAACTCCGAGAGCGCGCGCCAGTGTTCTGGCAGAGGCCTGCCGCCGTCGAAGGCTTCAGACAAGAAGATTGCGTCATAGATCTGCGCAGGCAATCGCATGAAAACGCCGCCAGATTCTACTATCGCACCCGTACGATTGAGCCGAATTTGCCGCTTGTCACGCTCCCACCACCACTGCAGAGCAAAGCTCTCGCTCCCAAGGGATCCTCGCATTTCCGCATGGAACACTACACCAGAAAGTTTCCGGGGTATCCCAAGCACGGAAGCTGACATGTCATCCAGCCGTGACACCATCCAGTGATCCAGCCACAAGTAATCAGCCGAAAGTTCATGGTGATCGGAGTCACGATCCAAAGCACGGATGCTCGAAAAGGCAACAGCAAGGGTTCTTTCAGCGCCTGCAAGTGTTTTTAGATCTACAGGTTCCCGTTTCCGAAAGCGTGCAAACAATCCTGTCTTTTGTTGTGAAATTCGTACTCGAAGGCCATTTTCTTCAATATCGAACTGAAACTCATGCATTACAAAACCCGCCTTTGCACCCACTCCATCCAATGGCCAGGTGGATCATGCCTTCTGGCATCCTGGTGGCCCACTGGCAGCAAGATATCGTCAAGATCGTAGTTGCTGAGATAAAGCTCAGGAGTTGCTCGAGTTGGTGTCGGAAAAATATGCACCCGAAAACTATGCGAGCCTTCGACAACCGTCTTCGATCCGATCTTCATCATGAGCAGACAGGTATCACTTCGAGTGCCTTGGTGGCCAAAGCTCATGTAGGATGGATCACCCGTACGAGCATAAAGTTCCTTTGCATGGGGCACGGCTTTGCTGCCGAGTGCGACCCACGCTTCCTCAATACGGCCCTTGTCATAGACTCCCATCCAGAACCGTTTTCGATTTGCCCATTGGTGCCCCTGTTCCGATCCTCCTTCTGCCCTGGTCACAATATCGAAAATCGCTTCCATGCTCTTGCGAGCCAACCATTTCAGCAGGATCCGTCGATAAGGCTGCCCTACCATGGACCAAAAAGCTGGGCGATCAGTCCGAGGGTCGCCGAACCTATTCACGAGCCTTTCCAGGTTGAATTCGCGGAGCTTCTGAGGGCAGTCGGTGGAAACCCAGGGGGATAGAATTTTTTCGACAGTCTCAGCAGCCCAAGGGTCAAAAAGTTTCGGACGGTTTGGCGGTGTTACCCATCCCAGAAGCTTGTCTACGGCCATCTCAGTCTGTGGCATGGGGGTTTGCCTGAGAAATGCGAGATGGGTTTCTCTCATCAAGCCTTCTTCGTGAGGGGCAGGTAAACCTTCAGACTTGAGCCACTGGTAAGGTGTCGTGGCTTCGACCATTCGTGCAGCCATCTTCTCTGCGCCATCTTCAATATCAAGAAAGGCCGGGTGCTTTGCGAATATTGTCTTCCAACGCGTCGGCAGTACGGAGGCCTTTTCAAGCAAAAGGTTTGAAAGAACACGTGTCTTGGCCGCTCGTTTTGACCAACTCACAAAGTATCCCCGGCACATGGCATCGATCAGGGTCGGGTTCGTTGCAACCTTCATTTCCTGATCCAGGAAAAGGCGCAATTCCTGTGGGAGTTCGATCTTTTCTCGAAGATGCTCATAAACCGCGATACCAACATCGCCGGACGTCACACCTTGCCAAATTCCCGCCTTATATGCCTCCTCTACTTTACGAAGAATGATCGGGACATCCTCTGGCGCGCGTTTCTCGAGCCCAGGAAAGGCTTCTGCGATCCGTTCTGCGGCCTTATCCAAGGCTCCACCTTTGACGCGAACACTGAAGTCAGGTTTGAGGACAAGTCGATCGGCCAGGCTCATTCGAGTTCTCCTCCCTGGAGAAGTTTTTGAATGCGCGCCAGATCATCCAGACCAGACGGTATCGAAGCTTCATCCACCGGCGAGAACATTATGAAACGAATGTCGATACGCCGGTTTGCATCCCGGCCACCAGGTAAGGCTTCATCAGCAATTGGTCGGCCTTCGCCGTAGCCTGACACGGAAAGCACAGGCTGTGCACGCAGGTTCATAAACCCAAGCAACTGCGGGTTGGCCGCAATCATTTCGCCATAGATTGCCGCACCACGCCGGGCACTCAGATCCATGTTGTGATTATCACTTCCAACACTGTCCGCGTGACCTTCAATCTGCAACGCATCGATTACAGCAATATCTTCGTTGCAAGTACTGCCCAGCGTCGATGGTTCTCCCAGAGAGAAACAAGCTATGACTTCCTGGAGGATACCAGCAATGAGCCGCATTTTGGCCCGACCTTGGCGCGATGGTGTCGTTGAATTTGACGCAAAAAGCCCATCACCTCTGAATTGGAGTGCATCCTGGTTGCGCGAAATGCTGACATCGATCGAGGGATCAACCGCAACGATCCTTTCTCGCAAAACGTGAAGGATCCTGGCCCTCTGCAAAGAGACAACGGTATTGTATCTTTCGATCAAGTTCTCGTCTGAACTGGCAGCTAAGAGCGCATGCAAGCGTTGCAGTTCGTTTCGGAGCAGTGAAATACGTGCCACGGCGGTGTCCCCATCCGCCAGTTCCAACTCTGCATGAATTGCGTCGATATCTTCTTCCAGCGCACGCACTCTGGCCTCAAGCTGCGCTTTTTCAGCCTGCAACTTAGAGATGATGCTTGGTTCTCCTGAACGATAGCTTTCCAACTCCTCAAGCAGCTGTCTGACCTGAAGATCCCGCTGCTCGATGATGCTTTCTGCTTCATCGAGCATATGTTTCGGGACTGTTTCCCCTGGCGTAATCTGGGTGGCGAAAAAGGCGAGCAAAATCATCACGATGAACAAAAAGCTCACTGTCATGTCCGTCATCGAAACGAAGACGGATTCTTCCTCCTCTTCCGACAACCTCTGGCGAAACGCATGCCTCATTCTGCAATCGCCTCAACCGACGACTTGGGCTGGCTTTCCGGCTCGAACGCCTTCGCGTTTTCAATGACCGCCTGGAGAGTAGACAACGCATCGGCGAACCTCTCCTGTACGCCGTTTCCGTGATCTTCGAGCTTGTCGATCGTCTTACCCACTTCGACCTGGTAGGTCTGAAAGGCTTTCTCAAGCTGCCCATCATAGGCGGCTGCTCGGCTCTCGAAGGCTTCAATCAGGCCTTTGATAGACAGCATCGCCTCCAAAACGACCTGTTTCTCCTCCGAGATCGCAGTCTTGGCGGCGTGAACCATTTCGGTTGCGCCTTCGGCTACCCGCAAGTTTGCCGCATTTCCTTCTTTGACTGTTTCCATGACCGTTGGGGCCAAGTCGCCAACCATTCCACTTGCGCTTGTCAGCTTTTCGGACACTTCCTCAAGACGCGAGAGTGCGGAAATCAGGGACTTCGTGGAAGAAGAAAGAGCCTCATCAAATTGTTTACCCGCCAGGTTCAGGTCGTCTCCGATTGAAGACAAGGCATTTGCAGCAGCTTCCATCCTCTCTGAAACAGAGTCCAACGAACCGCCAATCCCCGAGGTAATGTCTTTTCCCAGTTGATCGACCATGGTGCCTACATTCTGCACCGACTGTTCCACCACCCTGTTCAATGGCTCGCTCAGCTTCGCAACCAAATGTGTATTCAGTTCAGCCTGTTGTACTGTTTGGTCCTCGATTGCCCTCAGCTGCTTCCCTGCGAGATCCTCCAAGCTGATGAACGCCATATTTTTCTCAAGTGAAGCGGCGAAGGAATCGGCCCCCTTTTCAACTCTGGTCGACCAGTACCGCAGACAAAAATTGATTATGATGGAACAGGCCAGCCCACTCAAAGACATAGTGAATTTGGCTGAAGCTTGCCCCAGAAGTTCACGCAACGCACTTACTGTTGCGGCATCGTTGCCATTCAATAAACCCTGGGTCTGTTGAAGCACTGCCACCAAACCAAGGAAGGTTAACAACAGACCAAGAGAAACGAAAACTCCCGGAACCCATCGCAAAGATTTCAAAGAAAATCCAAGATCATCCACGTTCAAGAATGCTGATGGGCGAATTGAGTTGTGAATCCGCGCCTCGTCGCCCCTGCCGACAACTGTAAGCGTTTCACAATATTCCGAAAATCCAGTCGACAATGTACGGTCGGCTGCGCCCTTCCGGCGTTTGAGTGCCGCTCTCAGGGCTTCTGCATCCAGGCCATGGCCCGAACTGTCGGAAGCGCGTTCTGCGTCTCTCAGCGCGGCAGCAAGCGCTTGCCTGCGCGACCACGAAATGAGGGAGATCCAAATGACGAATAGCATCATAGCTGCAAAAAGACCCGCGCTGATGATGCCGGGCCAGTGCTCGTCAACGATCATGTTGGCCGCCGACAGGATAAAGTCCCGAACCCAGACGCCTACGCTTTCAAAATCCATTTCGTCTCCAAATCTGAGGGTATCGTCTTTCTGGCAACCCTCTTGTTGCACACAGTTTTTCCACTTTCATTGATGCAACTCAACCATCGAGTGCGCTAATTGTTCACCAGAATCCCCTAAAGCCACAAAGGCATGCTGCCCAACTGTTTGAACCAAAGCACTGTCAATCCATCTGAGGCCCGAAGAAGTTTTTCGTTTGACGCCAATGCACCCATCTTCCCGACGAGACGTCAGGGAGATCGAAATGTGTTCAGATCAATCAGCAAAGGATCATGCACTGCTAATCAGCACCAAGGATCTTTCTGAATTTCTAAATACTTCGGAAGGGTTTGCTCGAAACCTCATGAAAAACCTCGACATTCCAAAGCGTGGGAAAGGTTATCCCAGGCTTCGCATATTCGCAGCATTAGGATTCGAAAAACCGTACCCGATCCATGCTCCGGGCATTTGGAGCACCCTGCTTGATGCTCCAGCAGCAGCGAAGGAGACAGGGGAAAGTGAGAAAACAATCGGGCGCATGTACGAAGGCGCCCACAAAGACAAAAGCTTCACCAACTTCTTACGTTTCGGCCCCCGCAAACGGATGATCTTTCCTTTTGAAGTTGAGGCTTGGCTCTCAGGCACCCAACCCAAATTTGTCCGGAAGAATGAGCTTATGCATCCCTTTCTTCGCGGAGAGATGCCACCAACGCACCAGACGGACAACCCCAGGCATGAGCCTGCTCCCGCAGGCACACGCTCATCGGCCACAGCCATTTTTCTCCCTCCGAAAGCGGCAAAATAGATCTCCCCCAAATTTCCGCAAACCGTCATTTGGACCCAATTCCATCCTGTCGTTGAAGTACTCCTTTGCGACGCCAGGCGCCAAAAGGTTGAACAATATTCCGTTCGCCAAATGACTCTCCGGCGCGGAATTGGATGATTATCGGTCAATGACACCGATAGCGGACAAAATGACAAACACCGCCGAATATTCGGTTCCGGAGTATCCGCAGGTTTTTGTCATTTTCCGCTTTGGTTTCAGCGATAACGGCCAATTTGTCATTTAGCGGACAAAAAAAGAGGCCCAAATGAGCTTTCATAAACCACTCACCGCAATGACCCTGCAAGACGTCCAAGACCGAGAGGTGGCGGCAGGCAATAACGACTACGCCAATGCTGTTGGTCGCTACCCGCACCTGACTGATGGTGCAGTTCTCAATCAAATCCCCGCAGATCTGACGTTGATAAAACAGCGACTGCCACTCCATGGGTTCGATCCCTCTCTCAGCAAATCAGAGAAGGCCTACAAAGCAACGAGGCGAAAGATCATTGCAGCGGTCAAAAACGCGACAGGCGAAGCTGAAGCAGCCAGAGAACGCCGTGCCCGGGTCGACGAATGGGCGGAACTTCTGACCGCCCTGGAACCTCACGCCGTCACAGAAGGCGAACGGAAACACCGTGCCAAACAGATTCTCATCCCTGTCAGGAAGCTGGCTGACGTAGCGCGGGCAAGCGATATCAAACCCAGCCAGGTGTGTCAGGACTGGTTGGACACCGTTTCGCCAACCCTGGAAACCAACGAGTGGAAAACTCTTCAGCGCGCATTCAAGACGCTGAACAAATTTCGCCACGACGACAATGTATGCCGCTATCTTCCCGTTGCTCCCTTTCCTTCCCCTGAACCTCGCCGCCAGGAAAACCTTCATCTCATTCCTCCTCATATCGCTGATGAAATCGATGATTGGGTGCGCAACGCCACGCTGACCGAGTTCGATCCTGTTGAGCAGGAACATGTGAATACCGCTTCGGTCTCGAGCGTAAATTTCAAGCTGGCAGCGATGCGGAAATTCGTCAGCACACTTTTTCGCAGTGGTCGGCTACAGCCACATACAAAATTGGGTCTACAGGACCTCATGACGCCTGAGTATGCGACCGATGTCGTTCGGTTTTGGAGCCAACATGAAGATCAAAAGGGGCATATCTCGGCAAGAACCGCGTATGACTACCTCAAATCCAACTATGTCGTCATGGCCAGAAATGACGTCGATCCTTCCCTCATGAAAAGCCATCTCAGAGCCAACCGGTTCCTGAAAAATGGGAAGAAGGCCAGCAACGACATGTCACCCACTTCACGCAAATTCTGTGAGCATCTATTGGCATCACCACAGCAGACCATGAAATTCCTGTCGATGCATGTTCATTTGCGCAATCAGGTCAATGAACTGCTCGACCGGCTTACTGGCGTTGAATTCAACCCGAAATCGCAGGAGATTACGCGGATCCGACAGATCGGAACGGTCGCTGCCATCTGCGCCCTCGAAACACGCGGGGCTCCCATAAGAATCGAAAGTGCTTTGGAGTTGATATTTCGCGGCCCGGGCAGAACCTTCCATCTCCCGTCACGAAAAACCAAGCATGCCACAATCGATCTCGGGCCCGAGCACACCAAGAACGATGTGGAGATCTGGGCCCCGATACAGCCCAACCATTTGAATGGCCTCGAAGTCATCCTCTGGTATCTCGAAAAAATTCGCCCCCTCTTTCCCAACCACGAAGAAAGCGTTCACCTGTTTCCTGGTTTCAAATACGGAGAAGCACTGGAATACAGAACCTTCCTGGGCTGGTTCAAGCGCCAAACCCGAAGCGCCGGATTGCCAATGACACCGCATAAATTCAGGCATGGCCTCGCCTCGCTTCTGTTGCAACACAACCCAGGCAGATGGGACCTCCTCGAGAGATTGCTCGACGACACGCCCGCAACCGTTCGCAAGAATTATGCCTGGGTGAATGAACGCGCCAAACGCACGGAAGTTCAAAAATTCATTCTGGACCTGTCGAGCCTCAGCCGATGAAAACCCCAGACTACCGCTCAAAAAACGAAATTCTTAGGCTTCAACGCTGGGATCTCCTGATTGGAGATCCCAATATGGCCGCGGCCACGGTTCAGGAATTGAGGTTGGTCGATGATCTTCTGGCTTTTCTCGAAACACGCGGAATTTCGTCGATGGAAGCCCTGTCTGCACAGGAATTCCTGAAGTTTGATGCCAGGAATGGATCGGAGAGCCGGCTTCGTCGTCTCAAACATGCGATCATGGCGATTTTCCCGAGCCACCCTTCGGTTTTGGCCCTGGAGGAAGCCATCCGATCGCGCGAAGCAAAACGCAAGAAGAAGTCGAAACCCAAGTCGCGCCGGCTGTCCAAATCTGTGGAGTTCAACCAATTGCCGCCGGCCTGGCGAAAAGCATTCCAAGACATGGATGCTGGTTTCGATCAAAACGGAGAATTACCCCCTGCAGAAGGAATGATGGATACCCACAAAATGAAAATGCGTCAGTTCCTTTTTTCGGCCCGCGCAGCTGGACTACCGGATGCTCTGTCCACCGAGGCAGTGCGCGCATATGCACGCGATCTTCGAAATCGAGGAGTGGCCCCAGGAACCCTCCGGTCTTCGTTCGCAGCGGTGCAAAAGTTCGCTCGATACGTGGCGGCTGGTACAGAAACACTCGATCTGCTGGCCGATCTCGTTCGAATTTACGAAGCTCAAGCCCGCAAGACGAAAGGCAAGAAATTCAACCACCTGCAGAAAACCGGATACTCGCCGGTGGCGTTGATCGAGCAAGCTCGTGACATTCTGCAGGGTGCTGAAGAACACGACTGCCCAAGAAGCCGCCATGCGCAGCGCAACCGCGCGGCAGCATTGGCGTTGTTTTCCGTCATGCCGGTCCGCCTTGCTGACACGCGATTTGTCTTTGGCGAAAACCTGTTCTGGACCGGCACCCAATACACCATTGAAACCGAACTCTCCAAGAGCGGCTATGCGTGGACAACAGACATTGATCCACGGCTCAATGTCCTGATCGACGCTCTCATCCTGCGTGGTGCCAATCCAGCTTGGCTCGATCACATGCGCCAGACCTGCCTCGCAGAGAAACGCTCCCTGTTTATCAACAACGACGGAACTCCTGTCGCCTATGGATATGTTTCGGATTGCTGGCGGCGAGAAGTGGGAACCGGAGAGCACATCGCTCGTACGGTTTTGCACACATTCATGGGAATAGAAATGGGACAGGCAGGAACAGACATGGCGATGGCATCCTGCGGACAACGTAACCATGCGACAGCTACGGCATACCAGGGTGAAGCTCTGGCGATGGCCCAACGCATGAAAGGACAGGCCGAGCTCCGCGAGATAGCCAACCAGGGAGAACTCGAGATGTTTGAATTCAAATAGGATGAACTGGCAGCGGCAGGTGTTTCTTCGGGATTTCGGCATGAACCCCGAAGAAACAACCAGCCCAGCCATCAACCGAGAGAAAAGCAGCCTCTCACACGACAACCGCGCATTCGAAAGGAAATTCAGTCGCCTTGAAGCCACGGCATCATGCTTTGGCGCTGCATAGGAGAACAAAATGTTCGACTTTCACCAGGATGCACTGAAAGACCTTCGGGATTTCATGTCGTCTCATAACGAAGCACTGCAAAATGCTTCCGTTCTGTTAGGTGGCCAGCCCGCCCTTCGCCGGACGCAGGCTCTTCTCGGCGACATCATGAGCGCACGCAGTCTGACACGAAGACTGAGATACAGGATTGCTGCACTCCATGGTCTTCTGTCTCTGAGCAATGTGCATGACATCGAGACACTCGAAGCGGCATACTTCGCCGAAATCGACCCGGCATCGCCCATCATGGAGGAGCTCTGTCTACTCACCGAAGGATTGAAAGAAGCAATCTGTCAGCACCAGGACCCGGATCTGATCGCATTGATCGAAACAGATCTTGTCGCATAACGGCGCAGCGTCACCCCCTGTCAATCTGGGGTTGGCGGCTTGAGAGCCAGCGCAATGCCGGCTCACCACTGACAGATGACCGCTCAAACCGAAGGAGACCACATTGGACATCGAAATCGAACGCGACGTACACAAGTTGACACTCGACGCAATCGTTCTGGGGCGATTGTTGGCCGAAGAATGGCTCGCAGGCAGCCTGACCCCCAAAGGATCCATTAGATCAACTATCCTGGATAGCCTTCAATCCCTCCGAGAGCGCCAGGGGCTTCAGCAGATCGACCAGGATCTAATCGACGTCATGGGTGAACAGATCCGCAGAACCCTGAATGAAATTCGTGAGGGCAAAGGTGATACTGCAATAACGCAGGACGTGGATCTGGTCTGGGAACAAGATCAGAAAGTCGTCGAGTATGTGAATCTCGCATATCGCTGGAAGCAGTTCAAAAAAGCCAAGGTAGCGCTCGACGATAAGCTGGCAGCAATCCGGGATACGGACACCCTTCTTGCGACCGTCGTTTGAAACCTCAATGGGATGGCCGGGCGCTTCGTGAGGTCCCGGCACATTCATTTGAAGACCAAACAGAAATATTGCATCCTCAGGAAGGTAGAGCACAGCTTCACTGTCAGAAGGGGACGATTGCTACATATGTGCTACGCGCCGAAATCACCCCTTAAAAACACCTATAGAACAATACCTTACCTTCAGTCGCACAAATCCATCATCGGAGCGACGGACAGCCGGGCCGCGCGCCAAAGTTTGGCTTTTTCCGGCTTTGTGGTTTGAGCTGAATCCGACATGTTTTCCGTGTCCGTCATGGGCCTGTTGCTGAGGGGGCAATTTCAGTACAGCCCTGTAGCATTATTTCGGGATTGAACGCCACTCGGAATGCCAAAGCAGCCAGCCGCAACGAGAACATACAAAATGTAAGGTATACTAGCCGTTAAACCGCATAGCGGCTGATCATCATTTCAACGCTGCTGTTGATGGTTTCGGCCATTTCGGACTCGCTCATCACAGATCCGGTGAACAACAAGGGCCAGAACGCGCGCGCCTTGATCAGACCGATGAATTCACGTCCGGCTTGTTCAGGATCGTCGATTCGCAATTGGCCGTCCTCGGTCGCATCCCGCATCATTCCAATGAAGGCAGCTGTCTTGTCCAGCTTACCCTGAGCCGCCGCTGCCAGTTCCGGGCTGCGCAAGGTTTCGCTGATAATCATCCGCGACATCGCTATCACATCCGGCATCATCAGGATGCGCCCCTCGGCCCAGGCCAATTCGGTCAGTTGCGCGCGAATATCACGCCCTTTTTCATACCGAATCTCGACCACTTCGGCAAAACGGCTGGACAGTTCGATCACGATCGACCGAAACAGGTTTTCCTTGCTTTCGAAATACTTATACAGTGTACGCTTAGACACCTCGGCCTGCGCCGAGATGCGATCCATACTGGCCGCGGCAAAGCCCTTATCCTGGAACTCGGCCACAGCGGCTTCGATGATCTGCGCGTATTTGGTCGCATTCGGTGCGCTGCATTCGGTCATGTCAGAGCTATAGACCTATTGACAGGGGACGGTCAAATCCTAGGTAAACGCCAGAGTTTACAAGAGTGAAGTTCTGTGCCACTAGTAAACGCGCCAGTTTACCGACTCAGGCAACCAGCCCAACACGGAAGGTCCCCTCATGGCACTGACATTGAAACTGAACGGCGAAACCCACACGGTTGACGCCGAACCCGGCACGCCCCTGCTGTGGGTGATCCGGGATGAACTGAAGCTGACCGGAACCAAATTCGGCTGCGGCGTCGCCTCGTGCGGTGCGTGCACCGTGCATCTGAATGGTGAGCCCGTACGCTCGTGCCAGACCTATATCGAAGACGTCGAAGATGCCGAGATCACCACAATCGAGGCCGTCGGCGCGGACAAGATCGGCTCTGCCGTACAACAGGCCTGGGTCGAGCTGGATGTGGTCCAGTGCGGCTATTGCCAGTCGGGTCAGGTGATGTCGGCAGTTGGCTTGCTGTCCGAAAACCCCAAGCCCAGCACCGAAGAGATTGACGACTACATGCACGGCAATGCCTGCCGTTGCGCCACCTATCAACGCATCCGCGCCGGCATTCAGCGCGCATCCGAAATTCTGGAGGCCTGATCCATGACCATCAATACCTCTCGCCGTGGGTTTCTGAAAGGTGCCGCCGCTGCCGGTGCAGTTCTGCTGGTTGGTGCGCGCCCGGATGGTGCGTTGGCAGTGGCGTCGTCCGAAACCACGCAGTTCAACCCTTTTGTCAAAATTGACGCCGACGGCACCGTGACCGCCATCGTCAAACACTTTGAAAAGGGGCAAGGGCCCGCAACCGGTTTGCCGACGCTGATCGCCGAGGAAATCGGCTTGCGCATGGATCAGATCGAATACGAATTCGCGCCGTCCAACCCGCAGGTCTACAACAACCTGCTATTCGGCCCCTTCCAGGGCACGGGCGGATCGACTGCGATGGCGAACTCATGGATGCAATACCGTCAGGCGGGGGCCGCCGCGCGCGAGATGCTGATCGCTGCTGCTGCCCAAAACTGGGGTGTGGATGCCGCGGGCATCACCATCGAGGAAGGCATCGTCAAAGCGGGCAACCAGTCCGCCCCGATTGCCGATTTCGTGGCCGCAGCATCCCAGCTTGATGCGCCTGCCGAGCCGCGCCTGAAGGACCCGTCGGAATTCCGTCTGATTGGCAACGAATCCGTGCGCCGCAAGGATTCCGCAATCAAAGGTAACGGTCAGGCGATGTATGCGATGGACGTTCATCTGGCAAATCAGATGGTCACCATGATCAAGCGCCCTGAATCGAAAGGCGGTATCGCCAACGGCTTTGACGACAGCGCGTCGAAAGAGATCAAAGGCTATATCTCAGCCGCCGTTCTGCCCAATCAGGCGGGTGTGGCGGTTTATGCCGAAAACACCTGGGCCGCGATTCAGGCACGCGACGCGCTTGAGGTCGATTGGGATATGTCGGGGGCCGAAACTCGCCACTCGGATCAGATCAAGGCCGAGATTATGGCCGCACTGGATGCGGAACCGGCATATAACGTGAACAAAGCGGAAGTTGCAGCGGTTGCGGCAGCAATCGACGAGGCGGACAAGGTCATCGAAAAGACCTTTTATTTCCCCCTACTGGCACATGCCCCGATGGAGCCACTAAACTGCACTATCGAGCAAACCGCCGAGGGCGATATCGTTCTGCATGACGGCGCACAGATGCCGACCGGCCCGCATATGGCCTATCAGCAAATCTTCCAACTGCCGCCTGAAAAGATCCACATCAAGACCATGTTGGCCGGTGGGTCGTTCGGACGTCGAGCAACACCGGATGCGGATTATCAGGTCGAGGCTGCGCTGGCCTTTGTGGTGACCGACCGATCCCGGCCAGTCAAATTGGTCTGGACACGCGAGGATGACATTCGCAGCGGCTATTACCGCCCGGCCTTCGGGCACAAGGTCCGCGTAGGTCTGGATGCCGATGGCAACATCGTCGGCTGGCAGCATCAGGTGGCTGGCCAATCCGTCATCAAGGGCACCCCGTTCGAATCCGTTCTGGTGCATGACGGAATCGACCACAGCTCGATCGAGGGTATCGCGGACAGTCCTTACGCAATCCCCGGTATGGCGCTTGGGCTGACAGATACGCCCAAGGCGACGACGGTACTGTGGTGGCGGTCAGTGGGGCATACGCACACGGCCTACACTATGGAAACCATGATGGACCTCGTCGCCGAAGCCGCAGGCCGCGACCCGGTGGAATTCCGTCTGGCGCATCTGAGCGACAGCAGCAACGCGGATCAGATTCGCAAAGCTGCGGTTCTGAAACTGGCCGCCGAAAAAGCCGGTTGGGGCAATGCTCCGGCAGGGCGGGCTCAAGGCATCGCGGTGCACAAGTCCTTTGGAAGCTATGCGGCAGAGGTTGTCGAGGTTTCGGGCGATCCGGAAGATGGCATCAAGATCGAAAAGGTCACCTGTGCCATAGACTGCGGGATTGCCGTGAACCCCGACGTGGTGCGTGCGCAGATGGAAGGCGGTGTCGGTTACGGCATCGGGCATGTCATGCGTGACCAGATCACGCTGACAGACGGCACCGTGGATCAATTCAACTTCCCTGATTACGAGCCGCTGCGGATCGGCGACATCGCCGCGATTGACGTGCACATCGTCCCATCTGCCGAGGCACCTACGGGTGTCGGCGAGCCGGGCACACCGCCCTCGGCCCCGGCGCTGGCGAATGCGATCAACGCACTTTCGGGCACGCATGTGGCCGAACTGCCAATGGCTGAAAACGGCATCAGCTTCGTTTAAAGCCCACGCTCCGCGCCGTCCCCCTTGGGCGCGGAGCAACTTACAGCCGCCCGCTTCAGATATTTTTTGATCAAATTTAGTGACAACGCGCGCGTAACCCATTACATCTCGGGTAACTCGAAGGATGGAGACCCCGATGGACCTGAGCGCCCTGCACAGTTTTCGCGTTGCTGCCTGTGACCTTAACGGTCAGATGCGCGGCAAACGAGTGCCACCCTCATATGCCGACAAACTGACCAAGGGCGCGGTCCGCATGCCCTTTTCCGCGCTGAACGTCGACCTGTGGGGCGCGGATATCGACAACAGCCCTCTGGTCTTTGAATCCGGTGACGCGGATGGGATGCTGCTGCCGACAGATCGTGGGCCGGTGCCGATGCCCTGGCTGGGTGCAGACACGGCGCTGGTCCCGATGTGCCTTCATGATGACGCAGGTGTGCCCTTTGCTGGGGATCCTCGCCACGCTCTGGCTGCGGTGCTGGATCGCTATGCCCAGCGCGGCTGGTCCGTCATCGCAGCGACCGAACTGGAGTTCACCCTGCTGGACGCGTCCGGCCCGCAACCGCAACCGCCAATCAATCCAGTCACAGATCGGAGACTGGTGGATGAGGCGGTGCTGTCCATGGCCGAGATGGACGCATTCGATGCGTTTTTCACCGACCTTTACGACGGGTGCGCTGCGATGGGCATTCCCGCCCAGACAGCGATATCCGAAAGCGGGGTTGGTCAGTTCGAGATCAACCTGAACCATCAGGATGCAATGCGTTGCGCCGATGATACGTGGCTTTTCAAGACCTTGACGCGTGGCCTTGCCCGCAAACATGGGTTTACGGCCACATTCATGTCGAAACCGTACGCCGATGACGCGGGCAACGGGATGCACGTGCATTTCTCGGTCGTGGATGAAAAAGGCCGGAACGTGTTCGACAATGGCGGGCCGGAAGGCACAGATCTGCTGCGTTGGGCTGTCGCCGGATGTCTGTCGGCGATGCCAGGATGCACGCTGATTTTTGCGCCTCATGGCAACTCATACACGCGCCTTATACCCGGCGCGCACGCCCCGACCGACGCAAGCTGGGCCTATGAAAACCGCACCGCCGCCCTACGCATTCCCGGCGGGGCCCCTGCCGCGCGGCGGATCGAACATCGCGTCGCGGGCGGTGACATCAACCCTTATCTGATGCTGGCTGCGGTTCTGGGCGCCGCACTGAATGGGATAGAGGATGAGACCGAACCGCCCGCACCAATTTCGGGCAATGCCTATGAGATCGACGGCCTGCCGCAACTGGCGGCAGATTGGGGTGCAGCCATTACCGCGTTCGAAACCGACCCGAATGTGGCGCGCATCTTTCCCGTCGATCTGGTCCGCTTTTTCGCCATGACCAAGCGGCAGGAAATGCGCCGCTTTGCCGAGCGCCCGGCGGAAGAGCACTGGCTAAGCTATCTCGAAGCGGTATGACCCTCTTGCCCGCGTGAACCCGGTGGGCTAGAATAAATTTGATCAAATTTGGTGACCCATGAAAATCGGCATCCTTCTGACCGGCCACCCTCCTGACGTATTGCGAGACCAGTTCGACGAATATGACGTGATGTTTCGCGCGCTTCTGGACGGCAATGGCTTTACTTATGAAACCTTCGCCGTTGTGGACGGCCAGTTCCCCAAAGATGAATTTCAGGCCGATGGCTGGATCATCACCGGCTCGCGCCATGGCGCGTATGAAGGCCACCCGTGGATTCCGCCGCTCGAAGATCTGATCCGCGCCATCCGCCAAAGTGGACGGCCTCTGATCGGTGTTTGTTTCGGCCACCAGATCATCGCACAGGCACTGGGCGGGAAGGTTGAGAAATTCAAAGGCGGCTGGGCCGTCGGGCGCACTGACTATGACTATAACGGCCAGTCCATTTCACTAAACGCCTGGCATCAGGATCAGGTGGTTGAGTTGCCCGAAGACGCTCGCGTGTTAGGCACAAACACATTCTGCCGCAACGCGATGGTGGCCTATGGCGACAACGTCTGGACGGTGCAGGCCCACCCGGAGTACGGCGATGCCTTTATTCAGGGCCTGATGAACACGCGCGGTAAGGGCGTTGTGCCCGACGCAGTGATGGAGGCGGCTGCCAACCGCCTGCCCGCCCCGGACGACAATCCGAAGATCGGACAGCTGATGGCCGAGTTCCTGAAGAAAGAGAGGGCTTGATGGCCGACTGGAAAGATCAGCTGCCACAGGCAGCCTAAACCAACATCGAAGGCCAGCGCTTGGATGAGGTCGAATGCATCATCACGGACCTGCCCGGCATTGCCCGCAGTAAAGCTGTACCAGCGTCTAAAATTTCAAAGCAGGCCTATTTTCACCTGCCCGACAACATTTTCTACCAGACCAATTAACGGTGACTGGGGCGAGGCCGCGGGCGAGGATGGGTTTATTGATCGACATGATCCTCAAACCCGACTTTTCGACAGTCTCAGCCGCGCCCTGGACCGGCGACTGGACGCTGCAGGTGATTCACGACGCCTATGATCGAGAGGGCGAGCCGATCCCCTTCAGTCCGCGCAACGTGCTGAAGCGCGTGGTGAAGTTGTAACACGACAAGGGCTGGAAACCGATTGTCGCACCCGAGATGGAGTTCTATCTGGTCGCCCGCAATGTCGGTCCGGCGCAGGAGATCAAGCCAATGATGGGCCGCCCGGCAGCGGCGCATCAGGCCTAATCGATGACGGCTGTAGACGAATTCGGCCCGGTGATCGACGACATCTAGGACTTCGCTGCACATCAGGGTTACGAGATCGACTGCATCACGCAAGAAGGCGGAGCCGGTCAGCTGGAGATCAATCTGCGCCACGGCGATCCGGTCAAACTGGCGGATGAGGTGTTCTACTTCAAACAGCTAATCCGCGAAGCCGCTCTACGCCACAATTGCTTTGCCACCTTCATGGCCAAACCGATCGAGGATGAACCCGGATCGGCGATGCACATCCATCATTCGATCACGGATATGGAGACCGGCCAGAACATCTTTTCCGGCCCGCAGGGTGGTGAGACAGATGCGTTATGCAACTTCATCGCCGGACTGCAGAACCACCTGCCCGCTGGGTTGGCGGTCATGGCATCCTATGTGAATTCATACCGGCGGTTTGTGAAAGATCATGCCGCGCCAATCAATCTGGAATGGGCGCGCAATGAACTTGCTCTATTCCAACGAACGCAAGGCCGAGTACCCGGCCAGTTGGTATGCGGCTAAGGCCAACCCGGTGGATCGGTTTCCTGCACTTTCGGGGAGTGAGACAGCCGAAGTCTGTGCGGTCAGCGCAGGCTACACCGACCCGTCCGCTGCGCTACATCTGACCGAAGCCGGGTTCAGTGCAGTGCTGCTTGAGGCGCACCGCGTGGGGTTCGGCGCATCCGGTCGCAATAGTTGCCAGTTGGGCAGTGCCCAACGCATGGATCAAGAAGACCTTGAGCGGCTGGTCGGGGACGACGATGCAGCCGAGCTTTGGGATCTGGCTGAGGACGCATAAGAACTGGTCAAATCGCTGATCGCAAAGCACCAGATCGACTGCGACCTGAAACCCGGCGTGGCCGTTTTGGGCCTGAGCACCAGCGAGCAGCAAGACCTGCATGAACATGCCGCGCATCTGTCCGACCGAAACGGGTACGATCAGATCGAAATGCTGGATGAGGCCGCTGGTCACGCGCCGTGCCCATCACCCACTTACAAAGGCGGGTATCTGGACATGGGCGCGGCACATCTGCACCCGCCGAACTTTGCCTTGGGTCTGGCGCAAGCGACTGCAAAGGCCGGGGTGCGCATCTTTGAAGGCACCGAAGTCACCGGAATTGAGGAGGATCGATCCGCCAAAGTGCTAACGGCGAACGGAACGGTCAGCGCCAACCACGTTATTCTGGTCTGCAACAGTTATCTGGGTGATCTGAACCGTAAGGTGGCCTCAAGGGTCATGCTGATCAGCAACTTCATCGCGGCGACCGAACCATTGGGCGATGATACCGCCCGTGTCCTGACCCGGACGTTGCCGTCGCGGACACTAAATTTGCGGTGAATTATTTCCGCCTCGGCGTTGATGGTCGCCTGTTGTTTGGTGGCGACGAAAGCTATGGTTATCGCTTTCCAGCCGACATCGCGGCCAAGGTGCGCAAGCCGATGACCGAAATTCCCGCATCTGCAGAGTGTTAAGATCGACTACGCCTGGGGCGGCACGTTGGCCATCACCATGCGCCGCACGCCCTACCTGGCGCGGGTATCGCCAAATGTCCTGCCCGCCTCGGCTATTCCGGCCACGGTGTCGGCACGGCCACCCATGCCGGACAATTGATGGCCCTTGCGATTTAGGGACAAGCCGAAGGCTTTGACACTATGACCCGCGTCCCCGCCCTGCGCAGCCCATTGCTGATGCTGGCGATGTAATGGTTTGCGCTGCGGAATCGGTTGGCCTGTGATTGTAGGTCATCCAGAGTTTCTTACTTAAACCCTCTTAAGACACGGAACCTCGCCACGCGTGAACGGGTGTCTTCCAAACCACTGCCGCGACCAGCGACACGTGATCGGTCCATTGCGGCAGGTTACGCCCCGACTCGCGCGACGTATCTTTCACAACGTGAATTCAGTGCCATTTGAAGGTAAATGCTGGGTGTTTTCCAACTGGCATACCTATCAGTCCAGCAGGACATCCACTGATCATATGTGATTTCGTTTCGGCCCATCGCCACGGGCAAATCAATTGTCACCTTATGAACTGGCCCTTCATGAAACGCTATATAAGGGTCTTCCGGGGTAACGGGTAACCAATTGCCAACCTCGTCAAATTTGACGTTCTGTTATGATTCAACCGGAGGGCCGCGCATCATAAACTCACCCAAAGGCAAGGCAATCATCTCAGGACAAACGTCGCATTCCTGAAACATCTCAAGAGGAGCCACTTCAGTGCCATCCACAAGAACATAGCCGGCATGTACCGGTGAAGCGAATGTTAAAAACGCCCAAAGGCATGCAAAGTGCTTGATCATCAAAACAGCGACCGAACCCGTCAATACTCGCAACGTATAAGTTGGATCATTGCCATCTTACGTTGCCCAAAGTTGCAAGTTGAAATCAAATTTTCGGGGCGTGTTGCATGCCAACCAGTGAACCCTTGATTGTGACGGATTGGTGAAATTTCGCCCACTCGACGATTGAGGGCTTGGATTGCCTCATATTTGGATTTATATTTCCCAAAGTTAGAATTTGGGAAAATCAAATATGACGCTTCCTCCAAACGTCCATGCCGCCGAACCCATCCCCGCAACCGCAAAAGACGCCATCGACGCCCTGATGCAGTCGGGCGATCTGTTCCGCTATACCGCGCCGCAGGATGCGCCGGTGGCTCTGCTCGAGGCGGAATTCGCCGCCTTACTGGGCACGAAATACGCGCTGGCCGTATCTTCCTGTTCGGCTGCTTTGTTCCTGTCACTGAAGGCGTTGGGCCTGCCACGTGATGCGCGAGTACTGATCCCCGGTTTTACCTTCGCCGCCGTGCCATCCTCGGTCGTACATGCGGATTGCATTCCGGTGCTGTGTGAGGTCGGCCAGAACTATCGCATCGACATGGAGGATTTCGCCGCCAAGCTGGAAAGCGTGCAGGCCGTGATTATCAGCCATATGCGCGGCCATACCTCTGACATGGACGCGATCATGGCGCTGTGCAACGAACGCAACATCCCGGTGATCGAGGACGCGGCCCATTCGCTGGGCACCACCTGGCACGGGCAGAACATTGGCACCATCGGCAAGGTGGGGTGTTTCTCGTTCCAGTCCTACAAGATGATCAACGCGGGTGAAGGTGGTATCCTGATCACGGACGACGCCGATCTGGTCGCACAGGCGGTGATCATGTCCGGCGCTTATGAACATAACTGGAAAAAGCACAAAACCCCGCATGGCGACAACTCGCCTGAACTAGAGCAGGCCTTTGCCCGCTGGCAGAACCAGTTGCCCCTGTATAACCTGCGAATGAGCAACCTGAGCGCGGCCGTGATCCGCCCGCAAATCCCTGAACTGGCGCGCCGCGTACGGGATGGCTTGTCAAACCACGACTACGTGGCCGAGCGGCTGAACACCTCGCCTCATATCGACGTCCCTGCTCCCCTGGCACCCGAGCGTCGCGCGCCGGATTCAATCCAGTTCAATTTGGTCGGAATGGATGAGGCCGAAATCCGCGCCTTTGCCGACGCCTCTGAGACGCGCGGAGTAAAAGTTCAGGTTTTCGGCCTGAGCGAGGACAACGCCCGCGCCTTTTGGAACTGGCAATTCTTGCCCGAGAAGGTCGACCTGCCGCAGACGCGGGACATGCTGATGAAGGCATGTGACGTGCGCCTTCCTGTGCGCCTGACACAAGAAGAACTGGATGTGATCGCCGATATTCTGCTGGCATCGGTCGGCGAAGTGACCGGCCCGGTTCCCGTCTACGGCACCTGAAAATCGTTAAGGGACGAGGTCAAACGCCTCGACCGACAGAAACAAGGCTGTAATCCCTTCGGGGGTTGCGCCCACACGCGACAGGATCGCCGCGACCTGAGGGCCGGTCAGCGTATCCACCAAGAGCGGCGCGCCGGAATCACCCATCATGACCGGGCATAGCGACAAGATGATCCCACCCTCGTGGAGACGCGGCGCGCAAGCCAAGGTCCTGCTGAGCACATGAGGCCGGAGACCCGGATACCCCGCGACAAAAGCCGAAGACGTAATTTCAGTGGCCAGCGGTAAATAACCGACTGTCTGACCAATGGGTTCAGTCAGCTCCAGAACCGCCCAATCCAGCTCGGCGCGATCATCAAATGCTCCGCCAGCGCCCTGCTCGGAATGCATCCTGTATTCGTTTACGTCAGAAACAGCGGCGGCCTCTCCGCGCTGATAACCAGCAGCAAACCGGATGCTGGACGGTGGAATCCAGCGTTTGCGTGGTGCGTTGTAAAGACAATGGGCGGCAGTCAGAACCAGCCGATCCGCAACCAAAACACCGGTGCAATGTGACCGCCGATCCCGACTGGCGAAGTTGATCCGCCCGATGGCACGCCACGGAGCTTGATCCGCATTCAGAATCTCGCGCGCTCGAATGGCGTCGCAGCCTTCGTCGGATTGCGTGCCTATGGTACAGATCGGGGACCAGTTTTCCGAGAAAACACCCTGCGACAACGCCGGTTGGGTCCAAAGCAATGCAACACTCAGGACCAACCAGCGCATCACCGCAGACGTCAGTTCAGCTTTGAGAGCTTTTGCTGCAACTCGGCCAGTTGCTTTTTGATGTCGTCCAGATCTTCTTTCGATTCCGGTTTGTCGTCGTCGTCCTTGTCGGGCCCGGACCAGCCGCCAGACAGACCACCCGTCATCGCCTTGAGGAACGCCTGTTGCTGCGCCTGCATCGCCTCGAACCCCGGCACCTGCGACATCGGGTTCATGGCGTTCATGTTCTCCATCATCTTGTTCTGGCTTTCGCGCAACATTTCGAACGAGCTTTGCAGAAATTGCGGCATCATCCCACCGCCCGGAATCATGTAGCTGCGCACCAGATCGTTCAGTACGTTAACCGGCAGCACGTTTTCACCCCGGCTTTCGTGTTCGGCAATGATCTGCAGCAGATATTGCCGGGTCAGATCATCCCCGCTTTTCAAGTCAATAATCTGCACTTCGCGCCCGTCGCGAATAAAAGTCGCGATATCTTCGAGCGTGACATAGTCGCTGGTCTCAGTGTTATACAGCCGGCGGCTGGCATAGCGTTTGATCAACAGCGGTTTTTCTTGTTCTGGCACCGTTTGCCCTCCCTAAGGATGATGCGTTGCAGCAGAGATTATGCGAGCGCAGAACAAAAAGAAAGGGCAGGTCCTAAGACCTGCCCTGCGCGAATGCACCAGATGGGAGGAGTGGGTGCGCTTCGCGCCCTTCTCTTACTTGGTAGTTGCGGCTTTTTTAGCGGCAGCTGTCACGTCGTTGGTTGCTTTCTGAACGACAGCAGTTGCGTCTTCAGCAGCTTCTTTGCCAGCAGCCATCAGCAGCTCGACGGTTTCGGTCTGCAGCTTCTTCGCGATTTCAGCGAAGGCAGCCATGTTTTCAGCAGCAACTTCGGCCGACGCGCTTGCGAAATCGGTGGCCGCTTTTGCGTAGTCAGCAGGCTCGGCCTTTGCTTTCGACATCTCGGTCAGCTTGGACAGGGTGTCTTTGGTCCATTTGCTGGAGATTTCAGCCGATTTTTCTGCTGCTTCCAGAGCAACACCCGACAGTTTTTCGTTCAGAGTTGCGGTCGATTTGAAGGCACCTTCCAGAGCGGTGGTGTCAACGGGGAATGCACCCATCATGTCTTTCAGGGTCGCGGTAAAGTCTTGAGTCTTTGCCATTGTCCTAATCCTTTTTGCCTAACCGGGCCCACCCCGGCTTTCATCAGCTTGAAGGCAATATGATTGCTGCAATGCAGCATTGCAAGTTTTTTTCTTGCTGCAATGCAGAAAAATTCTAGTTTCAGAATGAAATCAGCTGTTTGGATCGGCCACGACATAGGTGCCGGGCGCCGGGGCAAGCCGCGGGTGATCCGAATCGCCGGTATCACGGGCAGGAACCTGCTTGCCGGATCGCTTCTTCAGCCAGGCCTCCCACAAGGGCCACCACGAGCCTTCGTGGAAGTCGGCCTTTTTCATCCATGTGTCCGCATCCGCCGTCATATCCGGATTGGTATAGTGACCGTATTTCTTCTTACTAGGCGGGTTTACAATGCCGGCAATGTGGCCGGATTCCGAGACCACAAAAGTCTTGGACTTTGACCCCATCTTCTGCACCCCACGATAGCAATCTTTCCAGGCCGCGATATGGTCCGTCTCGCAGGTGATCGCCATCAGCGGCACATCCACGTCACTGACGCGCAGCTTTTGCCCGAACAGTTCGAACCCATCGGCCGCGAACTCGTTGCGCTGACACAGCCCGCGCAAATATTGCACCGTCATCTTGGCAGGCAGATTGGCCCCATCGCCGTTCCAGAATAGCAGATCAAAGGCCGGCGGCACCTCGCCCAGCATATAACTGCGGATGGCCGGACCGTAGATCAAGTCACGCGACCGCAGGAAAGACATGGTGCGCGCCATGATCCACGACCGCAGAACGCCCTCTTTATTTACTTCTTCCTCGACACCGTCGATGAAATCATTCTGCAGGAAGGGCGTGAATTCACCCTGTTCAGAGAAATCTGTTAGCGCGGTAAACAGGGTGGCCGATTTGATCGACTTATCGCCGCGCTGTTTCATCAGCGATAGGGTCAGGCTTAGCGTTGTACCAGCGATGCAATAGCCGATCGCGTTCACCTGCTTGACCTTGCAAATTTTCTTGGCCTCTTCGACGGCGGTCAGGAAGCCGTCTTGGATATAGTCCTCCATCCCGACATCCGCATAGCTTTCATCTGGATTGACCCAGCTGACCACAAACAGGGTATAGCCCTGTTCTGTGATCCATTTGATCATGCTGTTCTGCGCCTTGAGGTCGAGAATATAGAACTTGTTGATCCAGGGCGGGAACAGCACGATGGGTGTTTCATGCACCGTCTCGGTTGCAGGTTTGTACTGGATCAGTTCCATCATGCGATTGCGATAGATAACGTCGCCCGGAGTGGTCGCAAGATTGCCCCCCACCTCGAACGCGCTTTCATCGGCCAGTTTAACCACCAGTTCGCCGTCGTTGGCCTCAAGATCCGAAACGAGGTTTTCAAGCCCTTTGATCAGCGACTGCCCCTCGGTCTCAACCGCCTTTTGCAGTGCATCCGGATTGGTCGCCAGAAAATTCGTGGGTGACATCATGTCGACAATCTGCTGCGAGAAATAGCGCAGGCGGCGTTTATCCTTGGTATCCAGATCATCGACCGAGGCAACAGCCTGTGCGATGGCGTCCGAATTGGTCTGATATTGCTGGCGGATCAGGCGAAAATAGGGGTTGGTTTCCCACAAGGGGTTGGCAAAACGTTTGTCGCTGGGTTTGGGTTCTTCGTCCTCAGCATCGCCTGTGGTCATCGCCTTTTGGGCTTCGGCGAAGTTCAGAACCGACTTACCCCAGTATTCTATTTGCTGTTCCAGCAACTTGGCGGGATTCTGCCACGCTTCGGCCCAATAGGCCGTTGCTGCTCGTGCGAAAAGCTCTTGATTCGGACCGTCCAAAGCGGGGGTATGAGACTTTTTGGTCGACATGACTTCGATCAGTCGCTTCGACAGCGCCTCGACCTTTTCCATATTTTCTTTAAGGCGTTCAATGTTTTCTTCGGTCGGTTCTGGCATCTGATCTTCACTTGTTGTCATTTTAACAATTCCCCCCTAACCTCGCTGCTACGCAGAATAACGTCGTGGGTGTCGGGGGGCAAAGCGGCGAATGGTCCGAACTTATTGGCTGACATTTAGGAGGCCCCTTTCCATGCGCTACATGATGACTTACGACCTGATGGAGACAATGCGCAACACCAACCAGTGGATGGGTGCAACTGCCAGTGCAATCGCATCTTATCCTGCGTTTTCCATGGTCCCCAACCCTGCGTTCAGCATGATGGCTGCATGGGGCGAGGTGACGGAACGCACATTCCAGCGCATGGTCGTCAAGCCGGACTGGGGCATTCGCACCTTTACTTGCGAGGATGGCAAAGACCATCTGGTCGACATCACCACCGTTGTCGAACGCCCCTTTGGCGATCTGATTCATTTCCGGGTGAACGGGCGCGAAGAACAGCCCCGCAAGGTATTGCTGGTTGCGCCGATGTCCGGCCACTATGCCACGCTGCTGCGGTCGACCGTGAAAAGCCTGCTGGTCAATTGCGAAGTCTATATCACCGATTGGCATAATGCGCGCGACATCCCTGTGTCCGAAGGCAAGTTCGATGTAGAGGACTATACACTCTATCTTGTCGATTTCATGAAAGAACTTGGTCCCGACACTCATGTTGTGGCCGTTTGCCAACCTGCACCACTTACTCTGGCTGCCACCGCCTATCTGGCCGAGGTCGAGCCCAAGGCCCAGCCCAGCACCCTGACCCTGATCGGGGGGCCGGTTGATCCCGATGCCACACCCACCGACGTGACCGATTTTGGCCGCCGCGTCACCATGGGGCAACTGGAAGAAACCATGATCCAGCGTGTCGGTTTCAAATACAAAGGCGTTGGCCGCATGGTCTACCCGGGCCTGCTGCAGCTGGCATCCTTCATGTCGATGAATGCCGAGCGTCATTCCAAGGCGTTTTCCGAACAGATTCAGCGCGTCATGCGGGATGAAGCCTCGGATCACGACGCGCATAACCGGTTCTACGATGAATATCTGGCCGTTATGGACATGACCGCCGAATTCTACCTGTCGACGGTCGAGCGCGTGTTCAAGAACCGCGAAATTGCCCGGAACGAATTCATTGTCGCGGGCCATAAGGTAGATATCGGCAAGATCACCGATGTTGCCGTCAAAACGGTCGAAGGCGCGAATGACGATATATCCGCCCCGGGCCAATGCATCGCGGCGCTGGATATGTGTACGGGTCTGCCCGATGCGAAAAAGGCCAGCCATGTTGAGCCCGGTGCCGGACACTATGGCATTTTCGCCGGACGCAGCTGGCGCGACAACATCCGGCCGCTGGTGATCGACTTCATGAACTCCAACACGCGCAAACCGCGCCGGCGGGCCGCCAACAGCAACAAGGTCGCTTGACCTAATGAGCAGGAGAGCGTCCCAGCAAGCGCCATTCTCCTGCGATTGCGGTGCTTTACACGGGCATATTACAGCGGCCGGAGTGCGGTCGGGCACTCATGTAGGCTGCTTCTGCCGTGACTGCCGCGCTGCGCAGCTGTATTTCGGACAACCCGATCCTGCCCCCGGACCTGTGAATATCCTGCAGATGAGCCCGGAAGAAATTCGCATCGACGGCGGTTTGGAGCATCTGGCATTGATGCAGCTGAGCCCCAAGGGCATGCTTCGCTGGTACGCCAGTTGCTGCAATGCGCCGTTGGCGACGACGGCGCGAACCGCGAAATTTCCTTTTGCCGGGTTGGATGTCAAAAGGGTTTCCGACCCCAGCGGGCTTGGTCCAATGACGACCCGAGGGTTTGTTCCGCAGCCAAACGGCAAGCAATCGCATGAAAAACTTCGCTATGCAGCGATTGGGATGCTGACACGCCTCAGCAAATCGTGGCTGTCGGGAAGCTGGAAGAACACACCTTTCTTTGACGTGGACAGTGGAAAGCCCGTGGCCGCACCTACAATCATCAGCAAGAGTGAGCGCGCAAAGCTTTACACATAAGCCGCGCGGGCGGGCACGTTCAGCCATTCGGCCAGCGCATCAATTACAGTTTGAGGCGCTTCGAGTGACGGCAGATGTCCTGCCTCGTCCAACACTTTCAGTTCTGCGCCCGGTATCATCTCTGACATAAATTCGTGCTTGCGCTGCGGCGTCAGGGTGTCATGCGCGCCACACAGAACCAGCGTTGGCACAGTGATGTGCCGCAACTCGCCTTGCTGATCGGGGCGGCGCTGCAAGGCGCGGATCTGGCGTTCGAACACCTCGGGACCCTGATCCAGCGCCATCGAAACCACTTCGTTCAAAATGGGAATACGCCGTGGACCCGGCGCCAGCGTGTCCGAACCAATGATCCGGTGCATCACTTCTTCCAGCCGTCCCATCATGGCCCCAATCAACAACTCTTCGCGCGCCGCCGCCATCTGAGGGGTATCCGCCTGGGCATCTGTCGCCATCAAACACAGACGCGTCACCCGATCAGGCGCGCGTCGGATCAGTTCCAGCGCAACCACACCGCCCATGCCCGACCCGCCCAGCGCGAACCGCCGTGGCAACTGGTCCAACAAGGTTGACGCAATCTCTTCGATCCGCTCGCCCAGAGAAATCGGCGCAACCGTAACTACGCGCTGCCGCGACAGGCTGTTGATCTGGGGTCCAAAAAGCCGTGCGTCGCACATCATTTCAGGCAGTAAAACCAGCGGCTCGATCACGCGGGGCCTCGCAACACTTCAACCTTATGAGCGATGTCTCTTGCCAACAGGATGAGAGGTTTTGCGAGTTCGGGCAAGTTAAACTTCAGGGATAGTTGATGCTCCGAAAGGTCGGAAAATCCGCATAGCGATTGCGGCGAGCTGTCAGGTCTTCGCTCGGTGCGGCCCCGGGGCGCAGTAAACAACCGCGCGGTGCAATATAGCTATCGATCCGACGATGAGGGTTGGGCCGCCAGACCAGATTAAAGGCGCACAACTTAGGAAAGAACCAGATCTCGGAATAGTCCAGATGATCGTGCATCCACCACGCCAGATCGCGCCAGTCACGTCCTGCATCGTATTGATCAGCAAACCATGGAATGACGATAGACGCCCCGGCGATCCGGGCAGCACCTGTACCCCGGTCCCAGATATGGCACTCCAACGGGTTGTCGTTACGGGCGCAGTTCAGGCGGTTTTCGTTTCCGTACTGGTTTAGCGAGGGGGACCGGTATCCGGACCGGACCGCGATGCGCCCAAAGGTCTCCTCAAGCGGGTCCAGCAGGGTCTGACAAAAGGCGCGCCCGGTTTCTATGGCAAGATCAGGATTGTCGGGAAGGTTCTGCTTTTCATGAAAATTTCCAATCTCGGAATACAGAAAATCTCGCATGAAGAAAAACCGGGAAAGGCGCACGCGGCCAAGCGTTTCAAGGCTCCACATGCTGCCAGGCTTGCGCATTCTTATTCCACCCCTATCGTTTTAAGCCAGTCCAGAATACCCGCCACAGTCGTGTCAGTTTGCCCCGGCGACATCAGGCGTCCCGCGATCACATGCGACGACGGATCATCCCCCGGCCCCATCGTCACCAAATTAACCGTTGCCGATCCACCCCAAGCTTCGGCTACTTTATGTGTCAGATCAGGCCGCACGACTTGATCGTCATCCGAGAACCAGAACAGAGCAGGCACCTGCGCACCCGAGAAATCCAATGCATAAACGGTTTCGACCAATACGGTCATTGGAACCACGGCCGTCCACGGGTAAACCGACGTCCAATAGGTGTTTACTTCCGGGTCCGGGCCAGAGACATCCCGTTCTTCGCCCATCACCAATGGCAGCCACTCCCGTGCCCAAGGCAGGCCCGGAAGCCGCGCGCCAGGCGTGTTCACCCCAAAGTTTGGCGAGACAAAGACCAACGCCGCGACGCCTTGGCTTAGCTCAACATCCAGCGCGGCAGCTGCAGTCAGCGTTCCACCGGTCGAGGTTGAGATGACAATAACCTTATCACCCACGGCCCGCGCGGCTGCCAGCCCCTCGGCCATGTCCTGCATCCAGCCAGTTGCCGTCCCTTCGGCCATCGCGGCGCTATCCCGGCCATGACCCTGCAGGCGCGTATAGACCAGATTGGCCCCCAGCGCGTCAGCCACCCGATCCGGCACCGGACGGATTTCTTCGGACGATGCCGAAAAGCCATGCATGTAGAGAACCGAGATAGGCGTGCGTTGTTCTTTGAACCCGTCCTGCCAGATCACGCGTTTTTCTACGCCCGGCACGATGTCGTCATAGGCGGATTCGATGCTTTCAAAGTAGACCTGAACCCCTTCACCGAATTTGCGCGAGTCAAAGCGGGGATGCAATTCGACCTGTTCGCGTGGCCCAAACCAATAGATCAGCCCACCGACAACAATCAGCGCCAGCAGCAAACGCCCTAGAAACCACCCAAAGCGCTGCATCAACCGCCCCCCGTCACCTCAAGCACCGCGTTTTCGATCAGCCCCAGACAGGGGCCGTCCGAGAACCGGTGGTCTGCGTCCTTGACCAGCAACAGTCGCATATCTGGCCCGGTCGCGTGCTCCAGCAGCCGCACGGCCGTTTCGGTGGACACCGCCGTGTCTGCTGTTCCTTGCAGAAAACGTACCGGAAATGGCAAGTCCAGCACCTCGCGCAGCACCAACCGTTGTCGCCCGTCTTCGATCATACGTTTGGTGATAATGTAAGGCTCCATATAGTCCGAGGGCAGTTCCACATGCCCCACACTGTCCAGCGCGGCCTTCTGTTCATCACTGAATGACGCCCAATATCCATCCTCGGTGAAATCCGGCGCGGCGGCGATGGTGACCATGCCAGCGATCCGTTCGGGCATCCTCTTGGCAAGCAACAGCGCCTGCCACCCGCCCATGGATGAGCCGATAACAATCAGTGGCCCCTCGGTCAGGGCTGTCACGGCCTCAATTGTATCTTCATGCCAATCACCGATGCAGCCATCTGTGAAATCCTCGGAGCTTTCACCATGCCCAGAATAATCGAACCGCAAAAACGCCTGCCCGCGCGTTTGCGCCCAGTCTTCAAGATGCACTGCCTTGGTGCCTTCCATGTCCGATTTGAGCCCGCCCAGAAAAACGATGGTTGGGCCATGGCCCTCGCTTTTGTTATAGGCTAACCGCCGGTCTTTTGCCGTGATCAGAAATTCCGTAGCTGCCATGAAACCCTCTTTCCTTTTGGGTGACATCATGCACGGCAGACCGGAGGTCGCAATTCCCGATTTCCACCATACCGCAGCGTCGACCTTACGCCCATCGACACTTGACAGGTTTTGCTGCGCCTGCCACATGGGCCAGACACACATAACCCGCAACCGGGCGTTCAGTGGGCGCCAAACCGACGAGGAGAGCCGATATGGCCCTGGATGCAAAATCCGTCTCACTCACTTTTCCCGATGGCAATGCACGTTCTTATGACGCAGGCGTAACGCCCGCGCAGGTGGCTGCCGATATCTCGACCTCACTGGCAAAAAAGGCCATCTCGGCCACGGTGAACGGCCAGCACTGGGATTTGCAGTGGCCCATCGAAGACGATTCCGACATTGCCATTCACACCATGAAGGATGAGGTTCAGGCCAATGAGCTTATCCGCCACGATCTGGCGCACATCATGGCCCGCGCGGTGCAGGAGATCTGGCCCGATACCAAAGTCACCATCGGCCCCGTCATCGAAAACGGCTGGTATTACGATTTTGACCGGGCGGAACCGTTCACGCCCGAAGATTTGGGCCTTATCGAGAAAAAGATGAAGGAAATCATAAACAAGCGCGATCCCGTGACAACGCAGGTCTGGGACCGTCAGCGCGCGATCGATTTCTACACGCAGAATAACGAGCCCTATAAGGTCGAACTGATCGAAGCCATCCCCGGTGACGAACCGCTGCGCATGTACTGGCACGGCGACTGGCAGGACCTGTGCCGCGGGCCGCACCTGCAGCACACCGGTCAGGTTCCGGGCGATGCGTTCAAGCTAATGTCCATCGCCGGTGCCTATTGGCGCGGCGACAGCGACCGCGCAATGCTGCAGCGTATCTATGGCGTTGCCTTCACCGGCAAGGAAAAACTGAAAGCCCACCTGCACATGCTGGAAGAGGCCGCCAAGCGCGACCACCGCAAGCTGGGCCGCGAGATGAACCTGTTCCACATGCAGGAAGAGGCCCCCGGCCAGATATTCTGGCATCCGAACGGCTGGAGAATCTACACCACCTTGCAGGACTATATGCGTCGGATGCAGGAGAGGGACGGCTATGTCGAGGTCAACACGCCGCAAGTCGTCGACCGCAAACTGTGGGAGGCCTCGGGCCACTGGGACAAGTATCAGGAAAACATGTTCATCGTCGAAGTGGACGAGGAGCATGCTCGCGAAAAGGCGATCAACGCGCTGAAGCCAATGAACTGCCCCTGCCACGTACAGGTGTTCAATCAGGGCCTGAAGTCCTATCGCGACCTGCCTTTGCGCATGGCCGAGTTTGGATCGTGTGCGCGGTATGAGCCCTCGGGTGCCTTGCATGGCATCATGCGGGTACGCGGTTTCACGCAGGATGATGGCCACATATTCTGTGCCGAGGATCAGATCGAATCCGAGACCGCCAAGTTCATCGCCTTCCTGTCCAAGGTCTATGCTGACCTCGGCTTCCACGATTGGACGATCAAACTGTCCACCCGCCCGGAAAAACGGATTGGGTCGGATGAAAGTTGGGATCTGGTCGAAAAGGCGCTGGGCGATGCGTGTAAAGCCGCCGGTTATGACTATGAGCTTCTCGAAGGCGAAGGCGCGTTTTACGGGCCCAAGCTGGAATTCACTCTGACCGACGCGATCGGCCGGACATGGCAATGCGGCACACTGCAGGTCGACCCCAACCTGCCCGAGCGGCTGGATGCCAGCTTTGTCGGTGCCGACGGAGCCAAACACCGTCCGTTCATGCTGCACCGGGCAACGCTGGGTTCGTTCGAACGCTTCATCGGCATCCTGATCGAGGAACACGCAGGCAAGCTGCCGTTCTGGCTGGCCCCGCGTCAGGTCGTCGTCGCCTCGATCACATCCGACGCGGATGAATACGTGGCCGAAGTGGTTGAGACGCTCAAAGCCGCCGGTGTCCGTGCTGAAGCCGATATCCGCAACGAGAAGATCAATTATAAAGTCCGCGAACATTCTGTCGGCAAAGTTCCGGTCATTCTGGCTGTCGGTCACCGCGAGGTCGATGAGCGCACCGTCAGTGTTCGCCGTCTGGGCGAAAAACAAACGCAGGTTCAATCGCTTGAGGCTGTAACAATTGAGCTTTCGCGGGACGCGACACCGCCAGACTTGCTGTAACATTAGGCATCTTTTAGCCATGAATTCGGCCCCGCTTTTGGGGCCGAATTGAAATATTTTCCCTTTTCTTATTCAAAAACAGTATGTTAACCTTCAAGAGTGCATCGTGCACCCTGACGGGCTTGTGAGACACGGGCTCGTGAATTCAACTCTGGCCCCCAAGCCACTACCTTTGTCATTGTCACAAGCAGACATACGCAGTCATCAAAAGGGATTACCGAGATGTCGAACACAGCAAAGTCACTGGTTATCGCAACCGCAGTCGCAGCCGCCGTTTCGGGTGCAGCCACCACTGCCACCGCACAAGCCAAAGAGAAATGCTATGGCATTTCACTGGCCGGTCAGAACGACTGCGCCGCTGGCCCCGGCACAACCTGCGCGGGCACCTCGACGGTAGACTATCAGGGCAACGCATGGACTCTGGTTGACGCAGGCACCTGCGCCGATATCGAACTGCCGGCCGAGGCAGACGGTTCGCCACGCAAAGGCTCGCTGGAAGCCCAAGACCGCGACCTGCCGGCATAAGTCTGGCCTAAACCAGTCAGGGGGCGGGCCGCTTTGCCCGCCCTTTATTTCTAGAACGAGGAGCTGCCAAATGTTGGATGACACACTCCTGTCAAACCGCCTGCCTCCGGCACCGGGCGTAGGGTACAAACCGCAGCATTTCGCACAAATCCTTGAACACGCACAGCCGGTTGAATGGCTGGAAATTCACGCCGAAAACTATATGGGCGACGGTGGCCGCCCGCTGGCCCAGTTACGCCACCTTTCTGAACAATTTCCGATCTCGGTTCACGGCGTTGGCCTGTCTATCGGTGGCGAAGGCCCATTGGACCCTGATCATCTGGCACGGCTGAAACACCTTATCGGCTGGCTGAACCCGGCCAGTTTCTCGGAACATCTGGCGTGGTCGACCCATGACAGCCATTTTCTGAACGACCTTCTGCCGCTGCCTTATACCAACGCCACGCTGGCGCGTATCTGCGAGCATATAGATCAGGTTCAGGAAACCGTCGGTCGACAAATGCTGTTGGAAAACCCGTCCAGCTATCTGGCGTTTGAAGAAAGCACCTGGTCCGAACCCGATTTCCTGCGCGAAATTGCGCGCCGTACCGGCTGCGGCCTGCTGCTGGACGTCAACAACGTTTTTGTATCGGCGACCAATTTGGACTTCTCACCGCAAGGCTATATCGACGCCTATCCATTAGAGAAAGTGGGGGAAATCCATCTCGGCGGACATGATGAAGATGAAGACGACCACGGCCATCCTTTGCTGATCGACAGCCATGGGCGCGAAGTCGTCGATCCGGTCTGGGCCTTGTTAGACTATGTTCTGGAACGGTCCGGACCGAAATCGGTTTTGATCGAATGGGACACGGACGTGCCCGATTGGCCAATACTGCGGGCCGAAGCGGACCGAGCGCAGGCGGCCCTGGACCGCGTCCCGGTATGAGCGTTTCGCAAGCAATCTTTCACACTGCGTTGCTGGATCCGACAGCCGCCATTCCCGAAGGGTTACTGGACGCTGATGCGCATCCCGCCGGACGGCGGTTCAGCGTGTATCGCAACAACGTGGCAGTATCGCTGACTGAGGCGATGCACCAAGCCTTTCCGGTCATCACCAAACTGCTAGGGGCGCAAAACATGGATGGTTTGTCAGGTATTTTCCTGCGCCAACATCCCCCTTCTTCACCCTTGATGATGTTTTATGGCGAGGAATTCCCCGGTTTTATGGCCGGGATGGAACAGCTTTCGCATATTGGTTACTTGCCAGACGTGGCGCGGTTAGAGCTGGCGTTGCGTCGTTCGTACCACGCGGCTGACAGCGAACCGGCCTCGGCGGATGCTCTGGCCGTCCCGCCAGAGGACATCATGCGCGCCCGTCTGGGTTTTGTCCCGTCGATGCAGGTTCTGCACTCGGACTGGCCGATTTATTCGATCTGGCGGTTCAACACCGAAGACGGCGCCCCCAAACCCGGACCTGGCGCCGAAGACGTTCTGATCACCCGGGTCGAGTATGACCCAGCTCCCCATCTGCTGCCCGCTGGTGGCGCGCATTGGATCGCAGGCCTTCAGGCCGGGCAAACCATAGGCGACGCGTTTGAAGAAACGGCAGCACAATTCCCCGAATTTGACCTTGGGGCCACTCTGGCGCTGCTTTTACAGGGCGGCGCAATAACCTCTGTGACTATCGAAAGGCTGGCAACATGACTGCCCTGATCTCATTGCACAACAACACCCTGGGACGGTTGGAGATGACCTCTGGCTGGTTGACACCAACCCTGGCTCGGCTGGTCTTTGCGGCAACATTGCTGGTGTACTACTGGAATTCCGCCAAAACCAAACTGGGCAGCGGGTTTTTCGGGTTCCTCTCTCCGTCCGACGGCGCCTATGTTCAAATCTTCCCCAAAGCCATGGAAGCCGTCAGCTATGACAGCTCGCAATTGGGCATTTTCCACTGGGCCATCGCTGTAGCCGGTACCTGGGCCGAATTCCTGCTGCCCGCTCTGATCCTGATCGGCCTGCTGTCGCGCTTTGCGGCCATTGGGATGATCGGTTTTATCTGGGTGCAGACCATCGTGGATGTCTCTGGTCACGGCGCAGCATTGGGCAACTGGTTTACCGCCGCTCCGAACATTCTTGATCAACGGACCCTGTGGACTTTCCTGTTGCTGGTCATCGTGATCAACGGCGCAGGTCCGCTATCCGTTGATCGCATCCTGCGCATTAAGTGATCTAGAAATGCGCCTTGGGCTCGTCTGGTTTACCCGCGGCCAGCCCAAGGAGGCCCGCCACGGCCGCAAACGCCACCGGGAACATGGTGAATACGTTAAAGCCAAAGGCGTAATACATCCCGGCCGCTGAAATCAGCAACAACACCCCTCCGACTAGGGCCCGTGCATGGGCCATTGCACCACCTGCAATGGCCAACAGCGGTGCGATAATCGATGCGAACTGTATGAGTTGCGCGTTTTCCACTTGCTCGGCCAGTCCGTCGATCTCACCAAACCGGTCGATCAGCTCGACATAGCCATAGCCGAAAAAGCCCACGATCATCCCGATCATACCGGCGATGACGCCCAAAATCATAGCTGCGTTGCGCATTCAAAACCCTCTAACTTGCGTCATTTCAGATAGGCATCCGGTCACGCAACGCCAAGCCCTGCCTTCGTTTCCGCGGTCCAGCCCAGATACAGGGTCCCGTCTTGCTCGATCAGGGGTCGCTTCATCAGAGTCGGGTGATCTGTCAGCAGTTCCAGCGGAGGTCGCGCGCGTTGCGCATCGTCCATTCCACGCCAGGTTGTCGAACGAGTATTGAGCAAAGCCTCGCCGAAACGCTCCAGCGCCTGCGTCAGCACAACTTGGGGCACACCATCAGCCCGAACGTCGACAAACTCAACATCTAACAATGATTTCAATGCCTTGCGGCACGTATCACAATTTTTCAAGCCATATAGACGCATTTGAGGTGTCTCCTGTATCTGGTTCAATTTTCAGCAAATTTGCCTGCTCGTTTCAGAAATTCTTGATTTTTTACTTCACCGTGCAATGTTGAAAAAGACGAAACTCGCAATTAGCGCTGTATCGTTAAGGCGATACGGTGATCAATTGCGGCGACGTCAATCACTGCCCCCACCAATTATGTGGGACAACGCGTAAGTAGAAGGAGACACGGGAAATGCCAACTGGCACCGTGAAATGGTTTAATACCACGAAAGGCTACGGGTTTATTGCCCCTGATGAGGGCGGCAAGGACGTATTTGTTCATATCTCGGCCGTTGAACGGTCCGGTCTGACCGGGCTCGCTGACAATCAGAAAGTCTCGTATGAGTTGGAAGACGGACGCGACGGCCGACAAATGGCATCTGATTTAAAGCCACTGTAAAACAGTCCCGCATGCTGCGGGTGATCAAAACAGGCCAACGGCCAATTTCCGGCCGTTGACCAATACTCAAAGGTTAGAAACCTTACCCTCGCGCCGGGTCAACTTAGGCGCGAGAGCTTTAGTTTTTTTTCCATCACAATACTGTGCAATTCGCGAGATCAGCTTTTGCGAATGACCGCTTCGAACTCGCGCCATTCCCGTGCAGTCATGCCCGAGTTTTCCTGCGTGACAGTTTCACCTGCCAGCATCCGACGCAGGCTGTCGACCATCTGAGCCGAAAGGTTCACCGCACCAAGCCGGTAATCCTCGAATGCTTTGTAGGCGAAGGGCACCCAGTCAGCGACGATCTTGCACATGGTATCCGCATAGACCCGGATCTCGTACTGCGCATGTGGATCCGCGCGCAAGCGCAAGAAGTGGAACAGGTTGTGCAGGTCCACCTTCCAATACCACTGCGTATAGATATTCGCGGGCAGGTTCATCCGCGCCAGTTCGCGCGCCAGACCCTGCTGACCATCTTGGCTGATCATCGCCTCATAGTTGTCATAGCACCGCGCGCTGTCGGCTTTGAGCATTTCCAGAACGCGGGCCGCTTCTTCCCCTTGCAGGGCGTCGCCCCGTCCCTGATTGTTCACCTCGGACTGCGCTGCCACGTGATCGGGCGCGGGGATATAAAACTCACGATCCAGAATCGAATAGCGCGCGGAATACTCGTTCACGTTCGCCGTCCGGTGACGAATCCACTGCCGGGCAACAAAGACAGGCAGTTTGACGTGCAGTTTGATTTCACACATCTCGAACGGGGTCGAATGCCAATGGCGCATCAGATATCGGATCAGGCCTTCGTCATTCTGAACCGATTTGGTGCCCTTGCCGTATGACACCCGCGCCGCCTGACAGATCGCCGCGTCGTCACCCATATAGTCGATCACGCGTACAAAGCCGTGGTCCAGCACCTGATGGGCGGTATAGAGGTGATCTTCCATACCCGCGGCCACAACGCGGCGTGTTGGATGCGATTGCGCCCGTTGCGCTTCGATCTCGGCCAGTTGGTCAGAGGACAGCGGCATGAAAGTTCCTTTCCAGCAATGAGTCGCCCACCACTATATATCGGCAATTCCCTGACCGGAACCGCGACATGTGCACCCAACGGCTCAATTTTAAAATTGTGTCCGCCCTGCCCCTCGACACGCTATTTCGGCGCGCTAAGCTGCAGCCCATCACCTGAACAGAAAGGAAGCCACAATGGGGCTGACATATCTTCACACCATGATCCGCGTGAAGGATCTGGAGAAGTCGATGGCTTTTTTTGAGTTGCTGGGCCTGAAGGAAACCCGCCGCTACGACAGTGACTCTGGGCGGTTTTCACTGATCTTTATGGCACCTCCGGGGCAAGAGGATCGTCCGATCGAATTGACCCACAATTGGGATGGAGACGACGCGCTTCCTAGCGACAGTCGGCATTTCGGGCATTTGGCCTATGGCGTCGACAATATTTATGAGGTCTGCCACCACTTGCAGGACAATGGTGTGGTGATCAACCGCCCGCCCCGCGATGGTCGGATGGCGTTTGTGCGCTCGCCCGACAATATCTCGGTCGAGCTGCTACAAAACGGCAACGCGCTGGAACCCGTCGAGCCTTGGGCCAGCATGGAAAGCACCGGGCACTGGTGATCCGCTGGCTGACAGCACTGGGACTGGCCGGACTGGCCAGTCCGCTTCGGGCCGAAACTTGTCGTCTGGCCCTAGCGTTGGCTATGGATATATCAAGCTCGGTGGATGCAAATGAGGATGCCCTGCAGCGGCAGGGCCTGGCGGCCGCCCTGATCGCACCCGAGGTGACCAAAGCATTCTTTTCCTCTCCCATGCCGGTGGCATTGGCTGTGTACGAGTGGGGCAGCCGTTCAACCCAGCGCATGATCCTGGACTGGACCATGATCAACACGCATGCTGATTTGCTAACGGCGGCAGAGATCGTTCAGCAATCGGTTCGATCTGACGAAAATTCGGCTACGGCAATGGGGCAAGCTTTGGCTTTTGGCGCGACCCTGATGCAGCGAGCACCACCTTGTCTGTTTCAGATCATCGACCTGTCCGGGGATGGTGCAAATAACGACGGTTTTCAGCCTGCATCCGCTTATCGCCACTTTCCGTTCGAGGGAATTGTGGTCAATGGCCTGGTCATCAATGCCGCCGATTTCGAGGGTGAGCTGCTTCTGATTCCCTATTTCGAAAACAACGTTCTGCACGGGCCCGGCGCTTTTCTAGAAGTCGCGCAGGGGTTCGAGGATTTCGAACGCGCCATGCGACGAAAGTTAGAACGCGAACTTACAGGGCTGCAAATCGGCTCTCTGCAGGACCCGTCCATCAAATGATAAGGCTTCTGTCGATTATCCTCACCTTGGCTTCCGGTTCGGCCGCGGCAGAGTGTCGGCAGGCTTTGGCGCTGGGACTGGATGTTTCCGGGTCCGTAGACAGCCGCGAGTACCGGTTGCAACTGGACGGGTTGGCTGCGGCGTTGCAACGACCCGAAGTGGTGCAGATAATCCTTTCGGACACTTCGGCGCCAATGCGCCTGGCTATCTTCGAGTGGAGCGAGCCCGGCCATCAACGCCTGTTGCTGGATTGGACCGCCATACGATCAGTCAGCGATCTTAGAAAAATCGCCGCTCTGTTGAACAGAACCAAACGCAGTGCAGCCCCGCGAGGCACGGCTGTTGGCTCAGCGATGCTATTCGGGGCCGACCTGCTGTCTGATCATACAGAGTGTTGGAAACGTACACTCGACCTTTCCGGAGATGGCAAACACAATCTCGGCACCCACCCGCGCGAGGCTAAGACCGCGCTGCTACCTACAGCTATCACCATCAATGGGCTTGTTATCGGCGCGGATGATCCCAGCCATGGCGATAAACGCTATGTGCAGGTTGGAGAGCTATCTGCTTATTACAATGCCTGGGTCATTCTGGGGCCAGACGCCTTTGTCGAGGTCGCCCTGGGGTTTGACGCTTACGAGGACGCCATGACCCGAAAGCTGATACGAGAGTTGGAAGGGCTGATCTTGTCAGACGCTGGCCCGTTCGTCCTCCCCTGATCAGTAGATATACCGGATCTGGTCCGTCCAGTACCGCTCAACCCGGCGCAGAGAGGTTGTGATGTCGTCAATCCCCTCAAGCCCAAGCACGCCTCGGGTTTGCAGCCCTTCGGCATGGCGCGAGAACAGCTCGGACACGATATCCCGAATCTCGCGGCCGCGCGGCGTCAGCCGAACCCGGACCGAACGCCTGTCGATCTCACACCGCTGGTGGTGCATATAGCCCATTTCAACCAGCTTCTTGAGGTTGTAGCTGACATTGCTGCCCTGATAATAACCACGGCTTTTCAACTCGCCCGCCGTCACTTCATGATCGCCGATATTGAACAGCAACAGGGCCTGAACGGCGTTGATCTCAAGCACCCCCACCCGCTCGAACTCATCCTTGATGACGTCCAGCAACAGCCGGTGCAGCCGCTCGACCAAGGCGAGCGCCTCAAGATAACTGGTCATGAAACCCTTGGTTTCCGGCGCGGAGACCTGCATTTCCATACTCATCCGATCCTCCGATTCAGTCGCGCTGTTTCAGGCAGAATGAATCGAAAATCCCAAGAATCGGTTAAGCCGGATTTTCTTTATTTTTGAAAGGTCTGTGCGATATCAGCAATCAGACTTGCGAAACCCTCGGGCGGTTGAACCTGCCCCGCTACCCATTGATACAGGTCCTGATCGTTTTCGTGCAGCAACGCGTCGAACTGATCCAGACTAGTTGTATCCATCGCTTCCAGATTGCGTTCAGCATAGGTCGACAGGATCAAATCCATCTCTTTGATCCCGCGACGCATCGACCGCATCTGCATGCGCTTGATCCTGACGTCCCGTGTTTCGGTCACGTGCCCTGCTCCGACATCAAACGCAGTTTTTTCTCAAGCCGCGCGGCCCGTTCAGCACTGGCGCGCATCTCGCCCCGGATCGCGCGCAGCTCGGCCACCGCATCCGCCAGCTCGATATTGGCTTCGCCGTCTTCGACGGGTGCGTCCATACCTTCGCCCTCGCCGGTCAGCAACCACATGATCGAAACGTTGATCATTCCCGCCATCATCGACAAACGGTTGGCGCGCGGTTCAGAGAGATCATTTTCCCACGCCGCAATAGTCGCCTTTTTGACACCCAGCCGCCGCGCCAGCTGAGTCTGGGTCATACCCGCTGCTTCGCGCGCGCCCGCCAGCCGATCCCCGAATGTCGCTGCCTCTGGGCTGTACCAGTCTTTTTCGTCGTCCATCGGGGTCTCCAATTCTATTTTTCATACGGCTTGATCGTCATTCGGGCGCACCCTATGACAGACAGGTTGAACATACAAACCGAGGCCCCAATGAGTTTCCTGTCTGCGACACTGTCACGCGTAAAACCATCACCAACCATCGCGATGACGGCCAAAGCGGCCGACCTGAAAGCCGCCGGACGGGACGTGATCGGCCTGAGTGCGGGTGAACCCGATTTTGACACGCCGCAAAACATCAAGGACGCGGCCGTCGCGGCCATCGCCGCCGGCAAGACCAAATACACCGCGCCCGATGGCATTCCAGAGCTGAAACAGGCCGCCTGCGCCAAGATGAAGCGCGATCACGGGCTGGATTACACGCCCGCGCAGATCTCGGTCGGGACCGGAGGCAAGCAGACGCTGTATAACGCGCTTATGGCAACAATGAATGACGGGGATGAGGTGGTCATCCCCGCTCCCTACTGGGTCAGTTACCCGGATATGGTTCTGCTGGCCGGTGGGACACCAGTTGTTGTCGAGACGACGTTGGAGAACAACTTCAAACTGACCGCCGAACAGCTTGAGGCAGCGATCACGCCAAAGACCAAGTGGTTCATCTTCAACTCACCCTCGAACCCAACCGGTGCAGGATACAGCCGTGCGGAACTGAAGGCGTTGACCGATGTGCTGATGCGCCACCCGCACGTCTGGATCATGTCCGACGACATGTACGAACATCTGGCCTACGACGGGTTCGAATTCTGCACCCCGGCCGAGGTCGAACCGAGGCTGTATGACCGCACGCTCACGTGCAACGGCGTATCCAAAGCCTATGCCATGACCGGATGGCGGATTGGCTATGCGGCAGGGCCGGTCGAGATCATCGCCGCGATGCGCAAGATACAATCGCAATCGACCTCGAACCCCTGCTCGGTCAGCCAATGGGCGGCGGTCGAGGCGCTGAATGGAACGCAGGCATTTCTGGCCCCCAACAACGAGACGTTCAAACGTCGCCGCAATCTGGTGGTCGACATGCTGAACCAGATCGACGGCATCACCTGCCCCACGCCCGAAGGCGCGTTCTATGTCTATCCGTCCATTGCGGGCCTGATCGGCAAGACCACTTCGGCGGGTACCAAGATCGACTCGGATGAGGTTTTCGCCACCGCCCTGCTGGAAGAGGCCGACGTGGCCGTTGTGTTCGGCGCGGCCTTTGGCCTGTCGCCGAATTTCCGTGTCAGCTACGCGACCTCGGACGAGGCTCTGACCGAAGCCTGCACCCGCATCCAGCGCTTTTGCGCGTCCCTGACCTGATCCGGAGGCCCTGATGACCGCAGAACTGCCCGAATATTACTTTCGTGTCCGTGAGAATGGCGCGACGGTTTTTCGGATCGACACCGAAAACCGCCAACGGCGGATCGAGATGGATCAGATCGCGGTCATCAACATCCGCAATGGCGAGGTGAAGCCACAGGGTCAGCGCACGCTAACTACTGAAGATCAGGCGGAAATCGCGCGTTGGATGGACGCGCGCAAAGCGCTGTTGGCGCAACGGGATATCGACGATATTCATCGCGCGGTCGACCACCTGAACCTGACCACGCAATGGGCGCAGTCCAAGGCGACGGATGAACAGCTTGAGGATGTCACCGACCGGTTGCTGCTGGCGATGCATGATCTGCGCACTGTACTGGTGCGCAAAAAAGCGGATCGTCTAAGTAATGGCTAATTGCGGTTATTCTGCAGGCACCCCAACGGTTTGGACTGAACGCGTCCAGAATCGCGCCATCAGCAGGACAGCCGCACAGGCGAGCCCCAGCACAAGGCCCAGCCAGATGCCGATACCCTCCATCCCCTGTATAAAGCCAAAGTAGTACGACGCCGGAATCCCAACCACCCAATAGCTGAGCCCGGCCATTACCATTGGGACCTTGGCATCCTGCAATCCGCGCAACAGGCCCAGGGCAATCACCTGCGCCCCGTCGACCAACTGGAACAGAGCGGCCATTGCCAGCAGGCCGGTTCCGATGGCCAGTATCTGAGGACGCTGCGGATCGGCGGGTTCCACGAATATGGAAATCAGTGGCTCGGCGCAGGTCACGAACAAGATAATCGTCAGAACAGATACCAGCAGAGACATCACGGTCACCGCCCTCGCGCCTTTTTCCAGATGCGGGCGATCTTTGCGCCCCAGCGCGTTACCGGCCCGGATCGTGGCCGCGTTGGACAGCCCCAGATGCACCATGAACGTGGCCGAGGCGAGGTTCAGCGCAATCCCATGCGCCGCCAGCGGCACCGGCCCGATCCACCCCATCATGAAGGCGGACATGGCGAACAGCGATACTTCGGCAAGCAATGTAAACCCTATGGGAATGCCTAGACGCAGCACGCTGTACAGCATCTCCCAATCCGGGCGCCAGAACCGTTGGAACAGGTTGTGTTCGGGCAATACGCGCACGGCGTAGATCACGACCGCGATCAATGACACCATCTGCGTCACGACCGAGGCAATCGCCGCCCCCATCACACCCAGTTCGGGTGCGCCCCAATTGCCGAAGATCAGCGCATAGTTGGTCAGCGCGTTGACGACCGCAGCCGTCACGGTGATCCACAATACGATCTGTGTCCGCTCCAACGCCGCCAGATAGGATTTCAGCACCATGACCACCAACGCCGGGAACAGACCCCATCCCGCGACGCGCAAATATTGCGATGCGGTTTCAGCCACTTGCGGATCTTGCCCTGCGGCAATCAAAATCGGGTGGGACCACCACAGCAAAGGCATGACAAGCACCGCATACAGCAAGGACAGCCACACCCCCATACGGGTCGAGCGGCGAATGCTGGTCTCATCCTCTTCGGCGGCCGCAGTCGCCACCATGGGCATCACCGCCAGACCAAAACCGCCGCCAAACAGGAACAGCACGAAATAAAAGCTGCTGGCCAGCGTCACGGCGGCCAACGCCTCGATCCCATACCAGCCGAGCATGATCGTGTCGGTCAAACCAATGGCAAACTGCGCCAGATGGCCGCCAACCAGCGGCAGGCCTAGCACTGCAATAGCCCGGAAGTGGGCGCGATATGTCATTACCTTGTTCATTTCATCAGCCTTATGCCCGCCCAGAGGCCGGTACAAGAGGGGATCATTGAAATTTCAAGGTGAGACTAATGACGCCGGCAACTCGCCGCTTGGTTCATCGTGCGTCAGGATGCAGGGAATTACCCAGAATATGTTCCGACTGATGAATAACGTGATGCGCCTGCCCAACGATCAAAGGATCAGGCTGGCCTACGATATCGTGATCCTTGTCCGGGTATTCCAGCGTCGACAGAAAGTGGCGCATACAGTTCAGACGCGCACGTTTCTTGTCGTTCGACTTAACGATGGTCCAAGGCGCGTCTGCGGTGTCGGTATAGAAGAACATCGCCTCTTTGGCCTCAGTGTAATCGTCCCACTTGTCGAGGCTCGCCTTGTCGATGGGCGACAGCTTCCACTGTTTCAGCGGGTCGGTTTCCCGGCTTTTGAAACGGCGCTGCTGTTCCGGCTGCGTGACCGAGAACCAATACTTGTACATCTGAATGCCTGAGCGCACCAACATCCGTTCCAACTCGGGCGTCTGCCGCATGAATTCCAGATACTCGTTGGGCGAACAAAACCCCATAACCCGCTCAACGCCCGCACGGTTGTACCAAGAGCGGTCGTAGAACACCATTTCACCAACTGTCGGCAACTCTTGAATGTAGCGCTGATAATACCACTGACCCTTCTCTTCCCAGGTCGGCTTGTTCAAGGCGACAACGCGGGCTTGCCGGGGGTTCAGATGTTCCATGAACCGCTTGATCGTACCGCCCTTACCCGCCGCATCGCGCCCTTCGAACAGCAGAACAAAACGCTGCCCTGTCTCTTGTGCCCAAAGCTGCACTTTAAGCAATTCGGCCTGCAACCGCGCTTTCTGCGCTTCGTACTTGCCGCGCGCCATCTTGCGGTCATAGGGGTATTTGCCGCTTTCGAAGGCTTGCCGGATACGCTCGGGGCTGGGTTGCGATGGCTCAGAATTGGGTGTTGGGACAATTTTAACAGAACGTTGATTTTGTTCAATTTGTGCCGCAGCTTCCATTCAATTTTTCCTTTTTCACTATCTGCGGATACGTCTAGCAAAAGGCGCGGATTTTCGCTTTGATACGGGTCAAGTTTTTGACCCGCACCGTAGGAAATTTACCACTAACGATGTTCAACACGCTTCGGCAGATATCTAGCTATGTCCCCAATCCGCCGGGTTATCCGAGTTGTTGGGCGACAGGCCCAGAACATCGCCTGTGGTCGAGCATCCAAGTCCAAGAACCGTTCTATTCGCATATGAGAAATATGCGCAGACCTGATTGATCTCGAGAATCTCGCCATCGTCCCACCCGGCATCCTGCAGGGCGCGAACATCAGCCTGAACCATTTCCGCAGGCGCTTCGGTCAGCTTGCGCGCATAACACATGGCAGCGATCTGGGCGTTGTCCAGCGGTGCGGCTTTCGGTGTGCTGGCCTCAATCGCGGCGCGGATGGCATCGCCCCGATCTGTGTCCCCCAGCAACCGTTGCAACCCGCTAAAGTGATGCTCGACACAATAGCTGCATTGGTTCAGGGAACTAACCCAAACCCCCAGCACCTCAAGAAACCATTTCGGGACTTTATTGGCCGAGTGATGCAGGACGTTCTTGTAAAGTGCCATATGGCCTTCCATCGAATGGGGTCGCAAAGAATGCGCCATCATGATGTTGTCCACGTTGTTATCCGGCCCGGTGACACGCTCGTACAGTTTCCTCAGCTTGCCCGTCGCTTCGTCAAAGGGAACAGTCTTAATCCAGCTCATAGGGTCCTTGTCCTTTTGTCCTATCGTGTCGTCACATAACCAATTTCGCCTTTGTGTCTTTTTGATACGAAACTGGATCACCCCACCATGTCAGGCTAAGTTGTCACAGCGCAAGTAAAGGAGCTTCTTATGGAAATGGCGGAGAAAACTGTTACCGAGTTCTATGCCAACCACCCAATTTCCGCGCCGCATATACTAACAAAGCTGACAGGCATACGCGGATCGCTGAAGGATGTAACTCCGCAAGAGCTCTACCCCTATGATCAGGATCACTATGACGGTTTGAATGCCAACGCCCGGCTGGCGGACAAGGCCCGGATGAAATCCGGCGACCGTGTTCTGGATGTGTGTGCCGGGCTTTGCGGGCCAGCGCGGTGGTACGCCACAGAACGCGACGTTGACGTCACCGGCCTTGATATCAGCCCCAACCGCGTTGACGGCGCTAAGGAACTGAACGCCCTTGTCGGACTGCAGGATCAGGTTCACCCGATTCTGGGCAGCGCGATGGACATGCCGTTTGACAGTGCGCAATTCGATGCCGCCGTCAGTCAGGAATCTTTTCTGCATATCCCCGACAAGATCAAAGCCCTATCCGAAGTGTTCCGCGTTCTACGCCCCGGCAGCCGATTTGCTTTTACGGACTGGGTAATGCACACGCCCCTGCCCGCCGATGAGATGGAGCTGTACCACCAACGTTTTGCCTGCCAGTCCCTGCTGAGCATCCCCGAATACGAAACCCAGCTGGAAAAAGCGGGGTTTATGGTTGTCTCGGCGGGCGATGTAACGGCCTCCTGGGGTGAAATTCTGGCGCGTCGGCTCAGCATGTATCAAACACTGGATGCCGAGGCCGAGCGCGCCGGCAATCCATCCAAGGGCGATACGTTCCTAAAAATGTACGCGCAATTTGTCAGCGACGTGAAGCAAAGGCGGATCGGCGGGGTACGCTTGACGGCAGAAAAACCGGAATAACTTCGGCTTCGTGCATGGGGGTCACCCACCAAGATTGCAACCAAACATCCACAACACCTCGCGCCCCTCTTCCCCCCGACCACATCACCTGCCATAATGGGCCTAACCCAAAAACAAGAGCAGCCCCGATGCCCGACGATCTGTTGACGCCCAGTGCGACCACCACCTACGACGCCTCTTCGATTGAGGTCCTGGAAGGTCTGGAACCGGTCCGAAAACGCCCCGGTATGTATATCGGAGGCACTGATGAGCGTGCACTGCACCATATGGTGGCCGAAATCCTCGACAACTCGATGGACGAGGCAGTGGCAGGTCATGCCAACCGGATCGAGGTCGAATTGCACGCAGACTACGCCCTGACCGTGCGCGACAATGGGCGCGGTATTCCGATCGACCCGCACCCCAAATTCCCCGACAAATCGGCGTTGGAGGTGATCCTTTGCACCCTGCACGCGGGCGGTAAATTTTCGGGTAAGGCGTACCAGACCTCGGGCGGTCTGCACGGTGTGGGGGCGTCGGTAGTCAATGCGCTGTCGGATTCGATGGTCGTGCAAGTGGCGAGGGACAAGACGCTGTTTGAACAGCGTTTCTCGCGCGGTATCCCGTTGGGCCCGGTGGAAAAGGTCGGCGCAGCCCCCAACCGGCGCGGCACCACAGTGACTTTCCACGCCGATGTCGAGATCTTCGGCCATCACAAATTCAAACCGGCACGACTGTTCAAATCCATCCGTTCGAAGGCCTACCTGTTCTCGGGCGTTGAAATCCGTTGGAAATCCGCCATCGACGACGGGGAAACCCCGACCGAGGCGACTTTCCACTTCCCCGGTGGCCTGTCCGATTACCTGAAGGAAACGATGAACGGCTCGTCCACCTATGCCGAGCAGCCATTTGCCGGAACCGTGGATTTTAACGAGAAGTTCGGCACCCCCGGCAAGGTCGAATGGGCCATCAACTGGACGCCGTCGCGCGACGGGTTCATCCAGTCCTATTGTAACACCGTCCCCACGCCTGAAGGTGGCACCCATGTGGCGGGATTCTGGGCTGCGGTTCTGAAAGGAATCAAAGCTTATGGAGAGTTGATCAACAACAAAAAGGCTGCGCAGATCACTCGTGACGACCTGATCACCGGTGGCTGCGCCCTAGTATCGTGTTTCATCAGCGAACCCGAATTCGTCGGTCAGACCAAAGACCGTCTGGCCACGGTCGAGGCGCAGCGACTGGTCGAAAATTCGGTCCGCGACCATTTTGACAACTGGCTGGCCGCGGACACGAAATCCGCCGGCGCCATTCTGGACTTCCTCATCCTGCGGTCTGAGGAACGCCTGCGCCGACGGGCCGAGAAGGAAACACAACGCAAGTCCGCCACTAAGAAACTTCGTCTTCCCGGCAAGCTGGTGGACTGCTCTAGTTCAACACGCGACGGCACGGAATTATTCATCGTCGAGGGTGACTCGGCCGGTGGCTCCGCCAAGATGGGCCGCAACCGCAAAACACAGGCCCTGCTGCCCCTGCGCGGCAAGATCCTAAACGTGCTGGGCGCGGCCAGTTCCAAGCTGGGCACCAATGCCGAGATCAACGACCTGACACAGGCATTGGGTGTGGGCCTAGGCACCAAATTCAACGTTGACGACCTGCGTTACGACAAGATCATCATCATGACCGACGCGGATGTGGACGGGGCGCATATCGCCGCGCTGCTGATGACGTTCTTCTTCACCCAGATGCGCCCGATGATCGACGCGGGCCACCTGTACCTGGCCTGCCCGCCGCTCTACCGACTGACCCAAGGTGCCAAACGCGTCTATTGCCTGGACGAAGCCGAACGCGACAAGTGGCTAGAGAAAGGTCTGGGCGGCAAGGGCAAAATCGACGTCTCGCGCTTCAAGGGTCTGGGCGAGATGGACGCCAAGGACTTGAAAGAGACCACGATGGACCCTGCGTCCCGCAAACTGATCCGCGTCACCATTGATGAGGACGAACCCGGCGAGACAGGCGATCTGGTCGAGCGCCTGATGGGTAAAAAACCCGAACTGCGCTTCCAGTACATTCAAGAGAACGCGCGTTTTGTTGAAGAACTGGACGTTTAAGACGGCTGAACGCAAAAAGTTCATCGAGACAGCGATATTGTAGTTCTTCAATCAGCGCAGAGGTCAAATGTTCCGATCACGTAAGGCAAGGCTTCGCTGGTCAGCAGGTATTCTTGTTCTTGCGGGTGTGATTGTGATGTTCGTGGAACGCAGCCGTGAACCAGCCACTGTCGAAGACATCGTCGAATCTTTTCTGCAGAGTCATAATATTCCCGGGGCCGTTCTGGCTTATGGCCCTTTGGGTGCAGATCCCAAGATTGTACCTTTCGGCGTGTCTGACCCGATACTGAACACGCCCATGACGCCGGACCAGCCGTTTCGCCTGGCCTCTCTCACCAAACCCATTGCTGCCCGAGCTTTGATCGAGGCCGAGAAACGCGGCCAGATCGATCTGAACCGGCTAATAGCCGAACTTGCCGAGTTGCCCCCACCCCATGATCCGCAAGCTGCACAGATAACGGCGCGGCAGCTTTTGGCGCATACCGGCGGGTTCGACAAAGATATCACTTTCGATCCGATCTTTGCGCCCGAACGGCTTGGCCTGGATTGGTCGGCCAGCTGCGCCGAAGTGGCCCAAACCGTTTGGCAAACCATGCCGTTGGATCACGCGCCGGGCACCAGGACCGCGTACTCGAATGTCGGCTTCTGTCTTCTGACCGACCTGCTGACCAGTGCCCTTGGATCGGACATCGAAGACGGCCTGCAACAGGTCGCCGACGTTTATCTCGAGGGGCCTGCCGGGGCGAATTGGTTATACGGCAGCGACGGCTGGACCCGCGTTCTGCTTTCTGACGAGGTTCAGAACTGGATTTTGGGGCTCGGCATCGCCGGAGGGGCAATTGGCACAGCCGAGGCAATCTGGACTTTCGCCTCGACCCCGCAACCTGTTTTCGAGACGACGGCCCTAGAGGACGACAAAAGTGATTTCTACGCGTCGGGCTGGCATGTGTGGCCGGAAGAAAACGGCCAGCACCTGACCCACTGGGGCGGCGTCCGGGGCTTGTTTACAGCTGTCTTCCAGTTTTCGGACGGAGAGACCGTCGCCATCCTGTTCAACGCCTCTCCTGCTGAGCCCAGTGAGGCGTTTACGTCGCTGCATAACGCATTGTATAGAATTAATAAATTGAATAGGTGAGGTCAGGATTGACCACGTTGAAGATCATGCACCTAATGAACAATAAGTCCGAACTGCGGTTTCAATACATTCAAGAGAACGCGCGGTTTGTGGAGGAGTTGGATGTTTGAATGAAACAAAACGTCTCTACTATTACACGGGACCAAACTTTGCTCTAGAAATCGTTGCAAGGCGTCAATTGAAGTTATCATTCCCCAACGAAGTGAATGATATATTCGAGATGACGCCGTTTGATTTCGGTAACAATCGAGACATACGAAAAGCATGGCGTGATACCATCGATCAGTTTTCGCAGGGCCATGGTTTTATCTCACTTAGCAGTGAGTGGAATCACCCAACGATGTGGGGTCATTACGCTAGCAATCACTTAGGTGTTTGCTTCGGATTTGATGTTTTGGGCGGTGTTGTTCCAATTGATTATGTCGATAGTTTTGTCAATTTCGACCGGCGGGCTCTTGAAAACGATGCCGAGCTGAAAACTTTGCTGGATTTTTCTCAAAAGACAAAAAGCAAACATTGGCAATATGAAAATGAGTGGAGAGGCTACGTCGAGTTGACGTGCCATCAGAAGAAATTGAAGGCTCGAGGAGCAAATTTGTTCTTCGAGTCATTTAACGATGGGCTAAGGCTTAGAGAAATTATCATCGGTGCGAGATCGCATTTAACTGCCTCTCAATTCCAAAAAGCACTGAATGGCTATGATGGCGTTGAAATAAGCACCGCTAGAGCGTCATTTCGCGACTTTAAAATCGTTAAACAAAGATCCCAAAAACTACAGAAATAGCAAACGAAGAATGCTATTTGCATTCATCATTTGAAATGTTTGAAAAAATTTAGGTGTATTTCTCATAAACGAAATCGACCAAACATCATGTCCAGACCGTAGGCTGGCGCAGAACCCGCCCGCCCAAAGGGGCGGGTTGGGCGTGTGCGTGATGCCTTGCACAATGCATTGGGTGGATGGTGCAGGATCTCCCCACAAGCGTCCCACAAACACACCCCTTGCCTAACCCGTTGATCTCGTTCACACTTACTCTCAAACCGTCATTCAAGAACGACATTTGAGGTTCCGAGCGTCCAAGACCCAATTTGACGAACAGATTTTCGAACGGGAGGACGACATGAAAACACTAACCCTTGGGCTGGCCTTTGCGCTGCTGGCCAGCCAAGCGAGTGCGCAGCAGACCTTGAGCACAGCATCCCCCATTCCGGACGGGGCCGAGACGCGGTTCTGTTATTATAACGGCATGGCCTATTCGCAGGACGCTTTTGTTCTGCTGGTCGGCGACAACACGGTCACTCAGACGGTCAGCACGATTCAGGAGCGCCTGCTGCGCTGTCACCGCGAAAGCGATGGTACCCTGAAATGGAAACCGCAGAGTACGTTCTCGACCAATAACTGAACCCATAAGTTGGGCGCGCTAGCCCACCTTCCCGTCCAGCCAGTCCGCGATCTGCGCGGCGGGCCGTTCCCAGCCGGGCTCCATAAACAGGAAATGCGCGTGGTTCTCGACGGGCAAAAAGGTGGCGCGGTCTCCGTACAGCTTGGCCAAGGCGCGGCATGTGTTGGGGTTCACGGCTCGATCCTCGGTGCCTGAGACGACCAGCACCGGGCAGTCGACCTTGTCGATATCAACCTTCATCGCGTGGTGATCGTCGAACATCCAGAAAAACATCTCAAACATCACCCGCCCGCTTTCAGCGCCCAAACGGTCGAACACTGCGTGCTGCTGCGCCTCGGGCATTTTGTTCAGCGCGAAGGGGGCCATCAGGTCGAACTCGACCCGCATGGGCTGTTTCCAGAACGCCCCGCCCTCCATCAACGCACGGGGGATGGCGCGTTCATCGTCGGTTTCAGGCAAGGTGCCCCACGGTGCGTTCGGGTTGATCAGGACGATGGCGCTGGCCAACCCGCGTGAGGCCACCTGCTGCGCCACCACGCCGGCGATGGCGTGCCCCAGCAGAACCGGCTTACTGTCCAACCCCTGCACGAAGTCTGCGATATCGTTGACATAGTCCATCACGCTGGTGTCCGTCAGGCGCGGATCGGGTTCGACCTTGGGGTCCCCACCGTGATAGCGCAGCGCGGGGGTGTGAACCGTCCAGCCCTTAGCGCGGAACAACTCTGCGTAATCCTCCATGCACCACGGCCCGGCAAAGGCCCCGTGGATCAGAACAATCTCTTTGGTCACGAAAACGTCTCCCTTATCTCTGATCACTATGAGAGATCATAGGCACCATCAGCAAGGTTGCGTATCAGACGGCAAGACCGATCAGCGCGACACCAAAGGCCATAAGAACCGCAGCACCAAGCCGCCGCATCCAGTTGCCCTCCTTCAGGAAAACAAACCCGATGAGTGCGGCGAAAATGACCGAGGTTTCCCGCAGGGCTGATACCGCGCCCAGCGGTGCGAAGTTCTTAGCATAGAGCACCAGACCATACGCTGTCATCGAAACAAGCCCGCCCAGAATACCGATCACCCACACTTTGGCAGGAAGTTCAGCCAGAGATTTCCTTCGCCGGATACCGACAAAACCGGCGATAAACAGATGCAGAAACGCACCCCAGGCCCAGTAACTTAGGGTATTGCCGGACAAGCGCACGCCGATACCGTCTACAACCGAATATATCGAGATGCAGAAACCCGTGCCCAGTGCAAATCCAAGGGCCCAACGCCCTACACCCGACCGCAATGCCTTCCAACTGCTGAGCTGGATACCAACTGCAATCAGTGCAATCCCAACCCAGGCTTGCAGCGGAAGCACCTCGCCCACTAACAGCATGGCCCAAAGCGATACAAGCGCAGGGACGATGCCGCGGGCAATCGGGTATACGACGCTTAGATCTCCGTGCTGATAGGCTTTGCCAAGCATGAAATAATAGCCGAAATGCACCACGGTTGAGATCAGAATATATGTAAAGCTTTCGGCACTTGGCAGGGGCAGCAACACGATCATGACCGTTGCCGGAATAACGTGCCCCAAGGCCACCAGACCCAAAGTGGTTGTCCGATCAGCTGCGGTTTTGACAATTGCATTCCAAACCGCGTGCAACACCGCCGCCGTCAAAATGATGGCAATGACAAACAGGGTCACATCCGAACCTTTCGTAGGGGAAAAACCGGTCCGAATAACGGACCGGCTACGTTATTCTAACAGAGTGCAGCCGATCACAACGCGTTATTGAAGAGTGCGGTCAGGTTTTGTTCGTTGAGTTCGATGG